>JAHELV010000008.1:85588-99759 GCA_024644015.1 Nitriliruptorales bacterium
CCTCGCTGCGCTCGGCCTGCTCCCCCGGATCCCCGCCCACCGCCTCGCTGCGCTCGGCCTGCTCCCGGGCTCGGCGCTTGCGGGCCTCGGCGGCCTTGGCCTTGGCGCGCTCAGCCCGCTCACGCGCCATCCGCGCCTTCTCCTCGGCGCTCGGACCGCTCGACGACGGTTGTTCGTCACTCTCGCCGTCGGCCTCGTCCTCGACTTCCTTGGGCTCTTTGAGGCCCGGCCAGGGCTTGACCTCCCGCGACATCAGCAGGAACTCCTTGCGCAACGGGAAGCCCTCGAAGTTCTCGACGCTCAGGATCCGTGGCAGCAGGCCGGGGTGGCCGTCGAACGTGATGCCGAACATGTCGTAGGTCTCACGCTCGTGCCAGTCAGCACCGCGGTACAGGTGGCTGATCGTCGGCAGGTGCGGATCCTCGCGTCCGCCCTCCGCCAGCGCGCGGATCTGGATGTGGTGACGATGGCGGATCGAGTACAGGTGGGTCACGACCGCGAAGCCGGCCTCGCGCTCGTCGACACCGCTCATGAACTCGAAGAAGTCGAAGCCCAGGCGTGGATCGTCGCGACACAACTGCACCGCCGTCGGCACGGCGGCGGGTACCACGGTGACCGTCAACTGCCCGTACGCGACCGTGTGGTCGAGGACGTCCCGCTCCAGGCGGTCACGCAGGTACGTCGCGAGCGTCTCCGGCGACATGCTGGCCGCTTCGACGTCGGCTCTGATGCTCGTCACGACGGACTCCCGCTACATCGGATCGTCGGCGGGATGGCGCGTGGGGTCGCCACCTCCCACCACGATTGGCCTGCGGGCGTCGCGCGCGGCGTAGCGCTCCTTCAGCGACTCCTGCCCGATCATCTCCTGCAGTTTGAGGATGCCCTCCAGCAGCGCCTCCGGCCGGGGCGGGCAGCCGGGCACGTACACGTCGACGGGCACGATCTGGTCGACACCCTTGGTAACCGAGTAGCTGTCCCAGTACGGCCCCCCACAGTTCGAGCAGGAGCCGAACGAGATCACGTACTTGGGTTCGGGCATCTGGTCGTACAGCCGCTTGATCGCGGGCGCCATCTTGTCGGTCAGCGTCCCGGCGACGACCATCAGGTCCGCCTGCCGTGGACCGTGCGCGAACGGGATCACGCCGAGCCGGATGAAGTCGTGTCGCGCGGCGGATGTCGCGATGAACTCGATGGCGCAGCACGCCAGTCCGAAGTTCATCACCCACAGGCTGTAGCGGCGACCCCAGTTGAGGACGAACTTGAGTGGTTGTGGGGTCTCTACCTGGTCGATCAGACCCACTTGAGGACCCCCTTCTTCCACTCGTACGGCAGCGTGATGGTCACGAAGAACAGAAAGACCAGCATCACGCCGAGCATGAAGTACGGCTCGGGGTTCGTCTCGCGCCCGAGCACGGTCGCCCACGGGAAGATGAACAACGTCTCGACGTCGAAGACGACGAACATGAAGGCGAACATGTAGTACCGGATGTGCGTCTGCGACCAGCCCTGACCCACCGGGTCGATGCCGCACTCGTACGTCGTGAGCTTGAACCCGTATTTGCGGTCCGGGCTCACCAGACGATTGATCAGAAATGCGGCTCCGACGAGCACGACGCCCGCCGCCATCAGAGCGACGACCGTGCCGTACTGCTGGAAGTAGATCGCGTCGTCGATGACTGGCTGCATCTGCTCCTCGTCCGCGCGCAAGCTGGGGCACAGTGGCCTGATCCGGCCGGGGCGCCAGTGTACGCGGCGGACCGGCGTGGCGGCCAACGGCGGCCCCGATGGCCGCGCGCTACGGTGCCAGCGACGACGACGAACCGCCTCGGAGGACGCATGGATACGTGGGTTCGGCCGTGGATGATCCGGGTGCTCGCATTCGTCCGCAAAGACGTCGTCGAGATCATCCACCAGCCGCAGCTGCTGCTCGGCGTCGTCCTCGGCCCGTTCATTCTGCTGCTGGTGTTCGGCGCGAGCCTCGGCGACCTGGCGCCCGAGCTCGAGACGGTGGTCGTGGTGCAGCGCGGTAACGCGCTGTTCGACGTGTTCCAGCAGTTCCGTTTCAATCCGTCGGGCCGCTTCGAGATCTCCGAGGTCACGCCCGACCGCGAGGGTGCGCTGCAGCGCCTGCGCGAAGGACAGGTCGACATCGTGCTGGTGCTGCCCAACGAGCCACAGCAGACCATCCGTCGCGGTGAGCCAGCCGAGGCGATTCTGTACCACAACTTCATCGACCCGCTGGAGGCGCGCGCAATCGGCACCGCAACCCAGCTGTCGGTCGGCGAGCTGAACGAGGAGTTTGTCGCGGCGCTTCTGCGCGACACGCAGGGCAGCGCGGTCGAGGGACGCGAACGGCTGCAGCAGACGGCGGTCGCCGTGCGGCTGTTGCGGACGGCCCTGGAGCGCGGCGACGTGGCCGAGGCGCGCCGGACGGTACCGCAGGTGCGCCGGAACCTTGCGGCCGCGCGGTTGCTGCTGGGGCCCGCCGCCGCCGCGGCGGCCAGTGGCGACGGCTCGGATCCTGCGAGTGGCTCGTTGACCGAGCTGGACACCACGCTGGCGACACTGGACCGCATCACCGCGGTCACGGACCTGGCGGCCACCGACACCGGCCGCCTGCGGCAGACCGAGGCCGACCTCGCGCAGGCGATCGAACAGATCGACGCGTTCACCAGCCTGACTCCCGAGGTCGCGATCAGTCCGCTGTCCAGCAGCGTCCGGCGGGTGCAGGGCGGAACCATCCGGCTGCCCGACTTCTACGCCCCCGCGGTCCTCGTGCTGCTCGGCCAGCATCTGGTGGTCACGACGGTCGCCCTGGCGACCGTCCAGGAGGAGCAGTACGGCGCCACCGAGCTGTTCGCCGTGGCGCCGCTGACCCGCACCGAGCGCCTGCTCGGCCGGTACCTCGGCGCCCTGGCGTTGTCGGTCCCGACGATGGGGATCATGGTGGCGCTGCTGGTCGGCGGGTTGGGCGTGCCGATGTTGGGATCGTGGTTCCAGCTGTCGGTCACCATCCTGACGATGCTGATCGCATCAATCGGCATCGGCTTTCTGATCGCTGAGCTGTCGACGTCGACAACGCAGGCGGTGCAGTTGGCGATGGGGATACTTCTGGCCAGCGTGTTCTTCAGCGGCTTCGTGCTCAGCACACAGTTCTTCGTCGGGCTCGGCGCGCTGGTCGGACTGCTGCTTCCGGCGACCTATGCGATCCAGGCCCTGCGCGACGTCATGCTGCGCGGCGAGATCCTGCGCACCACGCCGTTCGTCGTGCTGCCCGCGGTTGCGGCGGCCCTGTTTGCGATCAACCTGTTGCTGCTGCGCAGGCCGGAGGAAGGCGGGGTACCCGCCCTGGTTGCCGCGTTGCCCGGGCGCGTCGCCCGGCTGCTGCGTACCCGCGGCCGCGAGGTCGAGACGACGGCGCCGGGCGACGGCAGCCGACCAGACCACGACTGACCAGCCGATCCCGGCACGCGCCGGCGGGGCATCGACGCGCGCCTGGCGCTCCGCCTCCTGGTTCCTCAACAGGTCGGCACATCCTCGGCCGCTGGCGCGGGCGCTCGGGCGGGCAGCGGTGGCTCGACGCGCCCGTGGTGCTTACGTGAACCGGACCTGCGCCGACGAATCGTGCGATATCCAGGTCCGGAGACACAATCAGCACGCACGTAGCAATCGGTGCGAATGCCGTTGTCGCCATCGCGTACATGGCGATCGCGGTGCTCGTGCTGTCCGCGCTCGCACGGACAGGCCAGCTGCGCTCCAACAAGCTCGGGCTGGCCACCGGTCTCATCTTCGCGTTCAGCTCGCTCGGTCACCTCGGCCACGTCATGGCATCCATGGCCCCTGCCCTCGCCGCGACAAGCCGGGCCGCCGGTCGGGTCACCGCCCTGCTGTTCCAAGGTTCGCTCGGCCCGCTGGCACCCACCTCCGGTGCCGGCATCGCCGGCCGCTACGGATGGCTGCTCGCAGCCGTCGACGCGATCACTGCGATCATCGCCACCTACTACCTGACGCTGCGCCGCCACTACAGGAAGCTGCATGGACCGGGTGGCCCGCAGCTCTTCGAGGACCTTCGTGACCGTGAGGCCGCATCCCAGCTCGAGGCCGAGCGCGAAGAGGCGCTCGCCGCCTACGCGCAGAAGTCCGAGTTCCTGGCAAGCATGAGCCACGAGATCCGCACGCCCCTCAACGGCGTGCTCGGCATGGCCGAACTCCTGCGCAACAGCGACCTCGACGAGCGCCAGCAACGCTTCACGAAGACCCTCATCGACTCGGGCAACCACCTGATGACGATCGTCGACGAGGTCCTCGACCTGGCCCGCATCGAGTCCGGCCGGCTGGAGTTGCATGTCGAGGACTTCGATCTGCGCGAGACCGTCTCGCATGTCAGGCAGCTCTACGAGCCACGAGCGGCGACCCAACAGACGACGCTGCAGGTGTCGGTGGACGACGCCGCACCGCGCATGGTCCGCGGCGACTCGGCCCGGCTCCGCCAGATCCTGTCGAACCTGGTCTCGAACGCGGTGAAGTTCACCGAACAGGGCAGCGTCACGGTGCAGGTCGAGCAGGCCGCTGCCGACGACGGCCGCGTCGTGCTGCGCGTCACCGTGTCCGATACCGGCATCGGCATCGCCGAGTCGGTGCTGCCCTCCCTGTTCCAGCCGTTCGTCCAGGCCGACACGTCGATCAGTGCGACGTACGGCGGCACCGGTCTGGGGCTGGCGATCTGTCGCGAGCTGGTCGAGCTGATGGATGGTGAGATCGCCGTCGACAGCACGCCGGGTGAAGGGACGACGTTCGTGTTCACCGTGGCGCTGGAACCCGCGGCCGCACCGACGAGCGACGCGCCGGACGCCGACGTGGCCGTCGACCCCACGCCCCGTCACCCGACAGCGGTCGGTGCGACAGCGCAGTCGCCGGCACGCGCCGACCGGCGACAGGCAGCGACGGCTGCCGACCGCGGCCGGCTGCTGGTGGTCGAGGACAACCAGATCAACCAGGAGATCACCGTCGAGACGCTGCGCTGGCTCGGCTTCGACGCAGACGTCGCGGGCGACGGATCCCATGCGCTCGCCGCCCTCGAGACGGGCACCTACGACGCGGTCCTCATGGACTGCCGCATGCCGACGATGGACGGCTACGAGACGACGCGCCGCATCCGCAACCGCACCGACACGGTCGCACGCATTCCGATCATCGCCATGACCGCGCTGGTCGACAACAGCGACCGCAACAAGTGCCTCAACGCCGGCATGGACGACTTCGTGGTCAAACCGGCGTCGCCGGAGGTCCTCGCCGACGTGCTGCGGTCACACGGCCTGACGCCGGCCACGACCCCCAGCGCCGAGCTCGTAGCCGAGCCGGCCGCCCACTGACCGGCCCGTGGCCTGGCGCGCCTGTTCAGCCGGCGCGATCCGCGGCGTACTCCGTGAGGAACGCCAACCCGTCGAGCGCGGGCGGGAATGGCAGTCGCGCGGCTACCGCGTCGAGCTGGGCACGGGCCAACTGCGCCTCCATCCGGGCCGCGTCGCGTGCGAGGCCGATCGCTTCGTGGCCTGACAGGATCTCGAGTGCGCGAACCACCGCCGCGTCGTTGCGCTGGGCAAGCGTGCGCGCGAGTTCCGAGTCCGGCCCGTCGGCGTCGAGCGCGAGCAGCACCGGCAACGTCAGCACCCCGTCACGCAGATCGGTCCCCGGCTCCTTGCCGGACTCGGTCACCTCTCCGATCACGTCGAGCAGGTCATCGGCGAGCTGGAAGCTCATGCCGAGATGCCAGCCGAACGTGGTGAAGCTCTCGATCGCGTCCGGCTCCTGACCGCTGAGCAGGGCACCCAGACGACACGACGAGGCGATCAGCGAGGCCGTCTTCTCACCGATCGTCGTCAGGTAGTGCTCGCGCGTGGGCGTCACCGCGCGGATGCCGTGCTGCGCCGCCGACGCGGTGCCCTGAACCTCGCGGATCTGCCCCTCGCAGAGGGTCGCGATGGTGCGGGACATGATGCGCGTGACCTCGACGCCGAGCGCAGCCGACAGCTCCGAGGCACGAGCCAGCAGGAAGTCCCCCGTCAGCACGGACACCGTCGCCGACCATCGGCGGTGCGCCGGTTGGCGGCCGCGCCGCAGCGGCGGATCGTCCATGACATCGTCGTGGTACAGCGTCGACAGGTGCACGAGCTCGACGATCGCACCTGCGTCGACAAGCGCCTGCTCCGTGACGCCCGCGCCGCCGGCCAGACCGCACAGCAGCACCAGGATCGGGCGGAACCGCTTGCCGCCGGCATCGAGCAGGTAGCGGGATGCCGTCTCGAGGAACGGCAGGGCCTCGACCGTCACCAGCGCGTCAAGGCGCGCCTCGACGGCAAGCATCCCGGGCCGCAGGTCGATGCCACGCTCGGCGCCCTTGGCGGCGAGATCGTCGATGACGTCCTGCGAGATGGGCACCTACCGGACCAGTGAGGCCGCGCTGGCGCTCAACTCGACGACGGCGCCGGGGATGACGCCCAGCACGACGACCGCCGCGGCCGTCAACGCAAGGCCGGCCTGCGCCCCGATCGTCAGAACCGCAGGCGCCTCACGAGCGAGATCGTCAGGTTCGTCTTCGATGATCATCGCGACGGTCACTCGCAGATAGAAGAACGCGGCGATGACGCTGGAGATGACCGCCACGATCACCAGAGCCACCTGATCGGCCTGCAGGCCGGCCCGGAAGACCGCGAGCTTGGCCATGAAGCCCGCGGTACCGGGGATGCCCGCCAGTGAGAACAGGAACAGTCCGAGCATGATCGTCGGCACCGGGTTGCGGCGCCACAGGCCCCGCAGGTCGGCGATCTGCACGGCGCGCTGCTGTCGCCGCTCGATGAGGCTGAGCACGCCGAACGCCCCGACGCTCATCATGGCGTACACCAGCAGATAGAACAGCATCCCTCCGACGCCCGCCGCGTTCACGCTGAGCAGGCCGATCGCCGCGTAGCCGGCGTGGGCGATTGCCGAGTAGCCGAGCATCCGCTTCACGTCGGTCTGCACCACCGCGAGGATCGCACCGCCGAGCATCGTGATGACCGCCAGCGTCCAGATCACCGGAACCCAGGACCACTCGAGCGGCGCGAACGCACCGACGAACACCCGGATGAACGCCGCGAACGCCGCAGCCTTCGTGCCGGCCGCCATGAAGCCCGTCACCGGCGTCGGCGCACCCTGGTACACGTCCGGCGTCCACATGTGGAACGGCACGAGCGCGGTCTTGAACGCGAACCCGACCAGCAGCAGGCCCATCGCGGCCAGCGTGAGCGCGCTGCCGCCGGCAAGCGTGAGCGCGCGGCCAGCCTCGGCGATGTTGGTGGACCCGGTCACGCCGTAGGTCAATGCGATCCCGTACAGCAGGATCGCGCTCGAGAAGGCGCCGAGCAGGAAGTACTTGAACGCCGACTCCTGCGACGTCAGGTCGCGGGTCGCGAAGCCGGACATCACGTACAGACCCAGCGACAGCACCTCGACGGCGATGAAGACCATGATCAGGTCGGCCGACGACGCGAGCAGGTTCATCCCGACCGCCGAGAACAGCAACAACGGGTAGTACTCCGCGCGGTGCACCCGGCGGTCCTCGAGGTACATCCACCCCAGCGGAATCGTGATCAGCGCGGCCGAGCACACGATGACCCTGGTGAACAACGCGACGCCGTCGACGGCGACCATGTCGGCCAGCACGCTCTGGGGTTGCACCAGGCCGCCGTCGCTGACCACCACCCACTGCCAGGCGACCAGGCCCATGGTCGCCAGCAGGCCCAGCGCCGACAGCAGCGCCGACAGCACCCGTGGTCGCCGCTGCCACACGTAGGTCAGGGCAAGCTGGGTCAACGCCGCCAGGATCACCAGCGCCGGCAGAATGACCTGGTCGAGCTGGACGATCGCGAGCAGCCCACCGCCCGACAGCAGCCCGGCGACGGCCGCCGACGCCGCCACCCGCCGGTCACCGGCCGTCTCCAGCAGCAGCACGAGAATGCCGACGCCGAACAGCGCGAGCTCCGGGCTCAGCGCGGCCCAGGGGATCTGTGGTATCGCCTGCGCGAGCAGGATCATGGGCGCTGTGTCCTTGCGTCAGTGGTACGCGCGTCCATCGTCATCGGCCCAGCAGGGTGCCGCCCAGGAACAGCGCCGAGATCAGCAACGTCCCGAACAGCACCGCCAACGCGTAGCTGCGGACCAACCCGGTCTGCGCCCGCCGGCCGATCTGGGCGAGGTCGCGCGTTCCGGTACCCAGCCCGTTGACGACACCGTCGATGCCGCGTTCGTCGAAGACCGCCATGCCCTCGGCCATCAGCTCCCCCGGCTCGGCGATGGTGCGCTCGTAGAGCTCGTCGACGTAGAACTTGCGGAACATCGCCTGGTACAGCCATCCCAGCCGCTCCCGGACCGCCACGATGTCCGTCGGGCGCAGGTACAGCACGTACGCGGTGGCGATGCCCAGCGCGGACATCGCGATGACGATGAGGCCGGCCAGCAGCTCGTTGAAGAAGAGCTCCTCCCCGACGAACGACTGCACCGCCGGCGCGAGCCAGTCGAACAGGAAGCCCCCCTCCAGCGACCAGAAGGTTGCGTAGCTCAACGGCCTGACGCCGATGAACCCACCCAGCACGGATCCGACGGCGAGTACGACGAGGGGCAGGGTCATCGACGGTGGCGACTCGTGCGGGTGGATGCCCTCGGGCACCCGTGAGTCACCGAGGAAGATCAGGAAGAACCAGCGACTCATGTAGAAGGCCGTCAGTGCGGCGACGACGGCGCCGATGACCCAGATCAACTCGGCCCCCGGTGTCTCCAGCGCCGCGACGAGGACCTTCTCCTTGGAGTAGAAGCCGGCGAAGAACGGCACCCCGGCGATCGCGAGGGTCCCGACTGCCGAGGTGGCGAACGTCACAGGCATCGCTCTGCGCAGCCCGCCCATCTTCCAGACGTCGGTCTCCTCGTGCAGCGCGTGCATGACCGAGCCGGCAGCCAGGAACAGCAGCGCCTTGAAGAAACCGTGGGTCAACAGGTGGAAGATCGCCGCCGCCTGCAACCCGAGCCCGACGGCGACGAACATGTATCCGAGCTGGCTGATCGTCGAGTACGCCAGGATCTTCTTCAGGTCGTTCTGCGCGCAGGCGATCAGCGCGGTCAGCAGCGCGGTGAGCGCACCGACCCATGCGACGAGCAGCCCCACGTCGAACAGGGCGGCGTCGTGGATCGCGGCGTACAGCGGCGACATGCGCGCGATCAGGTACACGCCGGCGGTGACCATGGTCGCTGCGTGGATCAGCGCACTGACCGGTGTCGGGCCGGCCATCGCGTCGGGCAGCCATACGAACAACGGGATCTGTGCGCTCTTGCCGGTCGCGCCGATCAGCAGGAGCACCCCGATCGCGACGGCCGTTCCGGCGGCGATCTCGTCGACGCGGGGCAGGACGTCCGCGAACGACAACGAGCCGAGGGCCGAGAACACCAGGAACATCGCGATCATGAACCCGACGTCGCCGACGCGGTTGACGATGAAGGCCTTCTTGGCCGCAGTGGCGTTGGCGCGCTCGCTGAACCAGAAGCCGATGAGCAGGTAGCTGGACAGACCCACCAGCTCCCAGCCCACGAACAGCACGAGCAGGCTCCCGCCGAGCACGAGCACGAGCATCGACGCCACGAACAGGTTGAGATAGGCGAAGAAGCGCGTGTACAGGTCGTCGCCGTCCATGTAGCCCAGTGAGTAGATGTGGATCAGCAGTCCGACCCACGTCACCAGCAGCAGCATCACGCCCGAAAGGGGATCGACGAGCAGCGCCCAGTCGACCTGGAAGCTGCCGATGGGCAGCCACTCCGCGACGACCAGGACGACGTTGCGCGCGTCCTCGGGAGCGGCCGCCAGCTGCAGGAACACAGCGGTCGACAGCGTTGCGCTGAACCCGACCGCGGTGATCGCGATCGCGGCGGACACCTTGCCGATGCGCCTGCCGAACAGCAGCAGCACCGCAGCCGAGACCGCCGGAACGACCGGGATCAGCCAGGCGAAGTCGATCGCCGTGCCGGCGGCGGCCTGCACGTACTCGCCGCTGAAGCCGCCCTCGGCGGTGGCCAGCAACCCGATCACGCTGCGCTCCTCGTCATTGGCTGCACCCTAGGACCGCAGGCGGTCGGCGTGGTCGGCGTCCGTCGAGCCCATCAGACGGAACATGTTGACGATCAGAGCGAGCCCGACCGTGACCTCGGCGGCGGCCACGACGATCACGAAGAAGCTGAGCACCTGGCCGTCGAGGTTCCCGTGCAGCCGGGAGAACGTGATCAGTGCCAGGTTCACGCTGTTGAGCATCAGCTCGATGCACATGAACATGACGACCACGCTGCGCCGGACCAGCACGCCGACCAGGCCGGTCGTGAACAGGACCGCGGACAGGGCGATGTACCACCCGATCGGCACCCCACTCATGTCATCACTCCAGTCCGCTCCTGCGGGTCGGCGCCCGCGAGTGGTCCGTGCTCATGGCTGCTCCTCCTCGCCGGCGGCGACGAGCTCGCCGGCAGGCTCGGGCGCAGGTTCGGTCTCGTCGTCCTGCGCGACCGGCAGGTCGGTCACGTCCTCGTCGCCACGGCGCTTGCCCAGCACCATCGCGCCGAGCGCGGCGATCACCAGCAGGGCGCTGGTCACCTCGAACGGCCACATGTAGGTCGTGTACAGCAGGCGCCCGACACCGGCGACGTTGCCATCGGCGTTGGCCGCCTCGAGACCGACGCACAGGTCGCCGGCGCCGCCCTGGACGGGACAGATCGCGTCGGCATCGAGGAACGGGCCCGCGGCGGCCCCGACGAGCACGAACAGCAACGCCAGGCCCAGCAGGACCGCGGCGGTGCGCTGTCCCCGCACCCGGTCGGAGAAGCGGGTCTCGCTGTCGATGCCCAGCAGCATGAGCACGAACAGGAACAGGACCATGATGGCGCCGGCGTACACGATGATCTGCACGACCGCCAGGAACTGCGCTTCGAGCAGCGCGTAGAGCAGCGCGATCGCGAAGAAGTTGATCACGAGCATCAGTGCGGCGTGCACCGCGTTGCGCAGCACGACGACGCTGAACCCGGTGCCCAGCGCGAGCACGGCAGCGAGGCAGAACATCCAGAACTCGGCGCTGCTGCCGACGACACCATCCGGCGAGGCCTGCGCGAGCACACCGGTCACTGCTGTGCCCCGCCCGCGCGCTGATCGCGGTCGGCGCCCACCACGCCACGATCATCGTGTGCCATCTGCTACTCCCCGTGAGTGGGTGGTTCGGTCTCGCCGTCACCCAGGTGCACCGTGGCCGGGCCAACGGGCTCCTCGGGCGAGCCGTTCGGGTCGGGCCACGCCGCGTTGGGCATGCCGCCGACCGGCCGCTGCGCCGCCGGCCCCGGATAGTAGGTCATACCGCGGGCAACCACTTCGGCATCGGTGTGCGGCGTGTCCCCGGCGCCCTCGGGCAGTGGTGCGAGCAGCCGGTCCTTCGTGAAGATCATCGCTTCGCGGCTGTCGGTGGCAAGCTCGTACTCGTGCGACATGGTCAGCGCGCGGGTGGGGCAGGCCTCGATGCACAGGCCGCAGAAGATGCAGCGCAGGTAGTTGATCTGGTAGTCGGCGCCATAGCGCTCCCCCGGCGAGTAGCGCGCCTCGGGCGTGTTGTCCCCGCCCTGCACGTAGATCGCATCGGCAGGACAGGCCCAGGCGCACAGCTCACACCCGATGCACTTCTCGAGGCCGTCCTCGTAGCGGTTGAGGATGTGACGCCCGTGGAAGCGGGGTTCGGGCGCGCGCTTCTGCTCCGGGTACTGCGTCGTGACCGGGCGACGGAACATCGTCTTGCCGGTCAGACCGAAGCCTTTGCGTAGCGCGTTGAACATGTGAGGCTCCAGTCAGGACTCGACGGTGACGCGGTCGGGCGTGCGCTCGTCCACGACGCGTCGAAGGTCGGTCATCGTGTCCGGCTTCGGGGCGTCGCCCGGCTCGTCGGCTGCCGGTTCGGCGGGGCGCCGCCGGTCGAAGAGCGGAAGCACGAGCACGATCGCGATGAGCACCGCTGCGACGAGGAACACCGTGCGCAGCAGGTCGGTTCGCGCCAAGGCGTCCTGTGCGACGACGATCGCCGCGGTCGCGAGCACCCACACCAGGCCGACCGGCAACAGCACCTTCCAGCCCAGGTCCATCAACCGGTTGTACTTCAGCCGCGGCAGCGTCCCACGCAGCCACACGAACACGAACATGAACGCGAACACCTTGATCGCGAAGTAGACGAACCCGAGGAGCGCACCGGCGAACGTGCCGTCGAGTCCGAACAGCGGGCCGCTGGGTCCGCCGAGAAACAGCGTGACGGTGATCGCGGACATGGTGATGACCGCCATGAACTCGGCGAGGAAGAACATCGCGAACTTGGCGCCGGAGTACTCGGTGTTGAAGCCGCCGACCAGCTCGCCTTCACCCTCGGGCAGATCGAACGGTGGCCGCTCGGCCTCGGCGACGGCGGCGATGAAGAACAACACGAACGCCGGCAGCTGCGGCACGATGTTCCACGCGGGCACGCTGATCGGCCCGAGGTCGAGCAGCCGGCTCTGAGCGGCCACGATCTCGGACGACTGCAACGTGCCGTTCCACACGAACACCGCGGCCAGTCCAAGGCCGAGCGCCAGTTCGTACGAGATCATCTGGGCCGTCGATCGGACACCACCGAGCAGTGAGTACTTCGAGCCCGACGACCACCCTCCGAGCGTGATCCCGTACACGGCGACTGAACTCATCGCCAGGATCCACAGCATGCCGATCTCGGGATCCCAGATCTGCAGCGCGATCTCACGCTCGCCGACGGTGAACGTGCCCCCGAACGGGATCACCGCGATCGTGAGCAACGCGACGATGGCCGAGACGGCGGGCGCCGCGAAGTAGACGACGGGGTCGATGCCGACCGGACGGATGTCCTCTTTGAAGAACAGCTTCGCACCGTCCGCGACCGTCTGGAGCATCCCGAACGGCCCGAGCCGGTTCGGCCCGATCCGCGACTGCATCTTGGCGACGATGCGCCGCTCGCCCCAGATGAACACGGCGGTCGACAGCAGCCACACCGCGAATCCCGCGATGACGACCGCGACCGTGATCAAGATGTCGATGGCGTCCATGTGCCGCCTCCTCAGGCGCCCGCGGGCGCGGGTGCCTCGAGCCGCACGCGCAGCGGCGCGCCAGGCTCGGCCTCAGGGCCGATCAGCACACCGACCGGCGTGTCCAGCGCATTGTCCGGGACCCGTACGCAGCCGACCGCGACCCGGTCCGTGACCTTGGCCGGCAGCTCGAGACGTCCGCCGGAACCCCGGAGGATCACCGGGTCGCCTGCGGTGATGCCCGCACGCGCGGCGTCGTCAGGATGGACCCACGCGTGCGGTGCCCGGGCGGTCGCGTTGAGCGCATCGGCGCCGTGCAGCATGCTGCCGCGACCCAACAGTGCCGGCACGACCTCGACGGCGAGACCGTCGTGGTCCTCGGTCCCGTGCTCGTGACCCGGCGCCGACGCGGCCCCGGCCAGCCGGTCAGGTAGGGACCCCTCGGCAGCCATGAGCGGCGCCGCCTCACGACGCACGTCCATCGCGGTCTCCCATCCCAGGTCGGCGCCCATCGCACGCGCCAGCTGACGGACGATGTCCCAGTCCTCCAGACAACGCAGCGGTGGGGGAACGACCTGCGCGAACGCCTGGCGGCGTCCCTCCCAGGTGGTGAACGATCCCACCCGCTCCTGCGGGGCCGCGGCGGGCAGCACGACGTCGGCGTAGCGGGTGGTCTCGGTCTCCAGCAGGTCCTGCACGATCACCGTGTCGACCTGCTCCAGTGCCCGCGCCGCCAGCTGGGGGTCTTCGAAGTCGCGGATCGGGTCGACCCCGATCAGGTACAGCGCCACGAGCTCACCGTTGGCGGCAGCCCGGAGCATGGCGTCGGCGTCGCGGCCCGGCGCCTCGGGCACGCGCGACCACACGTCGGCCACGGGACCCGGCGCGTCGAGCGTCCGGCCTCCCGGCAGCAGGCCGGGCAGCAGGCCCGCGTCGACGGCACCACGCGCGCCCGCCTTGCGCGGCACCCAGGCGAACGCCCGGCCCGTGCCTGCCCTGCTCAGCTCGCTGGCCGCGGCCAGCGCTCCCGGGCTGCCGGC
>JAHELV010000159.1 GCA_024644015.1 Nitriliruptorales bacterium
CGCCTGAGCGGCGAGCTCGGGACCGCCGACGGTGAGGTCACGTGCCGCTGACGCCTTCATCTGCCGGACTACCGCGACGTCGAAGTCCCGCTCGATCCGCGTCCTGGAGCTGGAGACCGTCTCCAGAGTCGTGGAGTACACGATCTTGTCGGCGGCCCGCCAGATCTCCGCGAAGTCCCGCGCGAACGGCGGCTGGTCGGCGAGGGTGTGCACGGTCTCCCAGTAGACCATCACCTCGTACATCCGGCGCCCGTAGAGGTAGGTGCCGACCGGCCGCTCGAGATCGTTGACGAAGCGGTGGACCTCCTCGTCGGGGGCAGCCCAGTCGAAGCCGCCGTCGTTGTCCGCGACGTAGCCGTCGAGCGACGCGATCGACGTGTAGATCAGCTTGGCCATGGTGTGCCTTCCCTGCCCACTGCCGTGGTTGTCTATCCGACACAACCGCCCCGCAGCAGTGGTCGACCGTCGCGGCCGAATTGCATCATGCGTGCATTTCGCGTGCACGCGGCCCGCCTGCGCGACCTGCTCACCGACGAGGCGGTCGGATGTACCGGTTGGCCCAAACAGGCCATGCCCACCTATGCTGTCGTGCGGCAGGCGCACAGACGCCGCTGCGACGAGCCGGGCTTTGCCCTGCGCTCGACGACGCCATATCGGCCAGAGGAAACCTCAATGCACGATCTGGGCACCATGCTGGGCGGCTACGAGATCGTCCGGCAGGTGACACCCGAGGGCATCACAACGACCTACGAGGCACGTGCCCGCGCGCGCGAAGCGGCTGGCCGGCCCGCCACGACGTCGCATCGCCGGGTCGCGCTGCACGTCAGCCATCCACTGACTACGCCCGAGGACAGCGCGCGCGCCGAGATCTTCCAACGGGACGCCGTCGCGATGTCGGAGATCGCACACCCTGCGATCGCGAAAGTGGTCGACGTCGGACGGGACGGCGACCGCGTGTTCATCGCGACGACGTGGACCGACTTTGTCACGCTTGATGACCTGATCGCTGAACGGGGTCAGCTGAGCCCGGACGACACGCTCATCCTGATGGGTGACCTGGCGTCGGCGCTGGACGTCCTGCATGCGCACGGACTCGTGCACGGGGCCCTGAGCCCGCACACGATCTGGATCGAGCGCCGCGGAGGCGGCCCCGGAACGGCCTTGTTCACGAGCGTCAGCGGAGCATCGCTGGCGGCGGGCCGGCTGCAGGCAGGCCGCGGCGGCGACGACGCCTCGCTGCTCAAGACCGCCCTGTACACCGCCCCGGAGCAGTTGCGCGGAGACGAGGTCGGCGGTCCCGCCGACCAGTACGCCCTGGCGTGCGCGCTGCACCACTGCCTGACCGGCGAGCCGCCGTTCGTCCGCGACACCCTTCCGGCGCTGATCGGCGCCCACCTCTTCGCACGTCCCGCGACGCTGGCCGGTGAGACACCCGCAGTGCAGCGTGCACTCACGGTCGGCATGGCAAAGCAGCCCACCGATCGCCATCCCTCATGCAGTCACCTGCTGCGCGAAACCCGGGTCTCCGCGCCTGCGGGAGCATCCCGTCCGACTTCAGCCGCAGGCACGGCCACCGACGTGGCCACCGGCTCTCGATCGCCGCGGTACGAGACTCCCCGACTCGTCATGCCCGCATGGTTCGCGTGGGACCGCCGCCCCAGGTGGCTCGTGCCCGTGCTCGCGCTGCTCGCCGGCGCCGCAGTTGCGCTGGTCGGCGCCGCCGTCGTGTCCGGTGACGACGTCGTTGCCACCGGGGCCGGCGCCGCCGCGGGACCGCGGACCGGTGTCGACGCGGACCCGGCGGCAGCGGACCCTGTCGACCCGCCAGCGGGTGACGCGGACGCGGCGCCGGCGGACCAGTCGCTTGACGGCACGGCACGGATCGCGCCCGAGGTCACGTGGCGCGCAACCGTCGATGACAGCAACGTCCAGACCGTGCTGCCGGGCGGCGACACGACGGTCATCGCGACGAACGCCGGACTGTACGGCCTGGACCCGTCGAGCGGCGAGCGTCGATGGGAGCATCCCGTGGCCGGCCGCGACGTGTCGGGCGTCACGCGCATTGGTGACATCGTGATCTACCGGTCCGTCGGCGTGCTCGAAGGGCTCGACGTCGGCGACGGCGAGGAGGTGTGGGTCCAGTCCGATCAGTACACGCCGGACGGCAACCTGACGCCGACGTCCGGCACGCTCTACGGGGTCGGTCCGGGTCGCATCGTCCCGGAGATCATGGCGATCGACCCCACGACCGGCAGTGAGCGCTGGCATTTCCACGGCGAGGATGTCGAGGTGTCGAGCGACGCCGGGATCGCGGCCGCCGCCGACATCGTCCTGATCGCGCAGGACGGCGCGCTGATCGCGTTCGATCCCAATGCGGAACTGGGCCCGTCCGGGGCCAACCGGCGCGAGATCGAACAGTCACTGTGGACTGTTGACATCCCCGAGATCTGGGACTCGTCGGTTCGCCTGGCCGTCGACCAGGTGCTGCTGGTCACGACCGACGGCCGTGTGTGCAGCCACGCACGCTCCGACGGAACCGCGCAGTGGTGCGAAGCCGTCGCAGGCGCCGACGGACCGATGCAACCGGTCGTGCTGCACGACAACGACGCGGTGGTCGTCGCGACCCGGTCCGGAACGACAGCGCTCGGGCTGTCCTCCGGTGACGTGCGCTGG
>JAHELV010000079.1 GCA_024644015.1 Nitriliruptorales bacterium
CCGAGGTCATGCGCAACGTCGCGAGCAATCTGGAACAGGGCCTCCAGATCGGCACCGATCTGACCGGCGTCGACCTGAAGTCCATCCTGCGACGTGTGGGCGGCGGCGCCGGCGACGACGACCAGGTCCTGCCGGGGCCCTAGCTGGGGAGCCGCGCAGACATCGCAGAGAGCAACACGCTCATGGCGATCAACTCGCTCCCCGGGGATGCGGCAGGCGGGGCTCGAGCTCGAGCTCGGTGATCCGGTAGCCGTCCATACCGGTCACCCGGAAGACCCCCACGCTCGTCGCGACGCGGTCGCCGGGTTCCGGCAGACGTCCGAGGCGCGCGAGCGTGTAGCCGGCGACGGTCTCCCACGGTCCGTCCGGCAGGTCGACACCGCAGGCATCCGCCAGCTCGTCAGGTCGGAGCGTGCCCGGCAGCACGAGCACGCCGCCGGGCCGCGTGCGGATACCCGTCGCCGACTGGTCGGATTCGTCCTCGAAGTTGCCGATGAGCTCTTCGAGCAGGTCCTCCATGGTCACCAGCCCGCTGACGCTGCCGTACTCGTCCAGAACGATCGCAACGTGCTGCTGTTGTGCCCGCATGTCGACCAGCAGCTCGGGCAGCGGGCGGGACTCCGGGGTGACGAGCGCGGGACGGGCGAGGACGCCCGCCGTCACCGAAGGACGTTCCGCCGTGTCGACGGCCAGCAGGTCCTTGACGTGCAGAACGCCCCGTAGCTGGTCGAGGGCACCGTCATAGACCGGTATCCGTGAACGTCCCGTCGCTCCGGCCAGGCGCTCGAGCTCGTCGATCGTGGCGGTCGCCTCGACCGCCACGATGTCAGCGCGTGGCACCATCGCGGCCTCGGCGTCGAGCTCGTCGAGATCGATCGCCCGCGACAGCAGCTCCTGCTGGTCGCGCTCCAGCAGGCCGTGCGCGACCGACTCGTCGAGCAGCAGGCTGAGATCCGCAGGGGAGTGGGCCAGCGCCAGCTCGTTCTGTGGCTGCTGGCCGAGGAGGCGGACGACGCCGTTGGCGGTCGTGTTCAGCGCGAAGATGACCGGGCGCACCGCGACGGTGAACAGCCGGAAGGGCCGTGAGACCAGCAGCGCGGACCGCTCGGGGTGCGAGATCGCCCACGACTTCGGCGCGAGCTCGCCCACGACGGTGTGTGCGAGCGTGACCAGTGTCAGGCCGACGCCGAAGCCGAGCGCGGCGGCGATGTGGTCCGGCAGGGTGGTGCGTCCGAACAGCTGTTCGAGGCCGTGTGCGATGGTGGGTTCGGCCACGGCCCCGAGTGCCAGCGACGCGAGCGTGATGCCCAGCTGTGCGCCCGCCATGGTCAGCGACAACTCCCGCAGGCTTGCCAGCGCAGCCACGGCCGCACGGTTGCCGTCGTCGGCGAGGCCTGTCATCCGTGAGCGTCGTGACGCGAGCAGCGCGAACTCGGAGGCGACGAAGAACCCATTGACGGCGAGCAGCAGCGCGATCACCGCGGCATTGATGAGCAGCTGGGTCATGCCGGCGCCAGCCCGCCGGCGTCGTCGGATCCGGCGGACCGCTCGATGGCGCTGCGTCGGGCGGTGATCCGCACGCTGTGCACGGCGAAGCCGCGCAGCGCCTCCACCCGCACGACCGCCTGTTCGGTCTCGACGCGATCACCGACCTGGGGAACACGTCCGAGGTGGGCCATCACCAGACCGCTCAGCGTCTCGTAGTCACCGCTGGGCAGATGCAGGCCGGTGTCGCGTTCGCACTCGTCGAGTCGCCACGAACCCGGGACCAAATAGCTGCCGTCGCGCTGGGTACGGGTACCTGTCAGCGCGCGATCGTACTCGTCGCGGATGTCGCCAACGAGCTCCTCGACGATGTCCTCCAGCGTGACGATGCCGGTCACGCCACCGTGCTCGTCGACGATCAGCGCAAGCTGGCTGTGCGCCAGGCGCAGATCGCGGAGCAGCGGTGACAGCAGTGCCGACTCGGGCACCGCCAACGGCGGCGTGCCCAGCGCCCGCACCGAGGTCGTCGCGCGACGCTCGGCGGCGATCGACAACACGTCCTTGGCGACGACGACGCCGATGACGTCATCGAGATCATCGCCGATCATCGGGAAACGGCTCAGCCCTGACGTGCATGCGAGCGTGGCGAGGTCGGCGCACGTCGCCGTGGCCGGAATGGTGACCACCGCGGGGCGGGGGACGAGCACGTCGCTGGCTTTGAGCGATCGAAAGTCGAGCACGCGCTGGAGCAGGGCGGTCTGCGTGGCGGTCAGGCTGCCGACGCGTCCGGACTCGGCGATGATGATCTCGAGCTCTTCAGCGGTGACTGCCTGGTCGAGGTCTTCAGCAGGCTGAATTCCTACTCGCCGTAGCAGGCTGTTCGACAGATTGTCGAACAGCGCGATGATCGGGCCGGCCAGTCGCAGCAGCAGCGCCGTCGGGCGCGCCAGTCGCAGCGCGACAGCCTCGGGTTGACCGATCGCGAGGTTCTTTGGGGCCAGTTCGCCGAAGACCATCGCGATGGCCGTCGCCACCAGCAGAGCGACGACGACGCCGATGCCGCGGGCGGCGGTCGGGCTCAGCCCGCCACGCTCCAGTGCCACGATCAGCGCCCTGGCCAGCGTGGGCTCGGCGATCACACCCAGCAGCAGCGACGTGATCGTGATGCCTAGCTGTGCGCCGCTCAGCATGAACGACAGACGGCGTTGCACGCCCAGCGCATGGTGCGCGCGACGGTCGCCCGACTTCGCGCGCTCCTCGAGGCGGTGGCGCCCGGTCGCCACGAAGGCGAACTCGGTGGCGACGAAGAACGCGGTCGCCAGCACCAGCACGGCGAAGCTGAGGGCGGCGAACGGTGAGCTCATAGTGCCGCTGACAGCAGCGGGTTAGTTCCGATGAGGGGGCTACAAACCGTCCCAAAAGACGATGGCATGACGTACGCAACTGCAGGAAGATGTGGCAACGCGCGTTCGCAAGATCCGCTCGGCGCCAGCGGTGCCGCGGTATGCGACAAGCGCCGGGCCCCGGATCCCCCCCACCGGGGCCCGTTTTTTTCTGTCTCGGCGCGCCGACCGTGCACGGCAACCACACCCTAGCCAGCAGCCGCTGGTCTCCGCTCCACGATTCGCGGTTCAGCGAGGTACCGCGTGAAGTACTCCTCGGTGCGGGTCTCGCCGTTCTCGTAGCGCAGTCGTCGCGTCACGACGATGTCAAAGCCCTGTTTGCCCGCTTGGATGACGCGTTGCTCGCCCTTCCCCAGGTCCGGGTTCTTGCGGACCTCCGTCTGCGGACTCGTGTAGTTGCGCGGCGTCCCGGTCGTCGAGTCGACCTCGACCCATTTGCGGCCCCAGAACGTCACGGTGATGGACGTGCCGGTGTACGAGGTGTCCACGAGCAGTCCGTAGGGCGAGTTGTTGCGGATCTTCACGTCGACCGTGGGGTAGTTGATGGTGGATTCGCGGCCCACGGGATAGCGGCTGATGTAGTACGAATGCGGCTTGTGCTCGAGGATCTCGTACCCACCGAAGTACGCGGCATTGAAGAAGGTGGTGGCGAACTGGCTGACGCCGCCGCCCAACTCCTCGACGTACTCACCCCGCTGGATGGCACCGCCCGCGACGAAGCCCTTCGCTGCGGTGCGCGGACCGACGTGGCCATTGAGCGAAAACGTCTCGTCCGGCTCGATCAACACGCCGTCCATGATGTCGGCGAAGCGGTGGATGTTGTTCACCCGTCCCTGACAGCACGCGTGCTCGGTGGTGAATGACGAAACCCGCTGGGTGATGCGCAGCTGCCTGGCCTGTTTGGTCGTGCGGTCGGGTGCCACCGCATCGCCGCCGATTCGTGCGGTCCGGTCATCAGCGGCGCGTGTACGCGCGAGTTCGTCGATCTGGGTGCGCACCTTGTCGGGGTTGACGCGGAAGCCCTTCCTCGAGTTGCGCACCTGCGGGCCCCCGCTGGTCAGCACAACGGTGGCATCGCGGGGCGCGACGTCGAAGCGTGACACCACGTCGTCGGTAAGGACCGCATCCACGCGGGCCGGCACGATCGTCAGCCGCAGTGTGGGGTCCGGACCATCACCAGCCTGGACCACCCGGTACAGCCGGGCGATCGTCTCGGGATCCAACGTGAGTGTTTCATCCCGGCGGTACAACTCGATCGGGCCGCTGACCAGCGTTCGGGCCGACCGCACCAGTTCGTCGACGTCTTCCGACGAGGTCAGCGGACCGATCGCCTCGGTCTCGACGTCGAGGGTGTCGGGGCCCGGCTGTGCGAAGGCCACGCGTGCGCCCCGCTCGAGCGCAGCCGACGTCGGTCGACGGCCCGGCTCCGGATCGCGGCGGCGTACCTGCGTCCCGACGAACCGGATCGTTCCCTCCTGCGGGGGGACCGACAGCGCCTCGGCGACGCTGGTCGCCCAGCGGTCGATCGCCTGGTCGTCGATGTCGTCGACGACGTCGACCGCTATCGAGCCGACCGTTGCACGAGTGTGGTCGCTGAGCGCACGGAACGGGTTCGCGGACCGTCCGCGCCCCCACACCGCCGCGACGGTCGCATCGGTGTCGACGGCGTAGCCAACGGTTGCGTTCGTCGCGCTGCGCTGTCGACCGTCGAGTTCGACCACGATCATGTCGCCCGCCCGGTCGTCTGCCAGGTCGGTGACCACCGCGCGCAGCTCCGCCTGGTCCATGCCACCGACGTCGACGCCGGCCAGGGTCGTGTTCGGCAGCACGCCGGGCCGGATCGAGCGCAGCGCGAGAAGACCGACAACCAACACCAGCACCAGGCCGCCGAGCGCGAGCGCGGTCGGTTTGAGCGGCGGGCGGAACTTGGATGTCTGCTCAGACTCGGGAGGTGGGGCGACGGTCTGCATCGACGGTGATCAGCCTAGCGCACCACAGACGCGTGATGGTGCCGGCGCCAGGGCCCGTCGTCCGCGCCCCCGATACCCCGGCGGACCGCCGGGACTGCGCAGCGTTGGCTGACCGTCCACCTTCCGCACGCCTGCCCGCACACACCTGTCCTACCTGACAGGTCCACTGCTTGGATCCCCGTTGGGCTGCCGGTTAGGGTCGGACCCGTTGCATGGCTGGCTTTCCTCCGGGTGCCTGGCGAACACACGGCGTCCTTATGGGCGCCGTTCGTGACGTACGGAGTGTGATGCGAACAGTCAAGGTACGGATGCCGGTGGTCGCTGCGACCCTGGCGGTCTTCTGCGTGGCGAGCGCCGCCAGCGCCGCACCGCTCGACGAGCTCAAGAAGGCGCAGTCGCGTCTCGAGCGCGTGCGTGACGAGCTCGACAAGGTGAGCTCCGTGTGTGAACGCAACGAGACCCGTGTCGCCACCGTCAACAACCAGGTCGAAGCGACCCTCGTCGCTGTCAGCGAGGCTGAGATCGCCGTCGATGAGCAGCGTCGGGTGGTCGACGAGTCCCGTAGCCGCATGGAGGAGCTGCAGCAACAGGCCGACACCGTCCATGAGATCTCCAGCGGCAGGGTCGTGCAGCTGTACAAGCGTGGCGTGCTCGACCCGACCCTGCACAGCCTGCTGATGTCGTCGTCGACCGAGCAGGCGCTCAGCAGAGCGCAGGTCCTCAACGTCGTCAAGCACGGTGACCGCGAGACCATCGAGAAGCTGCTGTCGTCCAAGACCGCCGCGGACGGGCACCGCAAGGTCTTCGAAGAGCAGCAACGCTCGTACGAGGATGCGCTCGATCAGCGTCAGGACCTCGTTGCCGAGCTCGAGGATCTCAGAAAGAGATACGAGCGCAAGATCGCCGCCTGTAACAAGAAGGTCGTCAAGCTCAAGCAGCAGGAGCAGATCGCGGCCGACGACGAGCAGGAGCTCGCCGCGGCACTGGCCGCCCAGGGCCAGATCGCGGTGCCACGGAGCGTGTCGGCGGGCGGCTGGACGTGGCCCACGAGTGGCACCGTCACCAGCGGCTTCGGCTATCGGTGGGGACGGCTGCACGCCGGTATCGACATCGGCGCGTCGAGCGGCACGGCAATCCATGCAGCGAAGGGCGGCGTCGTGAGCTACGCCGGCACGATGGGTGGCTACGGGAACATCATCGTCGTCGATCACGGCGGGGGCATGACGACGCGCTATGCGCATCAGAGTCAGCTCGGCGCCGGCGTCGGCCAGACGGTCAACGCCGGAGACCGCATCGGCTCCGTCGGCTCTACGGGCAACTCGACGGGACCGCACCTGCACTTCGAAGTCCGGATCAACGACCAACCACAGGATCCCATGGGCTACCTGCCCTGAGCTTCGCCGTGCCGGACCCACACCCGGCGAAACGGCGTACTCGTCACAGCACAGCGCCACCCGGCGATCCCGCCCGGGTGGCGCTTGTTCTGGCACGTCCAGGTGAGGCACCTGCGTCGAGGCCGGCCGCCCCACGTCGCCCGTGGCGGGTCCCGGTGGGTGGTCGCCACCGGGTCCGCAACGCACTCCTCCCCGGCGGGTGGGGATCTCGCTGGGTGAGGGCGAGCGCAGCGAGCCGGCGGGTGGGGATCTCGCTGGGTGAGGGCGAGCGCAGCGAGCCGGCGGGTGGGGATCTCGCCGGGTGAGGGCGAGCGCAGCGAGCCGGCGGGTGGGGATCTAACTGGACGACCCGATGATCAGCGTCACGTCGTCGACTCCGCCGTCCTCTTCGACGTCGACCGCGCCGCCGGGTGCCTGCTCGGCCACGGTCCGCGCCTCCGCCTCCTGACCCGGCGGATATCGGACCAGCGACGTGGTTGTGGCTGGCGCATTGCCGACGTCGCGGACGGTGAATCCGAGCGCGGTCAGCTGGTCGGCCGCCTGGCCAGCGAGCCCGTCGACGCCGGATCCGTTCAACACGACGACCTCGACGTCCTCGGGGGCGACCGCCCGCCCCGACGAGGAGGCGTCGTCGAACACGGCGCCACTGCGGAATCGTTCGAACACGGCGTCGGCAGCGGGCTGGCTGATGTCGAGAACCGACGCGCCGCCGACCGTCGCGGGTGTCGCCGGCACCGTTTCCGCAACGATGTTGCCACCGGCCATACCGCGGGCACCGATCGCCAACCGCAGCAGGTCAATGCTCGACAGCCCGTCATCGGCACGCATCGCGTCGCCGGTCGCCCCTGCGGTGCTGTAGAGGCGCACGGGGTTGAGCACGGTCGACGGTGTTGCGATCTCGCCGGCGAGTGCCTGGAGGAACTGCTGCTGGCGCTTGATGCGCTCCAGGTCGTCGTCGATCTTGCGGACGCGGACGTACCCGAGTGCGTCGACGCCCTTGAGACGCTGGCAGCCTTCGGGAAGGTCGATCCCCGCGTCGCGGTCGTTGATGGCGCGGTCGAGGCACAACTCGACGCCGCCGACCGAGTTCACGACGTCGCGGAACCCTCGGAAGTCGATCTGGACCGCGTGCCGGAGCGGCAGCCCGGACAGCTGCGAGACGGTTTGGACCAGGCAACTCTCGCCACCGATGCCCGTTGCGCCGTTGATGCGCCCCGTCGAGCCGTCGCAGCGAGTTACGAACAGGTCACGTGGGAAGGCCAGCATCGCAGCGCTTGTGCCCTTGACACTCAGCACGAAGATCGTGTCCGTGCGGGTGCCGCCGGCATCGCCTCCGACGTTGAGCTGCCGCCGCTGCCGGCGCGACAGGTTCTCACGGCTGTCGGAGCCGGTGACCAGCACGTGGTACACGTCGCCGCGTGCAAGCCCGTCGACGGGCACTCGCGTGATCCGGCGCGATGCGTAGACCAGCGCTCCCAGGCCATACAGCAACAGCACGAGCACGATGATCAGCAGCAGCGTGCCGATGCGTCCCGCGGCGCCCCTGCTGCGCCGGGTCGGCGGATAGCGCCGACCGTGACGCCTGGGGTCGTTTCGCGGCGGTTGAGCGCTGCCGCGGGGACCCGGCTGGGGCGGTCTGCTCGTGCGCGTGGACCCCCGTCCGCGCATCACCGGACCATACTCGGAATCGGAGATTGCTGAGGCCTTCTTCGAACAATCGGTACCTGTTGGGAACTCCCGCGTGGTGGTGCACACTAGCGTAGCGGGAGCGTCGGGATGACTGCGAGCGTCAGCCCGGTGCGGGAGCATCCGTGGCAGCGAAAGGCAGCGCCGTGAATGAATCGATTGCCGAGGGACTGAGCGTCGTCGGCCTTGTCGTCGGGTTCCCGCTGCTGTTGCTCGTCCTGATGCTCAGTCTCGAGAAGCTCGAGAGCTGGGGACTGCGCAGCAGCGAGACCGAGCGCGCATCCACGTCGCACCAGCCCGACCGGATCGACGCCGCGGTGGATGAGATGGAACAGCTGTCGGTCGCGTCCCCCGAGCTCGAGCAGATCGCGCCTGCGGGCGATACGACACGGAGCGGCTCGTAGGCCGGCTCGTCCGTACGGTCGTCTCCAGCAGCGTCGGTGGTGGCGATCGGCGAAAAAAGTTGCTCTGACCCCGGTTCGAGCTGTGCGCTGGCCGGTTCGTGAATTATCCTGCAGAGCATGGGATCGCGTGGCCGTCGAGGCTCTGACGAGCACCACGAGTTCGAGGACATGGCGGTGGCGCATGTCGTCGGCGGCCTTTCGCTGGACGAGGGACGGCTCTTCCGGTCGCATCTGCTCGAGTGCACCGCGTGCAGAGCCCGGGTCGGGGAGCTGCGTGCCATCGCACATGACCTGGCGGACGTCGAGCGGGACGAGCGGCGGGAGCGCGCGGCCAAACGCACCGAGACCAAGGCGCGCGAGAGCGACGAGACCGAGGTCGCCCCTCCTCCGGTCACGCACCGCTTGCGGACGCGGACCACCCTGCTGGTGGCTGCGGGCCTGACGTTGCTCATGGCGTTGAGTTCGTGGAACTTCCTGCTGCGGGGGCGGCTACAGGACGTTCAGGCCGAGGCGCAACGGCTTCGCGAGTCGGCCACGGTGCTCCAGCGCGGGCAGCAGTGGCGCACGGTCACGACGTCGGGTGCCGAGGGCGAAGTCCGGACGCGTGAAGACGAACTCGTGATCAGGGTGGACGGGCTCGCTGCCGAGGCGAACTACTGGCTGTACGTGTACGACGCGCAGGGCGAGGAGATCCACGTCTCCGCGGCGAGGACCGACGACGCCGTCCTGTACGAGTATCGTCGCGACCTTCCGACAGCCGACCGGGTGGAGGTCGTACGCGCCGAGGCGCCGACCCGACCGGCGACAGGCACGACGGTGTTCGAAGCCCGCCGCCCCGGCGACGAGGCGCCGCAGGCCGAGACCGACGACGTCCCGCAGCTGGAACCGGTTGGTGGGCCCGGCGGTTGACGGCTATCCTCACCACAGCCGTGACCGGTCGTCGGTCACACACGGGCTCGTAGCTCAGTGGGAGAGCGCTCGCCTCACACGCGAGAGGTCGCTGGTTCAAAACCAGCCGGGCCCACCACCCGAATCCGCAGGTCATCGGCCTGAACCTTGATCTTCACCGGCCGCTGAGTCGTCGCCGTCGTCCTCGTTGGACCCATTCCTGGACCCAACGACGTCGCTGATCACACGGTCGGTGGCCTCCGCCGCTGCATCGAACAGTGGATCGGCGACGTGCGCGTGGACCTCCTGGGTCATGCGGCTGTCGCCCTGCCGTTGCTCACCGAATCAGGACGACCGGCCCGGCACCCAGATCGTGGTGCTCTACGACCAGCTGCTCGCGGTGGCGCCGAGCCCGGTCGTCGCACTCAACCGCGCGATCGCCGTGGGCGAGGTCGTGGGTCCGGCCCCGGCACTCACGCCGCTCGATGGTCTCGACCTCCAGGGCTACCAGCCGTTCCACGCCGCCCGCGCCGACCTGCTCCGCCGGGCCGGTCGCACGGCGACGCGAGGGTCGAGTACGAACGTGCCGCCGTGATCGCACTGACCGCGGCCACCCGCGACTACCTCAGCGGTCAGGCAGCACGCCGGGAGGTCGACTGACCAGTGACGCCCTACGCGGCAACGACCGTCTGGCGTCGACCGAAGACGGCGCTGATCACCATGATCACCGCCGCGGCCAGCATCCACGCGCCCGAGAACCACACGAGCGTCACCAGCGCGATGCCGGGCTGCGCGAGCACGACGATCCCCGCGATCACCGACAGCGCCGCGATCAGTCCGCGGACGATCCGGTTGCCGGGCTCGACGAACGCGGCCACGATGCCGAAGACGCCGCCGACGATCCAGTACCAGCCGATCACCAAGCCGACGGTCATCGAGCTCATCACCGGTGTCAGGAAGATCGCGGCGCCCCCGATGATCGCGATGACGCCGATGATCCCCGCCCACAGTCGCGAGCGATCGCCGGCACCGGTGAACGCGGTGATCAACTCGTACACGCCGTAGGCCACGATGGCCAGACCCAGCCAGCTGACCAGTACGAACGTGGTCGCGGCCGGCCATACGAGCAGGACGAGCCCTGCGAGCCCGATCAGCACGCCCAGCCCGATCGTCGCACCTCGACTTCTCTCTACCCCTGTGATCGCCGTCATGGCACTGCTCCTGCTCGACGGTCGTGCACTGGAGCGGTACGCGATCTCGCTCGCGCTCGCTCGCACGCCACTCACCTTGTCCCCAGCGTCTCTGCGA
>JAHELV010000039.1 GCA_024644015.1 Nitriliruptorales bacterium
CACCACAGGAGCCCGAACTTACGAACGGTTCGCGCAGTATCGCTGGCCGTATACAGATCAGTACGGCGATTGACGGCTGCGCAACTTCTCGGTCCCGTTCGTTTCCTACGGTATGGAGAAGGAGATGTGCCATGCATGCGTCTGCAGGCGCTCGATGACGCGTACCTTGTATCTCGCGCAAAGGCGGGACGCCGTGACGCGTTCGAAGAACTGGTGCGTCGGCACCGGGACATCGTCTACCGCGTCGCGCTGCGCATGCTCGGTGACCAGCGCGAGGCGGAGGACGCGGCGCAGGAGGCACTGCTCCAGGCCTGGCGCGCACTCGACGGCTTCCGCGGTGACAGCGCGTTCTCGACGTGGCTGTACCGCATCACGGTCAACCGTTGTCTCAACATGTTGCGGGCTCGCCACGAGACCGAGCCCCTGATGACGGACCGCGCCAGCTCGGGGCCGTCGACCGAGGTCGTGGTCGAGTCCCGCCTGCAGCTCGACGACGTCAGGCGCGCGATCCTGCGACTGACGCCGGAGCAACGAGCCCCGCTGGTGCTGCGAGAACTGGAGGGCTGCAGCTACGAAGAACTCGCCGAGATCCTCGACGTGAGCGTGTCGGCGGTCAAGAGCCGCCTGCACCGCGCAAGGCTCGAACTGCTCAACGCGGTGCGGGAGTGGCAGCCGTGACCGGCCCATGGCCCAATCCGCTGCCGTGCGGACAGTGGCTCGCGCCGCTGATCGCGCAGGTCGCCGACGGCGTCGAGGGTGACCTCGAGCACCAGGCGTCCTGCAAGTACTGCCAGCAGGCGCTGGTTGCGCTGAACGGGCTGTGGGAGGCGACCGCCGCACTCGCGGCCGAGCAGGTCGTGGGCCCCGATTCGATCGACCGTGCCGTGTTGCGCAGCGTCCAGCGTGAGATCTTCATCACGAAAGTGACCGAGTTGATCGGCGGTATCCTGCCTCGACTGTCCCGCGCCTTTCTGGTGTATTCGGGGCTTCTCGGCGGAGGCGAGCGGAGATGACGATGGAACAACTTATCGCCGCCGGATCGGTGCTCGTCGTCGGCATCCTGATCGCGTTCCCGGTCAGGTGGCTGGCGGCCCGGTTGTTGGGACGTCTGCTACCCGACAACGAGCGCAGTGTCAGCCAGCAACAGAACGCGGCGCGCGGCGCCTTCGTGTTCACGATCGCGCTGGCAGTGGTCGCGGCGATCAGCGTGATCGCGCCGCTGCTGTTCGCCGACATTCCCGGCCGCGTGCTGGCGTTCCTGCCGAATCTGGTCGTTGCCGTGGTCATGCTGTGGTTGGGTGCCGTCGCTGCGAACCTGGTCGAGCAGATCGTCGGTGCCACCTTCGACCGGATGGGCCTGCCGAACGCCCAGGCCTTCGCGAAGGTGCTGTACTGGACCATCCTCGGCCTGGCGATCGTGCTCGCGGCCGGGCAGTTGGGCATCGAGACCGCCGCGCTGCAGGGGCTGGTGCTCGTCGTGCTGATCGTCGTGGGCGCGGCCGGAGCGCTGGCAGTCGGCTTCGGAGGCCGGCGGCTGGCCGACACCGTCATCGCCGGCCGCTACGTCGAGGATCGGTTCGCCAGTGGCGACCGCATCGCGGTCGACGAGTACGAGGGCGTCATCATCGACATCGGCCTGGCCAGCATCGCGGTGCAACTGGACGACGGCGACACCGTCGAGATCCCGCACGGCTATCTGCTGGCGCGGCCGGTCACCTTGCGGCGACCCGCGGACACCAGCACACCGCACGACCAGGCGGGTCCGGACGCAGCGCGCTTTGAGACGCCACCCGAGAGCGGACCGACCGAGGCCTGAGCGACGCGGCTACGCCACGCGCGCAATTCACCACCTGACAACAGCTTGAACCCCTCCGTCTTTGTGCGCCAGTTGCGCAACTTCTGCCCGTGCGTCGGTTCAGATCTGATACAGCGTCGACAATCTCCGACGCGGGGCAGACAAGGAGCACCCGTGACCACGCTCGCGCAGACCGATGTCAGCCAGCCCATCGAACAGGGGCTCGCGAGAGTCGTCGAGTTCGTTCCCAAGGCGTTCGCGTTCGTCGCGATCCTCCTGATCGGGTGGATCGTCGCCCGTCTGCTGCGGCGCCTGGTCGCTGGAGTGCTCGAACGTATCGGCTTCGATCGGGCCGCCGAGCACGGCGGTGTCAAGGACGCGCTCGCTCGGACCGGCTACGACGCCAGCGAGATCCTCGCCAAGCTCGTGTTCTACGCCGTCATGCTGTTCACGCTGCAGATGGCGTTCGGGGTCTTCGGGCCGAACCCGATCTCGGCGCTGCTGTTCGGCATCATCGCGTTCCTGCCCAAGGTCTTCGTCGCGATCGTGATCCTCGTACTGGCTGCGGCGATCGCCACAGTGGTGCGCGACCTGATCGGCGCGACGATCGGGTCGCTGTCGTACGGCACGATGCTGGCCAACGCGGCCGCGGCGGTCATCGTCGCGATCGGCGTGTTCGCTGCGCTGGACCAGATCGAGATCGCGCCGACGGTGGTCAACGGTGTGTTCTACGCCCTGCTCGGTGTCGTCGCCGGCGTGACGATCGTTGCCGTCGGCGGAGGCGGCATCCAGCCGATGCGCCAGCGCTGGGAGCAGGCGCTTGCCCGAGTGGAGGAGGAATCGAGCCGGCTCCGCGACGAGGCCGAGTCGACTACGAGCCAGGACGTTGCGCAGCCGGTGCAGCAGGACGCCGATGCGGTGGATGGCGCGGACGACGAGGACGACACGACGGCTGAGCTGCCGACCATCGCGCCAGGCGGCGCGCAGGCGACGACTGCCCGCGGTCCATCCGCGCCAGCTGCCTCGGCTGCCGCCAGCGGAGACCAGCCTTCGGCGGCGAGTCTGCGCGAGCAGCTCGAGGACGCCGGCTGGCCGACGCTCGAGGGCACCGGCTGGCCGCCGTCGGACGACGACGGCGACCGCGCCGGGTAGGCCGGGCGCGGCCGGACCGCAGCGCGCGGCGCGGCATGACCTGCACAGCGCGTCGACATCGCGCGCAGCGTCGGTCACCTGTACGCTGACGGCGACCTGCTGCCGCCCGGCCTGCCGCCCGCGGGCTGGTCGGCGGGTGGCGACAGGGCGCTCGTGGCGTGTTCACAGTGGTGCGTGGACCGACCCGATGGGGGCAAGTCTGAACCAGACCGGCTGCCGGCCGAAGGACACCAGGATGGCTCGCGCGCTCATCGTCGTCGACGTGCAGAACGGGTTCCTACGCGAGGGCAACCTCGCCAGCGACCGGTGCCTGGCCGTGTTGCCCGCGGTCCGCGAGGAGGTCGAACGCGCGCTCGACGCCGGCGAACGCGTGTTCTTCACCGCCGACACCCACGAGCCCGACGACAGGGAGTTCGAGGTGTTCCCGGAGCACTGTGTGCGGGGGACCCACGAAGCGGAGCTCGTGGACGAGTTGCGCGCCTACCTCGACCGTGAGGAGTGTCACCTGATCGCCAAGCGCAGGTACTCGGCACTGTTCGAGACCGAGCTCGAGGGCCTGCTGCACCGTTTTTCGATCGACCAGGTGCGCATCTGCGGGGTGTGCACCGACATCTGCGTGCAGCACACGACCGCCGACCTGCGCAACCGCGACATCGCCGTGACGGTCGTCGCCGACGCGACCGCCACGTTCGACGCACCCGGCCACGCCGCCGGCGACGTCCAGCAGTTCTCGCTGGCGCACATGGAAGGCATCCTCGGCGCGAGCATCGAACGGAGCGGGACGTGAGTGGACGGCGCCGATGAGCCTGCTCCGGCGGGCGCTGATCGCGGCGAGTGAGAGCGCGCAGCTCGAGCGGCAGGTGACGACCCGGACGATCAGCCGCAGGATCGCCCAGCGGTTCATCGCGGGTGAAACGCTTGACGATGGCATCGCGGCGGTCCGCGCGGTCGCGGCCCGGGGCTGTACGGCGACGCTGGACTTCCTGGGCGAGGCGGTCATCGGGCCCGACGATGCCCGCGCCGCGCAGGAGGCGATCCTCAAGGCGTGCGCGCGCATCGAGGCCGAAGCACTGCCGTCGGGCATCTCGGTCAAGCCGACGCAGATGGGATTGACCTTCGATCCCGCGCTGGCGTTCGACCTGATCCGTCAGATCGCCGCCGAGGCGCAGCGGTTCGGCGGCCACGTCAACATCGACATGGAGGGCTCGGAGGTCACCGAAGCCACCGTGGCGTTGTGTGAACGACTCCGGGCGGCGGGCCACGACAACGTCGGCTGCGCACTGCAGTCCTACCTGCGGCGCACGCACGCCGACATCGAGCGCCTGACCGCGACCGGCGCCAGCCTGCGACTGATCAAGGGCGCCTACGACGAGCCGCCGTCCGTCGCCTACCAGAACTCCGCCGACGTCGATACGAGCTTCGAGCGCAGCATGAACTGGCTCCTGGCGAACGGCACATATCCGAGGATCGCGACGCACGACGACCGCCTGATCGACAAGGCGAAACGCACGGCGATCCGCCTGGGGCGTTCACCACAGGACTTCGAGTTCCAGATGCTCCACGGCGTGCGTACCGCGCTGCAGGATGCGCTCGTCGCAGGGGGCTGGCGGATGCGCATCTACATCCCGTTCGGCGTCCAGTGGTATCCGTATTTCATGCGTCGCATCGCGGAGCGGCCCGCCAACCTGGTGTTCTTCCTCCGGGCGTTGGCGGGATCGTAGCCACGACCAGTGCCGTCCGGCCCGAACGGTTGCGGCGTCCGTCCATGGGCGCACCGGCGAGGGGCAGCGCCGCAGCGCCGCACGAGCCTTTTGACTAAGCTCCCAGGTCATGACCGCCAAACACACCACACCCCGCCTGGCGATCCTGGGCGCCGGTCGCATGGGCGAGGCACTGCTGTCGGGCCTGCTGCGCTCCGGTGCCTGGACGACCGGGCAGATCGTGTGCACCACGCGCAGCCAGCGGCGTGCCGACCTGATCGCCGGACGCCACGACGTCACGGTCCACACCGACTCGGCCGAGGCCGCCGCGGGTGCCGACATCGTGCTCATCGCCGTCAAGCCGCAGAGCATCGCGACCCTGCTCGCCGAGGTCGCGCCGAAGCTCCACCGCGGGCAGACCGTGATCTCGGTCGCCGCCGGCGTCGGCACGGCGTCGATCGAGGCGGCGCTGCTCGAGGACATCCCGGTCGTCCGGGTCATGTCCAACGTCCCGGTGCAGGTCGACGAGGCCATGAGCGTGCTTGCCGCGGGCGTGCATGCCGGACCGGCCGACGTCGAGGTCGCGCGCACCATCCTCGGCCATGTCGGCAAGGTGATCGAGCTGGGCGAGGAGCAGCTCGACGCCGTCACAGGGCTGTCGGGCTCTGGTCCCGCCTACCTGTTCCTGCTCGCCGAGACGATGATCGAGGCCGGCATCCTGCTCGGGCTGCAACGGGATGTCGCCACCGAGCTGATCGCGCAGACCATGGTGGGCAGCGCCAAGATGCTGCGGGACTCGGGTCGACATCCCGTGGAGCTGCGCGAGTCGGTCACGTCGCCCGGTGGCACCACGATCGCCGCGATCCGCGTCCTCGAGCAGGAGCGTGTGCGGGCGGCGTTCATCAATGCGATCGAGGCCGCGACACTGCGGTCGCGTGAGCTCGGTCGCTGACGCCGGGATTCCGTGGTGGGCGCAACGCGGGTGTGCCGATAGCATTGCAACATGAACGCCGTAGATCCCTCCGCCGCGATGACCGCAACGGGCTCCGATGCGCGTGCCGCGCTTCTCGGGCAGTTCGAGGATGCATGGCGTGACGGCGCACCAGTGTTCGGGTGCTGCCGACGGAGCGTCGCCACCGCCGTCGAGCGGGTCGACCTGGTCGAGCTGGTGGCTGCCGGCCCGACGGAGCGTGTGCATCTGCTGCGCGAGCCGCTGGAGGTGGCCCAGCCCGGTCATCTGGCCAGCCACCGCTGCTGCGCGAACCACCTCGCCGATCTGGCGTTCGACGCGCCCGATCTGATCACGGACCGGGTGCACAGCGGCTAGGGCAGGCGCACGACCTGGCGCGCGGTCACGGTGCCGTCGCGGATCCGTTGGACGGCGCCCGGCAGCTGGTCCAACGTGATCTCCTCGACCAACGCGCCCAGTGAGATCTCGCCGCGTGACGCCGCCCGGGCGAGCACGGGCAGGTCCTGATCAGGATCGAGTCCGCCCAGACAGGTTCCGACGAGCCGCTTCTCGGTGATCAGCTCGAACGCGTCAAGGGTGATCGTTGAGTCGACCGGGAGCAACCCGATGACCGTGGTCTGTCCGCCCGCCGCCGTCGCACGCCACGACGCCTCGACCGTCGCCGGACGTCCCAGCACCTCGAAGCAGTGGTCGACGCCGGCCGGCGCGATCCGGCGGATCCCCACGTCCGCGGGATCATCACCGGCGAGCACGACGTGTGTCGCGCCCATCACCTCGGCGGCGTCCAGGGCACGAGGGTTGCGGTCGACGGCGATCACCGTGGTCGCTCCGGCGCGGCCTGCCGCCTGCACGACGGTGAGGCCGACGCCGCCGCAACCGACGACGGCGACCGACTGCCCGGGTCGTACGGCGGCTGCGTTGCGCACCGCGCCGAAGCCGGTGGCGACCGCACAGCCGAGCAGGGCCGCCTCTGCCGACGGCAGCGCCGCCGTCACCCGTACCGCGCCGGTGCGCGGTACGACCGCATACTCGGCCCATGACGAGAGCCCCGTGAAGTGGTGCACGGGGGTGCCATCGTGCGACAACGCTGTCGTCACACCGTCGACCGTCCCTGTGGCCGCGAGCGTCGCCGCCCACGCGCAGGACCGTCGACGACCGGCCCGGCACGCGCTGCACGCCCCGCACGACGGCAGGATCGTGAGCACCACCTGATCGTCTAGCTCCAGGTCGTCGACCCCACCGCCGAGCGCGGCGACGCGGCCGGCGGCCTCATGGCCGGGCACCATCGGCATCGGCTTGGGCAGGCGCCCGTCGATCGCCGCCACGTCGCTCGCGCACACGCCGGTCGCCGTGATCCGAACCAACACCTCGCCGGACGCCGGTGGTCGCAGGTCGATCTCGCGGATCTTCAGCGGCCCCCCGACCGCGTCGCACACGGCCGCGCGGATCTTCACGGGTGGCGCTCCACGCCGCGCGGGGTCGCCACGATCCGCTCGACACGTGTGTCTGTGACCGCAGCCTCGTCCACCGTGATGCGCAGGGCGAAAGGCAGATCCAGCCGCAGCTCGCAGCCGCCGACGGTGACCCGTACGATTGGCATGCGATCAGCGCCCCAGTCCGATCCAGGTCGTCTTGAGCTGGGTCAGATGATCGAACGCGTGCAGCGACCGGTCGCGCCCCCCGAAGCCAGACGCCTTGTAGCCGCCGAACGGGGTTGCCAGGTCGCTGACTTCGAACGTGTTGACCCACACCGTGCCGGCGCGCAGCTCTCGAGCCACGCGGTGGGCGCGCGTGACGTCGCTCGTCCACACGGCTGCGGCCAGCCCGTAGTCGGTGTCGTTGCCGAGCGCGATGGCGCGGTCAGGCGAGCCGTCGAACCGGTGCACGGTGAGGACCGGACCGAAGATCTCGTCGCGGGCGATGCGCATCCGGTTGTCGACCCCGGCGAAGACCGTCGGCTCGACGTAGTAGCCGCCGGCAACCGGCTGCGCGGTGTGGCCGCCAAGTGCGACCGTCGCCTCGCGTTGCCCGAGATCCAGATAGCCGCTGACCCGCTCATGCTGCTCGGCGCTGACGATTGCGCCCATCGTGGTCTGCGGGTCCAGCGGGTCACCCGGCTGCAGTGCGGCGGCCGTCTCGGCGATGCCGGCCAGCAGCCTGTCCTCGATCGAGGCCTCGACCACGAGCCGCGAGCCGGCATGGCAGGTCTGGCCTGCGTTGTAGAAGATGCCCCAGGCGATTGCGTTCGCGGCCGCTTCGGGGTCCGGGCAGTCGGCGAACACGACCTGTGGGCTCTTGCCGCCCAGCTCCAGCGCCACCTCCTTGAGGTTGGATTCGGCCGCGTACATCAGGAACCGCCGGCCGACAGCGGTCGAACCGGTGAAGGCGATCGCGTCGACCAGAGGATGGCGACCCAGCGGCTCGCCCGCCGACGGGCCGTCGCCCGGCACGACGTTGAGTACGCCGTCGGGCAGTCCGGCCTCTGCGGCCAGTCCGCCGAGCAGCAGCGCCGACAGTGGCGACTGCTCGGCCGGCTTGAGGACACACGTGTTGCCGGCGGCCAGCGCGGGCCCGATCTTCCACGCCGCCAGGATCAGCGGGTAGTTCCAGGGCACCACGGTGCCGACGACACCGATCGGCTCGCGGCGCACCAGGGCCAGCGCGTCGGGACCCGTCGGCGCGACCTCGTCGTAGATCTTGTCGACCGCCTCGGCGTACCAGCGGATCGTGTTGGCGCACCCGGGCACGTCAGTGCGCAGCGCATCGGCGATTGGCTTACCGACGTCGACCGATTCGAGCAGTGCGAGCTCGTCGCGGTGCGCCTCGATCGCATCGGCGAACCGCAGCAGCGCCCGCTTGCGCGATCGTGGCGACCGGTCCCGCCAGCGACCGTCGTCGAACGCCTGGCGCGCCGCGGCGACGGCCGCATCCACGTCAGCCGCGTCGCAGTTGGGCACCTCTGCCACTGTCGTGCCGTCTCGTGGACTGGCATCGACGAACGTCACGTCGCTGCGCGGTTGCTGGTAGTCGCCGTCGATGAACGGCCGGACCTCCGGGTTCAGCGTTTCGGCGCGCTCCACCCAGCTCGTCGCTGCTGCCATGGCCTCGCTCCGCCTTCCCTCACGCGCCCAAGTCTGACACCCGTGCGCTCCGCGGGACCAAGCGTAGGGGCCGGGTCCGGTTACTCGGGCAGCAGGCCGTTGTCCACGAGGAACGACTGCGCCACAACCTCGGGCGATTGGCCGTCGGACGACACCCGTTTGTTCATCTCGGTCACGGCCTGCTGGGTCAGCGCTCTGGCGATCGGGTCGAACAGTGCGTCGAGCGCCTGGCCGTACTCGCGGTAGACGTCCTCGGTGAACACGGGCGCAGCGTTGTAGACCGGGAAGTACCCGCGGTCGTCTTCAAGGACTCTGAGTCCCAGCGCCGCGATGCGCCCGTCGGTCGTGAAGACCTCGCTGAAGTTGCACGGGTCGCGGCTGGCAGCCGCCGAGTAGACGACACCTGCGTCGAGCGTGGTGACGTGGTCATCGGGGAACTCGTATCCGTACGCGTCCTCCATCCCCTGCAGCCCGTCGATGCGGGACCCGAACTCGCGCTCGACGCACAGCGTGGCCCGGTCTGGTCGCTCGTCGACGACTGCGCCCAGGTCGCTCAACGTCCGGGGGTTGCCCAGGTCGCCCGCCGCCTCCTCCACGAACGCGATGCCGTACGTGTTGTTGAACGGCGCTGGGTCGGTCCACACGACGCCGTTGGCCCGATCGGCGGCTTTGACCCGTCGCCACTGCTCCTCGTCGTCCGTGATGGCCGCGGGCCTGTCGAGATGGACCAGCCAGCCGACGCCTGTGTACTCCCAGTAGTGGTCGATTTCGCCACCGGTCAACGCGGCACGGACGGCTTCGGTGTCGCCCAGGCCAATCCGGTCGGTGACGTCGGCGCCGGCCGCCTGCAGCGCCAGCTTGGATATGGCGCCGAGCACGAGCTGCTCGTCGTAGTCCTTTGACGCGACCGTGATGTCGGCCCCGACCAGCGACGCCGTGCCGGCCGGCTCGGCGCCGTCACCGCGCTCGCCGGATGCCGCGGGCGACGCGGGGTCCAGGCCGGCACCGGAACCTGTATTCCGTTCGTCGGCACTGCACGCGCCTGCGAGTACTGAGAGCGCCACCGCGACCGCGATCGTGCACCGCAGCGGACGTCGCACCGGCGGTCGTCGGGCCGTTCTGGCGTGACCCTCAGACACCCTTCGGGCGCAGGTAGCGCTCGGCGACGGCGGCCATGAAGTCGATGGCCAGCGCGAGCAGCGCAACCAGGGCGCCGCCGATGAACACCGCGACGTCCTTCTGCAGTTTCAGGGCCGAGTTGATCGTCTCGCCGAGCGCGCCGCCGCCGATCAGGAACGCCAGCGCGGCCATGCCGACGTTGATGATCAGTGCGGTCCGGACACCCGCGATGATCACCGGCACCGCCAGGGGGAGCTCGATCTTGCGCAGGACCTGCATCTTCGCCATCCCCATGCCGCGAGCCGCCTCGATCGTCGGCTTGTCGACCTGGTCGAGTCCGACCATGGTGTTGCGCAGCACCGGCAGGATGGCGAAGACGGTCAACGCGACGATGGTGGTCCGGGTGCCCTGCCCCATCAGGACGAGGAACAGGATGATGAGCCCGTACGCCGGAATCGCCTGACCCGAGCTGGCGAGCGTCAGGATCGGACCGGCGTACCTGCGCAACGCCGGCCTGGTGAGGGCGATGCCGACGGGGATCGCGAGCGACACGACGAACACCGTCGACCAGAACGTGATGAAGAGGTGCTCGCGGAACTGTGTGAACAGCCCGTCGAACTCGAGGATCCGCGCGGTCGTCGGGTCGAACTCGGCGGTCGTCCACGCGAAGACGACGCCGAGCAGCAGGATCAGGAAGATCGCGGGGGTGATCAGCAGTCCGATGCGCTGCTGGAAGGCCTCGTCGACCTTGGGTACCGCCGCCTGCTCCTCGGCGCGCGGCGCCGGCGTCTCGGCACCGGTTGGGACGGTTGGTTCGACGACGGTGGTCATGGTGACATCGCCCCCGCCTCCGCCTGTCGTTGGCGTTCAGCCAGCTGCATCGCCGCGAGGAACTCGGTCAGGTCCTCGATGCGGATGACGCCGCGATAGGCGCCATTTTCGTCGACGCAGCACGCTGAGCTCGCGGCCGACTGGAGCATGAGCTCGAGGGAGTCACGTAGCGTGTTGTCGGGTCCGACCACGGCCTTGACCGGGTGGCCCGCGCTCTCGAAGGCGCTGCCGTTGCCAACCCACTCCTGGTTGATCCAGCGGCGGGGTTGCCCGTGCTCTGTCACGACGATCCAGCCGTCCGAGGAGGCGGCGATGGCGCGCCGGGCGTCGTCCGCGGTCGCACTCGCCTCGACCGACGGGATCCTCTCGGGCGTGATGTCGCTGGTCCGCTTCAGGTTGAGCCCCTTGAGGATCGCGCCCTTCCCCAGGAAGTCCGAGACGAACTCGCTGGTGGGATGCGCGAGGATCGCCTCGGGTGTGTCGTACTGGGCGATGCGCGACTGCTCCTCGAGGATCGCGATGCGGTCTCCCATCTTGATCGCCTCGTCGATGTCGTGCGTGACGAACACGATCGTCTTGTGCAACTCGTCCTGCAGGCGCAGGAACTCGTTCTGCAGCCGATCGCGTGTGATCGGGTCGATCGCGCCGAACGGCTCGTCCATCAACAGGACATCGGGATCCGCACCAAGTGCCCGGGCCACGCCGACGCGCTGCGCCTGCCCGCCCGAGAGCTCCTTGGGATAGCGGTCACGGTAGACCGCCGGGTCCATGCCTACGGTCTCGAGCAACTCGTCGACCCGCGTGGAGATGCGATTGGAGTCCCAGCCGAGCAGCGCAGGCACCGTCCCGATGTTCTGGGCGATCGTCCGGTGCGGGAACAGGCCGATCTGCTGGATGACGTAGCCGATCCTCCGACGCAGCTTGTCGGCATCGACGTCGGTCACGTCCTCACCCTCGAAGATGATCCGCCCGCCGGTCGGTTCGATCATGCGGTTGATCAGCCGCAGCGTCGTGCTCTTGCCGCAGCCCGACGGGCCGACGAGCACAAGCACCTCTCCCGCGGGGATTTCCATATCGAGCTCGGCGACGGCCGGCACGGTGGCGCCGGGATACGTCTTCGACACCCCGTCGAGGTTGATGAGTGCGTCGGTCATGGTGCGTCCCCTTCAGCGAAGCCCGGCGGGCGTGGTCAGTCGCCGGATCAACACGAACATGGCGTCGAAGAGCAGCGCCAGCAGCACGATGAAGACCGTGCCGGTCCAGATGGCCTCGATGCCGTTCGGCAACCCGAGTCGTGACAGGCCTTCCTTGATGAAGTCGCCCAGTCCGCCGCCGGCGACCAGGGTCGCGATCGCGGCGATGCCGGCGGTCAGCAGCGACGACACGCGGACGCCCGCGATGATCACCGGCCACGCCAGCGGTATCTGGACCTGCCACAGGATCTGACGTGAGCTCAGCCCCATGCCGCGCGCCGACTCCATGACCGCCGGATTGACCTCGGACAACCCGGTCACGGTGTTGCGCAGGATCGGCAGGATCGCGTACATGAACAACGCCACGAACGGCGGCCAGAAGCCCAAGCCGAATACGGGGATGAACAGCACGAACAGCGCCAGCGACGGCAGCGTCAGAAAGACGCTGGCGGTGGCGAGCGCAAACTCGCGGGCGACCGGCCGGTTGCGTGTCCAGATCCCAAGGCTGACCGAGACGATCGTCGCGGAGACCACGACGGTGACAAGGTAGATCGCGTGCTGGATCCCCGCCGTGAGGAGGTCGTCCGACTGCCTGCCGATGTACTCGAAGAAGCTGGCCAAGCCGTCCACGCGATCACATCCTGTCAATCGTTGGTATGAGGGTACCGGAGGCGTCAATGCCTCCGGTACCCCCAAAAGGCGTCACTCGCTGATCAGGCCCTGGTCGATCAGGTACTGGCGGGCGACATCCGCTGGGTCCTCGCCGTCGCCGTCGACCTGACGGTTGAGCTCCTGCATCGTCTCGATGTCCAGCGGCGCCAGGATGTCCTCGGCGATGGCGTCGAACACCTCCGGGTTCTGCTGGTACAGCTCGTCGCGGACGTTCATCGACACGTTGTAGAGGATGAAGACACCGGGGTCCTCGACGACCGCCAGTTCGAGCGCGGGGATGCGTCCGTCGGTGGTGAAGACCTCACCGAAGTCGCAGTTGTTCTGCGCGGTCTCGGTGTAGATGAGGCCGGTGTCGAGGATCTCGACCTGGCCGTCGGGAATCTCGTAGCCGTACTCCTCCTCGAACAGGATGACGCCGTCGGGGCGCTCTGGGAACTCGGACTCCATGCACACCGTCGCGTCGGGGTTCTCCTGCAGGTAGGTCGCCATCGCCTGGAGATCGAACGGGCCGCCGTTCGCCTCGGTCAGCTCGGGGCTGGACGCGAAGCCGTACGTGTCGTTGAACGGCGATCGCCCCAGCCACTGGATGCTGTTCTCCTCGAGATCGGCCTCACGGACCATCTGCGTGAGTTCCTCGGGGTCCTTCGCCGGGTCCTCGTTGCCGAGGTGCACCGTCCAGCCGGTTCCGTTGTACTCCATGTACACGTCGATATCGCCGGACAGCAGCGCCGAGCGGGCGACGTTGGTGCCGCCGAGGTTCACCCGGTCCTCGACGGTGGCGCCGGCGGCCTCGAAAGCCTGCACCATGATCTGTCCGAGCACGAGCTGCTCGGTGAAGTCCTTCGACCCGACCGCGATGTCGGTGCCGGACAGGTCGTACTGCGCCAGCCCCTCACCTCCGCCGGCTGCCTCCGTACCGCCGGTGTCGCTGCTCGCACTGTCGTCGCCACCACCGCAGGCGGCCAGCGCGAGCACCAACGCAACGAGCAGGATCACAGGTCTCGACCAGGACGAATGTCTGAACATCGCTACTCCTCAGTTGTGGGGCACACACGACACCGGAGTCGCGCAGGTCTCTGCGACCGCGCCGGCCCACAATGCTCGAAGTGCAGCCGCCTTCTTCTGTCAACGTCCGTGCGAGCGCGGGGTCGGTTGTCAGGCTGGCGACCGAACCCGGGTGCACGATGCGCAACGGATGCGCCCGCGAACCGCGCTATGACAACGGTAGCAGACCACGCACGCCCAACGGTAGACCCGTTTTCGGCCCGCGGCCGACGCCCCGCAACCGCGTCGGGTGCGGCCTACAGTGGCGGGCCGACGGTGTGTCTTCGAAAGGGGCCGTTGGGCTGTGACCATCGGTGGGTCGTCGTGGCGGCGTCGGGCGCTGTGGCTGGTGGTGGTGCCGACTCTGGCGCTGTCGTGCACGGCGGATGACACCCCGATCGTCGAGACCGCGCCGGTCGGCACCGGCCGCGTTACACAGACCATCTCGGCACCCGCCGTGGTCCAGGCGGCGGATCGGCAGCCGGTCACCGCGTCGGTCCCGGGCGTCGTCGCCGAGCTGAGCGTCGCTGACGGCGACATGGTCGAGGCGGGTGACCTCGTGGTCCGCCTGGTCAGCGACGAGGTCGAGCTCGCGCTCGAACAGGCACAGGCGGCGGAGGCCGCGTTGAGCGCAGCGCCCAGCGGTGTGCAGATCGCGCCGCCGGGCGACGCGGCGGTGACGGCGGCACGTGAGTCGGTCTCGGGCCTCGACGCAGACGTCACGCCCGATCTCGCACGGGCCCGCCGCAAGGCCGACGCGATCGCCGACCGCGACGAGCGGGCACGTGCGCAGGAGACCATCGCGCTGCTCGAGCGCGCCTACCGAGACGTGCGCGCCGCGCTGCTGGACGCCGGCCGCACTGCGGCCGCGCAGCAGAACGCGGTCGCGGCGTCGTTCACCAGCGCACTCGACCAGGCGCTGGCGCGGGCGACCGCCGGGCAGGCCGCCCAGGCCGCCAACGCTGCGGACGCGGCTGCCGCGCGGGCCGACGATCTGGAGCTGGTCGCACCCTTCGACGGCGTCGTCCAACTGGGCCGCGCCGCAACGGCGCCTGCGCCGGCGCTCCCCGACGACGTCGGCGCGGCCGGCGCGCTCGCGGGCGGGTTGGGTGCACTCGACACCCAACAGGGGGGCAGCCTCAGGGTCGGCAGCCTCGTCTCGGCCGGACAGACGATCTTTGTCGTGTTCGACCTGTCGGAGCTGTTCGTCATCGCCGACGTGGACGAGATCGACGCCCCACAGCTGGCCGTCGGTCAACCCGTCGAGGTGCTGCTCGACGCCTTCCCGGACCGGACGTTCGCCGGCGAGATCACGTCGGTCGCGCTGGAGGCACAGGTCAGCACAACCGGAGGGGTGGCATATCCCGCGCGCGTTGTCCTGCTCGATGTGCCCGAGCAGGACGGGCCCCGGTTGGGCATGACGGCAAGCGCCGAGATCACGACCGACACGGTGCGGTCGGATGTCGTGGTGCCGGCCCGTGCGGTGGTGCGTCGCGCGGGCGGTCCTGCGGTGTTCGCCGTCCGCGACGGCCGTGCGGTGCTCGTGCCGGTCGAGGTCGACGCGCTCGGTGAGGAGCGGGCCGCGATCCGGGCGCCCCAGCTGCGACCTGACGATCGCGTGATCGTCTCCGGCTACGAGGATGTGGGCGATCAGGATGCCGTCCGCACGGACTCCTGACGGCGTGGTGACACCCCCGATCATCGAGGTCGACGACGTGTCGCGCTCGTACCGACTGGGAGATCGCACCGAGGGGGTGGCGGCGCTGCGCGGCGTGTCCTTCGAGGTCCAGCCGGGCGAGTTCGTCGCCATCGTCGGGCCCAGCGGCTCGGGCAAGTCGACGCTGCTCAACCTGCTCGGGGCGCTCGACCGGCCGACCAGCGGCACGGTCCGCATCGACGGCCGCGACGTGGCCACGCTGTCGGACACACAGCTCGCGCGACTGCGCAACGCCGAGATCGGTTTCGTCTTCCAGCAGTTCCACCTGCTCGCGCGGACCTCGGCGCGCGACAACGTCGCGCTACCGCTGGTCTACGCCGGCGTCGGCCGCCGCGAACGGGTCGAGCAGGCAGCCCAGGCGCTGCAGGCCGTCGGACTGGGTCACCGGCTCGACCACCATCCGACCGAGCTGTCGGGAGGAGAGCAGCAGCGGGTGGCCATCGCCCGCGCCGTGGTCACCGCGCCCCGGATCATCCTGGCCGACGAGCCGACCGGTAACCTCGACACCGCGACCGGCGACGACGTGATGGGGTTGCTCGAGCGGCTGAACGCCGAGCGTGGGGCGGCGCTGATCGTCATCACGCACGACATGGAGATCGCCGGTCGCGCTCCGCGCCAGATCCGGTTGCGCGACGGCGTGGTCGAACACACCTCGGTCGTCTCACCGGGATCCGGTCCGCCACCCGCCGCGCGCGGCCGGCCCGCGCTCCGCGCGACCGACCGTGCCCTCCAGGCAGGTCGCGGTCCCGCGCAGCGACCACAGCCCGACGTTCCCGGTGACCGTTCGTGAGCTTCCGTGAGTCCATACGGATCGCCCTGACGGCCATCCGCGCCAACCGGCTGCGGTCGGGACTGACCGTGCTGGGCGTCGTGATCGGCGTCCTGTCGGTCGTGCTGCTGGTGGCTGTCGGCTCGGGCGCCCGCGCAGCGGTGACGGCCGGCGTCGAGGACCTTGGCTCCAACCTGCTGCTGGTCGTACCGGGCACGTTCGAGTTCGGTCAGGCGCCGACGCGGAGCCAGTTCATCCTCGACGACGTCGAGGACCTGGCGCGGCAGCTGCGCGACCGGGCCACGGTGACCGGCAGCATCGCCAGCGGCGAGCGCGTACGCAGCGACTCCGGCGCGGCGTTCACCAGCGTCATCGGCGTCACCGCCGACTTCGAGGACGTGGTGAACCGGCCGATCGCCCGTGGCGAGTTCATCAACGAGTCCGATGTCGCGACCGCGCGCCGGGTGGCCGTCCTCGGCGCATCCGCCGCCGACGGCCTGTTCGGTGGCATCGACCCGATCGCCCGGCAGGTGACGGTCGGCGGCCTGCGGTTCCGGGTCATCGGGACCGTCGAGCCGCTCGGGACGGCCCTGGGCGTCGACCGCGACAGTCAGATCTACGTTCCGCTGACCGCCGCGCAGCGGCTGTTCGGCATCCGCACGATCGACACCCTGTTCGTGCGTGCCGACGACCGCGCCGATCTCGGCGCGGTGTCGACGACCGTCGAGGGGGTACTCGGCGAGCGGTTCGGCACCGACGAGTTCAGCATCCTGTCGCAGGACGAGATCCTGGGGGTCGCGGGGCGCATCCTCGACACGCTGACACTCGTGCTCGCCGCGATCGCGGGCATCAGCCTGCTCGTCGGCGGCATCGGGGTGAGCAACATCATGCTGGTCTCGGTCAGCGAGCGGACCCGCGAGATCGGGCTGCGCAAGGCGCTCGGTGCGCGGACGCGTGAGATCACGCGCCAGTTCCTGGTCGAGGCCATCGTGCTGTGCGGCATCGGCGGCGTGCTCGGCGCCGGTGGTGGTGTCGGGCTGTCCTACCTCGCTGACCGCTTCACGCCTGTTCCGTCGCAGGTCACAGGCTGGAGTGTCGCCCTGGCGTTCGGCGTGAGCGTCGCCGTGGGCGTGATCTTCGGGGTCTTTCCCGCGCGGCGCGCCGGACGGCTCGATCCGGTGACGGCACTGCGACGCGAGTGACCCGGTGTGAGGGCCGGCGGCAGTCGTACGACGGCCGTCCTCGCGACGCGAGCCGGGGCCTCGTCGCGGTGGGCACAATGGCAGCGACAGCCTGCGAGGAGAGCCGATGACCACCGCGCTGATCTGGGGCGACGAGCACCTGCGCTACGATTTCGGCCCGCACCACCCACTCAAGCCCATCCGGGTCGAGCTGACCGTCGGCCTCATCAGGGCATGCGGCCTGCTCGACGAACCAGACGCCGACATTCGACCGCCGGCGCCGTTCACGACAGACGACGTGCTGCGTATGCACGACGCGGCCTACGTCGAGGCGGTGATCGCCGCCTCGAAGAACCCACGGGACCATCGCGCGTACGAGTTCGGTCTGGGGCTCGGCGACAACCCGACGTTCGCCGGCATGCACGAAGCGTCGCTCGAGGTGTGTGGCGCGTCGGTCTCGGCCGCCGCGGGCGTGTGGAACGGCGACGTCTCGCACGCGTTCAACCCGTCCGGCGGGCTGCATCACGCGATGCGCGACCGGGCGTCGGGCTTCTGCATCTACGATGATCCGGTCGCGGCGATCGACTGGCTGCTCGACCACGGGGCGCAGCGCGTGGCCTACGTCGACGTCGACACCCACCATGGCGACGGCGTGCAGGCGTTCTACTACGCCGACCCCCGGGTGCTCACGATCAGCCTCCACGAGTCTGGCCGCTACCTGTTTCCCGGCACGGGGTTCACCGACGAGATCGGCGAGGGCGACGCACGCGGCACCGCGCTGAACGTCCCGCTGCCGCCGGGTACCACCGGTGATATCTGGCTGTCCGCATTCGACGCCGTGGTGCCGACAGCGGTTGACGCGTTCGCGCCCGACGTGCTGGTCACCCAGCTCGGCTGTGACACCCATGCGACCGACCCTCTGGCCCACCTCGCGCTGGTCACCGACGACTACATGCGGATCGCGACCCGCCTGCATGAGCTCGCCCACCGTCGCGCGGACGGCCGGTGGGTCGCGCTGGGTGGTGGCGGCTATCAGTTGGCCACCGTGGTGCCACGTGCGTGGACGATCTACTTCGCCGAGCTCACTGGTGGCGACCTGCCGCACGAGCTGCCGTGGACGTGGCTGGCGCACGCCGAGGAGGCCACCGGCGTCCGCCCACCCGGTCTGTTCACCGACCCGCCGGTGCTGCTGCCTCCCGAACGCGAGGCGCGGCTGCGGCGCACGACTGACGCAACGGTCGAGGAGCTCAAGCGACTGGCGTTCGACGAGCTCGCACGCCATACCTAGATGTGCTGTTCACACCGCCCATCTAGCTGACGGCACCGTGTCGAGCCGGACGGCAGTCTGGCCGGTACGGGCATCCATCCCGCACCTGGAAGGCGTGATCCCACCGCGATGACCATTGACCTGGAGGCCGCCGTCGGCTCCCATCTGATCCGCTCACGTCTGGCCGGGTCGGTGCAGACGAGCCCGCGGAACACCGTCAACAACTGCCACAGGCTCGTGCGGGGCGACGTCGACCACACGTTCGGTCTGGCTGACTGGCGTGACGCGACGGTCGATGAGACGGTCGCCGCCGTGCAGCAGATCTGCGGCGGTGATCCGCTGCACGCCGACGACCCCGATGGACCGGGCTGGATCGAGCCTGATGCGGCGCTGGCGGGCATCGCGGCGCACCGCAGGCGGCTGCGTGACGCCGCCGACTCGGGTGGGGTCCGGGCGCTGTTCGCGACCGGCCATCCCACCGGTCTCCTGCCGCACTACCAGGCACTCGCCCGCAGCCTGCAGAACGCCGGCAGCGTGCTGTTGTCACCGCTGGACGATGAGTGGATCGACTGGGACCGCACCGGTCGCCGCCTGGGCATCAGGTTCCTCGACGGCGTCGCGTGCGTGTTCGACGGGGGGTCGCTGCGCCACAGCCATCGCAGTGTGTTCATGGAGGCGATGCTGCAGGCGGTGGGGCCCGACAACGTCGATCTGGTCGTCGGCGACCACGGCATGGCGGGCACGGCCATCGCGGCCGGGTTGCCCACCCTGTCCATAGCCGACGTCAACGACCCCGCGCTGCCGCTGGCCCAGGTCCGCGGACGCACCGACGGCGTCCTGGCGATCGACGACAACCTCCCACCAGCCCTCTTCGTGCCCGTCACCGCCGCGATGCTTGATTGGCGGTAGGTCGGGCGGTGACGGTCCGGCGTGTGTTTCGTGGAACCAGGCTCCGCGAAGTTCGTGCCCGTCACCGCCGCGATGCTTGATTGGCGGTAGGTCGGGCGGTGACGGTCCGGCGTGTGTTTCGTGGAACCAGGCTCCGCGAAGTTCGTGCCCGTCACCGCCGCGATGCTTGATTGGCGGTAGGTCGGGCGGTGACGGTCGCGCTACGCCGTTGGCTCGAGCGGGCCGCGCAGCACGCTGTCCGTCGAGTGCGTCGGATCGCCGTCGAGTGGCTCGCGGGAGACGTCGACCACCGAGTAGACGTCGGTGTCGATGACGGACGGGATGTCGTATCGGGTGCGGTCATCGATCGGGCCGAGCGAAACGAGTTGGGTGCCGTCCTCGTTCAGCAGCCACAGCTCGTAATATCCGTCGATCGCCGGCAGCGCTGGTGCGTCGACGGTCAGCGTTCGCTGGTCGCCGTCCGCAAAGAGCACAGCGTGGGCCTCGGCCACCTGTGTCAGCGGCTCGAGGGCTGCCTCGGCGACCACTGAACCGGGTTGATTGAACTGGAGCAGCGCCGCAGCGGCGACCACCACCACGGCGATCAGTGCGGCGGCAACCGCCCACGACTGGCGCCACACGGGGCGCGTTGGCAGTGGTGTCACGGTGGACAGCTCACCAGCTGCACTCAGTTCGTGGACCACGCGGTCCCAGACGGCTTCAGGTGGCGCCGGAGGCGTCTCGTCGGGCCGTGCGAGCCGGGCACGAGCGGATACCGCACGCAGGATGCTCACCTCGCGACGGCACCGCGCACAGGCGTCGAGGTGCGTCTCATCGTCAGCGTCGGCGAGGTCGGGCTCCAACGCCAACGCCGCCAGGTGGTCAGGATGCAGGTGGCTCATCATCTAGGTGTTCGTTTCAGCGAGCGGTCTGGACGCGGCAACTGCCTGCTGATCAGCGGCAGGACCGTACGCTTGCCTGCGTGCGGTGGGGCCCGGCCCGGGGTCGGCGTGGGCGCCGTGCGCTCGGCGCTCATTGCGTCAGCGATTCTGGTTCGAGGAAGCGACGCAACCGTTGCAGACCCCGGCGGGCGTGGCTCTTGACCGTGCCCAGGGGCATCCCGAGCTTCTCCGCGATCTGCTGGTGTGTGAGGTCATCGTAGAAGGCGAGCTCGAGCACGTGCTGCTGCTCGGGACGCAGCCAGTTGAGCGCCTCCGCGACCAACAGCCGGTCGGCGGTGCGGGTCGCTTCGTCGTCGACGTCCGGCCGGGGATCGTCGACGATCGGCCGGCGCTCGCGTTCGAGGCGCCGGAGCCGGTCGATCGCCTTGTATCGGGCGATGCCGAGCAGCCATGTCAGCAGGCTGGCCCTCGTCGGGTCGTACTGGTGCCGCTGCCGCCAGGCGGACACAAACACCTGTTGAGCCAGATCCTCGGCGTCTTCGTTGGACGGCAGCATGCGCCGCCCGTAGGCATAGACGGCGCCGCCACAGGTGTCGAACGCGGCGCGGAGCACGGCGGGGTCGTCGCCGCCGAAACGTGACTCGACGTCGGCCTCGAGCGGCGTGCGTGACCACAGCAGCTCAGTTCTGTCAGTGGTGTTGTCGCCTTGCCGCCGTTCGGCCATGTGCGGGCCGTCTGCTAATCGGCTGGTTTGGCGAGCACGACCAGGTTGTCGCGGTAGTGGCGGCTGGAGGAGTCGAACTCGCCGCCGCAGGTGATCAATGCGAGGCGCGCCGGGCCATCGCGTCGGAACAGCTTGCCGGTCGGCAGCTCCACCTTCGGGATCTGCCGGACCTCGTGGACCACGAATGTGCGGCTCGTGCCGTCGCTCATGCCGACCTCGACGACATCGCCCGGGTCCAGGGCGTCGAGGTCATAGAAGACGCCCTTGCCCTGCGTGCGGTTGTCGATGTGCGCGGTCAGCACTGCGGAGCCTTCGGGCTCTCCAGGCGCCGGGCCGTACTCGTACCAGCCGATCCGGGAGACGTCCGTGGGGATCTCCATCGACCCGTCCGGCTCGATGCCGACGGCATCGATCGGCGAGTCGCTGATGCCGATCGCGTCGACGCGGAGCTGAGTGGGTGACGGTTCCTGCTCGGCGTTGACGTCATCGAGGAGCGCTGACTTGGTGTCGACCTTCGGCGGCGAAGGTGTGGCCGTCCTGGGTTCCGCCGTGTCGTCGGCCGGTGTTGGCGTCGGCGTCGGCGTCGGTGCCGGTGTGGCCTGCGGCGTCGCCGTGTCGCTGGCCGCGGTGAGCTCGACCGGTGTGTCGGCCAACAGCATCGTCGCGCCCGCGCCGATCACCGCGGCGAGGATGGCCGCGGTGATCGTCCAGGCGATCATTCGGTGGGTCAGCACTGCTCCCAGCATTGCGCGTCGGTGGGGAACGTGGTGACCGGGCGTGGAAGGTGGATCACCGTCCACGCCCGGTCAGTACTGCGGGTGCTCGTCCTAGCGGCGGGAGAGCACGGCGCGGCGCACGCCGGCACCGGCGCCCAGCAGTGCGATCGACGCGAGTGCGATCGCCCACGGCAGCTGCGCGGCGCGCTGCTGCTCGGCGGCCTTCAGGCCGCCCAGGCCGGACTCGACGCCCGTTGGCGCCTCGTGCAGACCGGAGATGGTCTGGACCAGCAGGTCGAGCGTCCCGTCCTCGGCGCTGCCGATGGCATACACGATGGTGTTGACGCCCTCTGCGAGGTCGACGTCGGCCGGTCCGATGACCGGGTCGGTCGTGCCTGCCAGTGCGACCGCCGCCTCGATCGTTCCGGCGGGCAGGTCGGCCACGACCTCGTCGCCATTGGCGAGATCGGTGAACGTCGGCTCTCCGCCAACGAGGATGTCGACCGCGGGTGCGGCGGCGGTGTGGCGGATGGTGACCCGTGCGTCGCCGGCCTTGAGCTTCGACGTGTCGTTGGCGAACACGCCCAGCGTCGGTGCGCCGTCGGCGTCGAGGTACGCAACGACGGACACGTTCGCGCCGGCCGTCAGGTCCGCGGAGCCCGTGATGATCGGATCATCGGCGTCAGGGTCCGCGCCAGCCTCGAAGACCTCCATGTCGTACGTGTCCTCGGGCAGTTCCAGCGGGTCGGTTATCGTGCCGGGCTCGAAGTCCTCCAGTGTCAAGTCCCCGTTGACATAGACATCTACGGTCGCGCCGGGGATGCCGTGCACAACGGTGACCAGACCCGTGTGGGAGCTGGCCATTGCCGCTGGCGCGAAGACCACCATGAGCGCGATCGCCATCAGTGCGATCAGCCGAGTGCGCATCAAATACCTCTCAGAGTGTCGAAGGTCAGGTTCGGTAAGGTGTTCGCCCCACCACGCGCGGGTGGATGCACCAACCGCCCTGAGAAGCAACTATCGACGAGGTGAAGGGGCAATACGTGCCACCGCGAGGGGTCCGGATGGACAGGTACGACGCCGGTCGAGAACAGGTTGCGCGCGTCGGGGGCATGGTTGGCGGGGACCGGGCGGGGCAAGCTTGCGCGTGGACCGGCGAGCGCTCGACCCGGCTCGCGGCAGCGCCGACCTGGAGGTGTGGTGTCTGACGGCTGGCGTGTGCTGATCACCGGCATCGCAGGCGGCCTTGCCGCCCGCCTGGCGCGACGTCTGTCCGCTCACGAGGGCGTCGATCTGGTGGTGGGGGTCGACTCCCGGCTGCCGTCACACGACGTGGCCGGCACACGCTTGGTGCGGGCCGACATGGCGTCTCCGGTGGTCGGCGAGGTGCTCGAACGCGATGGCATCGACACCCTCGTGCACCTCGACATCACCGCCACACCCGGCGACATCGGGCAACGCAGCCGCAAGGAGCACAACGTCATCGGCACGATGCAGCTGCTGGCCGCCGCTCAGCGGGCGCCGCGTCTGCGCACCGTCATCCTCAAGTCGACGACCGCCGTGTACGGCAGCGATGCGGGCAACCGGTCGATGTTCGCCGAGGACGTCACGACCCATGCCGATTCTGGCTACGCCAAGGACGTCGTCGAGGCCGAGGGCTACGCCCGCGTGCTCGCGCGCCGCCGCGAGGGGATCGTGGTGACGGTGCTGCGGTTCGCCAACCTGCTCGGGTCCGGCATCGACACGCCGTTCGGCAGGTATCTGGCTCTGCCGGTCATCCCGACCGTGCTGGGTTACGACCCACGGCTCCAGCTGTGTCACACCGACGACGCGGTCGAGGTCCTGTACCAGGCCTGCCTCGACACGCGGGCGGGGATCTACAACGTGGCGGGTTCGGGCGTGCTCTACCTGTCACAGGCCGCCCGCATCGCGGGACGGCCGACCGTGCCGGTGCCGCTGCCCCTGGTCGACGTGATCGCGCGTCTGGTGCGGCGCAGCCGCATGGTCGATGTGCCCACCGACCAGCTGCGGTACCTGTCGTACGGACGCGTTGCCGACATCAGCCGCCTGCGCACGTTGTTCGGCTACGAGCCGGCGTACTCGAGCCGGGCGACGCTCGAGGCGTTCCTGTCGGAGGAGGGCATCACGCCCCTGGTCGACGAAGCGCGCCTGCGCGCGCTCGAACGTCGCGCTGTCAGCGTGGTCCGCCGCCTCGCCACCGACGAACACCCGCGACCTGCGGTCGACACGCCGGAGGCACGCCATGGGCGAGCGTGAGCGCCGTCTGGCGGAGGTCATCGCCATCGACCGCACGGTGCGTCAGCGGTGCGCGCAGTCGTTGCCGACCGGCGGGTCGTGCCGCAACTGGGCGGGTCCGTCCGGCCGGTGTCGCATCCACGAGACCGCCCAGCCGGCGGCGCCGGACCCCGTCGACGACGATGGACCGGTCGACCCGGCCCGGCTCGAGCAGCTCGTCGCCGGCGTGCTGTCGTTTCTGCGTCGCCGTGTGACAGGCGACTACGACGTCGACGTCTTCGGCTTCGATCGCGACCTGACCGAGCAGGTGATCCTGCCGCTCGCCAGACCGCTGTACGGGTCGTACTTCCGGGTCCGCACCACCGGGCTGCAGCACGTGCCCGACGAGGGCGGTGCACTGCTGGTCGCCAACCATGCGGGCGCGCTGCCGTTGGACGCGATCATGACGAAGGTCGCGCTGCTCGACGAGCATCCCGCGCACCGCAACCTGCGTGAGCTCGCGGCCGACCTGGCGCTGCGCCTGCCTGTCGTCGGCGCGCTCGCTCGCAAGACCGGCAACACGGTGGCGCACGACGACGATGCGGTCCGCCTGCTGTCGGGCGGCGAACTGGTCGGTGTGTGGCCCGAGGGCTTCAAGGGCATCGGCAAGCCGTACAGCCAGCGCTACAAGCTGGCGCGCTTCGGTCGCGGGGGCTACGTGCGGGTGGCGCTGAGGGCGGGGACACCGATCATCCCGGTTGCGATCATCGGCTCTGAGGAGACCTATCCGATCGTGGGCAACGTGCGCTGGCTGGCCCGGCTCCTCGACCTGCCCTACTTCCCGATCACCTGGCAGTTCCCGCTGCTCGGACCACTGGGCGTCCTGCCGTTGCCGTCGCGCTGGCTGATCGAATTCGGTGAGCCGATCGAGGTGACCGACCTGCCGAACGACGCCGCCGACGACCCGATGCTCGTGCTCGAGCTGTCCGACCGCGTTCGTGACACCGTGCAGCACATGCTCTACCGCAACCTCATGGGCCGGCGCTCGGTGTTCTTGTAGCGTCGCACAGAATCCGCGTCGTCAGCGTGCCAGGACGAGTTGCAGGATCATCGCGCCGACGATGACGACGAGCAGCACAGCGATCGCGATCGTGGTTGCGGGACGCACGGTCACGGGCGCCGGACCGTCGGCGCGGCGACGACGTCGCCGGCTCGTACGCCCACACCGGTCTCGTCGAGCTCCAGCGCGCCCGCGAGGCGCAGTGCGGCAGGATCGCGCGGTTCGTCTGCGGCGGGCAGCTCTCCCCGCAGCCAACGCTCGGCCTTCGCGCGCTCCGCGGACAGGAACGCCAGCAGCGCATCCCGGTCATCGGCATACGGACGAACGTCGAGCTCGAGCGTGACGGTGCCCGAGTAGTCGCTGCGGCCGACGTGGGCGAGAAAACGGTCGATCGGGAGCACGCCGGTGTCCAGCGGCGCGTGGCTGTCCTTGCCGTTGCCCAGGTTGTTCGACACGTGCAGGTGCACCACCCGGTCGCCGAGCGCGTGCCACGCCTCGAACAGGTCGACTCCGGTGACTCCGAAGTGGCTGGTGTCGAACACCACGTGGCGGAACTCGGCCAGCTCGTTGGGGTGGACCACCGACGAGAAATGCAACCCCCACAGCGGGTACAGGTTCTCCATCGCAAACCGCAGGTGGCGGTCGGCCGCCTCGTCCGCCGCCTCCGACCGGGCCCACTCGGTGTGACCGCGCTCCCACCGCAGCGGCGCGTGCGCGACGAGCGTGCTGGCCCCGACCTCGTCGGCGAGCTCCAGTGCGCGCCGGCTCTTGTCGATGTAGTTGGTGCTGAACACGTTGCGAAGGAAGAGCATGTACGGGCCGTGTACCACCGGGACCGACAGCCCGGCCTCGCGGGCGAAGTTGCAGATCTTGTCGCTGTCGCGGGTCTCGGCGCTCTGTGAGAACAGCACCTCGACACCGGTGAAGCCGGCCTCGGAGAACAGGTCCATCGTCCAGCCCAGCGGGCTGAACATGAACGGTCCGGTGGCGCCCAGCAGCTGTGGTCGCTGTGGCTGTTGCGCGGGTGGGGTGGTCATCGCTGCCAGGCTAGCTGGCAGTCCGGTGGTCGGGCACGCAGCCGAGCTGTCGCCGCGGCATGGTGGCGCGGTGGGATGGTAGCGGCCCCGAGGTCCGATTCTTCGACACCGCATGCCGACCGCCCGGTCGGCGGCGCTGCCGTCGCGTGGGTGGAGGTGGGTAGATGACGAGACCGACGGTCACCGTGTACACACGCACAGGCTGCCACCTGTGCGACGAGGCCATCGCGATCGTCGAGGAGGTGGCTGCCGGTCGCGCACGCATCGAGCTGGTCGACATCGACGGAGATCCGGCGCTGTTCGACCGTTACACCATCAGGGTCCCGGTGGTCGCGGTCGACGGTGTCGAGATCGCGGACTACCAGATCGCGCGGGAGCAGCTGGAATCGGCGCTCGCCGGCCACGCGCGCGAGCGGCCCCTTTGAGCGTATGCGCCCGCCCGCCTACGCTGGGCCGGGTCCTGTACGGAACCGGAGCCCAGGTGTCACCGCGCCAGATCCCCGAAGCGAGCGTGTCTCGACTGCCGGTGTACCTTCGTGCGCTCGTCGAGCTGGCCGAGCACGGCATGAACACGGTGTCGAGTGTCGCGCTCGCGGATGCCGCCGGCGTCAACTCTGCGAAGATCCGTAAGGACCTGTCATATCTGGGCTCGTACGGCACCCGCGGCGTCGGCTACGACGTCGAGTACCTCATCCACCAGATCAGTCGCGAACTGGGCCTCGAACAGGACTGGCCGACCTGCATCGTCGGCACCGGCAACCTGGGGCAGGCGCTTGCGCGGTACGGGGGGTTCAGCGAGCGCGGCTTCCGCATCGCGGCGTTGTTCGACGCCGACATCGGAAAGGTGGGCACGGAGCTTGACGACCTGTCGGTGATGCACATCGACGATCTGGAGCGGGTGGTGAAAGAGGAGGAGATCACCATCGCGATCGTCGCGGTGCCGGCCCGCAACGCCCAGGACGTCGCCGACCGACTTGTCGCAGCGGGCATCACGTCCATCCTCAACTTCGCGCCGGCGGTCCTGCAGGTGCCCGACCACATCAGCCTGCGCAAGGTGGATCTGTCCATCGAGTTGCAGATCCTGTCGTTCTACGAGCAGCGCAAGGTCGCGAAGGAGTCGGTGCTGCGCGGCACCGCGCGCCGCCGCCTCGAGGCCGTCGAGCGCGGCTCCGGAACGACCACGACCCGGTAGCGCGCGGCGACGTGTCCACCGCCGGCCCGCCGCACGGGGTGCCGATCCTGTTGCGCTCGGCGCGGGTCAGGGTGCTGTGTGTTGGTGGCGGCACGGTCGCGACCCGCAAACTCGCCGGGTTGCTCGACGGGGGTGCCGATGTGCGCGTCGTCGCGTTGGACGTCACAGACGATCTCCGCCGAGCGGCGGACGGCGGACGGTTGCGGTGGGTTCGCCGCACGTACCGCCGCGTCGACATCGGCGACGCTCACCTGGTGATCGCCGGTACCGACGACCCAGCGGTCAACGCGATCGTCGCCGGTGACGCCGACGCCGCCGGCCGGCTGTGCGTTCGCGTCGATGACGGCGCGGGCGGGTCGGCCGCGCTGATGGCGGCGGTACGGCGGGACCCGCTCGTGCTCGGCGTCGCGACGACGGCGGGTGCGCCGTCGCTCACCCGCGTGCTGCGCGATGAACTGGCCGACCGGTACGGTCCGGAGTACGGGCGGCTGGCGGCGCTGTGCGCCGAGCTGCGCAGCGACGAGCGGGTCGTCGCGGCGCTGGCGGATCTGGACGTCCCGGCCCGCCGGACACGTTGGCGCGCGGTCACCCACCCCGATATCCTCGACCTCGTTCGCGCCGGACATCTCGCTCAGGCAAAGGAAGCCGCGCTCGCGTGTCTGTTGTCGTCGTCGGATTGAATCACCGGCACGCCTCGCTTGACCAGCTCGAGCGCCTGGCGGTCTCGACGGAGCAGGCGCACAAGGCGCTGCTGTCGCTGACGCAGCGCCCACACGTCGGCGAGGCGGTCGTCGTGTCGACGTGCAATCGGGTCGAGGTCTACGCGAAGGTCCACCGCTTCCACGGTGGGATCGCCGACGTGCGCGCCTTTCTGTGCGAATGGGGCGGTCTGGCGCCGGAGGACCTGGACGGGCTGACCTACGAGTACCACGACGAGCGTGCGGCCTCGCACCTGTTCTCGGTGGCGTGCGGCCTCGACTCGGTGGTCATCGGCGAGCGCCAGGTCGCCCGCCAGGTCAAGCAGGCATACCTCGTGGCGCGGCACGAGGGGACGTGCGGCTCGCAGCTCGCCGCGGTGTTCGAGCGCGCGCTGCGTGTCGCCCGCCGCGTCCGCACGCGGACGCGACTGGAGCACGCGGCCTCGTCGATGCTCGACGCCGGGCTCGAGGCCGCAGCGGCGCATCTGGGGCCGCTGTCGGACCGTACCGTCCTGCTCGTCGGCGCCGGCAAGATCGGCGCGATGGCCGCGAGGACGCTGCGTGGTTCGGCGCAGCGGCTCCTGGTGACCAACCGGACTGCGGAACGTGCGCAGCGGCTGGCCACACACGGGGCGGTCGCCATCCCGCTCGGGCACCTGGACCGCGGCGTGGCGGACGCCGACCTGGTCATCACCTCGACCGCATCCCATGACCCGCTCATCTACAAGGCGTTGCTCGCGCCGATCATGCGCGCGCGCCCCGGCCGCCCGCTGGTCATCGTCGACCTGGCCGTGCCCCGGGACGTCGCCGCCGACTGCCGGGACGTCGCGGGTGTGGTGGTGCTCGACGTCGACGCCGTCGCAGCGACCGTCGCATCGAGCCCGGCCGCCGACGAGCTCGCGAGGGCCCGCACGCTGGTGGAGGCAGAGGTCGCCGCGCTGATGGCGTGGCAGCAGGCGCGGCCGGTCGAGCCGACGATCAGCGCCCTGCGAGGCCAGGCCGAGCAGATCCGGCGCGCCGAGCTCGACCGGCAGGCGACGAAGCTCGCCGCGCTCGACGAACGGCAGCGCGCCGCGGTCGAGCAAGTCACCCGTGGCATCGTCAACACGCTGCTCCACGAGCCCACGGTGCGACTCAAAGCGGCGTCAGCACATGACGAAGGTCGCTGGCAGGCGGAGGTCGTGCGCGAGCTGTTCGCTCTCGACGATCCAGACAACTAGGAGACCGGCGTGCTGCGCATCGCGACACGTCGTTCGGCGCTGGCGCGGGCGCAGGCGACACAGATCGGGTTGGCGCTCGGCGGCGACTTCGAGCTGGTGCCCATGGCGACGACCGGGGATCTGCATCCGGACCGTGCCGTCGAGGCATTCGACACCAAGGGGTTGTTCGTCGACGCGATCCGCTCGGCCGTCGCGGAAGGATCGTGTGACCTCGCGGTGCACTCCGCCAAGGACCTGCCAAGCGACCCCGTCGACGGCCTGACGATCGGCGCCTATCCCCGCCGTGAAGACCCGCGGGATGTGCTGATCACCACCGACGGGCATCTGCTCGCGTCGCTGCCGTCCGTGGCGACGGTCGGCACGTCGAGCGCTCGGCGGCGCCTGCAGCTGCTGCGGGTCCGTCCCGACCTGCAGGTGCTCGCGATCCGCGGGAACATCGACACACGGCTGCGCAAGGTCGCCGATGGCGAGTTGCAGGCGGTGGTGGTGGCACTGGCCGGCCTGCGTCGGCTCTACACCGCCGAGGAGCTCGGCGGCGTCGGGCCGTTGGGGCTGCCGCTGAAGGCGGTGACCCTGGAACCGGGGGAGTGCCTGCCGGCGCCCGCCCAGGGTGCGCTCGCGGTGGAGTGCCGCAGCGACGACGCCGTGACGTTGGGGACCGTGGCGGCCATCGACGACACGGCGACACGGGTCGCGGTCGACGCCGAACGTGCGTTCCAGCGCACGCTCGGAGGCGGCTGCCTCACTCCGATCGGCGCACTGGCGAAGATCGACGGCCCGAAGATCGAACTTGCCGGCATGCTGGCCGACCCCGTGCGGCGACGGGTGCTGCGCCAGACGGCGACCGGCACCGTGGACGCGCCGTTGGACGTCGCGCGCGACCTCGCGAAGCGGATCCTACAGATGGGCGGCGACGCGATGCTGCGCACCATCGAAGCGCAGGTGCGCGCCGGCCATGCCGGCTGAGCCAGCTGACCCCGGCGGGCCCGGCGCGCAGCCCGGCACCGTCTACCTGGTCGGTGGCGGTCCGGGTGACCCGACGCTGGTGACCCTGCGAGCCGCGCGACTGCTGCGTACCGCGACGGTCGTCGCGTACGACCGGCTGGCGCCGTCCGCCGCACTGGCACTGTGCCGTCCCGACGCACGTCTGATCTACGTGGGCAAGTCGCCGAGACGTCACGCGCTGGCGCAGCACGAGATCGACGCGCTGCTCGTGGAGCAGGCCTGTGCCGGCGAGGCGGTCGTCCGCTTCAAGGGCGGCGATCCGTTCGTGCTGGGCCGCGGGTCCGAGGAGGCGCAGGCCTGCCGCGCCGCCGACGTGCCCTTCGAGGTGGTTCCGGGCGTCACGTCGGCGATCGCCGGGCCCGCCTACGCCGGGATCCCGGTGACCCACCGGGGGCTGGCGCCCGCGTTCGCGGTGGTGACCGGTCACGAGGACCCCACCAGGGACGAGACGCAGGTTGACTACGACGCGCTCGCGCGGTTCCCGGGCACCCTCGTCCTGTTGATGGGCGTCGGACGGATCGCTGCGATCGCCACCGCGCTGCAGCGAGCGGGTCGACAGCCGTCGACGCCGGTCGCCGTGATCCAGTGGGCGTCGACACCACGCCAGCGAACGGTGGTGGCGACGTTGGACACGGTCGCCCAGAGCATCGCCGATGCGGGCCTGTCGTCGCCCGCAGTGATCGTCGTCGGCGACGTCGCCGCGTTGCAGCCCGAGCTCGCGTGGTTCGAGGGGCCGGGTGTGGAGTGGATCACCCGACGCCGGCCGCTGCACGGTCGCCGGGTGCTGGTCCCACGCACCCGACAGCAGGCCAGCGAGCTGTCAGCGCGACTGCGCGCGCTGGGTGCCGAGCCGGTGGAGGCCCCGACCATCGCGATCGAGCGGACCCGCGAACCGGAGGTGCTGCGCAAGCGGCTCGCCGAGATCGCCGACGGCGCGTTCGACTGGATGGCGCTGACGAGCGTGAACGGCGTGAGCGCGTTGTGGGAGCAGATCCTCGCCGCCGGCGCGGACGCCCGTTCGCTGGCACGCACCCGGGTCGCTGCGGTCGGCTCGGGCACGGCGGAGGCGCTGCGCCGGCACGGGCTGGTGCCGGATCTGGTACCTGCCCACTACACCACGCGCGGCCTGGCCGCCGCGTTGATCGCCACCGGTGGACCGCGCCGGGTGCTGCTGCCGCGCGCCGACATCGCCACCCCCACCCTGGCCGACCTGCTACGTGCGGCCGGCTGGGAGGTCGTCGAGGTCGAGGCCTACCGGACCGTACGCGTACCGGCGCTCGACGCCGCGGTGGGTGGGGCCCTGCTCGACGGCGGCATCGATGTGGTCGCGTTCGCATCGTCGTCGACGGTGCGCAACCTCGTCCACCTGCTCGACGGCGACCTGCACCCGTCGGTGCGTGTGGCGTCGATCGGTCCGGTGACGTCGGACACCTGCGCTGAGCTCGGCGTACGGGTCGACGCCGAGGCGGACCCACACGATCTCGACGGCCTCGTGGCCGCGGTCGTGACCGCCGCGACACGCCATTGATGCCGCTGGTCGCGGACGTGCGCGAGCGTCGCTGCAGCTGACCGCGTCAGGGCGGACCGCCGGCTCCGCACCTGTCCCCAGCCGGCAGGCAGGGACGGTGCAGCCCCGTTAGGCTCCTGGTATGCAGCCACCGCCGTTTCCGCTGGCTCGACCGCGCCGTCTCCGCCGCTCGCCGGCGGTCCGGGCGCTGGTGCGCGAGACCGGCCTCACATCCGACCGTCTGGTCGCGCCGCTGTTCGTCAAGGAGGGGATCACCGAACCCCGGCCGGTCGCGTCGATGCCGGGGGTCGTCCAGCACACGATGTCCAGCCTGCGCGACGAGGTCAAGGACCTGCGCGCCGCCGGCGTCGGTGCGGTCCTGCTGTTCGGTGTCCCGCTGGCCAAGGACGGCGTCGGGTCGGAGGCCTGGAACGACGACGGCGTGCTGCAACAGGCGCTGCGGGCGCTGCGCGACGACCACGATGACGGCATGGTGCTGATCGCCGACACCTGCCTGGACGAGTACACGTCGCACGGTCACTGTGGGCCTCTGCGCGAGGACGGCTCGATCGACAACGACGCGGCCAACGAGGCGTATGCCCGCGCGGCGGTGAGCCAGGCGGCGGCGGGCGCTGATCTCGTCGCTCCGTCGGGGATGATGGACGGGCAGGTGGCCGCGCTCCGCGGCGCGCTCGATGCCCACGGGTACGCCGAGACGGTCGGCATCATGGCCTACTGCTCCAAGTACGCCAGCGCGCTGTACGGGCCGTTCCGCGACGCTGCGGAGTGCGCGCCGCAGTTCGGCGACAGGACGACGTATCAGCTCGATCCCGCCAACGCCGACGAAGGCGTTCGTGAGGCTCTGGCTGACGTCGCGGAGGGCGCCGACGTGCTGCTCGTCAAGCCCGCGGCGACCTACCTCGACGTGGTCCTGCGGGTCAAGCAGGCGACCCGCCTGCCGCTGGCGGCGTACCACGTGTCGGGCGAGTACGCCATGGTGCACGCCGCCGCAGCGCGCGGGTGGCTCGATGGCGACCGCGCCATGGCCGAGGTGCTCACGTCGATCCGTCGTGCGGGCGCTGATCTGGTCATCACCTACGCGGCCGGGTGGATGGCGCGGCGCCTGCGCGACCACGCGTGAGCGCCATTCGGCCGGCAACGTGGGTGCGGTTGCGCCCGGATCCGGGTGGGCGTGCACCCGCCCTGCGCGTGGCCCGGCATGACTGACGATCCTCGAGCAGCCGTCGAGGCGCACGTCGCGGCGTTCAACCGCTGCGACATCGCGGCGGTGATGGCCGGCTTCGCCGACGACGCGGTCTTCTCGACAGCCGATCAGACGGCCATCGGCGCCCGTGCGATCCGATCGCTGTTCGCCGACAGCTTCGCGTCGCCGATCGCCGCCGAACTGGCCGTCGGGCGGTCCGTGGTGGACGGTGACACCGTCGCATGCGAGCTCGTCGAACGGCTCACCGTCGACGACGCGACCCACGTGGTGGAGGTGGCGGCCTTCTACACCGTGCGGCACGCCCGACTCGTGCGTGTCCGGATCTACCGTGACCTTCCGCCCGACTGAACAACCACGCTCCACGCTGCACCCGCGTCGCATGGCGCACTAGGCTCGGCACCCCACGCGACCCCAGGAGTCAGACGCCATGCGGTACCGCCAGCTCACGCCGGACATCGAGGTCAGCGAGATCGGCTTCGGCAACTGGACGGTGACAACGGGATGGTGGGGCGAGTACAGCGAGGCCGAGGCCGTGAGCCTGCACCGTGCGGCGTTCGACGCCGGCGTCACGTTCTTCGACACCGCCGACGCGTACGCCGAAGGACACGGCGAGCAGGTGCTCGGCAAGGCGCTGGCCGGCGTGCGCGACCAGGTCGTGATCGCCACCAAGTTCGGGTACGACATCTCGGACGAGTCGACGGCGAATCGCCGCGGCCAGCAGGAGCGGGCCAAGGACTTCTCGCTCGACACGGTGCGCAACGCCTTGGATGCCAGCCTGGCCCGGCTGGGTGTCGAACACATCGACCTGTGGCAGCTGCACAACCCGCGGATGGGCCACATCGACGACGACGCGCTGTTCGCGTTCCTCGACGAGGCGAGGGCCGCCGGCAAGATCCGCGCGTTCGGTGTCGCGCTGGGCCCAAAGATCGGCTGGCTCGACGAGGGGGTCCACGCGATGCGCACGCGTCGGGTGCCGGCGATGCAGATGATCTACAACCTGCTCGAGCAGTCCCCGGGGCGCGAGCTGCTCGACACCGCCGCGCAGACGGGCACCCAGATGATCGTCCGCGTGCCCCATTCGAGCGGGATGCTCGAAGGCAACCTGACCGCGGACACCGTGTTCCCCAAGACCGACCACCGCCGCCACCGGCCCCGTAGCTGGCTGCTGGAGGGGGTTCAGAAGGTCGCCGCGCTCGACTTCCTCACCGGATCCGGGCGGACGTTGGGCCAGGCGGCGCTGCGCTGGGTGCTGGCCGATCCCAACGTCGCGACCACGCTGCCCAACATCTACGGCCGTGAGCAGATCACCGAGTTCGCCGGTGCGGCGTCGGTGCCGGATCTGACCGCGCAGGAGCTGAGCCGTGTGGCGATGCTCTACGCCGACAACTTCGGTGTCACCCCAGCGGCCGACCAGACGACGAAGGTCAACGCGTGACGGTGGAGACGTCCCGCCGGGTGGTGCCGGCCGCCTGTCCGAAGCGGAGGTAACCCCATCAGCGCGAAACGCGACGTACGTCTCACGACCCGGTCCTCCGCGGACACCTCAGCCGAGCTGTTCGCCCGCGCCGAGCAGGTCATTCCCGGCGGGGTCAACTCGCCGGTCCGGGCGTTTCGCAGCGTCGGTGGCACACCGCGGTTCATCGCCCACGGCGAGGGCGCGTACATGCACGACGTCGACGGCAACCGCTACATCGACTACGTCAACAGCTGGGGCCCGCTGATCCTCGGCCACGCGCGCGCCGAGGTGCTCGCAGCCGCACAGGAGGCGCTGGCGCACGGATCGAGCTTCGGTGCGCCGACCGAGGCCGAGGTCGCCCTCGCGGAGGAGGTCGTGGCACGCGTGCCCGCGATCGACCAGGTGCGGTGCGTATCGAGTGGCACCGAGGCGACGATGAGCGCGATCCGCCTGGCCCGCGGCGCCACCGGCCGGTCCAAGCTGATCAAGTTCGCCGGGCATTACCACGGCCACAGCGACGCGCTGCTGGTAGCGGCCGGCAGCGGTGTCGCGACGTTCGGCCTGCCCGACTCGCCCGGGGTCACGGAGGGCGCAGCCGCTGACACGACGGTGGTCGCCTGGAACGATCGGGCGGCGATCGACTCGGTCTTCGACGAGAGCGGTGACCAGGTCGCAGTCGTCATCTGTGAACCGGTCGCGGCCAACATGGGTGTGGTGCCACCCGAGGACGGCTTCCTCGCACACCTGCGCGAACTGACGACCCGGCACGGCGCACTGCTGCTGTTCGACGAGGTGATGACGGGCTTTCGCCTGGCCCCGGGTGGCGCCTGCGAGGTGTATGGGGTCACGCCGGACCTGGTGGCTCTCGGCAAGGTCGTCGGCGGCGGATTCCCGCTCGCGGCGTTCGGCGGTCGTGCCGACGTCATGGGACAGCTTGCGCCGAGCGGGCCCGTGTACCAGGCCGGCACCCTCTCGGGCAACCCCGTCGCGGTCGCAGCGGGGCTCGCGCAGCTGCGGCTGCTCGACGACGGCGTGTACCGGGGGCTCGACCGGCGTGCCGACCGCCTGCTCGACGGCTTGGCCGCGGTGTTCTCCGAACACGGGATCGGCGTGCAGATCCAGAGGGTGCGTTCGTTGGCAGGCCTGTTCTTCGCCGACGAGCCGGTGCGCGACTTCGAGGACGCGAAGGCCGCCGACCACGGCCGCTACGCGCGGTTCTTCCACGGCATGCTCGACGCGGGCATCTACCTGCCGCCCTCGGGATACGAGGCGTTCTTCTTCAGCCTCGCCCAGTCCGACGACGACCTTGACGCCACGGTCGCCGCGGCGGACCAGGTCGCGAGCACGCTGTAGGGGTGCCGCCACCGATACTCGCTCACGGGCCGCCGTCGGGCGCCCTCAGCCGCGCGCCACGCCCGTAGGGTGGTGGCCACGGCTCGTCAACGCCATGGATCGTGCATGTCCAGCGCATACGTCAGCCACGTCAACGTCGCGATTCCACGACCCAAGATGGTGGGCAACCGGGTGATCGACACCGCGATCGACAAGCACGCGGCCGAGGGTGCCGTTGCGGTCGGGCTCACCGGTTTCGTGTCCGATCGGGTCGGCAACCCCACCTATCACGGAGGCAGCGACCGGGCGTTGTATGCCTTCGCCGGTGAGGACTACGACTGGTGGGCGGACGAACTCGACCGCGTGCTGCGCCCGGGGCTGTTCGGCGAGAACCTGACCACCCGGGGCATCGACGTCAACGCCGCGCTGATCGGCGAGCGGTGGCGCATCGGCACCGCGACGGTTGCGCTGTCGGGTCCTCGGGTCCCGTGCGCGACGTTCGCCGCGCAGATGGGCGAGAGGGGCTGGGTGCGCAGGTTCGGCGCACTGGACCGGCCGGGCGCCTATCTGCGGGTGCTGGAACCCGGCGCGGTCCGGGCGGGCGACGAGATCGCCGTGCTGGACCGGCCGGACCACGACGTGACCGTCTCCGACACCCACCGCATCTACCGACGTGACCGCAGCGAGGCCGCACGCATGATCGACCTGCCTCACCTCGTCTCCGACCTGGCGCAGTGGGCGCACGACCACACCGCCGGCGGTTGATGGGCGCCCCGCGGCAATCAGTCGAGCGCTGCAAGCAGGTCCGCGAGCTGGCGGGCGTTGCGTACGCCGTAGTCCTGATAGCAGTTGTTGAACAACGCGTGCGTGTCGCTTGCCGACGCCGAGAGCTCGGCCACCCTGGGCGCCCATGTGGCCAGCTCGTCCTCGGAGTACAGATAGCGGAAGCGCTCGGCGGGGGAGATGCCCGTCGCCTCCCACGCGTCGGCGTTGTGGCCGTGGAAGCGGATCACCGCGAGGTCGGCGGTCGCCGCGATCACCGGTGGGACCGACGAATCGAAGCCCTGCGGCTCGTCGACGCAGACGTACGCCAGACCCTGGCGTTCGAGCTGCTGCAACGTCTTGGGCCCGCTCTCTCCGGAGAACCAGCTGCCGTGGCGGAACTCGACGGCCACGTCGTACTCGGGCAGCCGGTCGGCCAGCGAGTCGAGGTAGCGGCGGTTGTCACGCCGGTTGGTGAACCACTTGGGGAACTGGAGGAAGACGGCGCCGAGCTTGCCGGCCGAGTGCAGCGGCAGCAGCGCGTCGGCGAAGCGCTCGAAGGCCAGGTCGACGCCCGCCTCAGGCAGGTGCGACAGGTAGATGGACCGCCGGTCGGCGTGGTCGGCCGGCAGGTGTGCGAGGACGTCGTCCCACACCGCGTCAGGTCGTGCCGGGTGGTGCGTCAGCAGCGCGAACGCCTTGACGTCCATACGGAAGTCCGCCGGTGTTCGCTCGGCCCACAGACCGACCAGCTCCTGCGTCGGCGGGTAGTAGTAGGTGGCGTCGACCTCGACGACGTCGAACTGTGACGCGTAGTACTTCAGTCGGTCCTCGGCGGACATCGACCGCTGCGGATACCAATCGGTGTCGCGGACCAGCGTGCGGTCCGTCCATGATGCCGTGCCGACCCGGGTGTCCATCTACGCCGACACCATAGGGGACATGGCCGGTCGTCACCGCCGTCACGGCGCCAGCCGCCGCGCCATCAGGATGTCGGGCCTACCGAGTCCGTTGGCGTCGGGTACGACGCCGACGACCTCGAAGCCGAGCCGGCGGTAGAAGGCGAACGGATGGCCCTTGCGGTCCTCGATGTCACGTAGGCGGCCGAGAATGTCGGGATACAGGTCCACTCCGCCGATCGACGTCATCTCGTCCTCGTCGTCGGTGCCCAACATGACCGTCACGACGCCACGCGCGGCGAGCTCGCGCAGCAGCGCCTCGACGAGCGCACGTCCGATGCCCCGACCACGAACGTCGGCGGCGACGACCAGCGGGTGCAGCTCCCACGTCTGGTCGCCGTAGTCGGTCGGCAGCGCGCCGATCCAGCCGAGCAGGGCGCCACCATCGACCGCCGAAATGGCAACCCTGTCCGCCGAGAGCGCTTCGTGCACCTCGGTGAGCGCGTCGGCGATCGTCGGCCACGCCCTCGGCCAGTGCTCGGCGAACGCCTCTTGGAGCAGCGTCGCAGCGTGGCGGGACAACTCGTGGGTCAGTGGTGCGAGTTGCATGCCGCAGTCT
>JAHELV010000080.1 GCA_024644015.1 Nitriliruptorales bacterium
GTGGGATCAGTTGTTGCGCGCCGGACGGGCCGATGCCCCGTCGAGCACTCCTGTGAATCGGCCCACTGCCTGCCAGACCGCAAACGACCACGACGGGTAGACGTGCACCGTCTGGCCCAGGCGGGCGACGCTTGTGCGGCTGCGGACTGCGAGTGCCAGCTCGCCGATGACGTCCGCGCCACTGGGACACACCACCGTGGCCCCAACGATGCGCCCGCCGAGCAGGGTGCGCGCCACCGGATGCGGCGCCGCGATCAGCTTCACGAAACCGTCAGTGGCGGCCGCGACCCGGCCTCGGTCGGTCTTGCGCATCGGGAAGGTCGCGACGCGAGCCCGGTCACCCCAACGTTCGAATGCGGTCGCCTCGGTCATCCCCACTCGACCGACCTCAGGGTCGGTGAAGATCGCCCACGGCAGCGTGCCGGGCGAGAACCGCCACGGCAGCCTGCTGCGTGCTGTATGCGCGGCGATCTGTCCCATGCGGTAGCCCGAGTGTGTCAACCGGGGGTACCTGGTCACATCGCCGACCGCCAGGATCCCACGGATGGAGGTCCGCATGCGCCGGTCGACGGGGATCGTGCCGTCGTCGGCCAGGTCGATGCCGGCACGGTCCAGGTCCAGCCCATCGGTGACCGGCCGCCGACCGACGGCCACCAGAACGCGATCGGCCGTCACCAGCGGCGTGTCGCCCGCGTACAACGTCACATCGCCACCCGTCGTGCGCACCGCATCTACGCGGACACCGGTGTGGATGCCGACGCCTTCCCGTCGCAGCACCGACGCCAGCGCGGCGCTTGTCTCGGGCTCCTCGCCGATCGCGATGCGCGGAGCGAGGTCCAGCAGCGTGACGTCGCTGCCCAGTCGCTGGCACGCCTGCCCGAGCTCCAACCCGATCGCACCGGCGCCGAGCACGGCGAGTCGCTCGGGGAAACGCTCGAGCGTGAAGATCTGCTCGTTGGTCAGCGGCTCTGCGTCGGCGAGGCCAGCGATCGGGGGAACGACCGCTGTCGATCCCGTCGCGATGATCGTGACGCCGGGCCGGACGCGCGTACCGTCGATGTCCAGCTCATCGCGTGCGACGAACCGAGCCTGCCCGTTCAGGACGGTGATGCCCAGCCTGCCGAGAGTGCCGGCGTCCTCGTCGCCCGCGATTTCGTGCACCACCTTCGTCACGCGGCCAAGCACTTCCGCGGTGTCGATCGGCTCCGTGAAGCCGACCTCGCGCGCATGGTGCACGCGCCTGGCGTACTCGATGACGGCCTTTGAAGGCACGCAACCGGTCCACGTGCAGTCCCCGCCGAGGCGGTCACGCTCGATCAGCACGACGTCCGCGCCGTAGCGGCGGGCCCACATGGCCGCACCGAGACCGGCGGCGCCACCGCCGATGACCGCGATGTCGGGCTTCATCATCCGAGGTGCCCTTCCGTCCATCAGCGTCGCCGGCTCGCCCTTCCAAGGGTCGCACGGGGCGCCCGCCCGTCGTTGCGTTTGGTCTCCGACATGACCAACGGCCGGGGCGAGCGGCTACCTCCGCGTGGACGCGTCGTCGGTCGGTGGTGACGGTGAGACCTCCGTGTCCGAGCTTTCGGCCTCGAGCTGCGCAGAGCCCGCCCGTCCCGTGACAGCGGGTGCGCCGGTGTCTGCGCGGCGGCTCCTTGACCGGTGCATGTACATGTCGGGCACGTGATCGGGGTGGCTCGGGTCCACCGGATAGACGAGCACGGGCACGCGGGAGTCTCGGACGACCCGCTGGCTGATGAGGCCCCACCTGGTCGGCTCCAGCAGGGTCGTGCGGGCCGGTTCGCCCATCACGATGAGGTCGACCTCGTCGGCTTCGGCGGCGTCGACGATTGCCCGCGCCACCGACTCAGTGCGCCGGTGCACCGTGGTGCACGTGATTCCCCGCTCCTCGGCGGCCTCGCGGAACATCGCGAGGACGTCGGGCTCCGCGTCCTCGGGGTCGTCGGTCGTCGGGTAGGACACGTGCACGGCGACGACGTCGGCGCCGAGGCTGCCGACGAGGTCGAGCAGGAAGGCGAGGCGCGGGACCAGCACGGTGCGGTTGCCGACCGGTATCAACACCTTGCGCACGGTTCGGACGCGGGCGAGCTCGAGCTCGGGCTCGACGGCGGCGCCCGCGCTGCCCGCCTCGCCCGCCGACCGCAGCACACGACGGGTCACCAGCGGCCCCATGAGCTCGAACACCACGATCGAGCCCAGCACGATCGGTGAGACCCGGGCACCGAGCTCGGGTGCGAACTCCGAGACGAAGGCAGTGAGTGCGATGGCCATGCCGGCGTGCGGAAGCAGCGCGAGTCCCGTGCGGGACCCGAGGTTGGCGTTGTCCACACCGGCCGTCAGGGCGCCGAGCGTGGATCCGCCGACCTTGCCGATCGTGCGGGCGATCACGTACACCGCGCCGAAGATGCCGACGGTGGCGAGCTCGTCGAGATGGATGTCGGCACCGGCGACGATGAAGAAGATCAGGTAGATGGGTGCTTCCAGCGTGCGGATCGCCGCGAAGAACCGATCCGCCAGCCACGGTGTCACGTTCGCCACGTAGAGCCCCGCGACCAGGGCCGTCACCACCACCGAGCCGTCTACGGCGATCGTGGCACCGGTCATGCCGGTGAGGAGCAGCACGAGGAACAGCAGGAGGTCGCCCGAGCTCTCGATCGCTGGTCCGTAGTTCTTGATCAGCACGCCCGCCAGCACGCCGATGCCCCCCGACGCGATCACGATCTGTGCGAACACCCGTATCGTGTCGGATGGCCCGGCCGCCTCACCGGACGCGGCGAGGATGAAGGGGAACGCGAGCCCGAACAACGCGGCGACCGCGACGTTCGTCAGTGCGACGCTCGACAGCACGACGTCGGTCAGCCGGCCGGCCGCGCGCTCCTGCTTGATCGTGGCGGTCACGGTCAGCACGCCGGTCTCGGCGGCGATCAACCCGAGCACCGCGGCGACACGCGGGTCGACGCCGATCATGCGCATCGCGAGGAAGACCAGGACAGCGGTGGCGACCAGCTGGACCAGGTTCAGCGGTAGCAGCAATCGTCTGCGAGTGCGGAGATCCTCGATACGCAGCCGGTCGCCGATCAGGAAGATGATGGCGGCGAGCGCGATCTCGGTCAGCAGCCTCAGCTCGACGAGGTTCGCGTCGTTGATCAACTCGAACGGGCCGTCTGGCCCGATGAGGATACCGAGCGCGAGGTAGACGACGATCTCGGGCACGAACCGGTGCACGATCTTGCCCAGTGCGATGGCAAGTCCACCGAGCCCGGCAATGATCAGCAAGCTGTAACCCGGCAAGAACCACTCCTGGTCGGAGGACGACCGCTTTCGGCCTGAACAGGCGCACCATCGACGGTGCCGTCGCGTCTGGCGATGCCGTTACGTCGACGGCTGCAAGCGTAACCGCATGACGGCCGCGTCGCCCTCAGGTGCTCACGCGGTGCTGGTCGAACCAGGCCATCGCCCGCGTGCGGGCCGCGGCGTGGTCGACCATGGGTTCGGGGTAGTCACGACCGACGCGGACCCCGCAGTCTGCGGCCACCTCGTCGGGCATGTCCCACGGGTGGTGGATGTAGCGGTTCGGCACCTCGGCGAGTTCGGGCACCCACCGCCGCACGTAGCGACCATCGGGATCGAAGCGCTCGCCCTGGGTGACCGGATTGAAGATGCGGTAGTACGGCTGAGCGTCGGTGCCGGTTCCAGCGGCCCACTGCCACCCGCCGTTGTTGCTGGCGAGGTCGCCATCGATCAGGTGCGCCAGAAAATGGTCCTCACCGATGCGCCAGTCGATCAGCAGGTCCTTGCACAGGAAGCTGGCGACGATCATGCGCGCGCGGTTGTGCATCCACCCGGCGCGAAGAAGTTGGCGCATACCCGCGTCGACGATCGGGTAGCCGGTCATCCCGTCGCGCCAGGCCGCGGCTTCGTCCTCGTCCTGGGACCATGGCAGGTTGCGGTACCGCGCATCGAACTCGGTCGTCAGGACTTCGGGCCAAGCTGCGAGGACGTGCAGGTAGAACTCGCGCCAGGCCAGCTCGGTCGCGAAGGCCTTCTGGCCGGGGTTGCGGCGGTCGAGCCGTGCGTGCAGCCGCCGCGCCGACAGGCAGCCGAAGTGCAGGTCTGCGGACAGCCGGCTGGTGCCGTCCGCCGCGAGTACGTCGCGCCGGTTGTCGTAGTCGTCGATCCCGTTGCGCAGGAATCGCTCCATTCGCTGGACCGCTTCCGTCTCGCCGCCGGCCTGGCGGTCCTCGATCGGCCCGAGGTCCAGGTCGGTCGCGGTCGGCAGATCGTCGCCGGCCACGCTGCCGTCGCCAGGGACGCTGATCGGTGTGTCCAAAGGATCCTTCACGCTCAATTGCGTCCAGCGACGGTTGAACGGCGTGAACACCTTGTACGTGCCACCGTCGTTGGTCAGCACACTGCCTGGTTCGTGTATCACGACGCCCTCGTGGTCAGCCACGTGGGGGGGCTCGTCGAGCTCGGCGAGTGCGTTGCGCACGGCCGCGTCACGCCGCCGCGCATACGGCGTGAAGTCGCGCGTCCAGTGCACCCTGGTCGCGCGCGCCTCGGTTACGAGCCGGGCGACCACCGTCGCCGGAGCACCGTGGCGAACTACGAGCCGGGCCCCCCGCTCGCGCAACCGCTCGTCGAGATCGCCCAGCGCGTCGCACAGGTAGGCCAGGCGGGCCGGGCTGACACGTCCACGTTCGACGATCGCGGGATCCCAGACGAAGAGGGGGACCACCCGTGTGTCGTCCGTCGCATCGTCGAGCGCCGCGTGCAGCGCCGGATGGTCGTGCAGCCGCAGGTCGCGACGAAACCAGACGATCCGTATGCCCATCATGTCCCCGTATCCGATGGCCGCCTCCGGCGCTGCGGCCCGGTGAGCGGCGCATCATGGCTCCGCGAGCCTACCGGGCGCCTGCGGCACGAACATGGAGCGGTCGTCGGTCGCGATATCGCCGGTCCGAGTGTGCTAGGCTATCGAACTGACGTTCGCCTCGGGTGGAGGATTGGCGATGCGAATCGACTGCCAGGACTGCGCGATGCAGCACACGACCGCCTGCGACGACTGCATCGTGACAGCGCTGCTCGACCGGCCCACCGGCGAAGCGGTAGTGCTCGACCTCGAAGAGGCTCGGGCGGTCCGGGCGCTCCAACGGGCCGGGCTCGCCCCGCGGAACAGATTCCTGCCGATCGAACGGGCCGTGCACCGGTAGGTCGCATCCAGCGGCGATACGTTGGCGGCCATGGCGCGCCGGCGGTCCGACGACGCATTCATCCTTGTCCGGTTGCCCGGCGGGACGGTTCCGTGGGCGGTGGCCACCGGCGTCGTCGTGGTCGCCGGTGTCGCCGCGGTGGTCTTCAGGCCACTGGCGCCGGATCTGGGGTCCGTGCCCGATCCCGCCCGCTGGTTCGCTCCGCCGCTGCTCCAGCGAATCTCGGACTACCGCGTGCCGGTGCGCCAGGCCGCCATTGCGGGTGTGCTGATCGACGTGGCCCTGACGTCGTTCGTGGCCCTGACGGCGCGGGGCCGGTCCCTGGTAGCGCGGATCGTCGCGCTGGTGGGCGCCGAGCGCCCGGTGCGCGCCGCGGCCGCCGTGGTCGCCGCGGTCGTTGCGGCGACCACGATCGCCCGGCTACCGATCGCGGTCTGGAGACATCTGCACGCACGCGCGTTCGGGCTGTCCACACAGTCCCTGGCCGGGTGGGCCGGCGACTGGTCGATCGAGCTGGGGATTCTGTGCCTGTCGGTCACGCTGGCCGCGCTCGCAGGATACGGATTGATGGCGCGCTGGCCGCAGCGCTGGTTGCTGATGGCTGCGCCCGCCGGGTTGATCGTCGTCGCAAGCGCGACCCTTGCCGCGCCGGTGGTGATCGAGCCACTGCGGTTCGACGTCGTCGCGCTGCCCGACGGACCGGTGCGGGCCGCACTCGAGCCGGTGCTCGATGCGGCGGGTCGCCCGGACGCCACGCTGCTCGTCGCGGACGCAAGCCGTCGTACGACCCGACAGAACGCGTACGTCGCTGGAGTGCTCGGCACTCAGCGCATCGTGTTGTACGACACGCTGCTCGAGCGCCCACCGGCACAGGTGGCGCTGGTCGTGGCCCACGAGCTGTCCCACCAACGCAACCGGGACCTTCTGCGCGGGATCCTGGGCAGCACGGCCGGCCTGTGGCTGCTGTGCGCCCTGGTCGACGGCGTCCTGCGCCGGCGGGTGCGTCATGGTCGACAGCGCTACCTCGCCGACCCGCATGGCGCGGCCGTCGTCGTCGCGGTTATCGTGATCGCGCTGTTCGTCGCAGCTCCGGTCGCCTCGTGGGCGAGCCGTCGCGCCGAGGCGGCCGCCGATATCGGTGCGCTCGAGCTGACGGGCGAGACAGCCGACTACTGCGCCGCGCAGCGTGGGCTGGTCGAGCGCAACCTGTCGGACCCCGCACCCCCGACGTGGGCGCGTCTGTGGTGGTGGACCCATCCGCCGGCCGCGAGCCGCCTGGAGCTCGGGACCCGCGTCGGCGGTGACCGCTGTTAGGCCTCGAGGCGGCGCAGATCGTGGGCGAACCGCGCGACGATCGTGTCCCAGTCCCACCCCTGGGTGACCCAGTCGCGCGCGGCGCCGCCCATGCGCGCCGTCGTCGCGGGATCGTGCAGTAGCGCGATGATCGCGTCAGCGATCTGCTCCACGTCACGCCCGTCGACCAGCAGCCCGGTGACCCCCGCGCGCAGCGCCTCCGGGCTGCCGCCGCTGCGGCCGGCGATCACGGGCAGGCCACAGGCCTGCGCTTCGAGGAAGACGACCCCGAACCCTTCCTGCTCCAGGCCGGCCCACCGGCTGCGATTCGGATGCGCGAACACGTCGCCGGCGCGGTAGTAGGCCGGCAGCTGCGCCCAGTCGACGCTTCCGGTGAACACGACACCGTCGCCGACCGACCGCGCAAGGCGTCGCAGCCGCCGCCGATAGCGTCCCGCGCCGACCACCAGCAGGCGTGTCTCCGGCAGCGTCGCGCGCACCAGCGGAAGGGCTGCGATCAGGCGGTCGGCGCCTTTGCGCGGCACGAGCCTGCCGACGCTGACGACCACGGGCCCCGATCCGAGGGCGTAGCGCCGCCGCACAGCCGTCGCGTCAACATCGGGGGCGAACCGCTGCAGGTCGACGCCGTTGCGTACCAGCCCGACCGGCGGTCCGCTGTCGCCGACCAGCGCCCGCAGCACCGCCGCGGTGTACTCACTGACGGCGAACAGGTGGTTGGCGCGCCGGAGAACGGACGCGAGGAGCTGCCGCACGAGCGGGATGCGCGCCGGCAGGACCAGCTCGGCGCCATGGCTGCACACCGCCCACGGCAGGCCGACCGCGGGGCCGAGCGGTGCGAGCGGTGCCGGAGCCATGAACACGATCACCGTGGCGCGGTGCTCGGCAACCGCCACTCGCAGCGCCCGCAGCGTGGCCGGTGTCGGCCACAGATACCGCCGCGGACCACGCCACACGGGGTAGCCGAGCGCGCCGTCGTCAGCGGTGGGGTGGGCGGGCGCGAACACGCCGACGTGTTCGAGACGAGCTGCGATCTGAGAGACGAACTGCTGTATCCCGCCGACATCCGGCAGGAAGTCGTTGGTGACCAGCAGCGGGCGTGGCAACGGACGAACCTTCGCTTCGGCGACAGCGCGCAAGGCTACTGCCTGCGGGCGTCAGCAGGCACCGCAGGCGCGGCTGGTCTGGTTCGTGGCGGCCGGCGCAGGGCAAGGTAGCCGCTGCAGCCTAACGAGAGGAGCCGGTCGGGATGTCAGACGTGCCGGAGCAGTTCGCAGCCTTTGTGGCCGTCAGAGAGGGCGACGCGACACGCCGCGGAGTGCGCCTGTGGCAGCCGGATGACCTTGGTGAGGGTGACGTGACCGTCCGCATCGCCTATTCCAGCGTCAACTACAAGGACGCGCTGGCCACGATCCCCAACGGACAGGTCGCCCGCATCTCACCACTGATCCCCGGCATTGACATGGCCGGCACCGTCGTCGAGTCGCGCAGCGACGGCTTCTCGGCAGGCGATCAGGTGCTTGCGCACGGCTACGCCCTCGGGGTCGCACACCACGGCGGCTACGCGCAGTTCGCCCGGGTTCCCGCGGGCTGGGTGGTGCCGCTGCAGGGCCTGTCACCGAAGGAGGCGATGACCATCGGCACCGCCGGCTTCACCGCGGCGATGTCGGTGCAGCGCATCCAGGCGCAGGGCGTCACCCCCGACGACGGTCCCGTGCTGGTCACCGGTGCCAGTGGGGGCGTCGGCAGCATGGGTGTCGACATGCTCGCCGGCCAGGGTTACCACGTCGTGGCGAGTACGGGCGACCGTCAGGCCGAGCACTGGCTGCGGGAGCGTGGTGCACGCGAGGTCATCGACCGGCTCGACACCGACGACATCCGGCCGCTGGGCAAGCAGCAGTGGGCAGCCGCGGTCGACTGCGTCGGTGGTGCGCCGCTGGCGGCGATCCTGTCCATGCTGTCGATCGGTGGGATCGTCGCGGCGAGCGGCAACACCGCAGGCCTCAAGCTCGACACGACTGTCGCGCCGTTCATCCTGCGCGGTGTCACGCTTGCGGGCATCGACTCGGCCAACTTCGGCATCGACGAGCGACGCGCGCTGTGGGGCCGCCTGGGCGACGACCTGCGGCCTGGCGCGCTGGACGCGAGTCAGGAGGTCGGTCTCGACGACCTCGAACCCGTTCTCGACGCGATCCTCCAAGGCCGGACGCGGGGGCGGGTCCTCGTGCGCATCGAGCAGCGCTGAGGACACGGCGACCAGCCGGTCAGAGACCGGCGATCTGTTCGTCGAAACCGAGCTCGGGGGCGCTCTGCTCGAGTTCCAGACCGCGGGTTTCAGGCAGAGCCAGATAGGCCGTCGCGGCCAGCGCACAGGGAACGGCAACCGCAAGGGCGCCGACGACGAATGATCCCGACGCGTCCCTGATCGCACCGAACAGCACGAGGCCGGCGGTCGCGCCAAGCACGCCGGCGGCGGCCAGCCAGCCCTGCGCGGTCGCGCGGTGGCTGGTCGGGAACACCTCGGTCGACAGCGCCCCGAACGCGGGTCCGTACGCGGCCTGCGCCGTGACGCCCAACCAGAACCCACCGATCAACGCCAGGGGCGAGCCGCTGTAGGCGACGATGCCCGAGACCGCGAGCAGCAAGTGAAACATAATGGCGGTCGGTCGGCGGCCGGACCGGTCTGCAACCCATCTGCCGAGCAGGAGTCCGCCGAGGCCGAGCAGCCCTGAGCCGACGACCGCACCGGCCATGACCGTGCGGCTGACCCCAAGCGTGCCCTCCGCATAGAAGAACAGGAACGTGTTGATCGGCCCGGTCACGAAGTTGACCATGAAGGCGACGACCGTCAGCAGCATCAGGCGCGGCCGCAGTCGTGCGTCCACCGCGGTCAGCGCACGGAGCCGTGGCCGCTCCGCGGTGGCCTCCCGCAGCGCGACGAAGCGGTCGGGTTCGCCGAGCAGCCTCGCCAGCAGGGGCAGGAGGAGCAGCGGCACGAGCGTCAGTGCGAACAACCCGCGAAACCCGATGCCGAGCGCCTGGTCGAGCGGGACCCGGACCAGCGAGACCAGCCCGACCCCGATGCCGTAGCCCGCGATCGCCAGCGCGACCGCACTGCTGCGATTCGCGCTGGTCGTCTCTTCACCGGCGACGACCGCGCCGACCGCCGTGGTCGTCGACAGCAACGGCCGGCTCACCGCGATGATCGCCACGAACCACCAGAACGTCGGGCTGGCCGCGGCAACGGATGTCAGCGCCAGCCCCGCGCCGGTGCACCACAGCAGCACCCTTCGACGGCCGACGCGGTCGGCGAAGCTGGACAGCAGCAGGGCCGCCAAGCTGGCGAACCTGATGACCGCCAGACCGCGGCCCACGGTGCTGGCCGACAGACCTGCCTGTTCGGCCACGGTCGGCGCGTCGGTCGCGCCGAAGGCCGTAGCGACATCTGACAACGAGGCCGTCACCGTGTACTGCGCGAACCCCGCGGCGAGGCCGATCAGCGCGACGGCGACGACGGTGGGATGGCGCCACCCGTGCAGACGCAGACGGGTCGCGGGCTGTGCGGGCATCGGAGGTCGATTCGGCGGGTGAGGGCGGCCGTCAGGCCGCCGGTGGGTGGGGATCGGTGGGTGAGGGCGGCCGTCAGGCCGCCGGTGGGTGGGGATCGGTGGGTGAGGGCGGCCGTCAGGCCGCCGGTGGGTGGGGATCGGTGGGTGAGGGCGGCCGTCTGGCCGCCGGTGGGTGAAGGCCTGACTCGGTAGGTTGGACCGGTCCGATACTCTATGCACTCGCGTGGAGCTGGACCCCCACACCACACTGCCGCAGCTTGCGCTGGCGCGGTCCAAGGAGCTTGTAGTCCGATGAACATC
>JAHELV010000040.1:0-14674 GCA_024644015.1 Nitriliruptorales bacterium
CGATCTCGGGTCCTGACGGCGCCGCCTGAGTCCAGGGCTCACGACGGCGAGGCGGTGGGTGCGTCACTACACTTGTCGGACGCGTCACCTCCTCCCCTATAAAGGTCGGTCTTCGCCGTGCATCTCCCTGCCCGCCTGCGCCGTGTCGTGGCGTTGCCAGCCCTCATCGTTGCGCTCGTCCTGGCGCTCGCTGCATGCACCAGCAGCGCGTCATCATCGGACGTCGCAGCGACGGTCGGTGACACCGAGATCACCGTCGCGGATCTCGACGAGGCCTTCACCAGACGTGCCGAGGGGTCTGGCGCAGCCAGCGAGATCGCTGCCGACGAGTCCGGCACGGTCGAGCAGAACCTGCGGGCCGGCGTGCTGACCAACCTGATCCGCACCGAGATCCTGCGCCTGGCCGCGGAGGATCGCGACATCGAGGTGACGGACGACGAGATCGCCGAGCAGCGCGCCCAGCTGGTCGAGCAGGCCGGCGGTGAGGAGGCGCTGCAACAGGTCATCGATGAGGCCAACGTCTCTGACGCGGAGATCGAGGCGAACCTGCGGGATCAGGTCGTCCAGAACGAGATCACGGCGCAGCTCGCCGAAGACGTGTCCAACGACGACGTGCAAGCGGCCTACGATGAGGACCCGCAGGGTCAGTACGGCGAGAAGATCGAAGTCCGCCACATCCTGACAGAGAAGCGGGCGGAGGCCCAGGACGCGATCGACCGGATCGCGTCGGGTGAGGAGTTCGGCGAGGTCGCGAGCGAGGTGTCGATCGACACGGCGTCGGCGCAGAACGGCGGCGACCTGGGACCCGTGGCGAAGGGCGCGACGGTGCCGGAGTTCGAGGAGGCGGCGTTCGCGGCCGACGAGGGCGAGATCGTTGGACCCATCAAGAGCGACTTCGGCTTCCACGTGATCGAGGTCACCGGGCAGGTGCCGGCTCAGGAGTTCGCCGACGTCGAGTCCCAGATTCGGACCGAGCTCGAGAGCGCATCCGGCGGACAGGCGTTCAACGACTACATCACCGAGTTCGTTGCGTCGCTGGACATCCAGGTCGACGAGCAGTTCGGCCGCTGGGACGCTGCGACCATTGCCGTCGTGCCGGCCAATCAGGGGTCGCCGTCCGAACTGCCGAGCCTGCCGCCGGCGCCGACCGAAGTTCCGAGCGGTTGACGCACGGGTGGCCACCTGTCATGCACGACCGGAGGCCACCCGTTGGCGCTGTTCGCGACGGGGCGAACGCGGTGATCGCTGGGAGGGCGGCCCGTCGTCACCGGCGTGTTTCGAGCCGCCCTCGCCCCGAGTCACGTCGTCGATCTGCCCGAGCAACAGTCGCGCTGCAGTGCAGCCGGTCGTATCACCCGCGGCGTCGGCGAGCGCGATCGCCGTAGTCAGCTCCGTGCATGCCCGAGCAGTCCCGCCGGTACGCATCAGCGCCTCCGCTCGGATGCGGTGCGCCCTGCCAGCCGCCGCGCTGTCGACGCTGTGGACCGCCCGGCCTGCGGCGTCCCATGCCTCGACGTACCTGCCGGATGCCAGCAGCGCCTCCGCGAGCGGCAGCCGGATCTCGTCGCTGAGCGCCTCAGCGCCAATGCGTTCTGCGAGCTCGGCCGCCTCGTGGAGCAGGCGGACGGCTTCGGCGACGTCGCGATCGTGCAGCGCGGCCACGCCGAGGTTGTGAGTGGCCTCGGCGACGCCGCGGGGCGATCGTGCGCCCCGCCAGGCCCGCAGCGCCTCGGTGAACCGCTCGTGCGCGTCGGCGGCGCGCCCCAGCTCGAGCAGCACCTCGCCCATCGCGTTGGACGAGGCAGCAGTGCGAACGACGTCGCCGGCGCGGCTGCGCACCTCGTGGCTGCGCTCGTACAGCCACAGGGCCTCCTCGAAGCGTCCGGCGCGCTGCGCGTCGGCGCCGAGGTCGTGCAGCACCGTTCCCTGCGCCGCCAGGTCGCCCAGCGCAGCGAACACCGGCAGCGCGAGGTCGCGAAACCCGGCCGCGGTCACATGGTCTCCCAAGGCGGCGTGCGCCCGGTCGAGCAGGTGATACGCGTGTGCCAGCGTCTCTTCGTCGCCGGCCCGCCGCGCCTGCTCGACGGCGTCGTGCGCGTGGTGGATCGCGTCGGTGGGCCGGCTCTGGCCCAGCCGAACCGATGCATAGCCGGCATGTGCCCTGGCCACGCAGCAGTCGCGTGCAGTGCCGGCCGTCGTGACGTTCGCGTTGCTCAGCACCCGCCGATACGACCGTAGCGCCTCGGTGTAGCGGCCCGCGCCTTCGAGCGCCCGCGCGCGACGAAGCGCGACGTGCAGTCGGTCCGGTCCGTCCTGCAGCACGCCGGCCGCCACCGCGTAGGCATCAAGCGCCCGATCCCACAGGCCTGCGTGTTCCCAGACCTCACCGGCAGCGAGTGCCGTGTCCGCGATGTCGGCGGGGGGCAGGTCCAGCCCGCGGGCGGCACGCAGCGCCATCTCGTACAGCTCGCCGGCGACGGCGTTCGCACCACCGTCGCGGGCGCGCGCGGCGTCGTCGCGAGCGACGGTCCACGCTTCCCCCCAGCGCTCCGCTCGCAGCAGATGGATGGCCAGTTGCGACTCCGCGGCGTGACGCGACGTGCCGATGGCGTCGGCCACCAGCGCGTGGAGCTGACGTCTGCGCCGAAACGTCAGTCCCTCGTAGGCGACCTCGCGGACCAGCGCGTTGCGGAACGCGAATCGCTGGTCATCTCGGGTGACGAACTCGGCCAGGCGCTCCCACCGGTCGGACTGGCCGCTGTCGACGCCCAGCGTCGACAGGCTGGCGTCGAGCAGGTGAGCGTCGAACCGGTCACCGAGCACCGACAGGAAGCGCAGCGCACGCCGGTCGCCGGGCTCCAGCCGGTCGATGCGCGCGGCGATGACGGTCTCGACCGAACGTGGCAGCTCACCGGATCCGGTGCCCTGCGCATCGACCAGCGCCGCGAGGAACAAGGGATTGCCTGCCGCGCGCTCGACGAGCTGGGGCAGCAGGTGGCTCGGCACCGGCGTGTGCTCGGCAAGCCGTGCGGCGAGGTCTGTCGCGACCTCGGGTCCGAGGGGGCCGATGTCGAGCACGGTCGCGTCGTAGCCGCGGCCCGTGTGGAGACCGACCGCCTCGCGGGCGCGTGTGACGATCACCAACCACGGCTGCGCCGGCAGCATGCGTGCGAGCACCGCGGCGATCAGCTCGGCGGACGCGTCGTCCATGTACTGCGCGTCCTCGAGTACGACCACGCCCGAGCCCACCGCGACCGCGGCCAGCAGGTCGCCGATGGCCTGATGGCTGCGAACCAGCCGGTAACGCGGCGCCACCTCGACCGTCTGCGGTGTCTGCGGCACCTCGGCTCGTGCGACGTGGGCGATCAGCGGTAGCCATGCGCCAAGATCCGGCGCGGCCGATTCGACGACGTCGGACAGCGCCGCGCCGGCGGCGGCGGGGGTGGCGGACACGGGGATGCCCAGGATTCTCCGCAGTATCCCGTTCGCCGTGTGGTACGGCGACGTGCGTTCGTACGGATCGCATGTCGCCGTGATCCATGCGATGTCAGCCGTCGCCTGCGAGCGCAGCTCGGCGACCAGTCGCGACTTGCCGAAGCCGTGGTCACCGACGAGCTCGACGACGCTACCGCGGCCGGCAAGCGCGTCGGCGAGTGCAGCGTGCAACTGGTCGAGCTCATCGACGCGGCCGACGAAGGGCACCGACCGGTCCGCGGAGGCGGTGACGGCGCTGACCGCGGCGCCGACGAGGCTGGCCTCGACGGGTTGAGCGCGCCCCTTGACGGTGAACGTCGGCACTGGCGTGGTCGCAAAGCGCCCGCGAACCTCGCCGAGGACGGCAGCCGAGGCCAGCACGCCGTCCCACGGCGCGACGCCCATGATGCGCGCGGCCAGGTTGGTCGCGGCGCCCATCGTCGAGTAGGTCCGCCGGAACGGCGCGCCGACGATGCCGACGAACAGATCGCCGGCATTGACACCGATCCGTACCGGCAACCCGCACGCGGTGTCGACCAGTGCCCGCGCCACCCGCAGCATCCGCGCCTCGTCGTCGCCGGTGGCGTCGGGCGCGCCGGCCGTCAGCATCAACACCCCGCCGCCGCGGGCGACGTCGGTCGCGGTCAGCAGCACGCCGTGGTCGGCGAGTGCCTGCATCGCCGCTGCCGTCAGGGCCTGCACCCGCTCGAACGCCGCAGCGACACCCTCGCGCGCCATCAGGTCGTCGACCCCGCCGAAGTGCGCAAAGCTGACGGTCGCGCGCCGGTGCTCGTGCTCGAGGTCGTCGTCTGCCAGCCGGTCGCGCAGCGGTGGCGGGACGAACCGGCGAGCCAGTGCGCCGACGGAGGCGTCCGGAGGTTCCGCCGGCGGGAGCGACGCAGCGGTCGGAGCCAGGGGCGGCACGGACCGCAGGACGACGGCGTCGCCGCGCGGTGCGCCATACGTGGCGTCGTGCAGCGCGGCGGCCGTCGTCTGGCTGACGAGTACCTCGCCGACGCGTGCAGCGGATTCTGTAGCCACGGTCGTCGTGGCTGCGCCGCCGAGGACGTACAGCTCCAGGTGGTCACCGCCACAGAGGAAGAACGTGAACCGTCCGGTGTGGATGCCGACCGACATCCGCAGGCGCACCCGACCGCGCGAGCTGTCGATGCCTCCGATGGCGCCCAGTACACGCTGCATGGTCGACGCGGCGTGGCACGCGCGCTGCGCGTGGTCAGGCGAATCGTAGAACAGCAGGAGCGCGTCACCGCTGAGCTTGAGCACGTCACCACCGCCGGCGGTCGCCGTCAACAGCACGGTGAACACGTCCGAAATCGTCCGGACGATCTCTTCGGCACCGGCCTTGCCGTGGCGAGACAACTTCTCGGTCAGGCGCGTGAAACCCGAGACGTCGGCGAACACGAGCGTGCCCTCGGTCTCCCAGTGTCGGGGACCGGCGGCGTCCCTGTGCAGCAGGAGCTGCGGGACGTACGCGTGCAGCTGGTCGTCAGTCATCGCGCGACGGCACCGCCAACACGTCGCCTTCGGCCGCGGCGACCACGGCGATCCCAGTACTGGATTGCGCACGCCTGGTGAGGTCGTCGATCTCCTTGTCGGTGCGGGCCGGCTCGTGGTGGAACAGCATGAGCCGGTCGACGCCGGCTGCTTCGGCGAGTCCGACGGCGTAGTCGACGGTCGAGTGGCCGAACGAGCTGCGCTGCGGCCACTCCCGCGCAACGTACTGGGCGTCGTGCAACAGCACATCGGCACCGGTGGCCAGTTCGCACGCGGCGTCGTGATACGGCCCGAACCCGTGTGGCCCCGGGCCCAACGACGCGGGATGGTGATCCGACAGGTAGGCGACGGTGCCCAGTCCGTCGCTGATCCGGTAGCCGAACGTGCGCCCGCCCTTGTGGGGGATCTCGCGGGCGAGCACGTCGAAGTCAGCGATGCGGTGCTTGCCCTCGTCCAGACCGCGAAACCGCCAGCGTCCACGCAGGCCGCTGGGGGCAATGGGGAAGTGCGGCGGTGAGAACCCGCGGGCAAGCGTCACCTCCGCGTCTCCGCCCTGCTCGGGCAGGTACAGATCGACGCGGGCGTCCCGGCGGTCACCTGCGCGGAAGAACGGCAGTCCCTGCGTGTGGTCCCAGTGCAGGTGACCGAGCAGGATCGCCCCGACGAAGGGACGGTCGTCGAGCAGCTGTGACACGCGTCGGATCCCGGTGCCGGCGTCCAACAACAGGGACACATCGGCGTCGTCGTGTGCGAACGCCACACACGACGTGTGTCCGCCGAAGCGCAGGAAGGACGGTCCTGGCGCCGGCGTCGACCCCCGGGCGCCACAGACGTGCAGCCTCATCCCGCTGCCGCGTCCGCCGCCGGCCGCTCTTCTCGCCGGTGACCTTCGGACAACTCGAACAGTGCATCCCGGTCGAGTTGGTCGGCGTGTGCGACCGCGACCCTGCACGCGGTGATCGCTCGCAGCGTCGATGTGCGCGAGCCTCCCTCGAGCATCGCCCGCTCGCCGAGGATCGCGCCCGGGCCGACGTCGGCGACGGGCTCGCGATCCACCTCGACCGTCAACATGCCGTCGAGCACCAGGTACAGCTCGTCGCCCGGCGTGCCCTGCTCGGTCAGGGTTGCGCCCTTGTGCAGCTTGCGGATCTTGGGCTTGGCCCCGCCGCGCATGACGGTCGTCGACAGCTGCCGTTCCAGGGCCGACTCGGCGTCCGCGACGATGGCGTCCTGATCCCGATCACCCCACGGTGACCAGTCACCGAAGTTCTGACCGGCCCAGGACCTGTAGTCCGTGATCCCGGTCTTGGCTTCGAGCCTGCCGTCGACGTCGTAGATCCAGTGGCGTGGGAACGGGCTCGCGCCCACGACCTCGCGTTCCACCGTGCCGTCGGCGTGCAAGGTCAGCGCCAGCGTTGTCCACGCGACCGGCGATACGATCTGGACGAATGGCGGGCGTTGCACCGTGCGCGGCATGGGCGCCCCCGTGCGGCCGCCGGTGGTCTGCACGAAGCGGACACGGCCATCGCCGAACTCCGGTTCGTGCTGTATGTCGGGAAACGACACGCCTGGCAGCGTCATGCGCAGGCCGCCCAGGCTCAGGGTGGTTGCGCCGATCCGTCCACCGCCGTCGTAGCCGGCGGCGACGATGGCGTCGCCCTCGACCTCGATCCATGCGCGCAGCTCGTTGGCGAAGCGGAAGCGGTCGGCCAACCGCAGCTGCTCGAGGTCGTCGATGATGTCCGGTGGCGGTGGGTCCCAGTGGGCGACGCCGATGACGACCGGAAGCTTCATTGTCCCGGTGATCGCCTCGGAGGGGATCCACGAGACCGACGTGACCGACGATGTGATGCGCATGAGTGCTCCTCCTGTCGTGATCGCAGCGTGCGGGCCGGGCGTGACGGAGGCGTTACGGCAAGCGTGCGGTGTCCGGGCAGCATCCGCGTCGTTGCCTACCAGTCGACGAGCTTCCAGATCTCCGGTTCGGTGGTCGCCTGCTCGCCGACCTCGGCGAACAGGGTGACCGCGCGGGTGAGATGACGCATCGCCTCGTCCTCTCGGCCGGCGGCGTGGAGCAGGTCAGCGATGTTGTTGTGCAGGGCCGCCTCGCGGTGGCGGTCGCCGATCCGCGCGCACAGCGTGGCTGCCGTCGACGCGTGCTCGAGCGCGTGGTCGTACCGTTGTGCGTCGCCGAGGACCAGCGCCAGGTTGTTCAAGGCCGTGATCTGCGTGTCCGGCTCGCCCATCTGCGCCGCCAGGTCGACGCTGTACTGCAGCTGGCGTTCGGCCTCAACGAGCTGACCAGAATGGCGTGCCAGCAGGCCCAGGATGTTGCGGGCCTGCGCCAGCGCGCGGCGGTCGGCGGCCCGCTCGGCCAGGTCGAGCGCGCGCTGCGCCTCGAGCTCCGCCTCGTCGACGAGGCCGGTGCGTTCCGCTGCCAGGCTGCGGTCGGCGGCGATCCGGGCACGCTGACCCGGGTTGTCGGCGTCGCCGAGGGCGGTGAGGGCCGCGTCGAGCCGTGCCCGTGCGGCCACCGGGTCCCCGGTACGCAGATGAACCTGGGCGATCTTATGTTCGAGTGTCGCCAGCTGAGGCGACCCGTGTGGGACGGCGGCCGCTGCGGTGCTGAAGCTTGCCAGAGCGGCGGCGTAGTCGCCGACGCGCGTCTCGAGGTCGCCAACAGCCTCGTGCAGCCGAACCGTGTCGGGATGACCCAGCGCGAGTGCCCGCCGCAGGTGGTCCACCGCCTCGCCGTTGGCGTACAGCGCGCGTGCCCGCTCACCGGCCTGCGCGTACATCTCTGCCGCACGCGCATCGCGGCCGGCGCGCTGCTCGTGGTAGGCGATGCGCCCGGCCAGCGCGAACGGGGGCTCGGCATCGCGCGACCGGCTCTGCAGTGCGTCTGCGATTCGTCCGTGGAGCAGCCGACGCCGGGCGAGGCTGGCTTCCTCGTACACGACCGACCGCAGCTTGTCATGGCTGAAGTCGTACAGCGGCTCGCCTGTCGGGGCCTGCAACTCGCGGACCATCGCGCGGGCCGTCAACGTCTCCAGCGCGCTGACGGTCTCCGCCTCGGTGCGGCCGCTGGCGGCCATCACCGTGTCGTAGTCGAACGAGCGGCCGATCGCCGCAGCCGCGGTCACGACCTGTCGCGCCGTCTGGTCCAGTCGTGCAAGCCGCGTGCGGAACAGCTGGCCCAGACCGCGGGGCAGCGGCCAGTCAGCGGCGGCCGACGGCTCGTCGAGGTGCTCGAGGTATGCCACGACCGCCAACGGCAGCCCCTCTGCCTCGCGGTGCACGCGCTCGGCGAGCGACGCGGCATCGCCGCCGTGTTCTGCACGCAGCAGCCTCGCAATGTCAGCGACGTCGAGCCGCTGCAACGTCACGAGTGTCGCAAGCCCGGCGTCGACCGCTTCGCTGACGGCCTCGATCCATGGACGATCGGTGTCGATCTCGTCGCTGCGCCACGCGCACACGAGCGCGAATTTGCGCCCGCGCAGCCGGGTGATGACGTAGCGCAGCAGTTGCAGCGTGGCGGCGTCGGCCCACTGCAGGTCGTCGACTGCCAGCACACCCGGCTGCTCGCCGTCGAGCGCCGCGCCCAACACCTGCCACACCCCCTCGACGAACCGCGCCTGCGCTCCGGGGGAGGTCAGCGGCTCGGCGGGTACGCCCGAGTCGGCCGCAACGATCGCAGGGACGAGCCTGCCGGCCTCCGCCCGCCAGTGCCCGGCGACCCCGCCCAGCCATTCGTCGGCGTCGGGCCGGGCGGCGGCGTCACGCAGCGCCTGTGCGACAGGTGCGTACGCCAGCAGCCGGTCGCCTGGGTGGCAGCGGACGGTGAGAGTCACGGCGCCGCCGCCGGCCAGCCGGTCTTTGACCGCGCTGATCAGGCGCGACTTGCCGATGCCGGCTTCGCCGGTGATGGCGAGCAGACGGCCGCCCCCGTCGATCTCCGCGTAGGCCGACAGCAGCGCCCGCAGGGCATCGTCGCGACCGACCATCGGCGGCGCGGTCGGTGGATGCGGCGTCACGGCACTGGAGGAGACCGGTTCTCTGGTGTCGGTGGACGGCGCTGTGTACGGGGGGCGTGGGATCTTGTCCTCGACGATGGCCTGGTACAGGGCAGAGGTCTCGTCGAGGGGACGAACGCCGAGCTCGCGGTGCAGCGTTGCCACGCAATCGCGGTACTGATGGATCGCGTCGGCCCTCCGGTTGTTCCAGGCATACAGCTGCATGAGCCGGCGGTGGGCGGGCTCGTGCAGTGGGTCGAGTGTGACCTGTCGCTTGGCGTAGAGCATTGCGGCTTCGAGCTGTCCGGCCTGGGTCAGCTGCCCGACGAGCCTCTCGAGCACGGCGCTCGATTCTCGGCGAAGGGCCTCGGCCTGGACCATCATCCACTCGTCGAACTCCGCGCTGTCGCGCAGGCCGAATCCCAACATGAACTCGCCGCGGTACAGGTCCGCTGCGGACCGGAGCGCGTCGGTGCAGCTGGCGCACGCGCCGCCGTCGACATGGCGGTGTGCGGCAGTCGACGCGGCGACGGTGAGCAGCTCGGCGGCGTCGCACGACCATCCGGCGCCGGTCAAGCCGACCCGAGCGCGGTCGCTGTCCAGCCAGCGGTTGCCCAACGCGCGGTTGAGTACCGACAGCGTCCGCCGCAACGCGGCGCGCGCTCGCACGTCGGTGCTCTCGGGCCACAACAGCGCCGCCAGCGACTCCCGGCGCTGGGGACCCTCGAGCGCGAGATACGCCAGCAACGCCGCAGCCTTGCGGGTGTCTACGCGCAGCTGCGCGTCGTCCACCTCGATCGAGGGTGGCCCGAGCAGTCGCAGTGACAGTCCCGGCACGGTCGAACCTCGCCTTGTGCGTCCCGCGGCATGCTATTGCGTTACCGGACGTGCGCGCGAGCCTTTGGTCGTAACACCACTTGCTCGTAACGTTCTCCAAACGCTCAATGGTGATGCTGCCGAACTTGCGCTCGCCGACATCGCCTGAGCGCGGCACTGTCGCGGTTGCCGTTTGGTCGCTTGCGGCCCCGCAGTCTGCGGGCTGCGGGACCATGCGACGACGCCGGACCCGGAAGGCGCTCGGCGCGCGCAATGGCGCTGTGACTAGCCGCCGTTTCATCGCCTGGTCGGTGGTCGTGATCTACGTCGTGCTCATCACCGAAGCGGCATTCTGGCGAACCCGTGTCCGAACGGTTGCGTTTGTCTACCGTGCAGGTGCCAGCATGGTCGTGTGAACGTGGACGCGGAAGCCATCGCGATTGCCGACCTCGCGCGGCGCGCGCCCGTAACGATCCCGGGACGGTCGCGGGCATGATGGCGTCAATGAGCACACGTGCGGCCGTTCGTCTGGCGTGGGTCGTGTTCGGCGTCGTCGCGCTGTCCATGGCCTGCGGGCTGGTGCTGTCGGCGCTGTCCGCAGCCGGCCAGGATGCCGTCAGCTGGACGACCCTGGTCAGCGGGTTGCTGCTCTGGTTCGCCATGTTCACGTTCCCGGTGGCCGGCGTGCTCGTGGCCACCCGACAGCCGCGCAACCCGATCGCGTGGATTCTGCTGGCCGTCGGGCTCGTGTGGGAGCTCGCTGGCGCGTTCGCCGAGAGCTACGTCTACTACGCCCTGGTCACGGCTCCCGGCGCATTGCCCCGCCCGGACCTCGTGGCGGTGCTGACGTCGTCGTCGTGGGTCCCGGGCATCGGGCTCATCGGAACCTTCCTGCTGCTGCTGTTCCCCGACGGTCGGCTGGCGTCCCCGCGATGGCGTCCCTTCGCGTGGTTCACAGGGATTGTGCTGGCGGGACTGACGATCGTGATGCCGCTGTTGCCGGCTCCGCTCCGCGACGTGGCCGCCGACGGCAACGTAGCGATGCATCTGCCCGACGTGGCCAACCCGCTCGGCCTCGACGCGCTCCATCCCGTACAGCAGGTGATCTTCCCCCTCGTGTTCGTGGTGCCCCTGTGCATCGCCGGGTCCGCGCTCAGCCTCGTCGGACGGTTCCGGCGCTCGAGTGGCCAGGAGCGGCTGCAGCTCAAATGGCTCGCCGCCGCAGCAGCGATCTCCGCGATGATCTACGGCGTCACCATGGTCCTCAGCCTGTTGTTCGGGGGAGAGCTGTGGAACAACGCGGTCAGTCCGGGCTGGCTGACCGCGCTGCAGAACCTCGCCGTCTTCGTCTTCCTGCTGATCCCGGTGGCCGTCGGCATCGCGATCCTGCGATACCGCCTGTACGACATCGACGTCATCATCAGGCGGACGCTCGTGTACGGCGTGCTGACGGCTGCGCTCGCGCTGGCGTACGTCGCCGGGGTCGTGACCGTCTCCGCGATCACCGGAGCGGTAACCGGCCAGGCGAACAACAACGTGGCGGTCGCTGCGTCAACCCTTGCGGTCGCCGGCCTGTTCAGCCCGCTGCGCCGGCGTGTGCAGTCCTTCATCGACCGCCGGTTCTATCGCCGCCACTACGACTCCCAGCAGACGGTCGCGGCATTCTCCGCGCGGCTGCGGGATCGACTCGACCCGGCAGCAGTGGGCATCGAGCTGGTCGCCCAGGTGACCACCACGGTGCACCCGTCGGGCGTCTCGCTCTGGTTGCGGCCGCCACCGATGGCCGACCGGTCCGAGCGACGCTCGTGATTCGAACCGTACCGATCGAGCGGTGCCGCCGCGCCCGTAACGGTTCTCATAACGATTCGCGAACACCTGCGCGCTGGAATGCGCGCAAGGAGGTTGAGCGATGACACGACGGCTCGAGCGCTGGCGCGCTGCGCGCGCGCGACGGCAGACGACAGCCGCCCTCGACGACGAGCAACCCGCCGTGAGCGCCGAGCTCGACGCGTCCCCGGTCGACATCGCCGCCGACGACCCTGCGCTGGCGCACTTCCAGTACGCGGGCGGGCCGGTCGACCTCGACACGGTGTCGTTCGATTCGGCGGCCGTGCGCGACCTGCGGGCCGCCGGGGTCAAGCTCGTAGTGCCCCTGGTCGCCCAAGGGGAACTGATCGGTCTCATCAACCTCGGCCCGCGGCTGTCCGAGCAGGAGTACACGTCGGATGACCGCAAGCTGCTCGAGAACCTCGCGGGTCAGGCGGCACCCGCACTGCGGATCGCACAGCTGGTGCGTGAACAGGAGGCCGAAGCAACCGAGCGGGAGCGGATCGCGCAGGAGTTGCGGGTCGCGACGCTGATCCAGCAGAACTTCCTGCCGCGCACGCTACCGGACCCCGCGGGGTGGGACGTCGCCGCGTTCTACCGGCCGGCGCGAGAGGTCGGCGGCGACTTCTACGACTTCATCGAGCTGCCGGACGGGCGGCTGGGTGTGCTCACCGGCGACGTCACCGACAAGGGTGTGCCAGCGGCGCTGGTGATGGCCGCGACGCGGGCGATCCTGCGGGCCACGGTGCAGAACGTGGACAAGCCCGGTGACGTACTGGCGCGGGTCAACGATCAGGTGCAGCTCGACATCCCCGCGCGGATGTTCGTGACGTGTCTGTACGGCGTGCTCGACCTGGAGACAGGTCGGTTCGTCTTCGCCAACGCCGGCCACAACCTGCCGTGTGTCGGGCGCCGCGACGGGGCGATCGAGGTGCGGGCGGCGGGCATGCCACTGGGGATGCTGCCCGGCCAGGACTATCAGGAGGCGGAGGTGTCGCTCGAACCGGGGGAGTCGCTGCTGCTGTACAGCGACGCGTTGCCCGAGGCGCACAACGAACGCCGTGAGATGTACGGGTTCCCGAGGTTGCTCGGCCAGGTCGGGAAGGGGCCGCGCGGCGCGACGTTGATCGACCACCTGCTAGACGATCTGCATAGCTTCACCGGCGACGACTGGGATCAGGAGGACGACATCACGCTGGTGGTGTTGCACCGCCGCGGTGCCGCGCCGGCCAACCACGGGCGGACGCGGCTCGCCGAGTTCACCGTCCGCAGCGCGCCGGGCAACGAACGGCTCGCGGTCGACCGCGTCGTCGCGGCGATCGCCGGCATCGCGCTGGCTCCTGCCCGGCTGGAGCGCCTGCGCACCGCGGTCGCCGAGGCGACGATGAACGCGATCGAGCACGGCAACGAGAACAATCCCGAGCTGCAGGTCGAGGTCGAGGTGTTCGCCGAGCCGTCGGCGCTGCTGGTGCGGATCTCGGACCACGGTGGTGGTCCGATCGACGCGACCGCCGAACCCGACATCGAGGCCAAGCTGCGAGGTGAACAGACCCCCCGGGGCTGGGGTCTGTTCCTGATCCGCAACATGGTCGACGACGTCTTCGTCACTGCCGACGACGACCGCCACACCGTCGAGCTCGTGATGGCCCTGGAGGGGGATGACGATGACGTTCCACGCTGAGGTTCACCCCAACGGCGCCGGCGTCAGGCTGCGCATGAGCGGCGAGCTGAACGCGGCCGCCGACATCGAGTTGCTCGCCGCGCACGCGCAGGCCGTCGCCAAGGATCCGCGGACGCTGATACTCGACTTCGCAGACGTCGGCTACATGAACTCCAGCGGCATCGCACTGATCATCACACTGCTGACCGAGGCGCGCAGCGCGGGGCGGGCGGTGCGTGCCGCCGGTCTCTCGTCGCACTACCGCCACATCTTCGAGATCACACGCCTGACCGACTACATATCCGTTGACGATGACGACCGCGACCGCGGCAGGTCGGCCGGCTCCCTACGAGCCGCGGCGGCAGGAGGCACTACGTATGGATGACTCGATCAGGATGAACATGCGTTCGGCCGTCGACGGCGTCGCGGTGATCGACATCGACGGTGACGTCACGCCCGCGACCGAGGACGCGCTGCTCGAGGCCTATGCCAAGTGCGACCAGGCTCGAGCTGTCGTGTTGAACTTCGGGCGGCTGTCATACATGAACAGCGGCGGGATCGGGCTGCTGGTTACGATGCTCGTGCGTGCGCAGCGCCACGGCCAGACGCTGCACGCCTACGGGTTGTCCGACCACTACCGCCACATCTTCGAGCTCACGCGACTCGACGAGACCATCCGCCTGCACGACTCGGAGCCGGATGCCATCGCCGTCGCTGCACACGACCCGGTGGCCGCAGCCGACGCGACGGCGGCCCGGCGGCTCCCAGGTCGCTAGCGCTGGCTCTACGCTCCTTCAAGGTGCGGCACGTCGCACTGTCGTGATGCGCCCTCCGGCGATCTCGCGATGTCAGTGGTGGAACAGGTTGTGCCACCAACTCCCGGGGTGCTCAGTCGGATCGGTCTGCAGTCGACACAACAGCTCGGCGAAGAACTCGGCGAACGCCTCGTCCGACGGAGCGGCGGGTCCGCGGTCGGGAGCGTCGGGTGGTCGAACCTGGCCGGGGTGGTCGAGAGGCGTCCGGTACAGCACGGTCGGGTCGCGGTACGCCAGTACCCGCACCTCCGTGAAGATCTGTTCCACCCGCGCGCACAGCTCGCCCCGATGATCGGCGTCGTCGTCAATGATCAGGCTCGGCGCGCCGTGCTGCGTCTCGCTGCGCAGCGTTCGCCCCTTGCTGTCGTAGAGCGTCAGCTCCGACAGGGGCGGAAGCGCGGACCGCGCCTGCGGTGCGGCGAGCTGGCCGTACTCGGCATGGAGATGTTCGAGCGCAGCGACGACCGAGCCCTCGACGATCAGGTACCGGCTCGGTGTCGGTCCGATGACCACGATCGGTGGCACTGGTGTACGCGTGTCGACGTGCGGGGTGG
>JAHELV010000040.1:14774-37734 GCA_024644015.1 Nitriliruptorales bacterium
GGGTCGACGCGGCCACGGCGAGGCCGGAATCTGGCGACAACGGATCGAGCACCGCTCGGACCGTGACGACGCCCAGGGTGTAGAGCGCGGTGAGGATTGCGGTCAGCAACGAGTACGAGACTGTCCGCGACAGGATGTGGTCGATCTCGTACAGGCGATATCGCAGGACCGCCAACGTCATGGCGGCCGCAACGCCGCCGATGCTGACGACGCCAAGCGCGTCCACCAGCCGCGAGCTGGTGCCCAACGCGGTGGTGATCAGGCCTGCGGCGGCTGCCACCATCAGCCCGCAACCCGCGAGCAACAGCCACTTCAGCTGCTGGCGTTCGTCGGGGTCGGCGTATCTGAAGCGCCAGATCAGCGACCCGGCGGCGACCAGCAGTGACGCGATGAGCGCCAGCCGCAGCGTTCCCAGCACACCGGGCAACGCGCCGCCGCCAGTCAGCAGCGCCGCGCCCCGCTGTGACCACGTGGCGGCGGCCCAACCGATCGTCAGCACCACTCCGGCCACACCGACCCCCCAGACGTACACGCGCTGCACGCGCGAGTTCGGGCGTCCGGCGGGGAACAGGAGCAGCACTTCGACGAACAGCACCAACGGTGGAGCGATCGTCCACTGCGCGACCCAGGACGCCAGCTGCCAGCCGTGCAGCTGGAACGGCGCTGCAAGACCGCGCAGTGCGTACTGCTGGGCTGACTGTTGGACGAGCACGGCGACACCCAGGGCGGCAAGCAGCCATCCGACAGGATGGTCCGGCCGCCGCCAGACGAGAAGAGCTCCCAGCAGCGCGAAGGCGAGGAAGGCACAGATCTCGATCGCCCGCAGCACGTCGAACGATGGCGAGCGTGGCGGATGCCAGACGACCGCAAACACGGCGAGTACGGCGCCGGTGACGGCGAACGTCATCGCCCACCAGGTGGCGAGGGCAGGCGGGCGCTGCGGTCCGCCGGTCTCAGACGGCTCTATCGTCGTCACACCTCGGCTCCGATCGTTGCACCGTCGAGCGGCTGAGGTCAGCCCGGCTGGCGCAACGTGACCCACAGCGGGTCGCGAGGGCGCAGGGTGATCAGTGGCTCCGGCACCAGAGCGGCGCCAGGCTCCAGATCCAAGCGATAGCGCTGGGCGATCGTGGCGAGCGCCAGCGCGGCTTCGAGCATCGCGAAGTGCGCGCCGATGCACTGGTGGGGTCCGCCGCCGAAGGGGATGTACGCCGACTGCGGCAGATACTGCTCGAGATCACCGAGCCAGCGGTCGGGGTGGAACGCGTCGGGCTGCTGGAACAGGCGCGGGTCGCGGTGCATCACCCACGGCGACAAGATGACGGTCGTTCCCCTGCGCACCGGTAGACCGCCGATGTCGACGTCGCGGTTCGCCTGACGCGCGAACGCGTACGCCGGCGGGTACAGCCGCAACGCCTCCTTGAGGATGCGGCCAGTCACCTCCAGGCGGTTGACGTCATCGGGTGTCGGCGCGCTGCCGCCGAGTACGTCCCGCAACTCTGCCTCCAACTGGTCGCGGACGTCCACATGGCGCGACAGCAGACCGAAGGTCCACGTCAGCAGCAACGCGGTCGTCTCGTGGCCCGCCAGCAGGAAGGCCACGGCCTCGTCTCGCAGTTCTCGCGGCGACAGTCGATCACCGTCGTCACCACGGGCGTGCAACAACAACGCCATCAGGTGGTCGGCCTGAGGGCCGGCTCGACGCGTGTCGTCAAGCAGCCGCGCGATGACCGCGTCGAGCTGGCGTACCGCGCGACGCAGCCGCAGGTTGCCCGGCGTCGGCGTCCGGTCCGGCAGCGGCACGGTGCTGTTCAGGTGCGCGTTGAACTCGGTCTGCACCGTGGTGAGCGCGTCTTCGAGCACCGGCACGTCACGGTCGATGTCCGCGCCGAACAGCGTGCGTGCCACGATGGCCAGCGTCAGCCGTGCCATCTCGGTGCGTAGCTCGCGCACCTCACCGGCACCCCACCGGTCCAGCGTCCGCTCGGTCTCGGCGACCATGCGTGCGCCGTAGCTGGCGATCCGCGGTCGGTGAAACGCCTGCTGTGCGATGCGCCGGTGCCGTAGCCACCGGGGGCCGTCCGCCACGAACATGGAATCCCCGAAGGTCATGTGCATCTGTCGCAGCACCAACGGGCGGATGAACGCGTGGCTGTCGGTGACGATGACCTGGCGGGTTTGTGCGGGACCCGTCACGAGCACGCCCCGGAGCGGACCGAAGCGCAACGGTACGACGTCTCCGTACGTGCGTGCCCAGCGCGTGTAGGCGCCGAGACGGTCCGCCGCGAACTCACCGATGTTGCCCCGCAGCCAGCCTCCCGGCGGGCCCTTCGGCCCACCTCCGGCGCTGGCGGGGACGGCCCACGTGGCGCCCCACGGGACATGCGCGTGGTCGTCGGAACGTGTCCGGCTGTCGTGCGGGTGTGGGGTGGTTGCCATCGCTCGCCCTCCACGCGTCGACGGTCGCCGTCGTGACATCCAGACCGGCGGCCGTAGGGCACAAGGAACCCGATCAGCGTGCCGGTAGCGTTACCGCTGCCGTTACGACATCACCGACTCGACCGTGCGGCCGCCCGGCATCGTTGCCAGGCGGCCGCGCGGCGCCGGCCTCCGACCGCGGTCACTCCACAACCAGCGTGGCGGCCATCCCGGCCTGCAGCGGATCCTTCACGGACGTGTCGCTGTGCAGTGAGCAGTACATCGTGTAGCTGCCAGCGGACGATGCGGGGATCTCGATCACCGCATCCGCGCCTGGGTTGACACGCACGGCGTCGACACCGAGCTCGGGGACGGTGACGTCGTGCATGAACCCGTCGTTGTTGTGCACCACGAGGGTCGCCGGCGCCCCGGCGGCGACCGTGTAGCCGTCGTCGGCGAAGCTGAAATCGGCCAGCGTGACGGCGGTGCCGCTCGCGCTGGCGGCTGACCTGCTTGCGAGCAGCGTCAGCGTCGCCGACACGGCCATCGCCACGACGACGATCGCGCTGACGGCGACGATGATCTGGCGCTCCCGCCGTGTCATCGCCGCTGAGACGTTGCGGCGCCGACCCTGCACGATGGCCGCGATCGCACCGCCCAGCGTGATGACGATGCCAAGAACGAACATCACCGCCGGCACGAAGTCGCCGAACGAAGCGGGAAAGCCCAGGCCGAACGCCACCCAGAACAGCGTGCCCGCGGCGAGCACAGCCACGACGATGGCGACGATCTTCGACCACCTGCCGAAGCGCCAGGCGAGCAGCGAGGCGATCAGGGAAACGGCGGCGACGGTCCCGAACATCGGACCGACCTCTGCCAGCGACACGCCTGACACGGCGCCGACGACCACCAGCAGCAGCGGCGCCGCGGCAACGAGCAGTAGCCCGAAGGCCGCGACCCGGCTGTAGACGGCCTGTGGACGGGCACCCGCCGTGACGGTCGTGACCGGCCCGGGTGCGGCCGCAGTTGCGGACATGAAACACCTCCTCCACATGGCGCCTCCGCGAATCGGTGACGCCGGTGCGGGCACCGTAGGAAGCGGACGTGACGGCAGCGTTACGGTCCCTGGGCCATATGCCGAGCCAGCGTCAGACGCTGCGCCCGCGAGGCGGCGACCGGCGAGCGTCGATCGTGTCGCGGTCCGCGGCCCGCCTCGCTCGTCGCAGCAGCACCGTACCGGCACGCTGTGCTTCGTCAGCGGTCCCCCCGTGCGTCCCCCCACGGGTCGTAGTCGACCTCGAGCGACTCCTGGTGTGGCCGCTCCTGCTCCGGCACGTTGCGGAGGTTCAACCGGATGCGCGTCCACGTGGAGCTGCGACCGCGCATGCTGTCGACGAGGACGTCGGCGGGTTCGAGGTATGCCGAGGCATGTGGGTGGCGCGCCTTCCAGCGCTCCAGCCCGGCCATCGCCTCGGCTGTGGTCTCTGCCCGGGCGATCTCGATCAGCGGCATGGTCGTCCGGCGTCGCCCTGTCGGTCCGACCGACTTGCCTGGCGCGGGTGCGGGTACCGAGCCCTTGGCCCGCCGCGGGGCAGGGCGACGCCGGGACGGTTGCACACGCGGCGGCTCGCCGGTCTGCTTGACGTAGTGCGGCGGCCAGGGCGCGTCGGCGAGACCAGCGGCCTCGTGGGCGTCGGCGAGCTCGAGCAGCGGTTCGATGGAACCAGCCGCGTCATCCATCGGCGCGGTGAGGTCGCCCAGCTCCGCGTACCGCCGCGGCATCGTCTCGATCGTGAATGCGGACGGATCGCAGTCGCGCACCTCGTCCCACCGCAGCGGAGCGGAGACCCGCGCGTCGGGCGTCGGGCGCACCGAGTACGCCGACGCGACCGTGCGGTCCTTGGCGTTCTGGTTGTAGTCCAGGAACACGCCGTGCCGTTCCTCCTTCCACCAGGCGCTGGTGGCGAGGTCAGGGGCGCGCGCCTCGACCTCGCGCGCCAGTGCCACAGCGGCGCGGCGCACGTCGTCGAACCCCCAGCGGCGCTCGATCCGGCAGTTGACGTGGAAGCCACGCGACCCGGACGTCTTTGGCCAGCCGACCAGGCCGACGTCGTCGAGGACCTGCTCGACGACCATCGCGACCTCGAGGATCTGGGCCCACTGGACCCCGGGCACCGGGTCCAGGTCGACCCGTAGTTCGTCCGGATGATCGAGGTCGTCGGCCCGCACCGCATGGGGGTTCAGGTCGATGCAGCCGAGGTTGACGACCCATGCCAGTTGGGCTGCATCCGACACGACGATCTCATCTGCGCTGCGGCCCGAAGGGAAGCGCAACGTCACCGTCTCGATCCACTCGGGTCGCGACGTCGGCGCGCGCTTCTGAAAGAAGGGTGGCTCCGCCGCCCCGTTGACGAAGCGCTTGAGCGCCATCGGTCGCCCACCTGCGCCGCGCAGCGCCCCGTCGGCCACCGCGACGTAGTACCGGACGAGGTCGAGCTTGGTGTGGCCGGTGCGCGGAAAGAAGACCTTGCCTGGGTTCGTGACGGTCACATCACGACCGGCGAGCTCCAGGATCTCCTTGCGAGCGGCCATGCGGGCAATCGTAACCGCCCGTCGACCGCACGCCCGGCGCTGTCGTGGCTGGGATTCACGACGCGGTCGTACCGCCGATCGTCGATCGCACGAACTGTGCTTTCGCGTCCGCGAAGGCGTCGGGGTCAGTGTGGTTGCGGTCGGCGAGCCCGCGTTTGCGGGCCGCGTACCGGGCACGGACGTCGGGGTCGCGGCGCAGCAGATCGCGGAACGTCAGGCCGTCGCGCCACCAGCGACCGTCGTGCACCACGACGTGCGCATGCGCGAGCCGGCGCCCGTCGGCACGGCGCATGCCGAACACGTGCGCGGCACTGCCGGTGCCGGTGCCGTCATGACGGACCGCGTAGCCCGCGCGGCGCAGTGCCGCCGGCGAGGCGTCAACCGCGGCGACGTCGGTGACCCCGACCATCACGTCGACGACCGGTTGGGCCTCGAGACCGTCGATCGCCGTACTGCCGATGTGCTCGACAGCGACGACGGCGACGCCCAGCGCGTCGCTCAGGGCGTCGCGTTCACGCAGATACCGCTCGGCCCAGTGTGGATCCCACGCCACCAGCTCGATCGGGTCGGTCCATGCGCGTGCGGCCTCCGCCGCCGCGACGTGGGCGCACAGTTCGTCGCGGAACGGCCGGCCGACCAGGTGCGCCGCGTGCCCCGCGGCCGGCTGCACGTGGTGCTGTCCGCCCGTCGCGTCGGCGACGAGGGCGCCGACGCGTCGCATCGTGTCCGGGCTGCGCGCGCCGGTGACCACCAGCGCGGGGACGTCACTGCCGGCAAGCCCGACCGGCGACAGCGGGGTCTGCCACACCCGCAGCTCGTCGAGGGCAACGTGCAGGCCCGGATCGTCGGTGTCGAACAGCGCGGTGATCCGTCCCATCGCCCGCGGGTCGACGTACTCAAAGAACTCCCGCGCCGCCCGCGGGCCGGAGCCGCCGACCGCCGCGTCGTACAGCGCGGCGAGCCGTACGCGCAACGCGAGCGCCTTGGGGTCACGTCCGCACAGGGTCACCGCGGGCGCCTCGATGGTCGTGATGCTCGCGAACGATCGACGGGAGAGCTGCAGGGCGGTCAATGCGACCACGCCGCCGTACGAGAACCCCACGACGTGCGCGCGGCCCCCGGCGTGGGCAGCGATGAACGCCTCCAGATCGCGGGCCTGCTCGGCGATCGTCCCACCGACGCCAGGCGTGCGCTCGAAGCCGCGTCGGTCCGGTACCAGTACCCGAAATCGCTGCGCCCAGTCGGCCAGCACGGGACCGTAGGTCAGCCGACCCGACAGCAGGCCGCCGTGCACTGCAACCACGGTGGGTCCGTGACCCGCCGTCACGTAGCCGAGCTCCACCGACCGCATCGCGCTCCGTCCACTGAGGCGGCCGATGCTAGTTGCTCGCCCGCGGGGCGTAGACAGCTGGAAGGCGGCGACGGATACTACGCGTGGCATGGACGTGGCGACCGCCCAGACCGAAGGTGACGTGCTACGACGGCATGCCGTCGTCGTGCATGCCGACATCGCCGACTACAGCCGCCAGCTGGCGGATGACGCTGCGGCGACCGTGGCCACGGTCGCCGCGTACCGTCGGCTTGTCACCGGAGTCGTCGACAGCGGCGGCGGCGCGCTCGTCAACTTCGTCGGTGACAGCTTTCTCGCAGTGTTCGACGAGGCGCGCGCAGCCATGCGCGCGACCGTGTCGATCTGCGCCGCGATCCGCGAACGCAACCGCGGTCTGCCCGACCATCGTCGCACGTGGTTCCGGTTCGGAGTGGACGCCGGTGAGATCATGGTCGCCGACGACGGTCGCCACTTCGGCGACGCGCTGAACATCGCGGCGCGCATCCAGACCATCGCGCAGCCCGGCGGGGTCAACGTGACCGGGGCGGTCTACGCCGAGCTCGACGAGCCGGCACTGCGTCTGGTCGCGCTGGGCTCGCGAAGGCTGAAGAACATCCCCGAGATGATCCGTGTGTACCGGCTCGCCGGAATCGGCGACGACGTCGCAGATCCACCGCCGGCCGACCCCGGCGTTCCGAGCGTCGCGGTCCTGCCCACGGTCGCCGCCGGCGATGCTGCCGAGCGCGCGATAGCCGACGCGCTGCGCGTCGACCTGGTACGCGCGCTCGGCGACGTCCCCGGCCTGCTGGTGACCGACGTCGGACCCACCCTCGGCGACTCTTCCGCCGGCCTTGGCGATCTCGAGGCCAGGTACCTGCTCCAGAGCAGGGTTGTGCGGTCGGGCACACGGGTGCGCGCCTACGCCAAGCTGATGGAAGTCGGGACGATGAACCAGGTGTGGGCCGACAGATGGGAGGGCTCGGCCGACGACGTGTTCGCATTGCAGGATCTCGTCAGCGCCGGCACGGTCCGCGCGATGGAGATCGAGCTCGTCGTCGGTCAGCCCGCGACCATCTACCGCGACGAGTTGGACGCCGCGGGCCGCGAGATCGTGTATCGGGGATGGCATCAGCTGGGAACGGGGACACGCGACGGCTGGCGCGACGCGCGGGAGTTGTTCACGTCGCTCGTGCGCACCCGGCCCGACGCGAGGAGCGGCTACGCACTCGCGGCGTTCGCATGCTGGTGGGGTGCGATCGAAGGGCTGTCCGACGCGCCCGAACGCGACTATTCCGATGCGGCTGCGTACGCCACGCAGGGGGTGGATCTGGATGACCCGTCCGGGCTGAGCCACATGGTCGTCGCCTCCCTGCGGCTGCACGCAGGCGCCGACATGCAGGCGGCGCTGAACGCAGCGGAAGTGGCCCTCGAACGGCGTCCGAGCTGCGATGTGTCGTTCGGTGTGCTGGGCAGCGTGCAACGCTATCTCGGCGACTGGCAGTCGGCCGTCGATGCGTGCCGGCGCGCGCAAGAACTCAGCCCGCTCAATCACGAGTGGTACGGCACGATCGTGGCCAGTGCCTACTACGTCGGCGAGCGGTACCACGACGCCGCGCGCTCGGCGGAGCGCGTCATCGAGCGCCAGCCCGACAAGCTCGAGGCGTTGCTGGTGCTCGCCGCCAGCCAGCAGGCGCTCGGCCTGACCCGGCGCACGCGCGCCACGGTCGTGAACCTGCTCGAACGGTTCCCGGAGGTGCGACGGGAGCACCTCCGGGAACGGCATCCGTTCCGCGATCCGGCGATCCTCGATCGCTGGATGACGCATCTGGCCGCCGCCGGCGTCCCGTGACCGTGACCGCAGGTGAACCTGCGACCGCCGCACGGATACGCTGCACGCATGCGGCTGTTGGAGCGGCACGACCAGAAGCGACAGCTCGACCAGATCTTTGCGCGTACGCCGGAGCGCCGGGGGAGCGTCGTGCTCGTCCACGGGCCCGGCGGCATCGGCAAGACCAGCCTGGTCCGCGAGTTCGTGCGGACCGCGCAAGCGGAGGGTGCGACGGTTCGCGTCGGCGCCTGCGATGACCTCCTGACGACCCGGGCGTTCTCGCCCTTCCGCGATATCGCGCAGGGACAGAGCCGGCTCGGCCGCGCTTTGCGGTCAGATGCGCCCGCCGCGGAGGTGCTGGACGCCATCCTCGAGGAGCTCGACGATCCGCTGCACCCCGTCGTGTTCGTCGTCGAGGATCTGCAGTGGGCCGACGACGCCACGCTTGACGCACTGCTGCTGGTGTCGCGACGCATCGAGCGTCTGCCGGCGATGGTGGTCGCGACGTTCCGCGACGACGAGATCGATCGCACACACCGGTTGCAGCGGTTGCTCGGTGCGCTCGGGGCCGCGGGTGTCGAGCGGATCGGTCTGGCGCCACTGTCCCGCGAGGCGGTCGGCGAGCTCGTCGGTTTCAAAGGCGACGAGCTCGAAGATCTCTATCGCGCCACCGGGGGCAACCCCTTCTACGCGCTGGAGGTGGCGGCGACGCCGGACGCGACCGTACCGACCAGTATCCGCGACGTCGTGCTCACGCGGGTGCTGGCGCTGCCCGGCGCCACCCAACGGGCGTTGGAGGCGCTGTCGGTCGTTCCCACGGCCGCTGAGCGCTGGCTGGTCGACGCGGTGGTCGACGGCGGCGCCGCCGTGCTGGACGCGGCCGAGCGCGCGGGGCTGGTTGTCGCCGACGCCGCCACGGTCGGTTTCGCCCACGAGATCGCCCGCCGAGCGGTCCAGTCGGACCTGCCGGCCGGTACCAGGGTCGCGGTCAACGCGGCCGTCGCGGCAGTGCTCGTCGAGCACGGCGCCGAGCCGACAAGGATCCTCCACCACGCCATCGAAGCGGGCGACGGCGACGCGGTGCTCCGCCACGGCCCGGCCGCCGCACGCGAGGCGTCGCGGCTCGGTAGCCACCGCGAAGCCCTCGCGGCCTTCGAGCAGGTGCACCGGTTCGCGGACACGCTGCCGTCACGAGAGCGGGCAGCGCTGGCGCTGGAGTACGCGTACGAGCTGCAGCTGGGCAACCGCCACAGCGAGGCGGTCGCCATCGCGACGGAGGCGGTCGACCTGCTCGAGCACTCCGACGATCCGCAGGGCGTGGCCGACGCGCTGCTGGTGCTGTCACGCGCCGCCTACTGGCATCGCGGCGAGGTGATTGCGATGCCACATGCGCAGCGAGCGGTCGCGCTGCTGGACGGCCGGGAGCCGTCGCCGGTGCTGGCAATGGCGTTCGCCCACATGTCACGACTGCATCTACTGGCCAACCGCAACGCTGAGGCACGAGAGTGGGCGTCGCGGGCGCTGGGGACCGCCGCCACCGTCGGATACCTTCCAGCCGAGGCCGGCGCGCGGATCAACCATGGCGCTGCGGCCCTGAACCTCGGCGACGCTGACGGGCTCGCGCATGTGACCCAGGGTGTCGAGCTTGCACGCCGGCAGGGCTACCACGAGACGGTCGTCCGTGGGTACTTCCAGATCGCCGTCGAGCACATGCGCCGCGGCGGCCTGGACCATGCCGAACGCGTACTGCACGAGGGTCGCGCCTACGCCGCCGACCACCAGGTGACGTACGGCACGTTCCGCATCGACGGCCTTCTCGGCTGCATCCTGCTCAACCGGGGTGCCGCCGCGGACGCTGCGACGGTCCTGCGTGACACGCTGGCGAGCGAGGTCGAGCCCGGCGTCGCCGGCGTCGAGCCGCGGGCGTGGTTGGCGCAGGCCGGTGCACGCGTGGGAGATGCCGGCGCGTCCCGCCTGGCGGCCGAGGCGTGGGAGCTGGCCGAGCCGAGCGCTGAGGCGCCGCGGCTGGCCGCAGCCGCGGCAGCGCTGATCGAAATGGCATGGCTCACCGGCGATACCAGCGGTTTGGACGTCGTGGCCGGCCGTGTGCTCACCGTCGTCGATGCGACCAGGCACCCGTGGTACGCGGGAGACCTGCGGGTCGGACTGCAACGCGCCGGTCTGCCTGTGCCGGCGCCGCCCGATCGCGATCTGCTGCTCACCGCGCACGCTTCCGCGCTGCGCGGCGACCATGTGGCGGCAGCGGGCACCTGGGAGCGGCTTGGTTATCGCCACGAGCAGGCCGTCGAGCTGGTCTGCTGCGACGACGAAGCGGCCATGCTCGACGGGCTGCGCCTGCTCGACGACCTGGGTGCGACCGCGACGGCGAACTTCGCACGCGCGTCGTTGCGTGCGCGCGGCGTCACCTCGGTGCCGCGCGGTCCGACGCGCGGCACCAGGCAGAATCCGGCTGGTCTGACGGATCGCCAGATCGACGTGTTGGAGCTGCTTGCACAGGGGCTCACCAACGCGGACATCGCCGACCGGCTGGTGGTATCGGTGCGGACCGTCGACCACCACGTCTCAGCGATCCTCGAGAAGCTCCACGTGGGGACCCGCCGGGAGGCGGCGGCGCTTGCGCCGACGCTGGGCATCGGCGCGTGACATCGGCGCCCTGCCGGCGAGCTCGGCCGGCCGAGGACCGGATGTCGTGGCCCCCGCCGCTGTCGTGAAGGCCTCCGTCGAGATCCACTGGCGGTAGCGCGCCTCGCCCATCGCGGCGATCAGCCCGGCGGTCTGACTGGCCTGAGCCCGCAGCGCGACCAGCTTGCGATCGGCCAACGCGTCGTCGAGCGTGAGCTCCAGCGCGATGCGACGCGGCGGCGTGCGTAGCGGCAGGCCAGGCTCGAGGTAGATGGCGAACTGGTCGTGTACGTCCCGCCATCGCTCGACGAACGCGTCGGTGGTCGTCGCGTAGAGCAGACGCGCCGCTGGCGCCGCCATGTTGCGTGCCGCGGTCGTCCAGTGGCACATCTGTCGATGATCGCGGTGGCCGGTCAGCCCGTCCGGGCCGAATGTGAGCACGGTGTCGGGCCGCACGGCCGCCATGACGGCGCCGATCCGGCCGATCGCCTCGGCCTGATCCTGGGCCGGCAGGGAGCCGTCGCCGTAGCCGAGGAAGTGGTGCTCGGTGACGTCCAACGCCGCGAGCGACGCGCGGATCTCGGTGTCGCGCACCGCGGCGAGACGGTGAGGCGGCCACCGCTCGGGATCCGCTGTGCCGTGCTCACCCCTGGTTGCGGTCACAACCACCACACGCTGGCCAGCCTGTCGTGCCACGGCCATCAACCCGCCGGACAGGTAGGCCTCATCGTCGGGGTGGGCCCAGACGCCGAGCACGGTGCCCAGGTCGGACGGTCGCAGGACGGTCATCGCTGCTCCGATCATGTGTCGGGGACGGTGTGGACGACGGTCCCGCCCAGCCGGGCGGAACCGTCGTCGTGGTGCGAACCCCCAGCCCCGTCGGGTTGCGACGACGGCCGGGCTCGCAGTGGTCAGCCGGTCGCGACGTCGATGTCGATCGCGACGCCGTTGGTCAGGACGTCGAAGACCGCGGAACGGGCGCGGGACTGCTCGACGATCTCACGCAGCTTGTCTGCCGGCGCATCGCCCGTGACGTCGAAGCGCACCCGGATCTGGCTGTAGCCGTTGCGGATGTCGTCGGACATGCCCAGGATTCCCTGCAGGTCGACGTCGCCCTCGACGGTCGACGTGACCTCGGTGAGCGTGACGTTGCGCGCTGCGGCGATGTTCGCGATGCCGTGGGTGAGGCATGCGGCGAGAGCGTGCAGCAGGTACTCGGCGCCGCTCGGACCGTTGTCGTCGCCGACCAGGACGACCGGGTGGTCGGCGTCGGCGGTGAACTGCTCGCGGTGCTGCTGCTCACCGCCCGCGACGTAGAAGTCGCTGAACGTCGAACGGTTGTGCGTGCCGTTGATCCAACGGTTACGGACGCGGAACTGGCCCTTGGCCAGCTCCCGCTGCTCCGCCACGGCGTCCAGCGTGGCGAACAACGTCGCGGTGTCCACGCCGTTGCGAGTGGTGTCGCTGATGGTGCTCATCGTGTTGCCTCCCAGGTGCGGTGGATGATCCGGTGAGAACAGGCTGACCGCCCGGCGCCCGCCGCCCATCGGTGGCCGTCACCTAACTCGGACCGTCCACTACCTACGCCCCCCGCCGACCACCACCCCGCCCCCTGCCGACCACCCCGCTGTGGTTGTCACCACCTTTTGCGCGAATTGCGGGGTGGTCGTGATAGCCCGTCTCTAGTACGCACTTCGCCGACCACCCCGCTGTTTAGCGCCCACCTTTTCCACACGGCGAGTTGCAGGGTGGTCGGTATGGCGCGGGGTGGTGGCCGGCGAGTCTGCAGCGTGGTCGGTATGGCGCGGGGTGGTGGCCGGCGGGTGCGCGGGGTGGTGGTCGGTATGGCTCGGGGTGGTGGCCGGCGGGTGCGCGGCGTGGGGCTCAGTGGCAATCTGTCCCCGCCGTGGCCCGGATCAGGCCGGCAGGGTCGCGAGCGGGGCGGCACGTCGGGCGATGTGCTCGGCGATGAACGCGGCGTCCCGACCGACGCCGTGGATCGTGTCAGAGCCGCGCCGGTGCATCCACCGCAGACCCAGGAAGTAGAGGCCCTGCACGGCCGTGACACCACGTCGCTGCACCGGCTCGCCCGTTGCGTCCAGCACCGGGGCGTCGATCCACGAGTAGTCCCTGCGGTAGCCGGTCGCCCACAGCACTGAGCGGATGCCGGTGCGGTTCAGGTCCAGCCGACGCGGCGCCGTCGATGTCCACGAGCCGAGGGGCGCAGGCGGGTCTTCGGGCGGCGCGGCGTGCAATCCCGTCCGCTCGACGAACGCATCGACCCTCGCGCGGAACGCGTGGATGTTGTCGTCGGCGGACTGCGCGGTCGTCGCGAGGTCGTCGGCGAACCATGCCGTCGACCCCGACACACCCGACAAACGACCTGCCGGTACGACGCCGTCGGCGACGAGGCGGCGCAGATCCAGGTCGTCTCGGCCGCCGGCGATCACGAACGCCGGCGCGGTCCGGACGGCCGCGGGGTCCGCCAAGCTGTCGACTGTCCGCTCGAAGGCGCCCATCTGGTCCATCCACCAGTAGGTGTCGCGTCCGCGGTACCGCCGGGGCAGCGTGCGGTGGCGACCCGCTGCCAGCACGACATCGCGACCCGCCAGCGCCAGCTCGTCGGCGATCTGCTGACCCGACGGTCCGGCGCCGACGACCAGCACGCCGCCATCGGGCAGCTGCGCCGGGTTGCGGTAGTGGCTGGCGTGCAGTTGGAAGATGGCGGCCGGCAGGTCGCCGGCGGGCTCCATCGGGACCCGGGGAAGGGCGTGGTGACCGGTCGCGACCACCACGTTGTCAGCCTCGAACGCCCCGCCGTTGCTGGTCACGGACCAGCCCGTCGACGTCGGTCGCACACGGTGGACCACCACACCGGTGCGAACGGGCGGACCGAACGACCGGGCGTACCGCTCGAACAGGTCAACGACCTCGGTTCTGCCCATGAACCCGTCGGGGTCGCCACCTGTGTATGCAAAACCCGGCAGGTCCGTCTGCCAGTTCGGCGTCAGCAGAGTGAACGAGTCCCACCGCTCGCTGCGCCAGCGCTCGCCGACGCGCCCGCGTTCGAGCAGCAGATGATCGCGGCGGCCGTTTGTCAGATGGTAACTCAGTGCCAGCCCGGCCTGGCCGGCTCCGATGATCAGTGTGTCGACGCGCGTGCGCATGGTCGTGCTCCGACGGTCCGTGTGCGGCGGCGGTCCTCACCGGGCACGGTAGGTGGCGGCGGCGCACGGGCCCTCGGCAACGACTGCCCAGGTCCGCGGGCTCACCTGCCTATTCGTCGGCGTTGACGGCAGCGGCACGCCGGTCAATGCTCACCGTCACAGCGGTCGAGCGATCGGCAGGACGTGGTGCTGGCATGAACGACGTCGTGGTGCTGTCTGCGCTGCGGACCCCGGTCGGTCGGGTGGGTGGCGTCCTGTCCGAGGTCCGACCCGACGATCTGGCCGCACTGGTGGTCGACGCCGCGGTCGCGCGCGCAGGAATCGACCGTTCGACTATCGGCGAGGTCGTACTCGGCTGTGCCAACCAGGCAGGCGAGGACAACCGGAACGTCGCGCGCATGGCCGGGCTGCTGGCGGGCCTACCTGTCGAGGTGCCCGGCGTGACCGTCAACCGGTTGTGTGGATCGGGGATGGAGGCAATCGCCTCGGCAGCGCGACGGATCGCGGTCGGTGAGATCGACGTCGCGGTCTCGGGCGGTGTCGAGTCGATGAGCCGGTCCCCGTGGGCGCTCGCGAAGCCCGAGCGTCTGCCGCCGCGCGACGTCCCGGAGCTGGTCGACACGGCGCTGGGGTGGCGCTTCGTCAACCCGGCCATGGTGGAGGCCGGCCACACCGACGCGCTGGGCGTCACTGCGGAGAACGTGGCGGACGAGCACAAGATCAGTCGCGAAGACCAGGATCTGTTCGCGTTGGCCAGCCACCGCAAGGCGCTCGACGCGTGGAAGGCGGGTCGGTACGACCCGGATGTGGTGTCGGTGCCGACCGCACGTGGGGACGTTGCTCGGGACGAGGGCCCGCGTCCAGACACATCGCTGGAGAAGCTGGCCAGGCTCCGCCCCGCGTTCGCCGAGGACGGGACCGTAACCGCCGGCAATGCGAGCCCGCTCAACGACGGCGCTGCGGCCCTGGTGCTCGCGTCCGCGGCGTTCGCTCAGCGGCAGGGCCTGCAGCCGCTGGCGCGCTTCCTGGGCGCCGCGACAGCGGGCGTGCCGCCTCGTGTGATGGGGATCGGCCCGCTGCCCGCCACCGAGCGCCTGCTTGCGCGGTTCGACCTGACACTCGACGGTGTCGACGTCATCGAGCTCAATGAAGCGTTCGCGGCGCAGGCACTGGCTGTGATCCGCGCGTGGGGACTGGAGGACGACGAACCGCGGGTCAACCCCAACGGTGGTGCGATCGCGATCGGCCATCCGCTCGGCTGCTCCGGCGCCCGGCTGGCGGTCGGTGCGATCCACGAGCTCCGGCGCCGCGGCGGCGGTCTGGGGCTCGTGACGATGTGCGTCGGGGTGGGCCAGGGCATCGCAGGACTGCTCGACGTTCGCGTATGACGACCGTGTGACGACGCCGGCGGTTCTGGTCGATACTCAACGCCGCCGGCGTAGCGGCCCCCAGCCGCCGCGTCGCAATCGTTGACGACCTGGGGTCCCGGTGGCCATGATTCGACGATGGCGGCCGGCGGCGCCCGGGACCCAGATCGGCCGTGTCGAAGCCGCGTCGCCTGCACGCGCCGCCGGGCCCGGTGATCCGGTCGTCGGACTTCGTAAGATGATCGTTCGTGCGCTCAGCGTATGGGCGACGCCGACCGCTGGTTCCGTGGGGCGCGGGCCGTCTAGCCTGTCGCGCATGGCTCCCTCGCCCGGCAACATCCTGATCCTGGGTCTGGCCAAGACCGGTAGCACTGGCCTGTACAACAGCGTCAAAGCCTCGCTCGCCGAGTCCGGGCACGACTACTACGCGATGTTCGAGCCGACGCGCGCCGACCAGCTGCACAACCTGCACGCGTACGCGCCCGAGCTGCCACTGCTGACCAAAGTCATGATCGCGCGAGAGCCGGATCTCCAGCTGCGCTACGACCTGTTCGACAAGCGCGTGACCCTGCTGCGCGACCCGCGGGACATGATTGTCAGCTTCCTGCTGTTCCGCCCGTTCATCCGCGCGGACGTCTCGTGGGAGCAGGTTGAGCCGTTCGTCGACGCCATCCGTGACAAGGAGCGGGATCCGTCGGCCCACTCCGTGCACTCGCTGCACCTGCTGGCCGACCAGTTGCGTCTCGCGTCGTACCGGCTCGACCGGGTGGTCGAGTTCATGGAGTGGCAGGAAGCGCTGATCGATCGCCACGGCCTGTTCGTCGTGCGCTACGAGGACTTCATCGCCGGACGGCTCGAGGCCGTGACCGACTATCTCGGCTTCGACGTCGACAACGTCGCGTCGGCCTCACCCTGGCTCGATCACATCCTGCGCTCGGCGGGCTCCGGGGACTGGCGTCACTGGTTCACCGAGGACGACGTGGCCGTGTACCGGCCGCACGTGACGCGCTACATGAAGCGTTTCGATTACGACCACGAGTGGCGGCTGGCGGAAACGCCGAGGATCAATCCTGTGACCGCGTCGGAGTACATCGAGGGCAAGTACCGCAGGCGTCACGCGCAGCAGCAGCTGCGTCGCACAGGTCTGGCCCTCGACGTCGATGCGCGCGCGCAGCGTGAGCGTCTCCAGGATCTGGCCGACGACGGCAATTCTCAGGCGATGTACCGGCTCGCGAAGACGGTCGGTGGCGCAGGCGATCCGGCGCCGACCTTCCGGCTCGCCCACCGCGCCGCGGTGCAGGGCCACAAGCCGGCGATGCGGCTGCTCGCGGAGCTGTACCAGCAGGGTCGTGGAACCCAGGTTGACGCCGAACGCGCCGCGTTCTGGGCCGCCCTGGGCGCCGGTCAGGACCGCTCGCGCGGACGTCGCCGGCGGTTGTTCGGACGACGTGATCCCTGACCGCATCTGTCGTACGGGTGCCGGCGGGACAATCGACATCGATTCGATGTGCAGCGGCCGAGCTGCGGTGACGCTATGACGCCGGTGTGGCCGTCGTATGGTGTCACCCGGCGGACCCGTGCACGTCGCGCCGGATGGTCGGCGGCCCGACTCGCGGGCGCGACGCAGCGGTTCGCCGTGACGATCGGGGTGTTCGTGGCAGGTGCGTCCTTCACCGACCAGGTCGTGACCGTACTGCGGCGGCTGCCGCCGGGCCAGGTCATGACGTATGGAGAGGTCGCCGCGGAGGCAGGTCGGCCGGGCGCGGCGCGCGCCGTCGGCAACGCGCTCCGCGACGCCAGCGGTGTGCCGTGGTGGCGCGTCGTGGCGACGACCGGTCGGGTCAACCCCCACGACGTCACGGAGGCGTCGCGTCGACTCCGCGCCGAAGGTGTCTGCGTCCGTCAGGGCCGGGTCGTCAGATCCCTGTGACGGCGTCGGTCTGACGACCTGCCTGCCGGAGCGGCAGCGCCGGTCCTACCCCCGGTGACGTCTACCAGGCGTACGCCTCCGGTGCCGGGCCGCCCGGGCCGGGAAAGACCGTGTCGAGGCGGGCCAAGGCGTCCTCGTCGAGTGCGACGTCGAGGGCGTCGAGCGCCGACGTGAACTGGTCCATCGTGCGGGGCCCGACGATCGGAGCGGTGACCGCGGGTTGGTGCAGCAACCACGCCAGGCCGACCTTCGCCGGGTCGTGACCAAGCTCGTCGCAGTACGCCTCGTACCGCTCGATCTTGTCACGGTGGCGCTCCAGCAGCTTCTGCGTGCGCTCGGATGCCGACCGTCCCGCCTCGCCCTTGCGCAGGATGCCGGCCAGCAGCCCCTGTGCCAGCGGGCTCCACGGGATGACGCCGACGCCGTACGCCTCGCATGCGGGTACAAGCTCGAGCTCGACGGTGCGTTCGAGCAGGTTGTACAGCGACTGCTCGCTGATCAGCCCGGTGAAGGCACGACCGCGGGCATGCTCCTGCGCCTGTACGACGTGCCATCCGGCGTGGTTGGACGAGCCGACGTAGAGCACCTTGCCCTGCGCGACGAGGGTCTCCATCGCCTCCCAGATCTCGTCCCACGGCGTGTTCCGATCTACGTGGTGCATCTGGTACAGGTCGACGTAATCGGTCTGCAGCCGCCGCAGCGAGTCCTCGCAGGCATGGATGATGTTGCGCTTGCTCAAGAATGTGTCGTTCGGCCAGTCCGACATCGATCCGTAGACCTTCGTCGCCAGGATCGTGCGGTCGCGACGGTGGCCACCCTTGGCGAACCACCGACCGATGATCTGCTCGGTCCAGCCCTCGCCCGTGCGCCAGCCGTAGACGTTGGCGGTGTCGAAGAAGTTGACCCCGTGATCGTGGGCGGCGTCCATGATGTCGTGGGCGTCGGGCTCGTCGGTCTGTGGACCGAAGTTCATCGTGCCGAGACAGACGCGGCTGACCGACAGGCCGCTGCGCCCGAGGTGGGTGTACTGCACGGTTCGTCCTTCGCTGGTGGGCCCGCAGGCAGGATCGTAGTGCAGGCGCACTGCTGTGCATGCGGCTGAACCGCGCCACAGGCCGCCCCGCCGCCGCGACGTCGTCAGGGCTGATCACCACGTTGCGTACGGACTTGATCACCGTCCGGCAATTCGCATCGCCTGCGGCATATGCTCGGCGCGATCCTCCGGCATGTGCGAGACGTGTCGTGCGTAGGCGCTGGCGGCCGGGCGCGCCGACATGCCGTGCGCGAACACGCTCAGCAGTACCGTCCAGCTGACGATCGTGAGAATCGTGGACTCGACCGCCAGGTCGGCCTCCTCGAGGATCAGGACCGCGAACAGGATCGACGCCAGACCACGGGGGCCGAACCACCCGAGGAACCCGACCGTCGGGATGGTCAGCCCAGTGCCGACCAAGCACGCCGCGACCGGCAGCATCCGCACGACCGTCAAGCTGAGCACCGCGTAGAGCAACGTCTGCGGCTGCGGCGCGTCGGCCAGCGCCGGGCCGGCGAGCGCGGCGCCGAACACGAGGAACGTCAGCAGCGTCAGCAGCTGACCCTCGTCTTCGGCGAAGTCGGCGGCGTGCGGGCAGTGGTCCCGCGCGACCTGGCCGAACGCGATGCCGGCGACGAACGCGGCGATGAACCCGTTGCCTCCGACGGACTCGGCGACGGCGAAGGCGCACACCGCGACCGAGATCGTCGACAGCTGGCGGAACAGCCCGTCCATCCATCCTCGTCTGACGGTGCCGTCGATGACCACGCCGCCGAGCGCGCCGACCGCCGCCCCCGCCAGCAGCCCGAAACCGAGTTGGGCGCCGACCAATGCCGCGATCGTGCGCCCGGACGCTGCGGTCTCCTCTCCCACGGCCAATCCGAGGAAGATGGTCACCAGCGGCAGCGCGATCCCGTCGTTCAGCCCGCTCTCGACCGACAGCGTTTCGCGGATGCGCGCCGGCACGTCGCGGTTGGTGACGACAGCCTGGCCCAGTGCCGCATCTGTCGGCGCGAGCACCGCTGCGAGCAGCGCAGCCTCCCACAGCTGGAAGTCGAACAGCAGCAGGGCCGCCAGCGTGCCGAGCACGACCGTGCCGAGCAGGCCGAACGTCAGCATACGTGCCGGCAGTTGGGCCTCGCGGACCAGGCGCGGCAGCCGCAGTTCGATCGCATCGACGAACAGCACCACCACGAGCGTCGCCTCAGCGAGGACGCGCACGCCCTCCTCCTCCAAGCCCAGGTTCAGCACCCCGAGCCCACCCTCGCCGAGCAGCAGGCCGGCGGCGACGAAGATCATCGGCGGCGTCACCACGGTGGTCCTCAGGCGCCGCGACACCGCGCCGTAGCCGATGACGAGCGCGGCCGCGATGGCGAGCGACTCCACGGCGTCCTCCAGGTCAGACCGTCAACTCGGTCAGTCGGCGTGCACGAGTGCGTTCCTGCACGAGCGGAAGAACGCCACGGCTTCGGCGAACTGGTCCTCGGCTGACATCAGATCGGGCAGCCTGAGGATGGCGCCACCGAAATGCTCGGCGTTCCATTGTGGAGCGTCCCCGACGTCGTCGGGGAACCACAGCGTCACGTACAGATAGGGCTCGTCGTGATCGGCGTCGCCGGGCGACGCGCCGAACCCGGCGCGCGCGCGGTCCTGCTGTGACAGACACTCGAACGCGATGTCGAAGTGCTCGGGCCACAACTGCGGCCGGCTCGCTTCGGTGGATGCCCGGTCGGCGCGCACGGCCTCCAACACGGCCGTGCCGAAGCCGAACCAGTCGCCCAGCCAGCTGGCCGCTGCGGCGTCGAGCTCGAGCGGCGCGCCGGGATCGCCGGGCTCGGGGACGTCGAACTGGCTGGCCCAGGCGACGTCGGGGCGGTCGTCGAGCACGAAGGCGGCCGCGTCGTCCAGTGTGGTGACCGTGGCCCTGCGTGCCTCGGCGCCGCGCTGCGCAACGAGATCACCGCCGGCAACCCGCACCTGCTCGTCGTCACCGAAGAACGGCGTCCCGAAGCCGTCGAGCGTCCAGCGCAGCGCGATCTTGGTGTTCGCGCGACGGCGGGCGGGGGACAGGACATACGCGGCGACGCGGTGCAGGCTCAGCCGGGTCGCCTGGAAGGTCGGCGGCGGCTGCTCGAGGCGCCGGTGCGCGCCGAGCCAGCGCCGCGCCACCCACGCGCGATGGTCCGGGTGGTCGGCCAGCCAGTCGTCCCATGTCAGGTCACCCGCGCCCACCGGCGCCACGACAGGGTGTGCGCCGTCGCCACCTCCTGCGACCGGATCGTCGGCGAACCACGGTTCCTCGGTGACCGCCGGTGGTGACGGCTCGAGGACCCTCGCGTCGTAGTTGGCCCCGACCAGCTCCCGCGCCTCGTGGCGGGCGTCGCGTGGCAGCATCGTCAACTCCCCTTCAGACCAGTAGCGGATCGGCGACGATCTCGACCAGTGCGGGCCCGTCGTGCTCCAGCGCCGCGGCCAACGCCTCATCCAGCTCGTCGGCTCGCGTCACGCGGATGCCCTTCGCGCCGCACAGCTCCGCGAACGCCGCGAAGTCAGGGTTGTGCAGGGACGTCTGCCAGACGTCCCATTGGCCGGCGCGCTGCTCTTTGGAGATCTTGCCCAGCTCGCCGTTGTTGAGCAGCACGTGGCAGATCGGCATGCCGTACTTCACGGCCGTGGTCAACTCCATGGCGTACTGCCCGAATCCGCCGTCGCCGCTGACCGACACGACCTTCCGGGCGTCACCGACCGCGGCCCACGCGCCGAGCGCCGCCGGCAGGCCGAATCCGATCGAGCCCAGGTAGCCCGACATCAACACGTCCTGGTCCCCCGACACCTCGAAGTAGCGCCCGAACGAGTACGTGTTGTTGCCGACGTCGACGCACAGGACCGCGTCGGCGGGGACGAGATCGGTCAGAGCCGCGAACACCGCGGCGCTGTTGACCCCCCGTCCCCGGTCGTCGCGCCGCCGGGAGCGCTTCTCGGTGCGCCAGATCTGCCACCGTTCGGCGACCTCGGCGGCGTGGTCGATGCAGCGGGCGTCGGCGGGCATGGCGGCCCGCAGCGCCCGCGCGGTGACCCCGACGTGTCCGAGCAACGGCAGGTCGACCGGATGGAAGCGCCCGAGCGCCATCGGGTCGAAGTCGACCTGGATGATCGGCTTGTAGTCAGCGATTCCCGTGTGGTGCGAGAACGATGCCCCGAAGACGACGATCAGGTCGGACTCGTTCATGAACCAGGACGCGATCGGCGTACCGCTGCGCCCGAGCACTCCGCAGCCCAATGGATGGTCGTCGCTGATCTGACCCTTGGCCTTGAACGTGGTCGCGACCGGCGCTCCGATCTGTTCGGCGAACGCGATCACGTCGTCCATCTCGTGGCGGGCGCCGGCGCCCACGATGACCAGCGGCCGTTCGGTGTCGGCGAGCAGGTCGACGGCTCGGCGGAGCTCGTCGGCCGGCGGTGCGACGTCGCGCGCCCCGACACGACCGGCCGGTCCACCCACCCGCTGCCCGGGCCCCGCCGGCTGGGTCTGGACCTCGTCGGGGAATATCAGATGCCCGACGTCCCGCTCGACCATTGCGGTCTTGCATGCGATGTCGACCAGCTCCGCATGGTCTGACCCCGCGACGACCGTCGCCGAGTAGCGCGCGACGTCCGCGAACGCACCTGCCAGATCCACGTCCTGAAAAGCGCCGCGCCCACGCTGGTTGGACGGTACCGAGCCCGACAGCGCGAGGACCGGCGAGCGGTCCACCTTCGCGTCGTACAGGCCCGTCAGCAGGTTGGTCGAACCAGGCCCCGCGATCCCGAAGCACGCCGCCAGCCGGCCGGTGAGCTTGCCGTAGGCGGCCGCCGCGAACGACGCCGCGCCCTCGTGGCGGATGCCTACGAAGACGAGGTCACCGCGCTCCTCGGCCTCGCGGAACGCATCCGCGAGGCCCAGGTTCGAGTGCCCGACCATGCCGAACACGTGGGTGACGCCCCAGTTGATCATCGTCTCGACCATCACGTCCGACACCGTCCGGGTCCGCGGGACCGGTGCGGGCAGCGCGACGTACACGCCGTCATCGCGCACCTCGGTCCGGTACGCGTGCGGAGCGTCGGAGAACGGCGGGGGCGGCGTGCCATTGCAGGGTGAGTAGTCGTATCCGTGCCAGGGACAGCGCAGCCAGCCCTTCTCGATGGAACCCTCGCCGAGGGGACCGCCCTGGTGCGGGCAGCGGTTGTCGAGCGCGCCGTAGCCACCGCCGTGGTGGGTCAGCGCGAGCGTGCGCCGGCCGATGGTCACGGTCGTCACGCGGCCCTCCGGGAGCGCGTCGCGGTCGAGGGCCTTGTGCCACATGTACTCGCGTTCGGGTAACTCGGGCGCAGCCGTCGAGGGCTCGGGCACAGCGCGGGACGTGTCGCTCACGGTCATCTCCCGGCTCGGCGACTGCAGCGGCGTGGGCCCACGGCACGAAACGCGGACTCGGCTGCTCCGCGTCAAGGTACCCGACGGCCGCCACGACCCCAAGGGCTGTCGCGTCGTCGGCGGCTCAGCCGGTGTCGGCCTCGGTGCTCGGGGATTCCCATCGCGCACCGCATGTCCGCCCGAGGGCGGCCATCATGCGATCGATGTCGGACTCGACGTCTCCGGTGGTCTCGACCACTGG
>JAHELV010000160.1 GCA_024644015.1 Nitriliruptorales bacterium
GTCCGCCCGGCCGGAGAATCCGGCGTATCTCGTGCTGTACCGACTCGAGCGGCTGGGTCACCATGAGCCCCATCAGGCATGTCACCGTGTCGGCGCTGTCGTCGGCGAACGGCAACGCCGCGGCGTCAGCCTGCACGACGCGCGTTGCGATCCGCTGGACCGCCAGCGCCAGCTCGGCGGCGGAACGGTCCACGCCCACGTACCGGTCGCCCGGGAGGTGTTCGGCGACCGGCGCACTGCCACAGGCGACGTCGACCACGAGGCCCCCCGGTGGTACCGCCGCGGCCGCCCACTGGTAGGGATCGACGCCGTCGTCGCGCGCGCGCACCAGCATCCGCTCGGTCACCCCGGGGGCCTCGGCGTGGAACCGTTCGAGATACGACCGCCACGCCTGGTCGCTCACGCCCGTGCCCTGTGTCCGATGGTCACGTGTGCGTCAGCGTCTCGCGGTCGATCCCGGCTGCCGCGAGTGCCCGGTCCTCGTCGATCGCGCCGCAGTCGACTGCTCGGCGCAGCGATCCGAGCAGCGCGCGGATGGTCGCAGGCTCGTCGGTGACCGCGGCGGCGGGGCTGTCGGCCGACCACGCCGCCAGCCGGCCGATCGTGTCGTCGAGGTGCGCCAGGTGATACGCATGCAGCACCGCGAAGCGGCTGACCAGGTGCGCCGGGTGCAGGTCCCAGCCCTGGAAGAACCCGTGCGCCAGACCGTGGCGCACCAGCCGTGCGTGGTGGCGCCAGACCGCGTGCACCGCAGCCGACGAGTCGTCAGCCGGTACCCGGTTGGTCGAGCCGTCGGACAGGCGCACGCCGGTTCCGGCCAACGTCACCTGCATGACGTTGCGCGCGAAGTCGCACGCCGGGTGGTCCAACCGCTGTTGATCGCCGGGTAGCCCGCACGCGGCGGTGTAGTCGAAGACCCCGAAGTGCGCGCCCACCATGCGCCCCCCGGCCGCACGGACCAGCGCGGGCAAGGTGATGCGACCGGCGTGATCGATGACCGACTCGGTCGTCTCGACCTGGATCTCGAAGACGAGCCGCCGTTCCGGCAGACCCAGCGCGTGCTCCAGACGGTCGAGCAGCGTCGCGAACGCTTCGACGTGCGCGGCGGCGATCACCTTGGGGAACGTGATCACGAAGCCGTCGGGCAGCGTGCCGCCGGTCGTGTCGAGCAGGGTGCTGACGAACCCGTCCAGCGTGCGGATCGCGCGCCGGTGCGCGCCGTCGGCAAAGGACTTCACCCGCAGGCCGACGAACGCCGGGGCGCTTGAATCGCCGGCCACGCGCGCGGCGCGTTCGGCGTCGCGGTCCTCTTCGTCGTCCTCGCGAGACCCGTAGCCGTCCTCGAAGTCGATCCGCAGATCCTCGATCGGCTCCGTCGACAGCTTGTCGGCGACCCGCTCGCGCACCTGGTCGGCTGCCGCCGAATCGACGTCGAAGACCGCCGCCAGATCGCCTGCGGCCGGCGCATGCGCGTCGAGCAGGTGGCGCGCCCGGCGCCCCCACGACGCGACGGTGTCGGTGGACACGCGGTCGGCCGGCACGTACACGGTGTGCGCAGGCTGGCGACCGGTCCACGCACCGCGACCACGACGATCGGCGTGCGCGTCGAGCGCCGCCTCGACCAGCGCAACCAGGTCGGCGGTCTCGGCGTCGGGCAGGACGGTTCGCATCACGTCACCCGCCGTCGCGCACGACGGTCGCTTCGATGACACCGTACGGCTCCTGGGTGGCGACGAACACCCGGTTGTCGTTGTCCAGCCCGTACGGGGTCAGGTCCACCAGCAGATGATGCACGTTGGGGAGCAGTAGATGGATGTCGGCGACGTCATCGCACTGGTCGATGACCGCGCCACCCATCGCGTACAGCGTGTGCTGCAGCGACGCGCTGTGATGATCGGCGAACGAGCGCAGCAGGACGCTCTGCACCTCTGTGGCCGCCGCGTTCCAGTCGACGTCGACGGCGCGGTACCGCCAGTCGGCGGTCATCCGGGTCGCCAGCAGCCGGTCGTCGGTGTCGGCAAGGGTGGTGTAGGCGTCGGCGAAGAAGTCGGAGAACCCTGAATCGGCTGTCTTGAGCACCGCCACGTCGGCGACGCCCGCGCCCACCTCGGCGCCGCCGACGCCGACGCGGACGTCGGCGGTGCGGATGACGCTGGTGTCCGCGACGAACGCTGTCGGGTGGTCACCCCCGATCCGCGTCCACTGCGTTGAGCGCAGACCGACGCGCGCCGCCTGCACGGCCGGCACCGTGTCGACGAAGTGGCGGGCGAGGCGCAGGCCGAATTCCTCCGGGGCGCCGACGGGTTTCGCACGGGCGAAGGCGAACACCGTTCCGCGCATCGTGTCGGTTGGCACGACGGCGGTGTTGTCGCCGTCGGTGTGGGCGGCCCCGAAGTCGCCTTCTAGCCGGATGTCGACGGTCAGATCGACGACCGTGTGCGGCGACGCGTCGCGGTCGACGACCACCAGGTGGACGCCCGACTTGCCATAGGTGTTGTGGCCGAGTGCGTGTGCCACGGGTCAGCTCCCTCGGTACGTGCTGTAGCCGAACGGGCTGAGCAGCAACGGAACATGATGGTGCTCGGCGGCGTCGGTGACCTCGAAGACGACCCGCACCACGGGGTAGAACGTCG
>JAHELV010000081.1 GCA_024644015.1 Nitriliruptorales bacterium
CGTGGTCGTCGTCCTGGTCGCGGGCAAGCTGCTCATCCTCGAGGTGGTCAACTGGGCCTTCGGAGACGAAGTCAATCTGGGCCACTTCTTCTCAGTACTTGTTCTCATCGTGGCGATGATCGTGGCCCGCGAGGTGGTTCAGCGCATCTACGAGCGGCTCGGCGAGTCCGGCGGGGCGCCTTCGCCGTAGGCCACCGCAGGTTTGCCTCCCGGCTGCGTTCTACGATCGCGACGTGCAGCCGCGTGGTGGACGCCCGGCGACCCGGTTCGTAAGCACGGACCTGGGCTACCTGGCGTACCAGGCTTTCGGTGCAGGTGAGCGGGACATCATGTTCCTCACCGGTGGGATGTCCAATATCGACGCGCTGTGGGACGAGCCGTCCGCCGTGCGGTTCTTCGACCGCCTGTCTCAGCTGGGCCGCGTGATCCAGTACGACATGCGGGGCTCGGGGGTGTCCGACCCGATCCCGGGAGACATTCAGTGGCTGCCGCTGGAGAACTACGTGCAGGACGTCATTGCCGTCCTCGACGCCGCCGGATCCGAGCGCGCCGTCGTCTACGGCGATACCGAGGGTGGTCTGTCTGCGCTGCTGCTGGCTGCGTCCCGGCCGGACCGAGTCTCGGCGTTGGTGCTCGTGAACTCCGAGGCGCGGCTGCTGCGGTGCGAGGACTACCCGATCGGCATGCCGCGCCACGTCGCCGATGCCCTCTCCGAACAGTATCTGGCCCAGCACGGCACCACCGGGGCCATGCTGGAGCTCACCGCTCCGAGCGTCGCGCACGAACCGCGGTTTCGCGCGTGGTGGACCCGCTACCAGAGGCTGTCGGTCCCGCTGGGCCTGGTACGGCGCACCTTCGACTGGTTCGCCGAGATGGACGTCCGGGCCGCACTGCCGCTGATACAGGCCCCGACGCTGGTCGTCGCCCGTCGCGATGCCCGGTTTCACCGGCTGGCCTACAGCGAGTTCCTGGCCGAGCACATCGCTGGAGCCGAGCTGCGAGTGCTCGACGGCGCTGACACTCTGCCCTTCCACGCCGGTGACTTCGGCCCGGTGCTCAACGCGGTGGAGGACTACGTCACCGGCCGCCGGGATCGTCCCCGTACAGACCGCGTGCTGGCGACGGTCCTGTTCACCGACATCGTCAGGTCGACGGCGTTGGCTTCGTCGATGGGGGACCAGCAGTGGCTCGACCTGCTCGCCGAGCACAATCGGATCGCTCGCGCCCAAGTGGAGCGGTTCGCCGGGCGGGAGGTCAAGATGACCGGCGACGGATGCCTGGCGACGTTCGATGGGCCCGGCCGGGCCGTTGCCTGCGCCGATGCGATTGTCACCGAAACAGCCGAGATCGGGCTCACCGTTCGCGCGGGTGTCCACACCGGCGAGGTCGAGCTGCGACAGGACGACATCGGCGGGCTCGCCGTGCACATCGCCGCACGCGTCATGGCGCACGCCGAGGACGGAGGCGTCCTGGTGTCCAGCACCGTCAGGGACCTCGTCGTCGGGTCCGCCATGACCTTCAGCCCACTGGGGACCTTCAGACTGCGCGGGGTCCCCGGCGAATGGCGGCTCTACCACCTCGACCAGGTCAGCTGAGCCGCGGGGCCCCGCCGTCGATCGCCAGCCTGAAGCTGATGCGGTTGGTGCGGGGCGGCCGCCGAGCCGCAGGGACCGGATCGGCTGTGGCGCTGACGCCCGACGGGTACCTGCTGACGTCAGCGCATGTCGTGTCCCGGGCAGGCGAGGGCACAGCGGCATTCGCCGACGGGCGTGAGCTGGACTTCGAAGTCATCGGCGCTGACGATCTGTCCGAACTCGCAATGGTCCGCGTCCACGCGGACGTCGATCCAGCCCGGCTGGGCGACGCCGCGGCCCTTCGAGTCGGTCAGCTGGTCGTGGCGGTCGGCAGCCCGCTGGGCATGGCCGGCTCCGTGTCCGCAGGTGTCGTCAGTGCGCTGGGCCGGTCGTTCGTCACATCGGCGGCCGCCATGGCCGCGGTGGCATCCGTGCCGAGGACATCGTCGTCACCGTCGACGACGGAGTTCACGGTCGTGTCGCTCCCTGCCGGAGGGCCTGCCACCGCTGTCGAATGACCATGGACGCGAGCGCGCACGATGCCAGGTGGGTGAGGTGGTCGTCGCCGGGAAGGGTGAGCACGACCGGCACTCTGGCGCCGAGCACGATGCCGGCGCTCTCTGCGCCGCCGAGGTACTCGAGCTGCTTGGCCAACATGTTGCCGGCCTCGAGATCGGGTACGAGCAGGATGTCGGCGCGGCCTGCGACCGGTGATTCGATGCCGGCGACGGCAACCGCCGCGGGCGACACGGCGGTGTCGAACGCCAGTGGCCCGTCGACCCGCCCTCCCGTGATCTGGCCGCGGTCGGCCATCTTGCACAGCGCGGCGGCGTCCAGCGTCGACCGGATGCCAGGGTGGACGGTCTCCACGGCAGACAGCACAGCGACCCGTGGCTGCTCGATGCCGACCGCCTGCGCGAGTTCGATGGCGTTCTGCGCGATGTCGCGTTTGTGCTCGAGCGTGGGGTAGGCATTGATCAGGGCGTCGGTCAGGAACAGCGGCTGCGCGTAGGTAGGTACGTCGAACGCGAAGACGTGGCTGATGCGCCGCTCGGTGCGCAGCCCCCGGTGCTTGTCCAGCACGGCCGCCAGCAACTCGTCGAGGTCGAGGCTGCCTTTCACCAGCGCGTCGACCTCGCCCGCGCGGGCAAGCTGAACCGCGCGGGCAGCGGCCGCGTGGCTGTGGTCGGTCGAGACGATCCGGTACGGCGTCAGGTCGAGATCAGCGTCCGCGGCGGCGGCGTGAATCCTGTGCTCGGGACCCACCAGGACCGGCGCGACCAGGTCCTGCTCGGCGGCAGCCACCACACCGCTCAGCACGCTCGCATCGACCGGGTGTATCACGGCGGTGCGGACCGGCGGATGCTCCCGGGCGGCCTCCAGCAGGCGCTGCAGGTGCACCCGCTCGTGCAGATGCACCGCCGGCAGCACCCACCGCGGCCGCCGAACCCGCTCGGTCGGCGCCAGCACCTCGGCCGTGCCGGCGATCACCGTCGTGCCCTCCTGGTTGGTGCACTGACAGTCGAGCACCAGTCGATGCTCGTCCGAGTCCTTGTTGGTCACGGTCACGGTGACGGTGATGAGATCGCCCAACCCCACCGGTCGGCGAAACTGCAGTGATTGACCCAGATAGATGGTTCCGGGGCCGGGCAGTTGGGTGCCGAGCACGGTGGAGATCAGCGCGCCGCCCCACAGGCCGTGAGCGATGACCTCGTGGAAGCGGCTGCTCCTGGCGTAGTCCTCGTCCACATGTGCGGGGTTCACGTCGCCCGACATCACCGCAAACAGCTTGATGTCCTGCAACGTCAGACGCCGCTGCAGGCTCGCCGAGTCGCCGACCGCGATCTCGTCGAACGTGCGGTTCTCGATGAAGTCTTCGTTCATGCGGTCGCTCCTCGACCGCCGTCACGATAGCCGCGACAACCTGCGCGCTCAGGCTGGCACGGCAGCAGACGCCGGGCGCGGGTCTTGGCGAACGCCTCGGTGGCCTGCTCGACGGGGAACGTCGGCACCGCCGAGCGCGTGCAGCGCGTCGGCTGGATCGTCGGCCTCGCTGCCGAGCCCGGGTCACCTCAGCCGCGCACACGCATTTCTTCCCGCCGGTGCAATAAACCCGTGGTCGGTCCCGTCCTTCCCCGTGAACAAGCCGAGCTGGAAGGATATTGGAGATGACCGCAACAGCCGTACGGACCTACAGCGTCGGCGACCGGGTGGAAGACTTCGAGCTCCCCGACGTCGATGGGAACCTGATCCGGTTCAGCGACGTCACCGGCGAGTGGACGCTGCTGTACTTCATCACGACGTGGTGCCCCTACTGCACCGCGGAGGCGCCCTACCTCGAGTCCGAGCTGGTCGCGCAGTTCGCCGACCGCGGGCTCAAGCTCGTCGTGATCGACGTCAAGGAGCCCGCCGCGCTGGCGCGGACGCTGCCCGAGCGGTTCGGGTGGACGTCGCCGTTCCTGGTCGACCAGGGCGGGGAGGTATCCGAGCGGTTCGCGCCGCCCAAGGAGGGGCTGCCGCCCGAGGTGGCGATCATCAACGCACACCTGTTGCTCGACGGCGACGGGGTCATCCGGTTCGCGGAGTACCTGAACATGGAGCGGTTCGACATCCACGCGACCAGCGTGGCGGCCGCCATCGGCCGTTTGATGAGCGAGGTGTAGGGGCCATGCGTGGGCACGAGGCATTTGTCATCCGTACCGCCGCCCAGCGGCACGACGATCACGCGAGGGTCACCTTGACCGTGGACCTGCCCGATGGCGTCCACATCGAGCCGCACCAGCCGCCCGAGCCGTACCTGATCCCGACCGTGGTCGACGTCGACGGCACCATTGACGTGACCGTTGAGTACCCCGAGCCGGTCGTCAAGGACCTGGGGTGGCAGGACGCGAGGCTGATCGTCCTGGAAGGCACCGTCCAGTTCGTCATCTCAGGTCGCGTGCCCGACGAACAGGACCGGCTGTCGGGCACCTTGCGCTACCAACCCTGTATCGGCGGCGCGTGCCTGCCGCCACGGACCGTCCAGTGGAGCGCCCCGCTGACCGGCACCACGACCTACTCGGTGCTGCATGCCCTGGCCGCCTGACAAGCCGCCATGCCGATGCCGATGACACCGCCGGGGGCGATCACGCCGACCACGGCGCGACGACGACGTTCCGGCGGACCCGACCGTCCATGCGACGGTCGGGGTCTGGACCCGTCGTGTAGCGTTGACCCGATGGACACGACCGGCACGGTCGACTCGGCCACCTTCGGACAGGTCGCCCGTGAGCAGTTGCCCTGGCTGTACTCGCTGGCACGCCGGCTCGCGTCCGACCACGCTGAGGACGTCGTCCAGGACTGTCTGATGCGCGCGTACAAGGCGTTCCCCACCCTGCGCGACCATCAAGCTGCGCCCGCGTGGTTCCGCCGGATCCTCGTCAACTGCGCGAACGACTACCACCGCAGCCGGATGAGCGGCGCAGACGAGACGTCGCTGGACGACACGTCGGAGTCGACACTGTTCCGCAGGATCCTCGACGAGGATCCGCTGCCGTACTCGGACTCGCTGCACCTCGACTTCCTGCACTCGTTCGACGACGAGGACGTCTGGAAGGTCCTCGACCGGCTCGACCCGAAGTTCCGGATCCCGCTCGTGCTCGTGCACATGGAAGGATTCACCACCGCCACTGTGGCCCGCATGCTGGGCGCGCCCCTCAACACCGTGCTGTCCTGGCTGCACCGCGGCCGCAAACGCTTCGAGACCGAGATGTGGAACTACGCCGAGGAGCATGACCTCCTCCGGCAGGCACAGGAGGTGCGGTCATGATCGACTGCACGACCGCAGTGACGCAGCTGTGGGACTTCGTCGAGCGCGAGCTCGACGCCGGCGACAAGGCCAACATCGAGGAGCATCTGGCGTTCTGCCGCCGGTGCTGTGGCGAGGTCGAGTTCGTCGAGGAGCTGCGCTCGTTCCTGAAGGACGCGGCCCGACCGGGCCTGCCACTCGACGCCGAGCAGCGGCTGGGTCAGTTCATCACCGACCTGGAGGAGTCCGGGCCGTGAGCAGGGATCTGCTGTACAGCGATCAGGTCGAAGAACTGGTCTTCTGCGCGTATCGCGACATCGCGGAACCGGACGGCTCGGCAACGTGGCTGTACACCGACGAGCAGCTTGCCGCGGTGCCCCAGCGCGCCCGACAGTGGGCACTCGGCGTCGGCAACCCGGTACCGCACGCCAAGTTGCAGGCCGGTGAGCGGGTCCTCGATCTGGGCTGCGGTGCGGGCATCGATGTCCTGCTCGCCGCCCGCGATGTCGGCCCCGAAGGTCGGGTGACCGGTCTGGACGGGCTGCCCGAGATGGTCGAGCGGGCACGCGACGTTGCGGCGGAGGCCGGTGCCGACACCGTCGACATCGTCGAGGGACGCATCGACGACATCCCCTTCCCGGACGACATGTTCGACGTCGTGATCTCCAACGGCGCGATCAACCTCGCGGCGCGCAAGAGCCGCGTGCTGGCCGAGGGCGCGCGCGTGCTCAAGCCGGGCGGACGACTCTGCGTCGCCGACCTGACGATCGTCGAGGAGGACCTGCCGGTCGAGGTGCTCACCCATCCTTCGGCCTGGGCCGGGTGAGTGTCCGGTGCCATGACGGAGCGTGTCTTCGTCAAGAAACTGGATCGCGTCGGCTTCGACGACATCCAGATCCTCGAGCGGCTCCCGTTCACGCTCGAGAGGACCGCCGAGTACCCGTTGTTCACGCGCGACCTGATCGCATTGATGCGTGAGCTGATCCCAGTAGACAAGCAGCATCAGATCGCGACCAGCCTGATCGTCACCGCCGTGAACCGGCGCTGAGCCTGCAGCGCCGACCCCACCGTCACTCGCGCAGTCGTTCGGAGCGAATCAACGCGAGTTACGCACGTGGAATTTGGACGCGGCGCCTGTGAATTTGTGCGCGGCGTCTGTGGATATGGGCCGAACTTGCTGTGGATAGCCATGTGCATAAGTCGCTGTTGGCGGGGGATTCCGCAGGTCAGCGGACTTGTGGATACAGCGGGCACCTAGCCGCCATGCGAATTTGCGTAACGAAGTTACGGCAGTCACACTGACACATCAGGGATAGTGTCGCTGTGCGGGTTTCACGACAGATACTTGCCGAAGTGATGCTATGTTCCGAGCCTCGGACAACCTCTCCGTTCCAGCGTTGAGAATAGTGCTGTGTCAGTACGACATCTTGTCGGACTGTCCGTCAGAGAGAGTTGCGAAATGAGAAGCTTGCGGAGCACAGAAAAGAAACAGACCGCTATCGTCACCACGCGCACATGTATTACTCCAAAGTGTAATAACCGGACGCCCAGCTTCTACTGTGATGAGTGCTGGGATCGGTATACAGCGTCGAAGAAGAGCGCGTAGAGCCGACCAGCGGTTGCGAGCGCGGCTCGCGGTCAGTGGGAGACGGCGCCGCCTGGTATGCCGGTATCGACGCCAGCACTCGAGTCGGCGGGCGGGGACAGCCACTCCTGACACTCCTCGATCGCGTCGACCAGCAGGCCACGGAGCACCGCGTCGGGATCCGGCACGCACGCGTCGGCGATTGCAGTCACCGCGTTCGACACGATGCTGGGCGCTGCAATGCGACGAAAGCCCTTGACCGAGGGAGATGAGAGCTCGGTGGTGAAGCGCCGGGCCCATTCCGCGGCATGTGGCGCCTGGTCGAGCGCCCGGCGGCTGGCCTCGTCGCAGCTTGACGCGCAATCGTGGTCGAGCTCGGCCAACGCGCGCGCGCACGAGAGCACGCCGACGGCCATGACATTCTGCTTCGCGACGGCCACGATCGGCAGCGCCGTTCGCGCACACAGCAGCGCGATGCTGGCGTCCAGATGGGGATCGTCGCTGGTGAGGCCGATCACTGAGGGGATCAGTGGCGCGAGTTGCTGGCGACCCTCGTCCGACGTGTGATCGTTGACGCCGCGAGCGAGCGCCGCGAGCAGTGGATGGGTGCAGGCCGGATGGTCACTCCAGCGTTCGCCGGCCAGGTAGGACGCGAACTCCATGAAGCACGCGCCCTTGCGTGCGGTGCGGTGCTTGCCGCGTGACAGAACCGGTACGTGGTCCGGTGGATACCGGTGGGTGACCGACATGGTCCCTCGAGCGCAGGTGGCGACAACGCGTGTTCCCAGTGTGCGTCGCCACGAGCGTCGTCGCCAGCCGCGGCGTGGAAGACACCGGGCGGTTCGGACCGTCAAAGGGAGTCCTTCGGCACTAGTACCGGTGGGCCTGCTGCGCAACCATGGAAGCACTCCGTGGTGGAGGAGGGTGGAGGAGGTCCGTCATGTTGGTAGGAAGCGGTCCAGTTCGAGAGAAGCCACCGACGACCCCCACGTCCCCGAAGCGCGTCGGCATGATCATCGTTGGCGCGGTCCTGGTAGCGGGAGCGGCGCTGATTGTGGTGCCGATGCTGTTGGCCCTGGCGGTCGACACGTCGATGCCGCTCTCCGCCCGGTTGGCCAACCTCGCGCTGTTCGGTATTCCAACGGCGCTCGTGCTGGTCGCGGGCGTCACCATCATGCGGGCCGGAACGGGGCACGCACCCGAGATTCAGGTGTTGCCGACGACCATGCCTGGACGCTGGGCGGTCGGGTTGGTCGGCGGATCGCTGACGTTGCTCACCTTGTTCATCCTGTTCGTGGTAGCGGGACAAGTCCCCGCCGCCGAGACGTTCTTCGAAAACCTCTGGGCCGCCGTGCCGCTACTCGTTGCCTGGGCGAGCGCCTTTGCAGGCTCGATCGCCGGGGTGGTCGCGATGGGGTGGCGCGGTGAGCGGTCCCCGACAGTCCTCGCGGCTGTGGGCTTCGGTCTGTTCGTGTCTCTGTTCGGGATCGGCGAGGCGCTCTTTCCGCACTGAGCCGAACGCAACGGCTTTCTGACGTGGTTGTTTCAGTGCAGAGACGGTCTCCCGGTGAGAAGCGCAGTGGATACAAGCAGCGGTATGAGCCGGTGGGCGCGGTCTCACCAGACGGCGGCGTTCTTCGTGCTCACATTCGTGTTCACGTGGGCCTTCTGGATACCGTCGGCGTTGATGTTCGCGGGCGCTGGTGACCCCGACTCGCTCATCACCTCCCCGCTGTTCGTCGCGCTGCAGACACTCGGCGCCGTCGGACCCTCGATCGTGGCGATTGGACTCACGCTCGCCCTTTTCGGCAGGCAGGCGCTGGGCGCCCTGCTGGGGCGCTTCAGGCCCGTGCGTCGACAGGCAGGCTGGTACGTCGTTGCTGCCGTTCTCGCTCCAGCGCTAACGCTTGTCGCGATGGCGCTCGACACCGTGGTGTTCGGCGAGCCGTTCGTGCAACCAGAATCGGGTCTGGCTGAGATGGCGGCAGAGATGGGGTGGGTCGTTGCGGTGGCGTTGCTGCCACTCGTACTTATCTCGCAGTTGTTCTCGAGCCCGCTGTTGGAAGAAGCGGGCTGGCGCGGCTTCGCCCTGCCGAGGATGCAGGATCGCAACAGCGCCTTCGTAGCGAGTGTGGCGCTCGGCGTCGTGTGGGGTTGTTGGCACCTTCCGCTGGTCATCGCCTACGGAGATCCGTTCGCGCCGTACCTCGCGGGAATCGTGGCATACACGATTCTGATGACGTGGGTCTTCAACAACGCCGACGGCAACCTGTTTTCGATGATTGTGTTTCACGCAGCGCTGAACCTGTCACTCAACGTCCTGCTGCCGCTGCGTGCGGGATGGACTCCCGCGCTCGTCGCCTGGACCGCGGTCCTGGTGGTGGTCCTCCGCTACGGTCCCGCGAACCTGTCAGGTCGACAGCGCTACCGGTTCGCCGCGGTCGCAGGTCGAGTGACGCCAGAGGGCGTGCCGAGCTCGCAGGTCGAGTGACGCCAGAGGGCGTGCCGAGCTCGATGACACACGCCGTCATGGCCAGCGCGCTGCCACGTCCGGCTGCGATCACGGCCACCGAACGGCGGCGTCCCCGAGCATGGCAATGAGGGTGGTGGCGTTACGGGGCGCGTAGGCGTCGTAGTCGTTGTTGAAGTACACCCAGCCGTCCCGCCCGCCGGCTGCAGCCCGCCGCAGACGTTCGGCCCATGGGGCGAGCTCGGGCTTGTCATAGTCGTACCGGTAGCGCTGGTCGCGGTCCTCGGCGAGGCCATGGAACCGGGCGTACACGAAGTCGGCGGTCACGGGCGCGACGTCGGGCATCTGGTGATCCGACAACCAGACCCATGCGACGTTGTGCCGGGCCAGTGCCTGCTCGACCTCGCCGACATACCAGGAGCGGTGCCGGAACTCGACCGCGTGCCCCGGACCGCCGGGGAGTGCGGCCAGGAAGGTCTCGAGTCGATCGACGTCGACGTGCAGGTTCGGTGGGAGCTGCCAGAGCCACACGCCGTGGAAGCTCTTCAGCGGCGCCATCCGACCGGCAATCGTCGCGACGGGATCGGCCGGGTCGTTCAGCTTCTTGTTGTGGGTGACGTAGCGACTGCCCTTGATGGCGTAGCGGAACCGGTCTGGCGCGAGGTCGTGCCATCGCTGGACGGTCGTCGTCTTCGGCAGCCGGTAGAAGGTTGCATTGATCTCCACCGTCGGGAACCGCTCGGCGTAGTAGGCGAACCACCGACGCTTCGGCACGCCGTCCGGGTAGAACCGTCCACGCCAGCCGTCGTACTGCCATCCGCTGGTGCCGACCCGGACCGTGCCGTGGTCCCCT
>JAHELV010000161.1 GCA_024644015.1 Nitriliruptorales bacterium
ATCAAGCGACTCGGACTGCGGCGATGACAACGCGCCGAGCCCGCACCCGCGGGCTCGGCGTATTCGTCTCAGGTCCGCGTCCACGTGTGCACGTCAGCTGTCAGTGGAGTGCCCAGCAGCAACCGTTGCTGGGTCAGTCCACTGGGAACTGACGTCGTCACCGGGCGCGGGACCTGTGAGCACGTAGCGGGGCGTGCCGCTTCGCTACATGAGGCATGAAAGGCCCCAACCCCCATGAGCAAACTTGGTAACACCGAGGTCGTAGGCACGATCGGCGACGCCCAGATCCGCTTCGAGACCGGCAAGATCGCCGGCCTGGCCGGCGGCGCCGTGGTCGCCTCGATCGGCGAAACCATCCTGCTGGTCACATCGACCGCATCGAGCCGTCCAAAGGAGCATCTGGACTTCTTCCCGCTGACGGTCGACTACGAGGAGCGGATGTACGCCGCCGGCAAGATCCCCGGTGGATTCTTCAAGCGCGAGGGTCGACCCAGCGAACAGGCGATCCTGACCTGTCGGTTGATCGACCGCCCGATGCGGCCCACGTTCGCGGACGGGCTCCGCAACGAGATCCAGATCCTCGTCACGACGCTGTCAGCCGATCAGGTCAACCCGCCCGACGTGCTGGCGATCAACGGCGCGTCGATCGCCACACTGCTCGCCGGCATCCCGTTCGATGGACCCGTTGCGGGCGTGCGCCTGGCCATGGGCCGCGACGGCAACTGGACGGCGTTTCCCACCTTCGCATTCCTGGAGGACGAGGCCGTCTTCAACCTCGTGGTCGCTGGGAGGCTCAACCACGACAGCGACGAGATCGACATCCTGATGGTCGAAGCCGAGGCCACATCGAACGCGGTCGAGTTCATCGAGACCGGTGCGACCAGACCCACCGAGGAGGTCGTGGCGGGCGCCATCGAGGAATCCAAGACCTACCTGCGCCAGCTGTGCGACCTTCAGATGAGCCTGGCGAAGCAGACCGAGCGCTCCGAAGCCGAGTTCCGGCGGTTCCCGGCCTATGACGACACGGTCTATGCCGCGATCGAGAAGGCCGTCGCAGACGACATGCGGGCGGTGTTGACCGACAGCGGTCTCGACAAGTCCGCACGCAACGACCGCATCGCCGGCCTGCGCGAGCAGGCGCTCGACGCCGTCTTCGCCGACGCCGGTGACGTTGACGTCACCGATGACGAGCTCGAGAAGCAGGGCCGCAACGCGTTCCGCTCGCTCGAGAAGCGCCTGATCCGCCAGCGCGTCGTACGCGACGGCGTGCGCATCGACGGACGTGGTCCGACAGACATCCGCGCCCTGTCGGCGTCCGCAGGCGTTCTGCCGCGCGCGCACGGGTCCGGGCTGTTCACACGGGGCGAGACGCAGGTGCTCAACATCCTGACACTCGGGATGCTGCGGGAGGCGCAGCGCCTGGACAATCTGTCGCCCGAGGACGAGAAGCGCTACATCCACCACTACAACTTCCCGCCCTTCTCGACCGGTGAGACCGGGTTCATGCGTGGGCCGAAGCGGCGTGAGATCGGCCACGGGGCGCTTGCCGAACGTGCGCTGCTGCCCGTCGTGCCCGACGCCGAGGAGTTCGCCTACGCGTTGCGCCTGGTCAGCGAGGTCGTCAGCTCCAACGGCTCGACGTCGATGGCAAGCGTGTGCGCCTCGACCCTGTCGCTGATGGACGCCGGAGTACCGCTCTACGCGCCCGTGGCCGGCATCGCCATGGGCCTGATCTCCGAGGACGACAGCTACGTCACGCTGACCGACATCCAAGGTGCCGAGGACGCCTTCGGCGACATGGACTTCAAGGTCGCCGGCACATCGGAGTTCGTGACCGCGCTCCAGCTCGACACCAAGCTGTCGGGCATCCCCGCGCACGTGCTCACGGACGCGTTGCGCCAGGCGCGCGACGCGCGCATGGAGATCCTCGACGTGATCACGACCGAGATCGCAGAGCCACGCAGCGAAATGAACCCGCATGCCCCGAGGGTGATCGTCGAGTACATCCCTGGCGACAAGATCGGCGAGGTGATCGGCCCGAAGGGCAAGATCATCCGCGAGATCACCGAAGAGAGCGGTGCGGACGTCGACATCGACGACGTGGACGGACGCGGTGTGGTCAAGATCTACGCAGCTGACGCCACAAAGGCCGAGCTCGCACTCGAGCGGGTGCGTGCGATCGCGAACCCGGTCATCCCCCACGAAGGTGAGCGCTACTACGGAACCGTCGTCAAGACCACCGACTTCGGCGCGTTCGTGACACTGACGCCGGGCAGCGACGGCCTGCTGCACATCTCGAAGCTCGGCGGTGACAAGCGGCTGGCGCATGCCGATGAGGCAGTCAGCGTGGGCGATCAGCTGTGGGTCGAGGTCGTGCAGGTGCGGGACGGCCGCAAGTTCTCGCTCGACCTGGTCGACGACGGTGACGGCGGAACCGACGACGACGGAACCGACGACGGCGGAACCGACGTCGACGGGCCCGTCACCGACGAGATCGAGCCGTCGGCGTCTGACGCCGACGACGCGACGTCGGAGTCAGGTGACACCGGCCCGCGACAGCGGTCCCGCGCCGGCGACAGCGACCAGGGCGGCCAACG
>JAHELV010000009.1:0-1730 GCA_024644015.1 Nitriliruptorales bacterium
GATCAGGCCCGGCATCGACGGTCGGCGCCACGTTCCCGGCGGCGACCGTGACCGTCATGTCATCGGTCGACGTCAGCTCACCGTCGTCGGCGCTGAGCCGCAACACATAGGTTCCGGTCTGCGGGAACGTTGCGGTGGTGTCCACCGCCGACGCGTTGCCGAACGACACGGTACCGGGGCCACTGACCTTGCTCCACGTCGTCGTCACCGCACCCGGCGGGTCCGGCTCACCGTCGTCGCTCACGGTGCCGTCGAGGTTCACGGTCGTGGTCGGCAGGCTGATGATGCGGTCCGAGCCGGCGTCGACCGACGGCGGGCTCTGCGTCGAGTACTCGACATGCAGCAGCGGTGCGCCGGCTGGATCGCCGTTGTACGACTCGGCCACACGCTCACCGGTGCCGGTGACGATGAGCGCGAGCGCATTGCCGCTGGCCCACCCGGGCCGATCGACGATCTGCTGGATCACCGCCGAGATATCAGGCGTCCGCTGGTCGGCGCCGGCGGCTCCGATGGTGTTCCACGCGGCCGGCGTCCACGATGCCGACGCGGTCGTCGTCGGCCGCGTCGAGATGCTGTTGGCGGCCGTGGTGAACGTGGGTGGGTTGTCGGCCGCCTGGCCTCGGATCGTGACGGAGGTCGCATCCGACTTCGTCTCGTCGGCCTGGAACTGCACCCATGCCGTCAGGACACTCGCCCCTGGGGGCAGCTGCACGTCGGTGAACCGCATGCCGACGGTCTGGTTGCCCCCACCGTCGTAGACCATCTCCAGGTCGGAGCTGTTGGTGGTGATCGAGCCGCTGGCGCGTTCCTCGGCGTCATCGGACGCCGTGCCGACACGACGCTCGAACGTGACCTCACCCCCGGATCCGATGACCGACACCGCCACGTCGTCGCTGGAGGTCGACCCACCGTCGTCCGCGGTCAGCCGCAGTAGGTACGCGCCCGCCTCCGAGAAGTTGGCTGTCGTGTCCACGGACGCCGTGTTGCCGAACGTCACGGTCCCCGGGCCGTTGACGGCGCTCCACGTGGTCGTCACCGCTCCCGGCGGATCCGGTAGGCCGTCGTCGCTCACAGTGGCGTCGAGGCTGATGGCAGTGCCGACGGTGGTGGTCTGATCGGGTCCGGCGTCGACGAGGGGTGGCGAGTCGGCGTTGAACGAGATCTCGAACATCATGCCGTCGTTCTCGTTGGGGTCGGGGTTGTTGTCGATCCCACGGTCGACGACGTACAGGTTGTTGCCACCACCCGTGCTCGCGGGAGCGTAGGCGAGACCGGCGGGGGCCACGGGCGAGGCCGGCGCGAGATCGAGCAGCCGCAACAGCGTGCCGTCGATCGACGTCTCGCCGATCATGTCGTCCCTGGAGCTCAGCACGTACAGGTTCCCGTTGTCCGGGTTGTACTCGACACCTTCGGGGTCCCGCAGGCCCAGGGCTCCGGTGTCGAAGCTGGACACGACGTCATCGCCGTCCGGCGCGGCGCCATCGAAGACGCCGTTCGGCCCCGGGGCGATGTCGTAGACCTCCTCCGCAACGCCGTCCGCCATGAGGAGGTGCCCACGCAGCGTGTCGAACGCCACGCCCTCGGGGTCGGTCGCGCCGAACGACTCGGTGGGGATGAGCGACACGGAGTCATCGCCGGTGTGCGCCTGGCCGTCGGAGCCAGGGTCGAGCTCGTAGATCGCCCGGGTGCCGGTGTCATCGGTGTAGAACAGATGCTGATTCGCGGGGTTG
>JAHELV010000009.1:1830-47225 GCA_024644015.1 Nitriliruptorales bacterium
CCGAACGACAGCCGCGACTTCCGCTGCCGCACCCGGACGCTGACGAGTTCCCGGTTGACACCGTCGAGGGCGATGAGCATGCCCGTCGACGGGTCGTACACGACACCCGTCGGATCGTCGATGCCCAGGTCGACGCTGCCGGAGGCGCGCGTGACACCACTTGGTGTGACGGTGGCGACGGTGGTCCGGCCCCCGCTGCCAGGTTCGAGCACCACCAGGACCTCAGCGTCGCCGTCGTACGTGACCGCGGAGGGCTCGTCGCCGGCCGCACCGTCTGGTTCGAGGACGCGCGTCGGCAGCCCGTCCGACTGCGTTTCGATCGGTTGCGCGTCGGCAGCGGTCGGCACGCCGACCAGCAGACCCAACACCAGGCTTGCGAGCATCAGCCAATGGCCCATACCCGCGCGTGAATCATGGCGCGCACCGCTCATCTACCGACTCCAACTCCCGCCGAGCGGCGACCGGCCACGGATCCACACTGACCCAACCCGCCGCCGACGCCCGCGTGTCACGTGCGCTACAGCGAGTTATAGATGCTCGACGACTATCGCGCGATACCTATTTCTGATGGTTTTCGCACAATCGGGCGCGCGCCGAACGCCAGGATGCGGTGCGAACGTGCACCAACGGCGGGATCACAGAGCTCAACGAGACGACGACCGGACCCAGACCGGGTGCATACGGTCATATCGGACTATTCAACAAGTGTTCACACTGCACAGTCGGTGGCCCCACCCGTTCGCGACGGCACACGGGGGCTACGCCACACCCGGCACGGCCGGTCCGCACCGGTATCAAGAGCGGGACGTATCAGCCGGCTCGCATCTCGTGGGCGCCGATGTCGTAGGCCGGGCCCTGCGGTCGCGGAACGCCATCGAAGTCATCGACGACGCCGCGCGCGCCCAGGCTTCCGCCTGCGTCCCTGGCCGGGGACCCCGACCGCAGTCGGTAGTCGTCGGCGCTCGGATCGACGAACGTCGGCGAGGAGATCGATTGCGCAGCGAGGTTGTTCGACACAACCACGTTCGAGTCCCTGTCGATGTTCCGTCCGCCCGAAGCGACCACGATGTTGTTGCGGATCTGGTTGTCCTGGCCGACGTCGTTGCTCCACCCGATGCCATCACCACGCGCCGACACGACGGTGTTGTTCCACACGTAGATGCTCTCCCTGACGTTCGACCCGTCGTGGATGCTGATCCCGTCGCCGTCGCCGTCGCCATCGCGCACGGAGCGGCCGGCCCGCACGACGACGTTGTTGTAGATCTCGTTCTCACCGTTGCCCTGGACGTAGATTCCCCAGCCCGCGGTGTCGGCGACGAAGTTGCTGAAGACGTCGCAGACGGATCCCTTGTTGTTCATCACGCCCGCGCGGTGGGACGACTCGTTGTTGCGTCCCGTGTCGCGGATGACGTTGTGATGGATCGTGCAGTCGCGCGTGGCCGAGCCGACCTGCAGACCGTCACGGCCGGTCCGCACGACGAGGTTGTGCCCGAGATGGACGCCGTGCAGGACGTGGTAGTCACCCGTGGCGTAGTCCGAGCTACCGATGTAGACACCTTCGTCCCTGACATCGTGGATGTAGTTGTGGTCGAGCACGACATCGTGCTCCACCCACTCGCCACGTCCCATCGAGTTGTCCTTGATACTGACGGCGGACTGCGTCGTGTCGCCCATCTCGATGTGGTCCACCCGGATGTACTCGGTCTTCACCTTGCCGGTCAGGCTGCGTGCCGAGCCGAGGATCCGGATCCCACACTGCTGCGAACCGCCCGCAAACTGCGCACCGCAGCGCTGGCTCTCGCCGGTGCCGGTCACGCGGATGTGGTCGCTGTTCTCGATCTCGATGCCCGCGTAGTCGCCGCCGTCGCCTCGGACGGTGACGGTGCCGCCGTGATTGACGAACGAGATGGGCCTTCCCGACGCACCGTGGAAGTTCCGCAGATCCAGCGGCCCCCGGGTCCCAGCGGTGATGCACACCGTGTCGCCTGGCGCCACCCCCGCGTAGTTCGACCTCCCGTCTGCCTTGTCGACGCCTGCAGGGATGACGTGGTCGCAGTCGAGCGACGGCGGCGTGCTGGCCGCCGCGTCGCCAGACGCACCAGCCACCACGTCGCCAGACTGGTCAGCCACCGCGTCGCCAGACCCACCAGCCGCCGCATCGCCAGACCCACCAGCCGCCGCATCGCCAGACCCACCAGCCGCCGCATCGCCAGACCCACCAGCCGCCGCATCGCCAGACCCACCAGCCGCCGCATCGCCCGACTGGTCAGGTGCTGTGCGGCCGCGCTCGGCCGAAGCAGTGGCGGGTTGCTCGACGCTCGTCGACCGCGAGAGTCGCAGCACGTTCTCCATGTCACATGCGCTGAGCAGGAGGCACATGACGAACAATGTCCCGAGCGTCCGCGTCGGGCGCGATCTGGTCATTCGCTTCACGGGCAGCCCCTGCTCTCCTCGACCGGACGTCCACCCGCCGATGACATGATCCGATCGACATCGACAGGATATGTCGACCGTATCGATCCACCGCCGGCGCCCGATTGCCGCCCCCCTGTCCCGACGGGTCGTATCCACCGATCTGCGAACGCAGGCCCTGCCAGGTTGGCCATGCGGCCCTGGCAGGTTCGCCAATGGCCCGTGTGCCACCATGCTGACGCCGTTCGCGGGCACCCCGACAGGCACGGAGCACCGCTGACGCTGCCAACGGCTCCCGTCCGGGACCCCGGCCCCGACGCCAGTGGGACCTTCGCCCCCGTCACCGAGCTCTACAACGGTCATGGTGGCCGCGACCGACAAAAGGACGGCGGCCGTGACGACGCTCGAACAGCAGGCGACTGACCAGATCCGGTGGCTCACCGACATCGGCAGCGACGACGTCGGTCTCGTCGGCGGCAAGGGTGCCAACCTCGGCGAGATGACACAGGCCGGGTTCCCGGTACCAGAGGGCTTCGTGCTCACGGCCGAGGCGTATCTCGCGGCGATGGAGCGTTGCGGCGTGCGCGATCAGCTCCGCACGGCCGTGGCCGACGCCGACGTCGGCGACACGGCGGCCCTCGCCGAGGCCTCGGGCGTCCTGCAGGATCTGATCCGCTCCGCGGGTGTGCCCGATGACCTGCGCCGGACCGTCGTCGGCGCATACCGGCGGCTCGGCGACGACGTCGCCGTCGCCGTCCGGTCGTCGGCGACGAGCGAGGACAGTGCGGGCACGTCCTTCGCCGGCATGAACGAGACGTTCACCAACGTCGTCGGCGTCGACGCGCTGATGTCCCGGATCGTCGACTGCTGGGCGTCGGTGTACGGCCAGCGGGTCGTCGCCTATCGCGATCGCCAGGGAGTCGACGAGGAGCCGGCCATCGCCGTCGTCGTCCAGAAGATGGTCCACAGTGACCGGTCAGGGGTGCTGTTCACGGCCGACCCGGCGTCAGGCGACCGGTCCCGGATCGTGATCGAGGGCGCGTTCGGGCTCGGCGAGGTGGTCGTCAGTGGCGCCGTGCAGCCCGATACCTACACCCTCGCCAAAGCCGGCCCCAGGGTGCTGTCGGCCATCGTCGGCGAGCAGACCTTCAAGATCGTCCGCGGTGCGGACGGCGCCGACCACACCGTAGAGCTGTCGTCCGACGAGGGTGCCACACGGGTCATGTCGGACGACGAGGCCGTGTCGCTCGCTCGACTCGGAGTGCGGATCGAGGAGCACTACGGCGTCCCGCAGGACATCGAGTGGGCCATCGCGGACAGCGACCTGTTCATCGTGCAGTCACGCCCGATCACGACGCTGCCCGAGACAGCGGGCGAGGATCGGGTGCTGCTGACCGGCCTCGGGGCGTCGCCGGGCATCGTCGCGGGCCGCGTCCGCATCCTCAAGTCGCCGGACCAGGGGGCGGCGTTCCTCGACCGCGAGGTGCTCGTCGCGCAGATGACCGCCCCCGACTGGGTACCGACGATGCGACGGGCGGCCGCACTGGTCACCGACGCCGGCGGCATGACATGCCACGCCGCCATCGTCAGCCGCGAACTCGGCGTGCCCAGCGTCGTCGGCACGCGGCGCGCGACCGAGACCCTGCGTACCGGCGAGCTGGTGACCGTCGACGGCGCCACCGGAACCGTGCACGAAGGCGACGTCGTCGAGTTGCTGTCCGGTCCCCCGGCGCCGATCGCGGCGGCCGCCGACGTGGCGGCCGCGCTGGAGGCCGTCACCCGTCCGATCGAGCCGCTCGCCACGACGCTGTACGTCAACCTCGCCATCCCAGAGCAGGCGGCCAAGGTCGCCGCCCTGCCTGTGGACGGCGTCGGGCTGCTGCGTGCCGAGTTCATCATGACCGAGGCGCTTGAAGGCGAGCACCCCAAGCGCCTGCTCGCCCGTGGCGAGGCCGACAGGTTCGTCGAGCGGATGCGGGACTCGTTGCTGCAGATCACCCGGGCGTTCACCCCCCGACCGGTGATCTACCGGACGATGGACTTCCGCTCCAACGAGTTCCGTGGCCTGACCGGCGGCAAGCTGTTCGAGCCGGCCGAGGAGAACCCGATGATCGGGTACCGGGGCTGCTACCGGTACATCCGCGATCCCGAGCTGTTCGCGCTGGAGCTGCGGACGCTGGCCGAGGTGCGCGACGAGACGCCGAACCTGCACGTCATGATTCCGTTCGTCCGTACCCGCTGGGAGCTCGAGGCCTGCCTCGAGGCGATCGACGCGAGCCCACTCGGCGATCAGCGTGGGCTGCACCGCTGGGTGATGGCCGAGGTCCCGTCGATCATCTACCGGATACCGGAGTACGCGCAGATGGGCATCGACGGCGTGTCAATCGGCTCCAACGACCTGACCCAGCTGATGCTCGGCGTCGACCGGGACTCCGAGCTGTGCGCCGAGCTGTTCGACGAGGCCGACGAAGCCGTGCTCGACGCGATCCGGCAGATCGTGACCGCCAGCCACGACGCTGGGATCACGTCGTCGCTATGCGGACAGGCGCCGTCGAACCGTCCGGACATCGCCAGGCGGCTCGTCGAGTTCGGCATCACGTCGATCTCGGTCAACCCCGACGCGGTCGACGCCGCGCGCCGTGTGATCGCGGCTGCGGAGCGACGTATGCTCCTGGACGCCGCACGAGGCTTCACCAACGGCCGGCGCGGACGCGACGGCTGACCTGACCTCGTCACTGCCAGCCAGCCACCCGCCACCAGACGTCGGGACGTCGTCGGGTTGCGCACCGCCGGTCGGCCGAGCGCGGCCAGACGGCCCTGTGCGTGGTGGGCGCTACCTCTTGGGTCGGACGACGAGGACCGGGCACACCGCGTGATTCACGCACTGCTGGCTGACGGAGCCCAGCAGCAGGCCGCCGAAGCCGCCCATGCCACGGGAACCGACGACGAGGAGGTCGGCGTTCTGCGAGAGCCGTACCAGCGCGGCCGCCGGGTGCTCCTCGCCGATCGCGGACTGTTCCACTTCGAGCCCCTGCAGATCATCGTCGACCCCCGCGACGATCTGCTTCAGACGGCCCTCCGCGTGGCGTCGGGCCTCGGTACGCCGCTGGTCGCTCTGACGCTGCGCGTCCCGCATGACCGCGCCCGCCGTCTCGGATGGCGTTGACGTGCCGTACGCGGCCACAGCGGCTGCCGCGTCGACGTCTCTCGTCGAGACCGGTTCGTAGACGTAGACGATGTGCAGGCTGCCCGAACGAGCACGCGCCTCCCCAGCGGCCATGCGCAACGCGCTGAGGGAATGCTTTGAACCATCGACTCCAACGACGACGTCGGGCATGGCGGTCTCCGATCCAAGCGAACTGGGGCGTTCGTGAGCATACTCGTCGATCGGCGGCGGTTGGACCATCCGAAGGTCCCCCGTCGGTTGGGGACATTGCCCCTGTTCTGTGCCGCACGGGTCTGGCAGAGTAACTCCCAGCGTTTCCGGGAGGGGGCGGTCGGTGACGAACACCACGACCACTGCAGCCGTAATCGCACTGGGACGGCACGATCGCGGAGACGACGCCGCGGGCCTGTTGGTCGCGGACATCCTGAAACGACGGTTGCCCCACGACGTGACGGTCGTCGCGGCACCCGCCGGCCTCGCGGACCTGACCGATGTCTGGTGGCACGACGTGGTGTTCGTGATCGACGCACTACGCCCCGGCCACGAGCCCGGCGCCGTGCACCGCTTCGATCCCGCTGCAGGTGACCCACCCGCACCGCGCTGCGGCCTGCACGAACTCAGCCTGGCCGACGTCGTCACGGGGGCGCGGACGCGCGACGTGCCGCCCCGCAAGGTCGTCGTCATCGGCATCGAAGGCCGGTGGTTCACGGCGCAGGCAGGGATGTCTCCGGAAGTCTGCGGAGCCGTCCACGACGTGGCCGACGAGATCGTGGGCGCCGTCGCCCGGTAGTCCGCAGGCGGCACGCACGAGGCGCGGTGCGCCGTCCCGCGGCCGGCGGAAAAGGGCCGAAGGTCCCTTCCCGACTGGGCGGTCCGACCGCCCACGCGTACGGCCCGACGTCGCATGATTGCACGGCGGCGCCGGACGCCGGGGCCACGGGGTTCCCTTGTGCGAACACCGCGCAGGCCGCGAGACTGGCAACGCGCACGGACGCGCAGCGACGAAAGGTGCTTCGATGACCAACGTGCTCGTGCTCGGCAGCAACTTCGGTGGCTTGACCGCGGCACTCAGCTTGAAGCACGAACTGGAGCGCGACATCGACGTGACCGTCGTCAGCGCGTCCGACCACTTTCTGTTCAACCCATCGCTGATCTGGCTGCCCTTCGGCGAGCGGACCGCCAACGACATCACCTTCCCGGTCGCACCGACCCTGGAGAGTCACGACGTGCACTTCGTCCACGGCGAGGCGACCGCCATAGATCCCGCGACCAAGCGGGTGGAGACCACGGCCGGCCCGTTCACCTACGACTACCTGGTGGTTGCGACCGGCTATCGCAACGACTTCACGGTCGTGCCGGGCCTCGGTCCCGACGGCAACGCATTCACCATCACGACCCTCGAGGACGCGGAGGCCGCTGGAGACGGCTGGCGTCACTTCGTCGACGATCCCGGCCCGGTGGTCATCGCCGCGACGCAGGGTGCCGGGTGCTTCGGGGCGGCCTACGAGTTCCTGTTCAACATGAGCTATCAGCTCCGCAAGGCCAAGCTGAAGGACCGCGCGCCGCTGACCTATGTCACTGCCGAGCCGTTCCTGGGACACTTCGGGATCGGTGGGTTGCCGGGTGGTGAGTCGCTGCTCAAGTTGTTCCTGCGCAAGGAGCACATCACCGCCGCCCTGAGCACGGCGATCGACGAGGTCCAGCCGGGCGAGATGCGCCTCGCCGACGGGTCCACACTGCCGTTCCGGTACGCGATGGTCATCCCGCCGTTCCTCGGACAGCGGGTGATCAGGGACACACCGGGTCTGGCCGACGACAAAGGCTACGTGCCGGTCCACGACACCTACCAGTCGAAGGCGTACGACGACATCTACGCCGTCGGCGTGGCCGCTGCAGTGACCACGCCATGGCAGACCGCCGTGCCGACCGGTGTTCCCAAGACGGGTTTCCCGACCGAGGTGCAGGCGCATGCCGCCGCCGAGAACATCGCCGCGCAGATCAGAGGCGAAGATCCCTCCACGCACAAGCAGTTCGGCGACATCCCCGCGGTGTGTGTCATGGATGCCGGCAACAACGGCGTGATGATCCTGGCCGACAAGATGCTGCCACCGCGAAAGGCCGGCGTCATGATCCCGGGACCGCAGGCCCACGCACTGAAGCTCGGATTCGAGAAGTACTTCCTGTGGAAGGCCCGCAACGGCTACGTCCGGCTGCCCTAGCCCGACGCCGGCCGCCGGTGGACCACCCCACCTGGGCGATCGGACCTGGTGATGTCAACGTCGCCGACCCCACCGGCCCTCAGCCGGGACCTACTGACCGTCGCCCACGTGATGTCTGTCGATCCGCTGATGCTGCGCGACGACATGCGGATCGAGGCGGCTGCCAACCTCCTGGCCGACCACGGGTACACGGGCGCGCCGGTCGTCGACCATCGCGGCGAGCTGTGCGGCGTGCTGCACGCCCTAGACGTTGCGATCATGCATCTGCCGCCACCTGACGTCGTGCCGGCCCGGTTGGTGCTGGTTCGCCATCTGGTCCGGCCGGCGGTGACGATCGCTCCGATCAGCCCGGTACACGCCGCCGCCGACCGGATGCGCGCGCACCGCACTGACCGGCTGGTCGTCGTCGAACACGACGTGCACGTGGTCGGGCTGGTGACCGGTCAGGACCTGCTGCGGACCGTCACACTCCAGGGCAACCTGCTGCGCAAGGCGGTCGACGGTCGCATCGCGGCGCTGGGTTGCACCAAGGTCACCGCGGCCGTCGAGCCACCCGGCGTCGTGTTACTGACGGGAGCAATTGACTCGCTGGACGCCCGCGACCGGTTGGTGCAGGCCATCGGTGCGATCGGCGGCGTCACCGAGGTGGACGAGTTCATCACGATCGTTCCGGCGCAGCCGTGACGACACCGTAGTGCCCGTCGTACCGGCGATACGCGACGGCGCCCCGTCCGGTACCGCGATCACGGAAGAACACCCAGTCCACCCCGACGAGGTCCAGATGATCGGTGGCCTGCTCCACCGTCAGGGTCGGCACGGGCAGCGCCGGCGGTGGCGTGTGACCGTCGTCGCAGCTGTGTCGGATCGCGATTGTGCCGTCGGTCAGGCGTTCGACGACGGCGTCACATCCCGTGTCGGCGTCGCAGAACAGGTGGAACTCGTAGTCGAGGAGCGTCATCTGGTCAGCCGCTTCCGCGGCAATCGCCGGTTCGAGCGCGTACGTCTTGTGCCGCAGGACACGGCGTTCCTCGGGCGGCCGCGGGTGATACGCGGGCCGATCCGTCGGACGGTCGCCGTGGCGCCATTCGTCGGCGGGCGAACGTGGCGGCCGCCGACGTCGCGCGATGCGCTTCGTGGCGAGATGCTCGAGTTGGTGGCGCAGCCGTTCGTGCATCTGTTCCACGGCGACGTCGAGGGACGAAGCGGTGGCCACGGCCCGAACGGGCTGGCCGTTGACGTCCAGCGCGGCCTGCGCAATGGCGGGCCGTTCGTTCGCGGGGTTGCCTGACAGCGTCAGCTTCACGCGGGCGAAGCGGACGGGCGCGCCGACGTATCGCGTGACCTGCGCCACGGCCTGGCCGGCGTGCTGCTTCTGCTTCTCGCCAACGTCACCCCTGCTCACGATCTGGACATCGGACGCACTGATCATCATCGGCTCCTTGCGCGGCGAACCACGCGGCGGCCGCAGATCTGCCGACCGCCGCCTGTGCCCGCACGTCAGTCATCGGCTGTGGTCGCGTCCAACCACAACTGCTTGAGGTCGGCGGGCAGCACCGCCAGAATGTCAGCGACCTCCTCCGGCACCAGCTCGGCCAGCGCGACCATGACGGCCTCGACCGTGCGCCGCGCCCGACGCTCGGACACGCTGGCCGCTCTCGCGACGATCGCGATGAGCGCATCGACATCGCGCACCCGCAGGATGTCGGGGACGACCGCCACGTCCTCGACCAGTCTGCGGACGTCCGCCCGGAGGTGGTTCGTCACGTGCTCTCGCTCACCCGGCGGCAACCGCAGCAGCACGACATGCAGGGCAACGGCCGCCTGGTCGACCCTGACGTTGGCGGCGTTCGCCGCCTCCTGCAGCCGTTTGTGTTGATACGACGGCCCGGGATGGTCGCGCCCGGTCGACGGTCGCGTGTCGCCCGGCGTCAGGCCGATGTGCAGATGTGCGTCCACGTCCCGTATTCCAACGACCTGACGGACGGCAGCCACGATCTCGTCAGCGTGCTCACCGGTGACGACGTCACCGTGCAGCACGGCAACGCCATCGGTGACCATCACATGCAGCCGTGGGAGATCGAGCCGGTGCAGGAGCGGTCCGAGCCTGGTGCGTACCCGAGCTTCCAGCACGTCGTCAGCCGCGTCCGGCGCCGGCCCGCGGCCACGCAGCTCGTAGTCGAGACCCTGCAGATGGCCTTGGGTAAACTGCAACCACCGCGACGCCTGCTCGACACCCCTGATCGTCCTATGACGACCGACGACCCTGACGCTGGTTCGCGTCAGGCCGTCCAGCGAACTCGTCCACAACCTGCGGGCTGCGCGGGATACGGCATCCACGGCCACCATCGTGATCGCTCCTCCAAATCTGACCCGATCCATGCGCCGACAACGTCACGGTAGTTGGGACGAACCGCCGCAGACACCCGCCAACGTCCTGTGCGTTCAGGGACGATCGACCCCCCACCGGCACGCGGGCCATGCCGTCGGTGCCACGATCGGCCGGCGTGCACTCACCTCCACGCCACCACCCTGCGCCCCTCCAGCCAGCACCTCGTGTGACCACCACCTTGTCCACAGGATCCGGACCCGAGGTGGGTGTCGCAACGCAAGGGTGGTCGGCTTTCCGCGTCTCAGAGACTCCAAACGACGACCACCCCGCACTTTCGCGCCAAGGTGGTCGGTGTGACGCGGGGTGGTTGGGTCCGATCCGGCCACCCACCAACCAGAGCCAAGGTGGTCGGTTTGACGCGGGGTGGTTGGGTCCGATCCGGCCACCCACCAACCAGAGCCAAGGTGGTCGGTTTGACGCGGGGTGGTGGTCAGGTGGTCAGGTGGTCAGGTGGGACGACGGGACGGGTGGGCGCTGAGCAGGTGGATGCGCGCGTCGACGACGGTCACGCCGTCGGGTCTGGCGAACACCGGGTTCATGTCGAGCTCGGCGATCTCCGGCACGTGCTCCGCGAGCGATGACAGCCTGAACAGCAGGCGCTTGACAGCGGCGAGATCGACGGGCTCACTTCCCCGGTATCCGGTCAGCAGCGGGTACCCGCGCAGACCGGTCAGCATCTCGTCGGCGTCGCGGTCGGTCAGCGGATGGATGCGAACGCTGACGTCGCCGAGCAGCTCCACCAGAGATCCGCCCAACCCGATCAGGAGCAGGGGGCCGAACGTCGGATCGTGGTCGATGCCGGCGATCAGTTCGACACCGCCGGCCACCATCTCCTGCACCACGTAGCCCGCTTCGAGCAACTCGGGATGACCGGCGGCCGCCACGTCGCGCTTCATCTGTTCGACGGCTCGTGCGGTCTGCCGCGGATCGTCAAGTCCGAGTCGCACGCCGCCAACGTCGCGCTTGTGCGTGGCCGCCGCGAGCTTCACGGCGACCGGCACGCCGAGCTCGGCGTGGGCGGCCGCCGCCGTTTCGGGGGTGTGGACGTGCCGGTAGCCGGCCGTCTCGATGCCGAACGCCGCGAGCAGACGCGTGGTGGGCTGTGGACCCAGCCACGTGTCATCAGACGCCGAGAGTTCCGAGTCGACCACGGCCCGCGCAGCGTCGACGTCGGCGTCGTCGACCTCGACGACCCGGCCCTGCGGGCGGCGTCGCCACTGCGAGTAGCGTGCCACCCGCCCCAGCGCCGCGACGGCGTCCTCGGGGAACATGAAGGTCGGGATGTCCGCGTCGCGCAGCACGTCGTTGGCTTGCCCGTCCTCCATGAACACGCTGACGAGCGGAACGCTGTGGGCCGTCGCGGCTTGGGCCTGCACCAGCGCCCGGGCGACGTCGTCGCCGCGCGTCACCACGGGCGGAACGAAGACGACAATGAGGCTGTCGATGTGCGGATCAGCCATGAGCGCGTCCACCGCCGAACGGTAGTCGTCCGCCGACGCCGACGCGATGAGGTCCACCGGATTGCCGACGCTGGCCTCGGCGGGCAGGAAGCGGCGCAGCCGGGCCTGCGTCTGCTCGGAGAGCGCGGCGACGTCCAGGCCGTACGACTCGCACGCGTCCGCGGCGAGGATGCCCGGCCCGCCGCCGTTGGTCAGTATCGCCACCCGATTGGTGGATGGGACGGGCTGGTTCGCCAGCACGGACGCCACGCCGAACAGCTGCTCCAACGTGTCCGTGCGTATGACTCCGGCTTGGCGGAACAGCGCGTCGACCGCGACGTCGCCGGCCGCGAGCGCGCCCGTATGGCCTGACGCGGCCCGCCTTCCGGCGGGTGTCCTACCGGCCTTGACGACCGCGATCGGTTTGGACCGTGACACCCGCCGGGCGATTCGCCCGAACCTGCGTGGGTTTCCGAAGGACTCGAGGTACAGCAGGATCACCTCGGTCGCCTCGTCGGCCTCCCAGTACTGCAGGAGGTCGTTGCCGGAGACGTCCACCTTGTTGCCCACCGAGACGAAGCTGGACAGACCGAGGCCGAGCTGATGGGCCGCGCTGAGGATGGCCAGGCCGAGCGCACCGGACTGGCTCGAGAAGGCGACGTTCCCGGCAGCCGGAAACGCCGTCGAGAACGTCGCATTCATCCGGCGATCGCCGGCGGCGTTGAGCACGCCCATGCAGTTCGGGCCGACCACGCGCACGCCGTGGCGCCGTGCCGTGGCGAGCACCTCGCGCTCGAGACGCTCGCCGTCCCCGCCGGCCTCCCTGAAGCCGGCGGAGATGATCACGACGGCTTTGCATCCGGTGCGGCCGGCGTCCTCGACGACCGCGCGGACGGCCGCAGCGGGCACGCAGATGATCGCGACGTCAGGCACCGAGGGGCAGGCGGCCAACGCTGGATACGCGACAACCGTCTGTACGACGTCTGCCGCGGTGTTCACGGGATACACGGCTCCCGCGAACTGTCCGTCGCGCAGGTTGTCGAACACCAGGCCACCAACCGTGGTCGGATCGCGGCTGGCGCCGACCACAGCGACGACCTCCGGTTCGAGCACCGCACGCAGCGCGGCGATGGCCGAGGCGCGGTCGTGCTCGTCACCGGCCGCCAGGAACTCCTCGGTGGCGGTCGTGCGGAAGCTGGCGGTCACCACCGGGCCTGCCGACTTGAATGCGGGTGACAGGCCCGCGTCGCGCAGCACCGACAGCATCCGGCGGTTCTCACTGAGCACCTCCCCGTAGAACTCGGTGACGCCCAGCTCACGGGCCGGTTCGACGAGTGCCCGCAGCAACGACGTGCCGATGCCGTGCCCCTGCTCGGCGTCCTCGACGACCACCGCGAACTCGGCGCACCCGGGGTCGTCGGGGTCGCGGTCGAAGCGAGCGACGCCCACGATGCGCTCCCCGCGTTCGGCGATCAGCGCGACGCGCCGATCGAAGTCGAGTTCGGTGAAGTAGCGCACGCGCGCTGCGGTCATCCGCGTCGGAGCGAAGAACCGCAGGCGGATGGTCTCGGGACTCAGCCGATCCCACAGCTGCAGCATCCGATCACTGTCGCCCGGCTCGATTGGCCGGATGTGGATGGTCCGACCGTCCTTCGTCGTGGCGTCGTAGACGTACGCCTCGAGCGTTTCCAGCGGCATGTGCATCCCCGTGTCCCGAGTTGCCCGCACCGTACCGGCATGCTGTCCGGAACGCTCCGAATGCATCGGAACCATACGATGTCGCGGGTCGTCGGACCCTGCGATGATGGGACCACCGCACTGGCAGGCAATGTTCGTAGTGACCGAGTCTGGCCCGCATCACACGTTGACAGGGGCAGCCATGCAACAGATCGTCGTCGGAGTGGATGGATCCCCACAGGCCGATCGCGCCCTGCGGTGGGCCGTGCACGAAGCGGAGTTGCGGCTGGCGACGCTCAACGTCGTGCACTGTTACGTGGTGCACGCGCGTGGCCTGGTGGTCCACGTGCCGGACCACGATCTCGCGGAGGAGCGGCTTGACGAGATCATCGAGCGCAACCGCGATGTGCTCGACCTCGTGAAGTGGACCGCCGAGACCATGGGCGTGGTCAGCGCGCCCAGCGCCGGGCTCGTCGACGCCGCTGAGGACGCCGACATGATCGTCCTCGGGTCTCGCGGTGCGGGTGGCTTCAAGCATCTGCGGCTCGGGTCGACCGGCTACCGGACCGCGGCCCACGCGACCGCCCCGGTGGTGGTCGTCCACGACGGGGGCGAGGACGCCGAGGACGCGCGTCGCCCGGTCGTGGTCGGCGTGGACGGCTCACGTGCCGCGACCCGCGCGTTGCGCTGGGCGGCCGCCGAGGCGGCGCGACGTGATGTGACGCTGACCGTCGCGCACGCCTCCGCCGCCGGCGTCGACGCCGTGCTGGCGCGCAGTCCCTCGGGACAACAGCGACAGCGGGCGCTGACACGGGCTCGTGACGAGGCCGACGCGGTGGTCAGCGGCATGCTCGACGAAGTCGACGTGCCGGACGGCATCCAGATCGAACGCGTCGTCGAGCGCGGATCACCCGCCGACGTGCTGCTCACCCACGCGGGACCCGAACATCTCCTCGTCGTCGGCACCCGCGGCCACGGAGCGCTCGGCCGTCTGGTGTTCGGATCGGTGAGCCATCAGTGCCTGCACCACGCCACGGGCCCGGTCGTGGTGGTGCCCTGACGCGCACAGCACACTTGGCGAGATGTCAGATGTGCTCGACCACGCCGACCGGTACGCCGTGGCGACGGTCCTCGACGCTGCGCGCGTCGACCCGCTCACGGGCCTGTCGGCACAGGAGGCGCGACAGCGCCTGATTGCCGACGGGCGCAACGAGCTGCCGCAGCCCCCACCCCAGAAGTTCAGTGCCCAGGTCATCGGGCAGCTGCGCGAACCGATGGCGCTGCTGCTCCTGGGCGCGGCGTGCGTGTCGGGCATCGTGCTCGGCGAAGTCATCGACGCCGTCGCGATCGGGGTCATCGTGATCCTCAACGCGACGATCGCCATCGTCGAGGAGCGAAGGGCCGCGGCGGCACTCACAGCGCTGCGTGCACTCGAAGTGCCCAGCGCGCGGGTACGGCGCGACGGGGTGCCGTCGGAGGTGCCTTCGGCCGAGCTCGTCACCGGAGACATCGTGCTGCTCGACGCCGGTGACCGTGTGCCCGCCGACGTGCGTCTGGTCCAGACCGTCGGGCTCGAGATCGACGAGTCGCTGCTGACGGGTGAGTCCCTCGCGGTACGCAAGGACGCCGACGGCGTGACGCCGACCGACGCCGGACTGGGCGATCGCACGGGGTTCGCGCACACCGGGACGTTCGTCACGAGAGGGACCGCGACCGGCGTCGCGGTGGCGACGGGGCCCGGCACGACGCTGGCGACGATCGCCGGACAGGTCGCGGCGGCTCGACGCCCCACGCCGCTGCAGATCGATCTGGCGCACGTGACGCGCCAGCTGGCCGTCGTGTCGATCACCGTCGCCGCCGCCGTGCTGGGGCTGTCGCTGGTGCGCACCGGTGTCGGCGCGGCGTCGTTCGAGCAGGCGTTCCTCGCCGCGGTCGCGCTGGCCGTCGCAGCGGTGCCGGAGGGGCTGGCCACCGTGACGGCCGTCGGCCTGGCGCTGGGCGTGCGCCGCATGGCCGAACGAGGCGCGATCGTACGTCGGTTGGCGGCCGTCGAGACTCTCGGTTCGGTCACCGTGTTGATGGTCGACAAGACCGGGACGCTGACCGAGAACCGGATGCAGGTCGCTGAGCTGTACAACCCGGGCGCGGACCCCGCACGGCCAAGCCAGTGGGATGCGAAGGACCGCGAGGCCGCGGAACGCGTGATGGCGTTGTGCAACGACGCGTCGCTGGATCCGCCGGTCGGCGATCCCATGGAGGTCGCCCTGCTCGAGGCCGTCGAGCCCACCACGGTCGCGCGTCTGCGATCCCGGTGGCCCAGGCTTCACGCCAGCCCGTTCGACGCCGACCGCAGGCGGATGGCGACGGTGCACACCGACGGCGCGTCGCCGTCGCCCCGCTTCGAGCTGCTGGTGAAGGGCGCGCCGGAGGCGGTCCTCCCCTACTGCGTCTCGGTCGAGCCGGGCCGACCGTTGGATGACGACCGTCGTGCGGCGCTGACCCAGCGGATCGAGGCGACGGCGGCGTCGGGAGTCCGCGTGCTCGCTCTCGCGCACCGCACACTTGCGTTCGCGCCCGACGATCCTGACGCGCAGGTCAGCGATCTCGAACTCGTCGGCCTGGTCGGGCTACGCGATCCCGTTCGCGCCGCCGCCGCGGACTCGGTCGCGCAGGCGCGACGTGCCGGCATCACCCTGCTGATGGCGACCGGGGACCATCCAGGGACCGCGCAGGCGGTGGCCGGCGAAGTCGGGATGGTCGACGGCCACCTCACGCGGATCGCCACCGGTCCCCAGCTGCGCGCCGACGGTCTTGCGGATGACCCGGCAGCGACAACGGTGTACGCCCGCGTCGATCCGGATCAGAAGCTGGCCGTGGTCGAGCGGCTCCAGGAGCGGGGCGAGGTCGTCGGGATGACCGGTGACGGCGTCAACGACGCGCCCGCGCTGCGGCGGGCCGACATCGGCATCGCGCTGGGCCGGCGCGGCAGCGACGTCGCGCGGGAAGCCGCCGACATGATCATCACCGACGACGATCTGGCGACGATCGTGTCAGCTGTGCGCGAGGGACGCGGCATCTACGACAACCTGCGCAAGGTGGTCGACTATCTTGTCGCCGGCAACCTCGGAGAGATCTTCGTGGTCGTCGTGGGGCTGCTGCTCGTGCCGGCGATGGGGCTCCCGCTGCTGCCGCTCCAGCTGCTCTGGATCAACCTGGTGACCGACGGGTTGCCCGCCATCGCACTCGGCGTCGACACCACGGACCCGGCCGTGATGCATCGACCGCCGCGCGACGTCGGCGCGCGGCTGCTCACGTGGGGTCGGATCGGGCTCCTGGCGCGCATGGCCGCGGTCATCGCCGCGGCCGCCCTCGCCGGCCTCGCCTTCGCCCGCCTCGGGCTGGACGCGTCGTGGGAGCAGGCGCGGACGGTGCTGTTCTCCGGGCTCGTCGTTGCCCACCTGGGGTACGCGTACATCGTGCGTCGCGGCAGCGGCGGTCTGCGCAGCAACCCGTGGCTGCTGCTCGCGACGGTCGGCGGGATCGCACTGCAGGCCCTGCTCGTGCTCGTCCCGGCGACACGCCAGCTGTTCGACGTGACACCGCTGAGCCTCGCCGGCTGGGCGACGGTCGCCGTCGTCGGCATCCTTCCGAACGTCGTGTTGTGGATGGCCGGCGTGGGTGGCATCCGGGCGCGGTCGGAGCAGACCGGGGCGCGGCCCGGCATCCCGTAGGCACAGTTGACGCCGGCGCCGACAACGTCGGTCGTCAGCTGCCCGAGCGGTGGTCGCCGTCGCGCCCGACTGCGCCGGCCACGAGCAGGGCGAGGCCGAGCACCATCAACAGCAGGGGCCAGACCCACCCCGCGCGTGGCGTCCAGACGCCCAGCTCGATGACCAGCGCCACCGCGCCGACAGCGATGAAGCACGTCGCCCATGCGATGGCGATGCGGTCGCTCATCGTGTCACCTCGATCCGTCCGATGCCCACCGACGGCGTCAGCCGCAGGGTCGGTGCACCTTCCGAACCAGCCACACGTTGATCGACCGACGGGCCGACGCCGCTACGCTCGCGGCCGAAGACGACGATCTCACCCAACCCGACGTCCCCGACGACCTCGACCGTGGCGTCGCGTGGCACGCGCACGGTCATGTCCCCCACCGCCAGCTCCGCCCTGACGGCCGTGAGCCCGGCTGGCAGCGTGACCGACCGCAGGTCGACGACCATGTCCCCGACACCGTGTGCGTACCGCTCCTGCACCTGCGCCGCGTCGGCCGGGCGGACGTCGAGCTCGCCGATGCCGCGGCCCACCAGCGTCGGGTTGACGGCCGGGCCGACGACCGTGCTGACCAGCACCGCGACCGTCAACAGCAGCCCGAGCCCGAACACGGCGCCACGGTCGTCGGGCGGCGCCACGGGCATGGCGAGCCCGACTCCGATCAGCGCGCCCGCCGTCACCGCCGGGTACGACACGCTGATCCCGCCGGCGTCCAACAGCCACGCGACGCCGAAGACGACGAGCGCCGCGCCCCACACCAGGTGACCCCAGCTCTCGATGCGCCGGCGCGGCGGTGCCGACGCGGCGGTCATCGCCGCGCCCCGACGACGACGGCCACGCCGAGCCCGATCAGCACCAGGGGCCCGATCAGCGTCGTCAGGTTGGGAATGATCCGGTCGGCCAGCAGCAGGCCGCCGACGATGAGCAGCACCGTACCGAGCACCATGACCCCGGTGTGCTGGTCACCCGGCGGGGCGTCGTGCGGGATCTCGCCCGGGCGTTCCTCGGGGATCGCGATGACAGCGATGATGTACAACAGCACGCCAGAGCCGCCGGACACTGCCAGCACGACGAGTGCGATGCGGATGATGACAGGGTCGATGCCGAGGTACCGGCCGAGGCCACCCGCGACGCCGGCGATGACCCGGTCGTCCCGGGAACGTCGGAGTGGAGCGCGCCGCGGTGGCGCTTTCGCCGCAGCGGCGGGGTCGTCGGTGGTTGACGTGGTGGCGTCCGACGGCACTGCGGGCCCGCGGTTGTCCACGGCCTCGTCATGGTCGGACCACGATGGCTGGCTCATGTCGCCGCCTCCCGTGGCGCTTGGGCGCCTGCTCTGCTCAACTGAGTCTTGGGCGCTCGCGGGCGCACAGGTAGGGTCGGACGTCCTGCGATCCGGCCACAAAGGACTCCGAACGTCCGCACCGGTCCGGGTACTTCGGCCCTGCTCGCGCGTCCTGCCGGGCGCTGTACTCTCCGGAGGCGCGTCAAGGAGCCGGCGAGCATGAGTCGTGCACGGGTCATCGTCATCGGTGCGGGGTCCACGGGGGCGGCCACCGCGCACGATCTCGCGCTCCGAGGTGTCGACGTCATCGTCGTCGAACGTGGTGAGGTCGCGTCGGGAACGACCGGCAGGAACCACTGCCTGCTGCATTCCGGCGGCCGCTACTGCGTCAACGACGAGGAAGCGGGGATCGAGTGCATCGACGAGAACCTCACCCTCCGCCGGATCATGCCCGACCTGCTGGAGCTCAACGACGGCCTGTTCGTCGCGACGGACGAGGCTGACCGTGCGTACATGGACACCTTCCTCGAGGCGTGTGCCCGGTGTCACATCCCGGCCCGGGAGCTCAGCCGGGCCCAGGCGCTCGAGGCCGAGCCGTTCCTGACGCCCGACGTGCTGGCCGCCGTGCAGGTGCCCGACGGGGTGTTCGAGCCGTTCCGGTTCTGCCTCGCGTTCCTCGCCACGGCCCGCGCGAACGGCGCGCAGGTACGTACCTTCACCGAGGTGACCGACCTCGCCACGTCCGACGGCTTCGTGTCCGGCGTCGAGGTCGTCGACCGGCGGACCGGACGCAGCGAGACCCTGGGCGCCGATCTCGTGATCAACGCCGGCGGTCCGTGGGCGGAGCACCTCGCCTCCATGGCCGACGTCGACGTCCCGGTCTCGCCGACGCCCGGCGTGATGGTGACGGTCGGCCGGCGGCTGGCCAACATGGTGATCAACCGGTGCAACGTGCCCTCGGACGGCGACATCGTCGTACCGCAGCGCACGACGTCGATCATCGGCACGACGTCGTGGAGCGTGGATGACCCCGACCACATCCCGATCCCGTCCGACCACGTCGACCGGATGATGACCCGCGGCCGGTCGCTGATCCCCGAGGTCGCATCGACGCCGATCAGAGGCGTCATGGCGGTCGCGCGCCCGCTGATCAGCAAGCCGGGTGTCGACGCGCGCGACGTCAGCCGCACGTTCGAGTGCTTCGACCACAAGGCCGACGGGATCGAGGGGTTCGTCACGATCTCCGGCGGCAAGACGACCACCGCGCGGGCCATGGCCGAGAAGGTGAGCGACATCGTCTGCGGCAAGCTCGGCAGCACGGCGGAGTGCCGTACGAGCGAGGTCCCGCTGGTGTCCTACCGGCGGTTCTACCTGTGAGGGTGCCATGACGATCACGGCGACGCTGGAGGTCTTCCGCTGCGCTCCGGGCGGCGTCGACGGCCGCTTCGAGTCGTACGACGTCACCGTCCACGACAACGCCACCGTGCTCGACGCGATCGAGGCGGTGTGGGCGAACCACGACCGGTCGTTGGTGTTCCGCCACGCGTGTCACCATGCCTCCTGCGGATCCTGCGGTGTGCTCGTCAACGGCAGCGAGGTGCTGCCATGCATCGTTGACCTCGCCGACGCGCTGCGGCAGCGCAGCCCGGTACGGGTCGAACCGCTGCGCAACCTGCCGTTGGCGGGGGATCTGGTCGTCGACGTCACCGGCTTCTTCGAGCGCATGCTCGCGTCGACGATGTCGATCACCCGCACCGCCGAGGACGCGTTGCCACTGGACGCCGACGACGACGGCGGCCGCTCGCAGGCGGTCAGCGTCCCGGACGGGCTCGCCCGCTTCAACCGCTTCGAGAACTGCGTCGAGTGCGGCATCTGCATCAGCGCGTGCCCGACCATGGCGACCGACGAGCGGTTCCGCGGACCGGCGATGCTCGCCGCGCTCGGGCGGGCGCGCGCGGAGTCAGCCGATCCGCAGCAGCGCGAGCACCTGCTCGATCTCGCGGACGGCGAGCATGGCGTGTGGCGCTGTCACAGCAGCTGGGAGTGCACGCAGCGCTGTCCGCAACAGGTGGATCCAGCCGAGTCGATCATGGAGCAGCGCCGGGAGATCCTCCGGCGCCGCTTCCGCAGGCGTGTGAGGTGAGGCCATGGCCGTGAGCACACCATCCGGACCGTCCCGGGTCCGGTCCGCCGGCCGCTGGTTCGACGTCCGGCACCGCGGCCCCGGCACGTGGGCGTACGCGCTCAACCGGATCACCGGACTCGCACTGGTGGGATACCTCTACATCCATCTCGCGGTGCTCAGCCTGCTCGCGCGCGGACCCGGGTCCTACGACCGGTTCGTCGACCTCGTGCGGTCACCGCTGTTCCTGGCCCTCGACCTGGTCCTGATCGCCGGCTGGCTGATCCACGCGCTCAACGGCCTGCGCCTGACCGTCGTGGGGCTCGGCTTCGGGGTGCGCGCTCAACGGACGATGCTGGTCGTCGCGACCGGCGCCGGACTTCTCGCGCTCGTGGTCTCAGCCGTGCTGCTGTTCGGAGACTGACGTGATCGACGTCGAAACCGCCCACGCCGAGAGCATGTACACGCGGCGCGAGCGCCCCACCACCGCCTGGGTGTGGCAGGCCGCGACCGGTGTGCTGCTGCTGATCCTGCTGACCGTGCACATGATCGCCCAGCACTTCATCGTCGAGGGCGGGCTGCGGACCCACGCCGAAGTCGTCGACTATCTGCGATCACCGGTGATCTTCGTCGTCGAGCACCTGTTCCTGGGTACGGTGACGCTCCACGCGATGCTGGGGATCCGGGCCGTGCTGTTCGACTTCGGCCTGGCGCCCGCGACCGAGCGCCGCATCACATCCTGGCTGACCGCGATCGGGGTGCTGACCGTCGCCTACGGCGTGTGGCTGCTGTGGGCCGTCGCGTTCTGACCCCGCACCACGCGGGTGCACCACCAACTGGACACGGCCGCAACCGCGCCCACCCGGACACCCGCCCTGGACGGGACCGTTGGACCTGTCCACCGGACATGACCGCGCGCCATACTCTTCCCAGCGTGCGCGGTGCGCGGGCAGACGTCGCCGCCGTGGGACCAATACCCAGGAGCGGCACATGGACAACGGGCGCCGGCAACGACAACCCTCCCCGGGGCGCAGCTCCCGCCGTCGTCGAATGCTGTTCGCCGGGTTCGTCGCGCTGTCCGTCGTGCTGGCGGCGGCGCTGCCGGTGACCGCCGCCACGCCGTCGGCGGTACCGGCGGCCGAGCGTCGATCGCCCGCCGTCAGCGCATTGGAACCCGGTCGCACGGACCTGTTCTGGCGGACGTCGTCGGGCCGGCTGGCCCACCGGTACCGGCCCGTCGGTGGGTGGTGGACCCGCCAGCTCGCGCTCGGTGGCGACATCGCCTCCCAACCCGCCGCCGTGTCATGGGCGCCCGGCCGCATGGATGTCTTCGCCCGCGGTGCCGACGACACGCTCCAGCACCGCTGGTACCGCAACGGCCGATGGTCTCGGTGGGAGTCGCTCGGCGGGCGCCTGACGTCCGCACCGGCGGTCGCGTCGTGGGCGGAGGGTCGGCTCGACGTGTTCGCACGCGGAACCGACGGCACCTTGCGGCACCGGTATTACGTGTCGGGCAGCGGATGGTCGTCCTGGCGCAGGCGCGGCGGCACGCTGACGTCGTCTCCCGCGGCGACCTCGTGGGGTCCCGGACGCATCGACGTGGTCGCACGGGGACCCCACAACCGACTGATCCACCGCTGGTTCGTGCGCGGGACCGGCTGGTCGTCCTGGCGGACGCGCAGGGGCGACCTGCGCTCGCAGCCCGCGATCGCCGCACCCGGCGAGGGCCTGCTCGACGTCATCGCGCGCGACGCCCGCCGCACGATGCGGGTGAAGCGGTACATCCGAGGCGACGGCTGGACGGGATGGCGGGCCCTGGGCGGCACGTTCAAGTCTGGGCCGTCGGCCACGGCGCGCGGCAACGACGTCCGGATCGCAGCCAAACGTCCCAGCGGCCGGATCGCGCAGCGTGTCAGGCGCAGCCCGACCGTCAAATGGCGGCCGTGGCGCGGCATCGACCCGTACCTGCCGTTCCGCGGGCTGAGCACCTGGGTCGACGTGTTCGACTACGCCCTGGAGCCGGACATCGCGATCGCCGACATGGCGGATCGTGGCGTCCGGACGCTGTTCCTGTCGACCGCGCGGTTCAACAGCGCCAACGACTTCCACGACGCCGCTGAGGCCGGCGCGTGGCTCGACGCCGGCCGGGCCGCCGGGATCAAGGTGGTCGGCTGGTACCCGCCCGCCTACGGCGACATGGACCGCGACATCCGCCGCACGGTCGCGATCGCCCAGTTCACCAGTCCAGCGGGGAATCACTTCGATGCCGTCGGCGTCGACATCGAACGCTTCGACGAGGTGACCCGGGCGCAGTTCAACACCAGGCTGGTCGAGCACCTCAGCGCAGTCCGCAAGCGCACGGACGCGATGGTCGCGGCGATCGTGCCGTCTCCGTTCGGCACCGACCCCGGCAACAACTGGGAGGGCTTCCCGTGGGCGGCGGTCGGCGACCGCAGCGAGGTCGTCGTGCCGATGGCGCTGTGGTCGTTCCGTGACAGCTGCGCGGGCCCGAAGGTCTGCGCGTTCACGCCCGACCAGGTCTACGGCTGGGTCCTGGATCAGGTGCGGCGGACCCGCCAGCTGACCGGGCGCCGCGTCACCGTCGAGGGCGGAGTCAACGACCCTGGCCCCGAGAACACCCCTGTCACGCCCGCACGGGTCCGACGGTTCGTCGACGCGGTCATCGACGGCGGCGCCATCGGTGGCAGCCACTACGACTACGCCACCACGGACGAGGCGCTGTGGCCCGTGCTCGAACGCCTCAACCGGTAGCCGCCATCGTGCGTGCGGCGCCTGCCCGGCGTCGCCACGCGTGCGGCTACGCGGCGTCGGGTGGCACCACCATGATCGGCGAGGTCGCGTGACGCACGCAGTGCTGGCTGACGGATCCCAGCAGCATGCCCGTGAACCCACCGCGTCCGCGGCGACCCACGACCAGCAGCGTGGCCGACTCGGCCGCGTCGAGCAGTCCCTTGGCGGGGCTGTCGGCCCCGACGACGGTCGTCGTGACGGTTGCGGGAAGCGTCGCGGGATCCACCTTCGCGAGTTCCTTCTCGATGCGCGCTTCGGCGGCGTGTCGCCAGTGCTCCACGATCACCTCGCGGTGCATCTGCACACTGAGGGCCGGATCGCTGCTCACCGGTGGCAGCGCACCGGTCCACACGTAGGCGTCGATCGCGGCCTGCGACGGAGACCGATCGTTCGCGGCCGGCGGCGGAGGCTGCACCATGATCAGCTCGAGCTCACAGCCCCGCAGCGACGCTTCCGTGGCAGCCTGCCGCAACGCGGCGCGTGCGTACTCCGAGCTGTCGACGCCGACGATGACCTTGTCCGGGACGTCTCGTTTCCGTTCCGAGCTGGGCACCACCACGACCGCGCCCCGCGCGTGCACCACGACCTGCTGGCTGACCGAGCCGAGCAGCAGACGCCGGTAGGCGCTGAGCCCACGCGACCCGAGGACGAGCGTGCTGGTGTCGGTCTCACGCTGGATCAGCGCCCGGTACGTCGGCGCATCCCGCAGGACGTCGGTTGCGATGTCCACGCCGCTGTCGGCGTACCGGGACACGGCCTCCTCGAGCAGCTGATGCGCTCGTCGCATCGTGGTCTGCTCCGCTCGCCGCTCGGTCCCCTCGTCGATGCCGATCTGGCTGAACAGCAACGCCGGCGGTTGCGCCACTGTCACGACCGTCAGGTCGTCCCCTCGCAGCCGGGCTTCCTCGACCGCCCACGCGAGAGCGCTGCGCGAACTGTCCGAGCCGTCGAACCCGACCACCAACTCACCCATCGGTCCACCTCATTCGAAGGACGCCGCATGCGCCCGCGCGGTTGCACGGTGATCTGACTGGGGGCTGACACCGGCCCGGCCGGTGTCATGCGTGTGGCCGCGTCCCACCCCACCACCGTAGGATACGCAGCGCTCGAAACGTGGACCATCGGCTGGCGCCGCGCGGCTCGAGTTGGAACCAGTAGCGGCCAGGGTAGGGCCGGTACCGCGGCCAGGTGAGATCGCTGCGCCTTCTGCGACGCACCTCGCCGATGGCATCCGACAACCGCTCGTCGCGGTCCGCGTCGACAGCCCGGAAGTGTTCGAGGCCGCGAACGACGTCGAAGTGCCATTGCGGCGGAAACGGAAACCGGCCGAAGGCCTCGTCGACCACCGCGCCGGTGCGGTGGGATCGGTACAGGCGATGGGCCAGGAAGAACCGGCGACCGGCCGCCATCGACTGGTCGACCGGTACGACCCCACCGGCGTCGCGGTACGCCAACAGGGCCTCCAACACGGTGATCGAGGTGTGGAACGAACCGTGGACAGAGCCACGGCGGATCGATTCACAGTTCCAACCTCCGTCCTCGAGTTGCTGTCCCACGAGCCACCGCACCGTGGCATCGATGCGCTGGTCGTCGATCCCGTAGTAGGCGGCGAGCTTGACGAGCATTCCGGTGATGCAGGTCTCGGGTTCGCGGACGGTCTTGGCCAGGGTGAAGCCGCCGCCGTACGGGCGTGCGGCCTGCCACAGCGCCCGACACGCCGCACGTCCCTGTGGATCGGACGGCGAGAGACCGAGCCGCTCCAGCAGCAACAGCGTGTAAGTGGTCGACGTCCACTTCGGGCTGTACAGCGCACCCGCCCACAGCCCGTCCGCGTCCTGCGCGGCGAGCAGGCGCGCACCCCATCCGGTGGTCGCGACCAGCGCACGCTCGGCGGCGACCGCGTCCGCCGATGCGCCGAGCAGGTCCTGCATGACCTGCCAGCGCAGCGCCGGGTCGCCCTCCAACAGCCAGGAGCACAGCGACGATCGCTCGCCGTCGATGGCCGCAACGGACTGTGTGTCGTGCACGACCCGCATGATGACCGACGCGACGCCGGCATGCCAGAGCCAAACGTCCTGGCCGGCACCGGCCGCCAAGGGGCCCGCGGTGTGGGGACCTTCGCCTCTTGCCGCCATCGCGGAGCGCTGGTCCTGTCGGAGCAGTCGAGAAGGGCGAATGATGACGACAGCGGTTGACGCGAGCGCACGCGCGCGGGAGACATCCGTGCCCGCCAGGCTGCGCCACGCCTGGAAGGTGATCGCCACCGTCGACGTGGGCATCGTCGTCTACGGCCTGATGGCTGCGTGGAACCCGTCCGTGCTGACCGCCGGATTCGAGACCTACACCGGAACCGTCTGGGCCGAGTTCGCGGCCAGGGAAGAACTGGCAGCCGACTTCATCGTCCACGGCTTTCGGTTGCTCGGAATCTTCAACGTTGCGATCGGGCTCACGCTGGTCATCGTCGCCGCCACGGCATTCCGGCACGCCCAGTGGTGGTCGTGGTCGGTGCTGCTCATCGGCAACACGCTGGCGTTCGGCGGTCCGATCGTCTACGACCAAGTCGTCGGGGCGATCGGCGTGTTCGAGATCCTCGAGTACGTCGGCCTGTTCGCTGTCTACGCCGCCCTCGCCGCGACCGCGCCACTCCTCCGCGACCAACCAGTCGCACTGCCCTGACTGCGCGATGGTGACCACGCGCGCGGTGTCGGACAACGCGGCCGAGGTCGTGCCCTTTCCTCGATCGCGCCGGCTCATCGTGGACATCGGACGGGCGACGCGCGCCCGCCGCAGCATCCACGGGTTCATCGAGGCCGACGTCACCGACGTCCGCCGGCTTCTGCGGGAACGTTCGACGGACAGTCGGCAGATGTCGTTGACCGCGTACATCGCACACTGCGTCGGCCACGCGGTCGCCGCCGATCGACAAGTGCACGCCGTGCGCGACCTGCGCGGCCGTCTGGTGCTGTACGACGACGTCGACATCAACGTGTCGGTCGAAGTGCAGCTCGAGGGCCGCTCGTTTCCCATGAACCACATCATCAGAGCGGCCGACAAACGGTCGGTGGCCGACGTGTCCGAGGAGCTCCACCGGATCAAGCGGGACCCCGCACAGAGCCCGACCCTGCGACTCGCCGGTGCGGCGCGTTGGTTCCTGTTCCTGCCGTCCGCGCTCCGGGTCAGGGCGTTCCGGCTGCTCTACCGCCTTCCCGACCGCCAGAAGACGCTCGCGGGGACGGTCGGTCTGACCGCCGTCGGCATGTTCGCCAGCGGTGGCGGCTGGGGCACCGCCTTTCAGGTCCACCCCATCGACATCGTCGTGGGCGGCATCAGCGTCAGGCCGGGCTACACCGACACCGGGGTGAGCGCGCGCGAGTACCTGCACCTCACCCTGAGCTTCGACCACGACGTCGTCGACGGGGCCCCGGCCGCGCGGTTCGCCGCTCGCCTGAGGGAATTCGTCGAGGCATCCGACCAGCGCGTCGCCGATCTCGACGTTCCACAGGACCCGGCCCCGTAGCGGCGCCGCTGCCGCTCACCGACCGGCGGCTGACCGTCCGTCCGGGGTGGGCAGGTCGAACGAATCGATCACGCGACCGTCCGCGCCGATGGCGCGGACGTCCAGCCGGTCCGGGTAGGCGGCGAGCTCGACGAAGTGGTGGGTCGAGGCCGCGGTGACCGTGAATTCCGCTCTGCCCGTCGGCCGCAGCGTCGCTGCGCCACCGGACACGACGTAGGTCACGCCGTCCTGCGGATAGGTGCGCTGATAGTCGTGGTCGTGGCCGGAAAGAACAAGGTCGACGCCGCCGGCCTCGTAGAGCGGCACCAGCAGCTCGCGGGACTCGGGGTGGCTGCCGTGATAGCCCGCCGAGAAGGGTGGGTGGTGCTGCACCACGACCGTCCACGTGGCATCGGTCTCCTTGCGCAGTTGCCTGTCGAGCCAGTCGAGCTGCTCGCGGGCGGCGGCGCGCGTTGAGTCCACCACGATCACGCGCACCGGGCCGTACCGTCGCACGTACCATCGCCGCGGCAGGCCCAGCGCGGCCAGCAGTGGTTCGCCCTCGCCGGTCTCGACGTCGTGGTTGCCGAGAGCGGCAACGAGCTCTGTGGGCCCGTCGAGCACCGGGCCGAACGGGGCGAACACCTTGGCGTCGACGTCGGCCGGGTCACCTGATGGGTAGACGTTGTCACCGAGCAGCAGCAGCGCGTCGAACTCGCGGTCGGCCTCGAGGCGGTCCATCGCCGCGGCCGTCCGGAATGCGAACTCGTCGCCGGTCCCGGCGTCCCCTGCTGCGACGAGGCGGGTCAACGGTGCACCGATTCCGGTCGGGTACGGCGTGGTCTCGCTGGGCGCCCCGATGTCGAGCCGCCACTGCGACTCGACCCAGTTCCATGACTGGGACCAGCCGGCCAGCGATCCCACGATGGTGACGACCAGCGCGGCCGCCAGGAGGCCGAGCGGAGCCATGATCCGCGACGGGCGTGTCATCGCCGGTCGACCGGTGGCGGTCGCCGTCGACCGCGGCGTGCTCGGCGGCGAGCGCAGACGCCCAGTCGGACGCGTCGCCCTCGGGCTGCGCTCCGCGTCGTGGTCACGGTTCTCGTCCTCAGTCTCTACGAGCTGCGTCGTCGTTGCGAGCCCGCACGATCCGCGGTGCCGTCGACCGCACGCACGGTCGGCCGCGGTCATGGCGTGGCCACGGCCAACGTTGCCTTCTCATCCTGAATCCAGCCTGAACGGGCCACAAGGGCGAGGGGGCGCCGTACGACAGTGCCGGGGTCGCCTGGTGACCCACCTACTGTGCCTCACGGGTACAACGGTCCCGCTAGCGGGACATTCGACCCTGGCGAGTGGCCCGTCGCACACCCAGACTGCATCAGAGGCAGTGTCGCATGGACCCGTACCGCTACCTTCCGTTCCTGTCCCGCAGGGTGATGCAAGCGTGGGCGGCGCGCGAGCAGCCCTCCGACCACATCGCATGGACCCCGTTGGCGCGGCCGCTCGCCGACTGCCGGGTGGCCCTGATCTCGACCGCCGGCATCGCGCTGCGGACCGACCAACCGTTCGATCAGCAGGGCGAACGTGACGACCCCTGGTGGGGCGATCCCACCTGCCGGCAGCTGCCCGCAGACGTCACAGAAGCCGACGTGCGCTTCTATCATCTCCACATCGACGCCACGCCGGCCGAGGAGGATCTCGACGTGCAACTGCCGTTGCGCCGGCTGCGCGAACTGGTCGACGCGGGAGTGGTCGGGCAGATCAGCCCGCGCCACTTCTCCATCATGGGCTACGTACTCGACGCGACCGAGCTGACCACCATCACCGCACCCGAGCTCGCCAAGGCTCTGACCGCTGACCGCGCCGACCTCGTGCTGCTCGTCCCCGTCTGACCGTTCTGCAACCGGTCCGTGGGGCTGGTCGCCAACGTCATCGAGGACGCCGGGGTACCGACCGCCTGCCTGTCCATGATCCCACCGCTGACCCGAGCGACCGGAGCTCCACGGGTCATCGGTCTCGCCCACCCGATGGGAATGGCCTTCGGCAGACCCGGTGACGCCGACGGGCAACGCGACGTCCTGCGAGCTGCGCTCGAGGCCGCCGCGGCGATGACCGAGCCCCGCAGCTACACCGAGCTGCCGTTCATCTGGCCGGAACCGCGCTCCGCGGCGATCCGCCACCCCGACCCCCCACCACCGATCGTCCAGCTGCTGACGAAGAAGCCGTGGTTGCTGCCCCGACTCGTCTCCGGCGAGCTGCCGTGAAGTCCGACGCGGACGCCCTGGAATCCGCGCCGGGGTGGCGCAAGTGGCTGCCGGGCGCACAGACGATCGTCGACTATCGGCGGGACTGGCTGGGCCCCGATGTCGTCGCCGGCCTGGTGCTCACGGCGCTGCTGGTGCCTCAGGGCATGGCGTACGCCGAGCTTGCCGGCCTGCCGCCGGTGACCGGTCTGTACACGACGGTCATGGCGCTGGCCGCCTACGCCGTGTTCGGCCCGTCACGCATCCTGGTGCTCGGACCGGACTCGGCGCTGGCGCCGCTGATCGCGGCGGCCGTGGTCCCGCTCGCAGCCGGGGACCCCGCGCGAGCGGTGTCGCTGGGCGCGATCCTGGCGTTGCTGACCGGGCTGGTCTGCGTCGGCACCGGCCTCGCACGGTTGGGCACCATCACCGAGCTGCTGTCGAAACCGGTGCGCGTCGGCTACATCAACGGCATCGCCCTCGTCGTGCTGGTGAGCCAGTTGCCCAAGCTGCTGGGCTTCTCGACTGACGCCGACGGCTGGGTCGCCGAGGTGGGCGCGGTCGCCTCGGGCGTGGTGGCGGGCGAGGCCGACGCGATCACGATGGCACTCGGTCTCGGTTCGCTGGCGATCATGCTCACCGCCAGGCGACTGTCACCGCGGATACCAGGCGTGCTGGTCGCCACCGTCGGCGCGACGCTGGCGGTGGCCGCCTTCGACCTCACCGACGTCGTCTCGGTCGTCGGCCCGCTGCCCGCGGGGCTGCCGACCCCCGCCGTGCCGCGCGTCAGCCCGGCCGACCTTGCGACCCTCAGCCTCGCCGCCGTGGGGGTCGCCCTGGTGGCGTTCGCCGACACCGCGGCGCTGTCGACCACGTTCGCGGCCAAGCTCGGGGACCCGGTCGACCCGAACCAGGACATCGCGGCGCTGGGCGCTGCGAACCTGGCCGCCGGCCTGTTCCAGGGATTCCCCATGAGCGCCAGCTCGTCGCGGACCGCGGTGGCGGATTCGGTGGGATCGAAGAGCCAGCTCACAGGCGTGATCGGGGCGGTCAGCATCGTGGCGCTGCTCGTGTTCGCCAACGACCTGCTCGCCGACCTGCCGTCGGCGACCCTTGCCGCCATCGTCATCGTCGCGTCGTTCACGCTGTTCGACGTCGACGAGATGCGGTGGCTGTGGCAGGTGGGGCGCTGGGAGTTCGCGCTGGCGCTCGCCGCCCTGCTCGGTGTCACGCTGGCCGGGGTGCTCGAAGGGCTCGTGATCGCCATCGTGCTGTCACTCGGCAACTTCGTGCGCCGCGCGTGGCGGCCCTACGACGCCGTGCTCGGCCGGGTCGACGGTCTGCGTGGGTATCACGACATCGAACGCCATCCCGAGGGCAGGCAGATCCCGGGACTGGTCATGTTCCGGTTCGACGCCCCGATGTTCTTCGCGAACGCCGAGCACTTCCAACGGCGGATCGCCGACGCCATCCGCTCGGCCGAGACACCGGTGCGCTGGGTCGTCGTGGCCGCCGAGCCCGTGGCCGACATCGACACGACGGCCGCGGACACCCTTCGGGAGATCCTCGACGAGTTCGACCAGCGCGGCATCCGGCTGGCGTTCGCCGAGCTCAAGGGTCCCGCGAAGGATCAGCTGCGCAGGTACGGGCTGTACGACCGTGTCGGCGAGGAGCACTTCTATCCCACGCTGGGCCGGGCGACGACCGAGTACGTCAAGGCCACCGGCGTCGACTGGGTCGACTGGAAGGACCGCCGGGACGACCGCAAGGACGCCGGTGACGGTCAGGGGCCCGATGACGGCGGGGACGAGGTGCGCCCCGAGTCATCGGACCCCGGATCCGCGTGACCTCGTCAGGCGCCGGGGCCAACCTGGAGGACCCGCATCATCTCGTGGTCCTCGTGCGACAGGATGTGGCAGTGCCACACGTAGCGACCGGGCTTGTCAAACGTCGCTTTGATGCGCGTGATCTGCCCGGGCAGCGCGGTGACGACGTCCTTCGGGGCATTCTCGACGTACTCCGCGGGCTGCGGCACCGCCGGACCGTAGGTCTTGTTCACGATCCGGAACCCGTTGCCGAGCAGCCCGTTGTGCTGCACGACCGGCTGGGTCACCAGATACGTGCCGTCGCCGTTGGGCGCCGGCGTCGTTTCTTCCTCCGGATCCAGCACTCGGTCGTCCTCGTTGGTCGCGGAGTCCCACTTGATCTCCTGGCGTCCGAGGATCTCGTAGCTGACGAGGTGCAGGTGGACCGGGTGCGCGTCGCCGGTGACGTTCCAGATCTCCCACTCCTCGGTGCTGTCCAGCGCCGGGTTCTCGGTGGCCGGGCTGTGCCAGGCGACCGTGCCCTCCATCTGCCCGACCAGCCCGGCGTCGACGTACACCGGCGTGTTCGGCCAGTTGATCGGGTGGCCCAGATGGTCGGTCGCGGGCTCCGCGGTGCCGAGCAGCGGTTGGAGCCGGCCGAACTCGTCGGTGCCCTCGAACAGCGCCACCTTCCGCGTGTGCGTCGGCGTCGCCACGACCGGACCGAACTCGATGCCCGTCGGGCTGACGTCGGGTACGGCGGTGTCCAGCGGCAGCGCGACGTCGAAGGCCATGATCCGGTCGGTCTCGCCGAACACCTGCGGACCCGGGATGTCGCCGCCGAACGGCTCGTCGCCGCCGATGTTCTTCATGATCACCCGGTTGCCGTCACTCACCTGCTTGAAGTCGACGATCACGTCGTAGCGTGACCCCGTCTCGATCAGCAAGGTGCCGATAGTCGTCGGGCTCGACGCGAGCCCCTGGTCGCTGCCGATCACCGTGAAGTCCAGCGGCCCCTTGACGACAGTCGACAAGTCCGTCGCCCCGGCCGGCACCTCGAAGAACTGGACCGCCAGGAAGCGGCTGTCGCAGCCGTTGAGCAGCCGCAGGCGGTACTTGCGCGGCTCGACGTCCATCTTCGGCCAGATCTGGCCGTTGACCAGCATGTGGTCGCCGAAGAACTCGGCCAGCGCCGTCGGACCGCCGCCAGAGAACGGGGGGTCCGGCAGAACAACCCCCTCGCCGGTGATGAAGTCGTCGTAGAACGGGTCGCCGGGAAACGCAGGGTAGAACAACCGCCCGTCGTCATGGAACATGCGGTCCTGGATCGCCAGCGCCACCTCGTAGGGGAACGCGGGCAGACCGAGCGGGTTACCGGGCTTGCCCGTGTCGAACCCGTCCCGCAGGATGTAGAACCCCGCCAGCCCCGCATACACGTTGAGCCGGGTGATGCCCAGCGCGTGGTCGTGGTACCACAGCGTGCCCGCCGGCTGGTCATTCTGGTACACGTATTTCTTGTCGACCCACTGCGGTCCCCGCACCTTGTAGCCGCGCGAGAAGAAGAACTCCGGGTTGCCGTCGAACTGGAAGTCGGAGTGCCCACCGTGCAGGTGCGCGACCGCCGGGACGCCGTCCTTCTCGATCGAGTACTGCTCGTAGCCCTGCAGCGAGTAGGCCCAGTGCAGCGACGTGTCAACCGGCAGCAGATGGCTGCGTGGCAGCTTGTTCTCCCACTTGACCTCGACCGGCTCACCCGAGTACGCGACGAGCGTCATGCCCGGCCAGGTGCCGCCCGGACCATTCGGGCCGTAGCCCCACACGGGCGTCGACAGCGGGTTGCCGCCGGCATCGACCAGCCCGGCCATCTGGGTCGTCTGCCGCATCGCGATCCTGTATTTGTTGTTGGGCGACTGGAGGATGAAGCTGGGGTCGAGCGCGTTGGGCACCGCGTTGGCGAACTTCGGCTGCAGCGCAGGGTCGCTCAGCCCGTCCGCCGCCGCCGCGGCCAGTGCCCGGCCGACACCGCCGAACACGTTCATGTACGCCAGCGCGCCCGACGCGGCCGCACCCTTGAGAAACTGTCTCCGGTCGAGCATGATCCACCCTTCTCATGTTCGGCCGGCAGGCCCCCACGACCCGCCGATCCAGTCATCGCCCCGACCGCCGTGCCGAGGCACGGACATGACATGAGATATCGTCCCTTCGGACATGTCCGAACGTCCCTGTCGAATGGCCCGAAAGTCCCTCTGGTGGTCGCCGCGAGCCGCGACCGTTGCAGCGGCCCCACGGCTCAACCGGCCAGACGACGAGTCGTCAGTCCCAACGCCGCCGGTCCGTTCGGCCTCCCCCGTCGAGCGGGACGTCCCTACCGTCGTCGGTGTCCCACCCGCCGCCGTGTCCCAGGAGCCCGCATGGCAACCGCCTGCATCGATGGCAACGAGGCGGCGGCCCGCGTCGCACACGCGTACAGCGAGGTCGTCGCCATCTACCCGATCACCCCGGCGTCGCCGATGGGTGAGCTGGCCGACGCCTGGTCCAGTGCGGGGCGGGCGAACGTGTGGGGAACCGTGCCGCGCATCGCCGAGCTGCAGAGCGAGGGCGGCGCGGCCGGTGCGCTGCACGGCGCACTGCAGAAGGGCGCGCTGGCCACGACGTTCACCGCGTCGCAGGGCCTGCTGCTGATGCTGCCGAACATGTTCAAGATCGCCGGTGAGCTGACCCCGGCCGTGATCCACGTGGCGGCGCGTTCCGTCGCGACCCACGCGCTGTCGATCTTCGGCGACCACTCCGACGTGATGGCGGCCCGCGCGACAGGTTGGGCGCTGCTCGCCTCGAGCTCGGTGCAGGAGGCGCAGGACCTCGCTGCGGTCGCGCACGCCGCGACGCTGCGCAGCCGGGTGCCGTTCCTGCACTTCTTCGACGGCTTCCGGACCTCGCACGAACTGAACCGCGTCGACACCCTCGACGCCGACGACCTGCGGGCGCTGATCGACGACGATGACGTGCTGGCGCACAGGGCGCGCGGTCTGTCGCCGGACACACCGGTGCTCCGCGGGTCGGCGCAGAACCCAGACGTGTTCTTCCAGGCACGCGAAGCCGTCAACCCGTTCTACGACGCCGTGCCCGGTGCGGTGCAACGTGCGATGGATGGCCTGGCGGACCGCACCGGGCGGCGATACCACCTGGTCGACTACACCGGACACCCGGAGGCGGACCGCGTCGTCGTGCTGATGGGTTCGGGGGTCGGTGCCGTCCGCGAGACGGTCGCCGAGCTCAACCGGCGCGGCGAACGCGTCGGCGTCCTCGCGGTACGGCTGTTTCGGCCGTTTCCCGGCACCGCGCTGCTGGGCGCACTGCCACCGACCACCCGACGTCTGGCGGTCCTCGACCGCACGAAGGAGCCGGGCGCCGTTGGCGAGCCGCTGTTCACCGACGTCGCCGCCACGCTGGCCGAGGCGGCGACGACAGGCCTGCTCGACCCGGCGGCACTCCCCCGGCTGACCGGCGGCCGCTTCGGGCTGTCGTCGAAGGAGTTCACCCCGTCGATGATCGCCGGCCTGTTCGACGTGCTGCGCGCCGACCCGCCGCGCCGCTGCACCATCGGCATCACCGACGACGTCACCCACCTGTCGATCCCGCCCGACCGAGACTTCGCCGTACCGGTCACCGACGGCGACGTCCACGCCGTCTTCTACGGTCTCGGCAGCGACGGCACGGTCGGCGCGAACAAGAACTCGGTCAAGATCGTCGGCGAGCTCACCGACCTGCACGCGCAGGGCTACTTCGTGTACGACTCGCGCAAGGCGGGTGCGCAGACCGTCTCGCACCTGCGGTTCTCACCCGACCCGATCGAATCGACCTACCTGATCGACCGCGCTGACTTCGTCGCCTGCCACCAGTTCGGCTTCCTCGGCACCCGCGACGTGCTCGGCTGCGCCAAGCCGGGGGCCACCGTCCTGCTCAACGCGCCGCTACCAGCCGATCAGGTGTGGGACGCGTTGCCCGCACCCGTCCAGCAGACGATCGTCGACCGGGACCTGCGGCTGTTCGTCATCGATGCATACCGGGTGGCGCGCGACGTTGGTCTGGGTGGGCGCATCAACACGGTGATGCAGCCATGCTTCTTCGCCCTGTCGGGAATCCTGCCCCACGACGAGGCGATCGCGGCGATCAAGCAGGCGGCCGAGCGCACCTACGGTCGGCGGGGGCCGGAGGTCGTCGCACGCAACCTCGCCGCGGTCGACCGTGCCCTCGACGAGCTCGCGGAGGTCACGGTTGGCGACCGCGTCACCTCGACGTTCGGGCTGCGCCCACCGGTGCCGCCCGACGTGCCGCCGTTCGTCGAGAGGGTCACGGCCCGCATGCTCGCCGGCGAGGGCGACCTGCTGCCCGTGTCGGCGCTGCCCGTCGACGGCACGTTCCCGACCGGCACGACCCGGTACGAGAAGCGGGCGCTGGCGCGGGAGATTCCCGTGTGGGACCCGTCGATCTGCATCGACTGCGGCAAGTGCGCCATCGTGTGCCCGCACGACGCCATCCAGATGAAGGTCTTCGAGCCCGAAGCGCTCAACGGCGCGCCCGAGACGTTCCAGTCGAAGGACTTCCGGTCACGGGATCTGGCGACACCCCACCTGCTGGCGATCCAGGTGGCCCCCGACGACTGCACCGGCTGCGGTGTGTGCGTCGAGCAGTGTCCCGCGCACAGCAAGGAAGTGGTCGGCCACAAGTCGATCATGATGGAGCCGGTCGCAGAGCACCGCGACCGAGAACGCGACAACTTCGCGTTCTTCGAGCAGATCCCGCCGCTCGACCGCACGCTGCTCGCAGCCGACACGATCAAAGGGTCGCAGGTCCGCGAGTCGCTGTTCTCGTTCTCCAGCGCCTGCGCGGGATGCGGGGAGACCCCGTATCTCAAGCTGCTCACGCAACTGTTCGGCGACCAGATCATCGTCGCCAACGCAACCGGCTGCTCGTCGATCTACGGCGGCAACCTGCCGACGACCCCATGGGGGGTCAACGGCGATGGACGCGGCCCTGCCTGGGCGAACAGCCTGTTCGAAGACAACGCCGAGTTCGGCATGGGGCTCCGCCTGGGCGTCGAACAGCAGGCCGCCGCCGCGCGATCGCTGCTGAGCGCGCTGCGTGACGTGGTCGGCGACGACCTCGTGGCCGAGCTGCTGCGGGCCGACCAGGCCCAGGCCGACGACGAGCAGCTCGCAGCCCAGCGCGAACGGGTGGCCGAGCTTCGCAGGCGCCTCGCGGCAATCGACGGCGACCCACGTGCGCGCCAGCTCGACGGCCTCGCCGACAACCTGGTGCGCACGGACGTGTGGATCGTCGGTGGCGACGGCTGGGCGTACGACATCGGCTACGGCGGGCTGGACCACGTGCTCGCCAGCGGCCTGAACGTCAACGTGCTCGTGCTCGACACCGAGGTCTACTCGAACACGGGCGGACAGGCGTCGAAGGCGACACCGCGAGCCGCGGTCGCCAAGTTCGCCGCGTCGGGAAAGGAGACACCGAAGAAGGACCTCGGTGCCCTGGCGATGCAGTACGGCACGGTGTACGTCGGGCAGGTCGCCATGGGCGCCAACGAAGTACAGACGGTCCGGGCGCTGCGCGAAGCCGCGGCGTGGACTGGACCGTCGCTGGTGCTGGCCTACTCGACGTGCATCGCGCACGGCTTCGACATGCGGCACTCCATGACCCACCAGCGTGACGCCGTCAAGAGCGGATACTGGCCGTTGTTCCGCTTCCGCCCAGGCGAATCCGAGCACACGACGCCGTTCCGCCTGGACTCCCGCAAACCGACGATGCCCCTGAGGGACTTCGCCCGGCAGGAGGGCCGCTTCGCGATGCTGGAACGTGCCGCGCCCGAGCGCGCCCGCCATCTGCTGACGCTCGCGCAGGCCGACATCGACGAACGCTGGCGCTACTACGAGCAGCTCGCCGGCGTCGAGCGCTCCGTACCGCACGAGCCCGGTGACGTCGTCGATCCCGGCGGCATCGGAGCCGAGGAGGTTCACTGATGACCCAACCCGCCGACGTCACCGCGGCAGTGGACCTGTCGACGACGTACATGGGCCTGCAGCTACGGACACCGATCGTGGCCTCGCCCGGCCCGCTGACGGGACGGCTGGAGCCGCTGCAGGCGCTCGAGGACAACGGTGTATCGGCCGTGGTGCTGCCGTCGCTGTTCGAGGAGCAGGTGGCACACGACGAGCTGCAGGCCGACAGCCTGTTCGAGCTCGGCGCCGACGCCAACCCCGAGGCCACCAGCTACTTCCCGGACCTGCTCGGCTACGCCAGCGTCGGCGAGCGCTATCTGCAGCATGTGCGCGACGCCAAGGAGGCGCTGTCGGTCCCGGTCATCGGTAGCCTCAACGGCGCGACGCCCGGCGGGTGGGTGACGTATGCGCAGAAGATCGCCGACGCCGGCGCCGACGCGCTCGAGCTCAACCTCTACGACGTCGCGGCCGACTTCGACGCCACACCCGACCAGATCGAGACGGCGCAGCTCGAGCTCGTCTCGCGCGTCAAGGCGTCGTTGTCGATCCCGCTGGCGGTCAAGGTCGGGCCGTTCTACACCGCGTTCGCGCACATGGCCAGGCGCCTGGTCGACGCCGGCGCCGATGCGCTGGTGCTGTTCAACCGCTTCTACCAGCCCGACATCGACCCCGACACCCTCAAGGTGCGTCCGTGGCTCGAGCTGTCGCGGCCATCGGAGATCCGGCTGCCACTGCGCTGGACCGCCATCCTGTCGGGCCGGCTCGACGCGTCGCTCGCGGTCACGTCCGGGGTCCACCGGGCACGCGACGTGGCGCGCGCGCTGCTGGCCGGCGCGGACGTCGCGATGATGACGTCGGTGTTGATCGACCAGGGACCGTTGCACATCGGCGTCGTCGAGCGGGACCTCACCGACTGGGTCCGGCAGATGAGCTACACGTCGGTCGCGCAGCTCAAGGGCAGCATGAGCCATCGCAACGTCAGCGACCCTTCGGCGTTCGAACGCGCCAACTACATCGGCACGCTGACCCAGTACGCGAACACCTTCCACGCAGGGTGGGGGTTCGGCCCGTCGTGACCACATCGAGGCCGCCGGAGGAGCGATGACCGATACGCCGGTCCTGCTGACAGCGCTGTCAGACGACGATTGCTGGAACCTCGTCGCGGCGCACCGGCCCGCCCTGTGCCGGATCGCCTTCACCGACGGCGGGAGCTCGGTGATCTACCCGATGAACTACGCCGTCGCCGACCGCACGCTGTACCTGCGCACCGATCCGGCGAGCCGGCTCACGACCGCCGTGCAGTCGCAGGACGTCGCGTTCGAGGTCGACGACGTCGACGCGGCCTGGGAACGTGGCTGGAGCGTCCTGGCGCAGGGCCGGCTCCGCGAGGTCACCGACCCCGACGAGCTGGAGCGGCACCGCGAACTGCGGTTCCGCTCGTGGGCCCCTGGACAACGCCTCCACCTGCTCCGCCTCGACGTCACGCGCATCTCGGGCCGGCGCATCGAGTGATGAGGCGCAAGCGGGCCCTCCTCCCGTCTGGTGCTGCCGGTCGACGGGAGGAGAACCAGCGATCGCATCAGACCGGGGCGGTGCGGTCACCGGGGACTGCGGCCGCGCCCGGTTCGTCGACCGGTGGTGGCGGCGGTGGCGGAGCCGGCTCGCTGCCTCCCCCGTCGAGGCGGAACGGCGGATAGTCGTCGGTCATCAGCGCGACGTAGGCGACGACGCGGTAGACCCAGCGGTTGAGCCCCATCACGAAGTCGAACAGGCCCATCGGGTAACGGCCGGTGAACAGCAGCGCGATCGCCGCGACGAGGACGAGCACTCCGATGAGCCCGCCGCTGGCGACCTGCACGCCGCGGTCGACGGCGCCCTCGGTGAACGTCCACGTGACGCCGTTGCCGACGAGGACGGCGAGCACGATGTAGTGCGGGATCGCCAGCAGCCACCACTTGATGAGCACCAGGCCGCGCGACAGCTGCCCGGGCTCGGCGATGTCCAGACGCGCCGGGTAATCGACGTCGGCCAGCGTGAACGGTGGGTAGCGGTCGGTGCCCAGCGCGCTGTACCCGTAGTAGGCGACGCGCCAGGTCCACCGCAGCACCCCGGCGTTGAACGCGAAGATCCCGCGGGGGTAGCGGCCGGTGAACAGGATCACGATCCCTGCCACGAAGGTCAGCAGTGCGAAGGCGATCCACAGCAGCGCGAGCACGATGAAGTGCGGGATCAGCAGCAGCCACTTGATCAGCCACAGCCCGCGGCCGGGCTCGTCCAACCTGCCTTCCACCGCCATCGGGTACGCCCGGTCCGGCAGGCGTGCAGCGTCGCCCACGGCGATCGGCTCGCCGGTACGCTCGCCGGCTCCGGCGGTCGCGGCGACCAGCAGCGCGATCGCCCCGCCCAGCGCGAGCACTCCGAACACCAGCAGTCCAATGCCCACAGGTGTCAGCAGCGTCGTGCTGACACCGGCGGTCGCGTCGACGGCCACTCCCGGCGACGCGTCGGCCGCCATGACGACGACCGCCCACTGGCCCGCCTGGACGTCCCAGGTGATCGTCTGCTCGCCGGCGCCGGAGCTCGACGCCACCCAGAAGCTCTGGGTGTCGGGGGGCTCGGGCATGCGCTCGCCGGCGATGCGGCTGTATGCGACCTCGTCCGGCTGGCCGCCGAGACGGCTGATCACGTCATGGCGTACACCACCCAGGTAGCGGTCGACGTTGTCCTTGGTCGCGATACCGATGAAGACCTCGCCGGTGGCGTCGACCGGTGTCGCCGACACGCGCGTGCTGAGGTTGCCAAAGTCGGGCGCCCATGCCGCTGGGTCGGCCTCGACCCGCAGATCGAGGTCCTCGCCTGTGATCGCGTACCCGTCGGTGGCCAAGCCGTAGGACGGACTGGTGAAGTAGCCGTCGGCGTCCTGCTGCGACGCCTGGAACACCAACAGACCCAGCCCGGCCGCCGCGAGCGCCAATCCGATCAGCCCGGCGATCGCGCCCAGTACCACCAGAGTCACTCTTGTTGCCGTCATCGGTACCCACCTCCGGGTGGCCCGCACGTGTGCGACATGGCTCAGCCGACCGGCGGGCCGGTCGGCCTGCGGGGTGGTCAGTCGCGGCTGGTGCTGATTGGAACCCGCTTGGTCTCCGCGTCCTTGCGGTCGATCGGCAGGCGCACCGTGAGGATGCCGTCGGTGTACGACGCCTCGACGTCGCCGGCGGTGATGCCGGCGGGCAGCTTGATCGATCTCGAGAACGCGCCGTACCGCAGCTCTGACCGGTACATGTCGGGCTCGCTGACCTCACGCTCCTCGCGCCGTTGCGCGCGGATGTGCAGCACGCCGTCGTCGACGGTCAGAGACACGTCCTTCTCCGGGTCCACGCCGGGCAGTTCGGCGCGCACGACCATTTCGTCGTCGGCAACGTACTCCTCGACGGGGATCGACAGCGTGTCACGTAGCTCGGCGAGCCGGCGCAACGGGTCGAGTCGCTCGAGCCAGTCGTGCAGTCCGAAGTAGCGCGGGAACGGGTAGGTCGATTCCTCTGTGGGTGGCTCGCGCATCTCCAGCGCCATGGTGGGTCCCTCCTACGATCTCGCGACCCCGGCGGCGCGCGCCGCAGCCGCTGCCTTCACACCATGGTCGGACGGGCGTCGGCGGGTGTCAGGGTCACATGGCCCACAGCGGCCGGTCCGAACGGACCGATCGCCGCGCGCGACGCATCACTCGTCGTCGCCGACGCCCGGCACAGGCACCGCGGGATCCTCTTGGAACAGGCCGATGAGGTTTCCCTCGGTGTCTCGGACGTGAGCCGACCACCCGACGGTCGGGATCGGCATCTTGTCTGTCACGAGCGTCCCCCCGAGCCGTTCGACTCTGGTCATGGCCTCGTCGATGTTGTCGACGCTGAAGTAGATGAGGACGCCTTCCGGCGCCTCCGATCGCAGCGTCATCGCTCCCTCGGCTCCGGGTCCCGGCTCCTCGCCCGCGGTGAGCACCCAGTAGTCGACCGGCGCCCAACGCTCGACCTTCCATTCGAGCGCGTCGCGGTAGAACTCCCCGGCCCGGTCCGGGTCGTCGATCGGGATGTCGAAGTGCACGACTCTGGTCATCACGCCACCTCCGCACGTCTGTCGCGCAGGCGAATATGCATCGCGCACAGCCGCCTGCGCGAGGCCGTTCGGCACTGCGCCCATGGGACCTCGGGGGTCTGTGATGGCGATGGAAGTCCCGAAGGCAGAGGATCACGCGCGGGGCCGGCCCCCCGCTCGTACACGGTGTCGACGCAGCGCTCGTCCTGCCAGCGTCGTCGCTTCGCCGATCGTCGCGCCGACGAGCGAACCGACGACCACGTCGCCGGGGTAGTGCACGCCGGTGTGCACGCGTGAGTACGCGACGGCGGCTGCCAGCGCGCGGAGCGGACCGCCGAGCCCCGGGATCGAGCCGGCCACGGCACCCGCGAACGCGAACCCCGATGCCGAGTGGCCAGACGGGAACGACGACGACGTCGGCATCGGCACCCAGCGCTGCGCCGGCACCCCCGCCGTCTCGCGGTCGGGCCGCGCGCGACGCCCGGCGAGCTTCAGCGGAAGGTTGACCAGGGCGGAGTTGATGCCCACCGCGACCGAGCCGGTGACTGCCGCACGCCGCCCGGTGCGCCCACCGAGCGCGAACACCGCGGTCGCCACGCCCAACCACAGTTTCGAGTGGTTGGCCAGGCCCGACAGCCGTCGGAGTGGCTCATCCAGCGTCGGGGTGGGAGTGCCCGCGATCGCCGCGTACACGGCGCGGTCGACGTCGGCCAGTTCACGCAGCGCGGCGGCTGCGGTCGAGCGTCGCCTGGTCGGACTCGCCGCGACGCGGCGGGCGAGGCGTTCTGCGGGCGGTCGAACCGAGGCCGGGTCGGTCGCGTCGCTCACGTGCGGATGCCCACGTGGCGTGTCAGGTCTCGAACCGGGACGGACGGCCGAGGACGACGCCCCAGAGTTCGCGCAGGGCTGCCCGCCACCCGATGGCGCGGGCCGCCGGCGCGTACCCGATCGCGTGCTTCGGCAGCCGTACGCGTACCGGAGACGTGCGGATCGAGAAGCGCAGCGGCGGTTTCAGCACCTCGGTCTCGCCGTCGAGCCCGATGTCGATCTGCGCGTCCGACGTCACCTCGAACGTCTGTGGAGTCCATGACATCAGGCCCTCGAACCGCTCGGGGTGCCCGATCACCACCGCGTCGAGGAGCCGCTCCACGCCACCGGGCTCGTCGAGCACCAGTGTGACCACGCCGAGCCGGCCGGTGTCCATCCGCGGGCGGCTCCCCAAGCCGGCTACCGTCGTGCCGTACGGGTTGTTGGAGATCTGGATCACATGTGCGCCGCGATGCTGCATGCCGTCCGGGCCGGTGAACCGGAGGTCAAAGGGCTCGGTGTCCGGCCCGAGCACCTTCGGCAGCGTGGCCAGCGTCGTGTCGACCTTCGCGTCCCGGTACTCCGGGGAGCGCACGATCGCCGCGTACACACCGAGCGACACGTTGTTGACGAACACGCGCCCGTTGACGTCGCCCAGGTCCATCGTGCGCTCGACGGCCTCCCCGTACGCATCCAGTGCGCCGACGACGTCGTCGCGATCCAGGCCGAGGTCCAACGCCAGGTGGTTCCGCGTGCCCGCCGGCACGACGACCATCGGAAGTCCGAGCTCGGCGGCGACGCTTCCGACCAGCGCCTGGGACCCGTCGCCCCCGGCCATGCCGAGCACGTCCACGCCGCTGCCGGCAACGTCTCGCACGGTTTTGAGCCAGTCCTCGCCAGGTTGGAGCACGACCGGTTGGATCCCGCGCCGCGTGCATTCATCGTCGAGATGGAACCGCTCGGCCTTGCCGCCGCCCGACTTGAGATTCATGAACAACACGCCCCGGGCAGCGGCCGGAACCGGCGTGCCACGAGTCTCGCTCAGCTCGAGCGCCCGATTCGTGGCCCCGAGCGCGTACCTCGCGAGGCCAACCGCGACCGCGAGCGCGCCGATGCGCGCGACGAGCGAGACGCCGCGGTAGCCCTCTGCGCCGACGATGCTCAAGATCAGCGAGACGAGCGCGGCCGCCGACGCGATGGCGGCGGCAACGCGCCGCCCCCCGGTCCGGGTCACCGAGACCCATGCGCCCCCCACGAACACGCCGAGCAGCAGCAACTCCACCACGACGCGCAGCGGGTCAGAGGCGACCCGCACGAGCGTGCCGACCCCGACGACGCCGACCGTCAGGATCGCTGCGATCGCCGCGAGTCGGCGTGGGCCAGCAGGCTGCGCCACCGAGTTCACTCGACAGTGAACGTGGTCGCCATGCCTTTGGCGAAGTGCGACTCGATCGTGCCGTCGGCTTCGGTCTCGGTGATGTTGCAGAACAGCACGTAGGTGCCGGCATCCAACTCGAAGGTCGCGGTGCGCTGCTCGCCGCTGGGGAACTCCTCGATCTCTCCGATGAGATCCTCCTCGGGTATCTGCGACTCGTCGACCCCGCCGTCGTCGTCGGTGGCCGACACGATCGCGGCGGGCCATCTCAGAAGTCGTCTGTTCGAGCGCATGCTCACACCTGGAATCGTGGTTGGCGCGTGGTGAACCAACCGTCAAGCTCGAGTTGAACGACGGCCAGGGGCGATCAGCCCTGCGTCACAGAGGCGTTCGGCCCTTTGCGCCCGCCGCGCGAGTTGTGCCGGCGCCCTCGTGCGGGCGCGGCGGGCGCTTCGGTCCGCTCCCGACGGGCCCTCCGACCCTGCGGTCAGAGCAAACGACCGGTTGACTGGTGGTCGCTGCCGGCAGTTGGAGTCCGACCATGGCGACCGTGTCCGAACCCACGGTGGCGGACAAGCGCGCCACGGTCGCACCAGCGATCCGGGCCCGCGATCTGACGAAGCACTACGGCACGACGGTGGGCATAGAGGCCCTGGATCTCGATGTACCTCACGGGGTCGTGTTCGGTTTCCTCGGGCCGAACGGCGCCGGCAAGACCACGACGATCCGGCTGCTGCTCGGATTGCTGCGTCCCACGCGGGGTGGCGCGCAGATCGCCGGCTACGACGTGTGGTCAGACCGGCGGGCCGTCCATGCGCTCGTCGGGTACCTGCCCGGGGACTTCGCCGCCTACCCCGACGTGACCGGAAGGCAGTACCTCGAGTATCTCGGCCGGCTGCGCGGCGGCGTCGAGCGCGTCAGGGTCGACGAATTGGCCGAGCGCCTCGACCTGGACCTGGGCCGGCGGATCGGTGACCTGTCGAGTGGCAACCGGCAGAAGGTCGGGCTGGTGCAGGCGTTCATGCACGACCCACAGGTGCTGGTGCTCGACGAACCCACCAGCGGCCTGGACCCGCTCATGCAGCGCACCTTCCTGCAGCTGGCGCGAGAGGCCCGCGGCGCCGGGCGCACGGTGTTCCTGTCGTCGCACGTGCTGTCGGAGGTCGAGCAGATCGCGGACACCGTCGGCATCGTCCGCGACGGGCGGCTGGTCGTCGTCGAGCAGGTCGCGGCGCTCAAGGCACGGGCGGTGCGGCGGCTCGATCTGACGTTCGTCGGCGAGCCTCCGTTGGCGGCGATCGGCGCCCAGCGTGGCATTCGCGACGTGCGCTGCGAGGGCCACCGCGTGCATGCGGTCGTCGAGGGGTCGCTGGAGGGCCTGATGCGCGTCGCCGGCGCCGCCGGACTGGACGACGTTGTGACCCACGAAGCCGATCTCGAGCAGATCTTCCTCGACTACTACACCGCGGAGGCACGGGCATGACGCCGCGCACGATCTTCGCCAAGGCGCTGTACGACCAGCGCCGCGGCCTGCTGGGGTGGAGCATCGGCATCGCGGCGACCACGGCGCTGTTCATCCTCCTCTTCCCGATGGTCCGTGACATGCCCGACCTCGAGGTGTTCCTCGACCAGTACCCGGACGTGTTCGGCCAGCTGTTCAACATCGAGGCGATCACCACCGGCGCGGGCTTTCTCAACGCCGAGCTGTTCAGCCTGCTCGGACCGGCGCTGTTCCTGATCTACGGCATCGGTCGCGGCGCGCGCGCCGTGGCCGGTGAGGAGGAGAACGGCACGCTCGAGGTCCTGCTGGCCACGCCTGTCTCGCGGGCGCGGGTCATGGCCGAGAAGGCGCTCGCGCTGCTGACCGGTGTCGCCGTGCTCGGTGTCGTGCTGTTCACGACGATGATCACGTTCGGGCCGTTGGTCGATCTCGGCCTCGGCGTCCGGTACGCCGCAGCGGCCTCGACGTCGCTGGTGCTGCTGGGCGCCGAGTTCGGGCTGCTGTCGATGGCGGTGGGGGCGGTCACCGGTCGACGCGGCGTGGCCATCGGCGTGGCCGGCGTAGCCGCGGTCGCCTCCTACCTGCTGTATGCACTCGGCGCGCTCGTCGAGCAGCTCGAGCCGTGGCGATTCCTGTCGCCGTACCAGCACGCGATGGGCACCGACCCGATCCTCAACGGCATGAGTGGCGGCTACGCGGTCGCTATGATCGCGGTCACGCTGGCCATGATCGCGCTGGCCACCCCGCTGCTCGAACGCCGCGACATCGCCGTGTAGGCGG
>JAHELV010000009.1:47325-60219 GCA_024644015.1 Nitriliruptorales bacterium
ACCGACCCGATCCTCAACGGCATGAGTGGCGGCTACGCGGTCGCTATGATCGCGGTCACGCTGGCCATGATCGCGCTGGCCACCCCGCTGCTCGAACGCCGCGACATCGCCGTGTAGGCGGCCCCAAGCACCCCCGGGGGGAAGGTAAGGTACGGATCCCTGACGACGGTGGAGCATCACGGAGGCGGACATGGACACGTCAGCGGTCAACGAACTCGACCTCATCGCCATGGCACAGGGCAGCGACGACTTTCGGCGCGTCCTGGTGACCGGCGAACACATGCAGGTCGTCGTCATGACGATCCCGCCCGGTGGCGAGATCGGCGCAGAGACGCACGGCGACACCGATCAGGTGCTGTACTTCGTCGACGGTGTGGGCGACGCGATTCTCGACGGCGAGACGACGGCGGTCAGCGCCGGGCATCTGGTGTTCGTGCGAGCGGGTACCCACCACAACTTCGTCAACACCGGCGACGCGCCGCTGCGCATCGCGAGCGCATATGCCCCACCCGAGCACGCGCCCGGCACGATCCATCGCACCAAGGCGGAGGCGGACGAAGCCGAGCACCACTGAGCGACGGCTGCGCATCCGAGCTCACGGGTGCAGGTTCACCGGATGACCTTCACGACGCTCGATCGCCTGGGCGGCGGCGTCCAACAGCTGACGCGACAGATCGGCGAGCGCACGGGCGACCGCCAGCTCGTCGCCCACGGAGGGCACATCCGGGTCCATGGGGTGACGCCGTGCACGCCCCCACCCCCCGAAGTGTTGACCGCGGATCACCACTGACGCCTTTGCATCCGTGTGGTCTTCGCGTTCCTCGACGGCGACGTCGACGCTGTATTCGCGGAAGGGGTCGTGCACGATCATGTCGGCACCTCTCCTCGGCCTCAGTGCTTCGTCGGTGGACCAAGGCTCGCGCGTTGCCTGCGTGCCCGGCAAGGTCCGTTCGGCACCTTCGCTGCGGTCGATCAGCGCAGGCGAGCGGGACCTTCGGGCCGCCGTTGCTCGAGCGGCTGTCTGCCGGCCGGCGTTCCGGGCGGCCCCGGGTCACTGGCGCGAGCGGCGCGCAGCCGGACGACGACGTCGAGTCCCCCGCCGGGCGCAGCGCACAGTTCAACGGTGCCGCCGCTCGCCAACACCAGTCGATCGACGATCGCCAGCCCGAGACCGAAGCCGTCCTGCCCGGTGGGCCCTGAGCGCCAGAAGCGGTCGAATGCCCGCTCGCGCTGGGCGGCCGACATACCCGGACCCTGGTCGATCACGTGCAGCTCGACTGTGTCGCGACCCGCCTGGAGCGCGCGCAGCGTGATGGCGGAGCCTTCGGGCGCCACACCGACGGCGTTCGCGATGAGGTTGTCGAGCACCTGTTCGATGACGCCCGGCAGCGCGATGACGTCCGGGATCGTCTGGGCGTCGAGCTGCAGCTCGGCACCGCGGTCCTCGACCACCGGCCGCCAGGTGTCGTACCGGCGACGCAGCAGCTCGACCGCGTCCACCGTGACCGGATCGGCCGGCGTGCCGTCGGTCCGCGCCAGCGTCAGCAGTCCCTCCACCAGGCGCCCCAGCCGGCTCGTCTCGTCGATGGCGGCGGCGAGCTCGCCGGCGGCGTCAGCACTGACAGCGGTCTCGAGGTTCTCCAGGCGCAGGCGCAGCGCCGTCAGCGGGGTCCGGAGCTGATGCGACGCGTCGGCGACGAAGGTGCGCTGGGACGCCAGTAGCTGTTCGAGCCGCCCTGCCATCGTGTTGAAGGTGGCCGCGACCGACCTGACCTCCGGCGGTCCGGCGTCGGCGTCCGCACGGGCGGACAACCGTCCGTCCGCGAGCGCGACAGCGGTCCGCTCCAGCCGTCGCAGGGGCCGGCTGACCGACCGTGCGATCAGGAAGCTGGCGAGTGCCGCCGCGGCCAGGACGACGGCGGCCACGGCGGCCAGCAGCAGCCAGTTGCGGGCGACCCGACGGTCCAGCTCGGCGGTCGGGTAGGTGATGCGCACGGCCCCGTGGACGATGCCCCCGGACGCGACCGGTACCGCCACGTAGAGCAGTCGCTCGTCGAGCGTGTCCGAGAAGCGCGTCCCGGTCGCAACCCGCCCGGACAGCGCTGTCACGAACTCCGTGCGGGTCGAGAAGTCCCGCCGACCCGGCGCCGGCGGATCGGAGTCGGCGACCGAGATGCCGTCGCCGTCGACGATCACCACACGCCCACCGGTACGCTGGTCGTAACGGTCGACCACGCTGTCGAGATCGGTCCGCACGCCGCGCTCGAGTGCATCCTCGGCGACACCGGCAAGCACCGTGGCGTCCCGCTCGATCGCGGACCCCAGGTTCGACTGCTCGTTGCGCGCGAACGCGATGCCCAATGGGATTTCGAGGATGGCCAGGACGAACGCGGCCAACGTCAGGTAGCTCCACAGCAGCCGGGCGGTCATGCGCTCCGCCCGAGCCGGAACCCGATGCCCCGCACCGTCTCGACCCACGCGGCATCGCCGAGCTTGCGGCGCAGCGCGCCGACGTGCACGTCGACGGTCCGGCTGTGGGTGTACCACGTCGACTCCCAGACCTGCTCCGCGAGACGCCGACGGCTGACCACGACGCCAGGCTCCTCCATGAGCGCGGCAAGCAGGTCGAACTCCTTGGGCGTCAACTCGATCTCGCGGCCGTCGAGATGCACGCGCCGGGTCCGCGGATCAAGCGTGAGCGGTCCAACCCGGCGCTGCCCGTTCTCCACGCGCGGTTGCACGCGTCGGGTCACCGCGCGGATGCGAGCGACGAGCTCACGAAAGCCGAACGGCTTGACGATGTAGTCGTCAGCGCCGAGCTCGAGGCCGATCACGCGGTCGGCCTCATCGCCTCGCGCGGTGACGACGATGATCGGGACCTCCGACCGCTCCCGCAGTTGCCTGCAGACGTCGTATCCGTCGATGTCGGGCAGCCCCAGATCGAGCAGTACGAGGTCGTAGCCGTCTGCAGCCAGGGCCGCGTGGCCGGTGGCCACGACGACCACGTCGTAGCCACGCCGGCGCAGGCCAGAGGCCAACGGCTCGGCGATCGTCGCGTCATCCTCAACGACCAGCACGTTCATGGTCCGCCAGCCTCGCACGCCGCGAACGGGCGCGTCCGGTCTTCACACAATCCTTACGGGACGCTGCAGCGCCCCTGGCAGCCCTGCACCTACGGTCCGGTCACGAGATCCCCCGAACGCAGGTGAACGATGCTCGACACAGCACGGCCCCCACAGGTCGACTCCACGCTCGAAGAGATCCGGTTCGCCGCGATGGGCAGCCAGGTTCATGTTGTCGCGGCGTCCGCACCGACGGGCGCGCTGCCTGACGCGCGCGCTGCGGTGCACACGCTCGAACGTCGCTGGAGCCGGTTTCGTGGCGACAGCGAGATATCCCGCGTCAACGCGGCCGCTGGACGAACCACGACGGTCTCTGCTGCGACGGCGACACTGGTCGCGCTCGCCGTCCGCGGCTGGCAGGCGACCGGCGGCGCCTACGACCCGACCGTGCTCGACGCTCTCGTCGAGGCCGGCTACGACCGTTCGTTCGATGACCTTCGCAAAGCTCCGTCCAGCGAGACGCATACGGGACGGGCTCCGGCGAACGGCAGCCTGCCGGCGGGCGGTGTCGCTGCGGCTGGGACCTCTCCGACGCCGTCGCCGGGCTGCGCCGGCATCACCGTCGATGTCGGCGCACGCATCGTGCGGGTCCCCCCAGGGGTGCGCCTGGATCCGGGAGGCATCGGCAAGGGGCTGGCCGCCGACCTGGCCGCGGCGACCCTGCTCGCCGACGGCGCGGCCGGCGCGCTGGTCAACGTCGGCGGCGACGTCCGGGTCGCAGGGATCTCACCGTCCGGCGGATGGCGGATCGACGTCGAACTGCCTGGCATGGATGATGCCGCTCTCGCGCTGCAGGCCGGCGCTGCGGCGACGTCGAGCACGCAGCGTCGCACATGGGTCTCAGACGGCGCCGAGCGCCACCATCTGATCGCTCCGGCGACCGGCGCACCAGCGGTGGCGTCGTTCGTCGCCGCGACCGTCGTCGCCGGCAGCGCCTGGTGGGCGGAGGTGCTGACCAAGGCGGTCATGCTGGCCGAGTCGACCGACGCCGCCGCACTGACCCTGGCGGCTGGCGACGCGGCCGCACTCGTGCTCGACCGTGACGGGCGTCAGCACGTCCTCGCGGGCATGGATCGGTTCCTGCGATGAGCCCACAGTTGACGTGGTACCTCGCCCGTGCGGCGGGCCTCGTGGCCTGGGCGTTGGCGACAGCCTCCGTCGTGTGGGGGCTGACGCTGTCGACCCGGATCGCGGGACGGCGGCCTCCGGCGGCGTGGCTCGCCGACCTCCATCGTTTCCTCGGTGGCCTGGCGGTGGTCTTCGCCGGCGTCCACGTCGTCTCGCTGCTGTTCGACAGCTGGGTGGAGTTCACTGTGGCCGACGTGCTGCTGCCGTTCGCCTCGTCATGGCGGCCGGCCGCGGTCGCATGGGGCGTGGTGGCGCTGTATCTGCTCGTCGCGGTCGAGCTGACATCGCTGCTGCGTCGTCGGGTCCCGACACGTTGGTGGCGCCCGATCCATCAAACGAGCGTGCTGCTGTTCGGCGCCGGCACCGTGCACCTGCTCGCGGCCGGTACCGACGCGCGCGCGTGGTGGGTACGTGGTGCGGTCCTGGTCAGCGTGCTGGTCGTCGTGTTCCTGACCGTGGTCCGGGTGCTCACGCCCCGCCGCCGGCCGCAGCGGCGCACGCGTGCACCGCGGCCGGCCGCGGTGGCGCCGGCGGACTCACTCGGAAGGGTGCTCGCCCGGGCCCACGACACCGGCCGCGATGTCCGCGAACACGTCACCCTGCTCCAGCCGGACCACCGACGCGCCCCCCTGCGTGCCGACGCGCCCGGTGAGTGAGATGTGCGCAACATCATCGGGATCGATGTCGTTCGCCAGCAGCGCCAGCGGGAGCAGGTCGCTCGGTGGCACGTTCGACACGGTGGTGCGCGCGACCGTGGCGACCAGGTCGACGAGCTCACCAATCTCGTGCCCGTCCGCCAGCCGCCGATGGATCGCCAGCAGCAGGTCACCCTGGTGGCGCGTCCGGCCGAAGTCCCCGTCCGGAAGTGAGTGGCGATCGCGGGCGAACGCCAGTGCGGACCCGCCCTCGAGATGCGCCGGTCCCGGTTCGAAGTCCGACTGGGAGGACGCATCGTGCATCGGCACGTCGACCACGACGTCGACGCCACCGATGGCTCGTGTCAGGTCCTCGAATCCAAGGAATGTCGTCAACATCCAGTAGTCGAACGTCAGACCGGTGAACGCTTCGAGCTGGGAGACCAGCGCCTCGGGTCCACCGGTCGCCATGTGGGCGTTGACCTTCCTGCCGCCGACCAACGAGTCACGTGGGATGTCCACGACCGTGGCCAGCCGCTGATCGGCGTCGACCGCCACGACGTGGATGGCGTCGGCGCGGCCGTGCAGCGGGTCACCGGGCCGGTAGGGCACACCGACGTCGGAGCCGACGACGAGCACGACCAGCAGGCCGTCGCGCTCATACGCCGGTCGGATCACGGTGCCATATGTCGCCGACGCGAGCGCACCCACGGTGAGCAGCGCCACCGCGACCAGGCCGATGGTCGTGCGCCGGGACCGGCGTGTCATCGGTTGCCCCCCTCGGTCCCCACAGGCAGCGTGAGGTCGGCGTCGACCGCGTCGGCGCGCCAGCCGCCTGCAGCCGGCACGAACACCATCTGCGCCCGCTGGTGCAACAGGCCGGCGCCGCCGTCGGTCACGACCCACGCACGGGCGTCGTAGCGCACGACAACGAACGCGACCTCGGCTCCGCTGGTCACCACCCGGACCGCCAGTGTCACGGGCGCCGGTTCGACCTTGTGCACCGCGGCGTCGAGCACTCCGAGCCCCGCACGGTCGCCGCCCGACGCCGCAGCGAGTGCACGGTCGCTCAGCAGGCCGACAAGCGGCTGGTCCGAGAACCTGGTGTCCGGTGCGACGAACGCCGCGTCGAGGTAGTCGGCGACGACGTCGCCGACCAGGCGTGTGGCTTCGCTCACCACCGCGGCGTCGGCAGCGGCCGGCCGGCGCCCGAACAGGCCGTCGTTGTCCATGGCCGCGAGCTCGGTGACCCGCACACGCACGTCAAATGCCGGAGCCGCGACACCGCCTGACGTCGCCGGCGTCGTCCGCACCGCCCGATTCCCCGTGACCGCGATCGCGGCCGCGACCACGGCCAGGAACAGGACCAACACGACCCATGACCGGCGACGGTGGTGGGTGCCGACGGAGACCGGCACAGCGTCCCATGACCCAGGCGACGTCTGGTGTCGGTGTTCGAGCCGCGACCGGGCCATGCCCCATCCTGTCCGCAAGCCCATTGTCGACGGCGTCCCGGTCATCTGCAGGGACAAAAGACGGTCAACAAGCGAGCCGATCGTCCTCGCGCGGCGGACCCGTCATTGGGATGCTGTGCAGTGACCGGGCCACCGCCACCACGCAGGCGACACGGCCGCCATGAGCACCACAAAGGAGCCACGTCATGCGCTTCGTCAACCGCCACGACGCGGGACGGCGCCTGGCCCGCGACCTGGCGCTGCACCCCCTCGACCGACCCGTCGTCATCGCGCTCGCCCGTGGTGGCATGCCGGTTGCGGCCGAGGTCGCCACAGCACTCGCTGCTCCGCTGGACGTGATGGTCGTGCGCAAGCTCGCGGACCCCTGGCAGCCCGAGTTGGGGATGGGCGCGCTGTCCGAGGACGGCATGCGCATCATCGACGAGGATCTGGTGGCCGACCTCGAGGTCACGCCAGCCCAGCTCGACGGCATCGTTGCGATCGAGGATGCACTGCTGCGACGTCGGGTCCGCCGTTACCGCGGCGAGCGCGCTCGACTGACGGTCGACGGACGCACCGTCGTCCTGGTCGACGACGGTGTCGCGACGGGTTTCACCGCGCGTGCAGCGATCGACGTCCTTCGCCGGCGGCAGGCCGGTCGGATCGTCCTTGCGATCCCCGTGGGGCCGGTCGAGACGGTGACGCAGCTGCGTGAGCATGCCGACCAGGTGGTCTGCCTCTACGCTGCGCCGTCCTTCGTGTCGATCCGCCAGTGGTACACCGAGTTCAACCCCGTCAGCGACGCAGAGGTCGCCGACCTGCTCGCGACATACGCCGCCGCCTGATCCCTCCACGCGCGCCGAGGTACCCGGGCCCGGTGCGTCGGTGCCCGCGAGCGGGTGGCCACCGGGCCTCTGGCAGCTACGCCGGTTGCCTGCGCAGGATCACCACGGCCGCAGCAATGACCGCCGTGGTGGTCAGGGCCGCCGGCAGTCCGGCGGTTCCGGCGGTGGCGCTTGCCATGTTGAGGCTGGCGTGGAACAGCGCGACGATCAGCAGGCTCGAGCCAGCGCGTTCGTAGAGCCAACCGAGCACGACCGCGCCGGCGGCGAGGCCGATGATCCAACCGGCAACGGCTGCCAGCGGGAGGTCAGCGAGGCCGGTGTCGAGCCAGAACGTGGGCAGATGCCAGATCGCCCATGGCATGGTGAGCAGCAGCGTGGCGCCGCCGAACGTGTGCCGGCTGCGGAGCCGGGGCCACGCGACGCCGCGCCAGCCGATCTCCTCACCGAAGCCGTTGACGCCCAGGACCATCACGAAGACGAACAGCCAGCTTAAGGCGGGAAGTCCAGCGAAGCTGGCGAGTCGCTCCCACGACGGCAGGCCGCCACCGGTGACGGCGACGACCGCGACGCCGATCATCCCGGTGATCAGTGGTGCGAAGGCGGCGGCGTACCACCGCAGGGCCACCTTCCACCGCGCGATCCGTGCCGACAGGTCGCGCATGCCTGCGCGACCGTCAACGATCGCCGTGACGACCATCCCGGCGACCGCCGGGCCGATGAGTCCCAGCATGTGGCTGCCGTCGCCACCCGAGAGGGCGAGCGGGATCCAATAGGCCCAGGATGTCGCGATCGCGAGCAGAAAGTAGCTGGCGAGTGGGTGACGACGGATCGCCGCAACGCCTCGACGGCCCGGCGGCGTCGTTGCCTGACGCGTCGCCACCAGCACCTCTGGCGCGACGTCGATGCGCACCAGCAGCATCCGCCCGGCCACCGCACGCAGGCGGTCGTCGGTCGGCGCTCCACCCACGACCGGGGTGGCAGCGCGCGGGAAACGCGACACGTACGCCCGCAGACCGCGCAGGATCTCCGACGGTTCACGCGCGCCGTCCACGACCCGCGCGACGGCGTTCACGTCCCGGCCACGCAGCCGGATCATGACCCGCTGGGACTGCCGGAGGTTGCGCCACCACGTCTTGCGCTCAGGATGACCTGGCCATACCCACAGCGCGTCGTGTCCCGCCGCGTACTGCACCGGCAGCGAGATCGAGCGGCCCGTGCGACGTCCCCGGACGGTCAGGAGCACCAGTGCCGAGTCCACAACACCCGATACGGGCGACCGCAGTGTCCACGCCAGCAGCCTGTTCGCCAGCGGCGCTCGCCGAGCGCGGTCGGAGGCGTCACGCTGGCCGACGGGTGCAGCGGAATCTATCGACATCACGATCGCACCTGCCTGTTCGTGTCAGGGACCCGGCGGGTGGCGGGGGCGAGGGCCGCGTAGGCCCCCACCCCTGATGCGTCGCGACCTAGAAGATCAACACGAGCGAAGCGACGACGGCGCCTGCGAGCGCGAGGATCGCCAGAATCGTGGCGGTGATCGCCCGCGTCGACGCGTGGCCGTCCTCCTCCATCGTCCGGTTGGCGAACACGCCGAATCCGGTCGTGAGGAAAAGCCCACCCACGACGTAGCTCCAGAGGTAGTAGGCCTCCGAGAAGTGCGCGAGCCACCAGTTTGAGGGCGCGAACTGGAAGTACACGCCGACGAGCGCAACCAGAGCACCGATGGCGATCAACGTGTAGTCGACCACTGGACTCCGGCGGCGGACGGGGACGCGGTACTCAGTCCGTTGCCTGTCAAGCACCTGCGACATTCTTGTCACCTCCTCCCCCATCCTGCTTCCAACCCTCGCAGGCGGACACCGGCGGCGTAAGAGTCGATCGGCACGGTTCCCGACTGCCGATCGCCGCACCGGGGGAGGCCGTTCAGCGCCGATCACCTCACTGGGCACGTCGGTCTCGCTGACCAGGCCCTTCGACCCTGGTGCACGGGACGCGCGGCGGGCACCGTGATGGAAGCCGGGCCCGCTGAGTTCGGCCGGAAGAAAGACGCACTGCTGGTGTTGCGTCGAGCCGTGGCTTCGGCAGCCGGTCATACGAACGAAGGGCACCGCCGGCGCGCGGCGCGCTGACGTAGTCGGGATACGTGATGGTCGTCCAATCAGTGACGCGACCGTCGGCGGTTTCGGACGTCCGGCGCGGCTCAACGGGTCTGGCGGCGTACTTCTGGCTGGCGTTCGGCATCACGTGGGTGCTGGTCGCACCGATCGCGGCATCCCGACAGGGCTGGATCTCTGCCGACGTCAGCGGCGAATGGCACGCGGTCGGAGCACTCGGCCCGTTGGTTGCAGCCCTCATCGTGAGTCGGCGCAGGGCGGGTGACCTCGAGCGATTGACGGCCGGCCTGGCGCGCTGGCGGGTGTCGCCCTGGTTCTATCTCGCGGCCCTCTCCCCCGCGCTGTTCCTGCTTCCGGCCGCCGTTGCCACGCGCTGGGTCGACGGGCAATGGCCCACGTTGGGCGGGCTGGCGGACTCGCCACGACTCGCTGACGGCGCATGGGTCCTGGCGCTGCTCATGCCGGCCGTCGCGTACTCCATCGGCGAGGAGGTCGGCTGGCGCGGCTTCGCGCTGCCGAGGCTGCAGGCCCGGTTCCGGCCGTTGCCGGCGGCGCTGGTGCTCGGGGTCGTGTGGGTGGCGTGGCACCTGCCGTTCTACTTCTACCGGCAGGGCATGGTCGACTCCACGCTCGGCGAGCAGATTGCGCAGGCGGTCGTGATCATCATCGGCGGGCTGTTCCTGGCGTGGCTGTACAACAGCACCGGCGGCAGCATCCTGCTCTGTGCCATCTGGCACTTCACCCACAGCGTCGTACACATCGCGATCCCCGAGGTCTCCCAGACCTGGGACACCTACAGCGGCGTGTTCGGCACCGTCCTGGCGATCGCCGTGACCGCGATCTGGTGGCGTCGCATGTCGGTCCACGACACCCAGGTGTACGGCGCGCAGGCTCGGGTCGCGGCACTGGAAGGCGGCGCGATGCGGAGATCGTCATGACGTGCGGGCGCCGAGCGGGTGACCGCGCCGGCGGTATCGGTCTGAGGGGGGTGTGATCATGGACGCGACGCTCCCGACGCAGGACCTCGGCGGCGCGGAGGCCCCACGGTTCGCCGGAGCAGCGACGCGGCTGCGCGCCATGGCGTTCGATCTGCTCGTGATCGCCGGATGTGCGGGCGGTGCCGGCGTCGTCGCGTGGGCCGGCCGCCTCCTCGGCATGCGCATCGAATCACCGGCGGGGCTCGACACCCTGGCCTTTCTGACGCTGGTCCTGCCGGTGCTCGTCACTTTCGCAGCGCAGGAGGCGTCCCCGCGCCAGGCAACCTACGGCAAGCGCCGTATGGGCCTCCGCGTAGTGGACGCTGCTGACGCACGGCTCACCTTCCCGAGAGCCATGGGGCGGTCGGCTGCCAAGTTCGCGCCCTGGCAGCTGGCGCACACTGCCGTCTTCAACCTGATGGCGGACAGCACCAGCACGGGTTTCGTCGTGCTTTCGATCGCAGCCCAACTGCTCGTCGTCGTGTCGGTCGTCTCAATGACGGTCGACCGGGAGCACCGTGCGCTGCACGACTGGGTCGCCGGTACGCGGGTGGTTGCAGGCACAACCTGAGCGTCCGCTATCTCACGGTCGCATCGTCGGCCCGCTCACCGGGTGAGGGCGAGCGCAGCGAGCCGGCGGGTGGGGATCTAGCTGGCGAGCGGCTCCAGGATGAACGCGGTGCGTTCTCCGGTGGCCGCGTAGTGCGCAGCGAACGCTGGCCACCTGTCGGTGAGGCTCGGCCACCACCGCCCGACCTCCGATTCGTCGAGCTCGTGCGCGAGCACCGGCATCGTCCGGCCCCGTACCCTGATGCGTGCGCGGCCGCTGGCACGCAGGTTGGCGATCCACGGGTTCCTGCGTTCCCCCGCAGGCCGGGCGTTGGCAACGACATAGCGGTGCCCGTCGCGGACGTACACCAGTGGGATCGTGCGCGCCCGTCCGGAGCGCCGCCCGACCGTGGTCAGCAGCAGCGTCGGCACCGCGATGCGGCTCGGCGGCGGCAGACGGCCGCGCGACACCCGTACGACGGCACGGTCCAGCGGGCTGACGACGTGCTTGATCACCCACACCGCGGCAGGGTGAGCGCCCAACCGACGGATCGCGGAGCGCCACACGACCCGAGTCTATGTCCGGCGGTGGGCGGTCAGCGGTTCGCGGAGCCACGCCGCACGGGCTGTCGCAGGTTCAGGCGGTGCGCCAATGGCGACACCGGCAGATACCGGGCCGGCGGACCTGCACGGTGCGGGACCGAAGACCGTGCGCCGGGGACGCACGCCGGCGAGGCTGACCCGGCATGACCGTGCGGACGCGGGCACCGGGAAGGACGGTGTCTTCGTCCAGGACCCGCGCGCGACGCAGGAGGTCGGGACCATGACCACCATCAAGGACGCGGCCACACAGTTCCTTGCCAAGAAGCGGATCGCGGTGACCGGCGTCTCCCGCAACCCTGAGAACCACGGCAGCAACGTGGTCTACCAGCGGCTCCGCGAACGCGGCTACGAGGTCTTCGCCGTGAACCCGAACGCCGAGACGGTCGAAGGCGACCCGGCCTTTCCCGACCTGGCGTCGATCCCGGGCGGCGTCGACGCCGTCGTGATCGGCACGCGTCCCGAGACCGCGCAGACGACCATGAACGAGTGCGTCGAGCTCGGCATCGGGCACGTCTGGATGCACCGTCTGTTCGGCACCGGCAGCGTCTCGGACACGGCCGCCGAGTACGGCCGGGAGCACGGCGTAGAGGTCATCGACGGCGGCTGCCCGCTCATGTTCGATCCCACGGCCGACCCCGGGCACAAGGTCATGCGGTGGATGTTCACGCTGACCGGCAAGGTCCCCACGCGCGTCTGAGCCAGCCGAAAGCGCCGCCGGCTCCATGACATGGTGGAGCGCGTATGGGACTGCTGATCTCGGTCGTGCTGCTCGTGGGCGCTGCGGTGCTGCTGGCGGCAGGCGCAGAGTTGTTCGCCGAGCATGCCGCCGGTGCGGGTCGCCGGCTGGGCGTGTCGGCCCTGGCGGTGGGGCTGCTGTTGGCCGGCGCCGAGCCCGAGGAGCTCGTCACCGCGGTCGTGGCGGCGGTGCAGGGACAGCCGGGCGTCGCCGCGGGTGACGCGATCGGCGCCAACGTCACCCTGCTGACCCTCATCGTGGGCGGCCTCGCGCTGGCCAGCCCCCTCACACTTGGGCGCCGAGGCGCCCACTACGCGGCAGCGGCGGCAGTCGCAGGGGTCGCCGCGTGGACGGCGTTGGCCGATGGGCTGGTCGGACGTGTCGAGGGCGGCGTCCTCGTCGCGGTCTACGTCGCAATCGTCGCGGTGATCTGGTGGCGGGAGCGTGAAGTGCCGGCGTTCGGCGAGGTCAGCGAAGCCCTCGAAGACTCCGACGGGCTGAAGCCCGCGTCCACAGGACTCGTGCTCACGGTCGTGGGGATCGCGTGCATGGGCGCCGGTGGCTGGCTGGCCGTGCTCGCGGCAGAGCGCATCATCGACCAGCTCGGCGTGGCGGGAACCGTGGTGGGGTTGACCCTCGTGGCGCTGGCGACGACGTCGGAGTTCCTGGCGCTCATCCCGGCGGCTCTGCGCCGTGGTATCCCAGAGCTCGCCGCCGCGGGGATCGTGGGGTCG
>JAHELV010000009.1:60319-97034 GCA_024644015.1 Nitriliruptorales bacterium
GGGAACCGTGGTGGGGTTGACCCTCGTGGCGCTGGCGACGACGTCGGAGTTCCTGGCGCTCATCCCGGCGGCTCTGCGCCGTGGTATCCCAGAGCTCGCCGCCGCGGGGATCGTGGGGTCGGTCATCTACAACGCTACCGTGACCCTCGGCGTCGCCGCTGTCGCCCGACCTCTGGTCGCCCCCGGCCTGTCACCAGCGGCGATCGCCGCTGTCGTTCTCGCCGCCGCAACAGCCGCTGGGGCCTGGACACGCCGGCGGATCGGCAGACCCGTCGGCGCCACGCTCGTCCTCGGCTACATCGCGTACGTGTGGCTCGTCTGGTCCTGAGCCGCTCGTCGGCTGCGCGGCGCCCGCCGAACTCAGCCGACGTCGCGCACCCGGTCAGCGGGCAGACGACTCACGACCGCATCGGAGCCGAGCGCTCCGCAGATGAGCACCAGCAACACGTAGATGAACCCATCGACCCCTCTCAGCACGACCGCGCAGCCCAACATCGCGACGGCCCAGACGACCGAGTTCCAGAACAGGACCTGCTTGCGGTTCATGCGAACTCCTCCGGTTGTCAGCGGCGGGGGGATTGGCTGCGTTCACTCCCAGCGGTACGCGCGCCAGGCGGCGAGGACACACAGCAGCGCGATCGCGGCCGCGATGAGCGCCTGCCGGCCGGCCCACCCGCCGGCGAGCCACGGCTCCTGCAGCAACTGGACGATCGGGGTCAGCGGCAGCCAGTCACTCACCGTCCGCAGCGAGTCGGGCAGCACCTCCGGGGGCGGTCCTGCGCCGGACAGGAACATGAACATGAACCACAGCAGCAGGCCGACCGACTGCGCCGCCCGTGCGGTGGGCAGGACGGTGCCGAGCAGCAGGCCGAGCGCGGCGATGCTCAGCGCACCCAGCAGGTACGCGCCCAGGAACCCGGCGATGGCGTCGGGCGCGGTCACGTCGGTGAACGCGAACGCTGCGCCGACCAGAAGCGCGGCGCCGGCGGTGGCGACGAGCAGCGAGACGAGCAGCTGCGAGAGCAGCACGTCCCGGCGTCGCACGGCCGACGCGCGGAGGCGCTTCAGCACGCCGATCTCGCGGTACTCGACCATGTGGGTCGGCACACCGATCAGCGCCACGCCCGCGACCGCCAACGCGACGTATGCCGGCGTGTAGAAGTCGGTCGGGCCGTGACCGCCGTAGACGACCATGCCGCCGCCGGTCTCCACCTCGTTGCCGAACACGCCGCCCAGCACGTAGAGGACCATCAGCGGCAGCGCGAGCGTGAAGATCACCGTGATGGGTTCTCGCAGGAACAGCTTGACCTCGACCCACGTCATCTTCGCCAGCGCGCGCATCAGCGCTCCATCTCGCCGACGAGGCGCAGGTACACGTCCTCGAGGGTGGGCCTGATCACGGTCATGTCGTCGGGGACGAGTCCGTGGCCGACGAGGGCACTGCCGACGTGTGCGACGACCGTCGGCGCACCGCGGACCTCGACGACGTTGCCGTCGCGCTGCACACCCGACACGCTCGGAACCGACCGCAGGAACCCGATGTCGTCACGGTCACTGGAGAACCGCAGGACGACGACGTCGGTGTGGGCGGCGACCAGTTGTGCGGGCGTCCCGGCCGCCACGACCGTGCCGTCGGCGATGACCGCCAGACGGTCGCACAGCCGTTCCGCCTCGTCCATGAAGTGGGTGACGAGCACCACGGTCGTGCCGGTGTCGCGGATCCGCTCGATCAGCGACCAGGTCGCACGTCGCGCGGCCGGGTCGAGCCCGGTGGTCATCTCGTCGAGGAACACCACGGTGGGGTCGTTGACCAGGGCGAGCGCAACGAGCAGCCGCTGGCGCTGCCCGCCCGACAGGCTGCCGAACGAAGCCTTCGCCTTGTCCTGCAGCCCCCACTGCGTCATCACGGTCCGCCACGACGGACCCTCGGGGAGCAGCGACGCGAACAGATCGAGCGCCTCCCACACCTTGATGCGGTTGGGCAGCGCCGACTCCTGCAGCTGCGAACCGATCAGCGGGCGAAGCTGGCTCGCGTCGGTCCGCGGGTCCAGGCCCAGCACGCGGATATCCCCCGAGTCGGGGACGCGCAGACCCTGGATGCACTCGACTGCCGTCGTCTTGCCCGCACCGTTGGGGCCGAGCAGGCCGAAGATCTCGCCGCGCCGGACGTCGAAGGACACGTCGGCGACCGCGGTGACCGACCGGTAGCGCTTGGCCAGGTGCGACACGGTGACGACCGACTCCGCGCCGCGGCCCGCAGCCTCTTCCCCAAGGGTGCGCGGCACGTGGGCTGGCTGAGAGGTCATGGCGTCAGGCGGCCACGGCCGATTCCGCAGCCGAGCGGGTCTCGAGCATGGCGGAGGAGTGCGGAGCGGGAGTCCGGGCGGCACGGATCGCTTCCAGCCCGAACCACACGTAGCCGATCCCGAACATGATGCGCTGTGCCAACCCCGCAAGGCCGGCGACGTTGACGACCATCATCGAGATCACGAGCGCACTGATGACGGCGATCCCGTCGAACACCCGGGCCGCGGTCGTGCCGGGACCTCGGCGGAGGGCTACCAGCAGCACACCGACAGTGAACGTGAACCCGACAGCGTTCGCGGTCACGGAGTGCAGGAAGTCCTCGAACGCGTCGAACGGCACGTCGAGCCACGGCTTGTGGGCGAACGCCGCCGTCGCGATCATCGAGATCCCGTACAAACGGAACAGCGGCGTGGCCAGCGGCCCCCATCGCGGCGCGGCGATACCTGCCAGCAGCAGGACTGCGAACCCCAGGAGCAGGAACCCGAGCCGCGCCACCCACGCGTCCTGGACACCCTGACCTGCCGACTCGCTGATCGAGTGGCGGACCCACGAGTACGACTCGGGCATCAGCGTCGTGGCGATCACGACAGCGATCGCGGAGGCGGCGAGCAGCGCCAGCACGACCGCCGCCATGGCTACCCGCCGCCGCGGCGCCGCGACGCCTTCGCTCGTCGGCGAGTCACCAGCCTGTGTCGTATGGATCGTCATCACGGCGTGCTGCGCTCCCGGATCAGCCGGCCACTCCAGCAGCCGGCGCCTTCGTTCTGCGGCCGGCGCCGCGGTCCGCCCGCAGCAAGCGGCCCGCGACGATCGCGCCGACGACACCCCACGCGGCGAGTACGGCGAGCGACGCCCACGCAATGTCCGGGCTTCCCGTCGAAGCGAGCGCATCTGCCATGGCCTGCTGGAAGGGCTTGAGTGGGAACAGCGCGACGACGTTCTGCACAACGGTCGGGAAGTCGGCGTCGATCGGGAACACGTCCGACAGCATGGCGAGCGGCAGCAGCGTGCCGAGTGCGATCGCGTCAACCGACTTGGACTGCGGGACCAACGCGGCGAGCGCCAGACCGAGCGCCGCAAGGCTCACGCTGCCGACGAGAATCGCGAGCAGGAGCGCCGGGATGGCGGCCGCCCGGATCTCCACGCCGTACAGGCCGGCCGCGAGCGCCAGCATCACGAACGTGGCAGCTGCGCTCAACCACAGCGTCGAGCCGACGCGTCCAGCGACGTACGCCCAACCCGGCAGAGGCGTGCCGCCCAGACGCTTGAGCACGCCGCGGTCCCGCGCCTTCGCGACCGCGGACGCCTGGACCACATAGGCGATGACTGCGATCGCGTACACCGGCATGCCGGCAGCGAGGTACTGCGCCAACGACAGGTCGCCGATCTGCGCCTCCTCGCCGAACAGCAGCGGCATCAGGACGAGCAGCAGAACCGGGAACGCGAGCCCGAAGAACCACGCGCCCGGATCGCGCCACAGCGCAGCGTTGGCGTAGCGGATCTGACTGACCAGGATGCGCGGCGTGGACCGCGGCGTGACGGCCGTGGTCTCGACGTGTGTCCCGCGTCGCGTGTGCCCGCCTGCCGCCGCCGGCGGCTCCCAGCGGAAGAACCTCGCGGCCACCAGCAGACCGAGGACACCCCACACGGCCATGACTGCCAGATGGTCGAACGAGAACCCCGCACCCGTCCCGAACGGGTCGAACGCGGTGGTCATCGCCTCCACGAAGTGCTTCAACGGGAGGAACCACCCGAGCCGCTCGAGCCACAACGGCATGTCGGTGCCGACGGCGAACACCCCCGAGACGAACGCCAGGATGATGATGCTGCCGCTGGTCACCGCCTCGACGACCGTGCTCGACCGCAGCAGGGCGACGGCGGCAAGCCCCAGCGCCGCGAAGCAGGCGATCCCCACGACGAGCGTCACGATCACGGCTCCGGCAGTGCGGCCGAGCAGTTGGACGTCGTAGGCGACGACTCCGACGGCCAGCAGCACCACGACGCCTGCCAGTGAGATGATCACGGCCGCAGCGACGCGACCCATGAGGTAGTCCGACCACGGCAACGGCGTGCCGTGCAGGCGCTTGAGGATGCCACGTTCGCGTGCCCGCGCCACGCCCGTCGGCAGCGCCGAGAATGTGATCATGGTGACCGCGAACACCGCCGCGACCGGCGCCAGGTACTGCGCCGCGCGGATGCCGCCCTCGGCATCGATCGTCTCGTTGCCGACCAGCAACCCGAACACGACCAGGAACGTCAGCGGCAGGCCCAACGCGAGCACGACCGACGCGCGCGTCCGCACAAACGCCTTGACCGCGTAGGCGGTCTGATCTCGCACCAGCGTCACGGCCGACGTTCGCCGCTTCCTCGGGAGTGCAGCCGTCGCGCTAGACACCGGTCCGCTCCCGCTCCGCCTGCCCGACCACGTCCAGGTACACCTGCTCCAAGCTCGGTCGCGCGAGCCGCAGGGACCCGAGCTCCGTGCCGTGTGCCAGTGCCCACTCCGTCAGCTCGTGCAGATCGTCGGTCGCCGCAGCTGTGCGCACCTCGACCTTCTCGCCGTCACGGCGCACCTCGCCGCGCAACGCCGGCAGCGCCAACGCGCCGTGGGCCTCCGGAACGACGAAGGCGATCATCGTCGTGCTCGCCATCTGGCGTTCGGCCAGCTCGTCGGGCGAACCCAGTGCGACGAGCTGCCCCGCTGCGATGACCGCGACGCGGTCGGCCAGGTGCTCCGCCTCGTCCATGTAGTGCGTCGTCAGCAGGATCGTCTTGCCCAGACCGCGAAGACCCTCGAGCATGTCCCACGCGGCGCGCCGCGCCGACGGGTCGAACCCGGTCGTCGGCTCGTCGAGGTAGAGCAACTCGGGGTCACCGATCAGTCCCAGTGCAAGATCGGCGCGCCGACGTTGCCCGCCCGACAGCGTCCCGATGCGCGCATCGGCCTTCTCGGTGAGGCCGACCAGCTCGATCACCTCGTCGACCGGCCGGGGCGCCGGGAAGAACCCCGCGTACAGGCGCGCGAGCTCGCGGACGCTGAACTCCTCGTCCAGCGCCGCCTCCTGCAGCACGATACCGATGCGCTCCCGATAGGCGCGCCCGCCCGTCTGGGGGTCGAACCCCAGCACGGACACTGCACCGTCGTCACGGCTGCGGTGACCCTCCAGGATCTCCACCGTCGTCGTCTTGCCGGCGCCGTTCGGCCCCAGCAGGGCGAACACCTCACCCGCCTCGACCGAGAAGCTCAACCCGTCGACCGCACGAACCGATCCGTACGTCTTACGCAGGCCTTCGACGTCGATCGCACCCATGGTCACTCGCCCCTCGAGCCAGGCCGGTCCAACCCCGTGGCATTGAGCTTGACGCAGCCGGCGAGAGCGACAAGAGGCCAACGGCCGGTCGTCCAGGGACGAACGCCCCTGTAAGGGCGGGCGTCTAGTCGGTCGACACAGGTACGAATGGCCCTGACCCGCCGCGTGGTGACCCCGACGCTGGTGTCGAGGTGGTTCCATGGCGATCTGGTGGCAACTGGGCCTCGTGGCGACGCTGGTCGTCGTCAACGCGCTGCTCGCCGGCACGGAGATCGCCCTGATCTCGCTGCGGGAGGGCCAGGTGCAGCGCCTCGCTCGGCGCGGTGGCAGCGGACAGCTGACGGCGCAACTCGTCCGCGACCCGAACAGCTACCTGGCCACGATCCAGATCGGCATCACGCTGGCGGGTTTCCTCGCGTCGGCCACGGCGGCGGTCACGCTCGCCGAACCTCTGGTCGGCGTCATGCCGGCACTGGGCGGCGCTGCGCGCCCAGTCGCCATCGTCGTGGTCACGGCGGCGCTGACGTTCGTCACCCTGGTGGCCGGAGAGCTCGCCCCGAAGCGGCTGGCGATGCAGCACGCCGAACGGTGGGCAGTGCTTTCCGCTCGACCGCTGTCGGTGCTGGCGACGCTGACACGTCCCGCGGTGCTGCTGTTGGCCCGGGCGACCAACGCCGTCATCTGGATGTTCGGCGGTGATCCCACCCGGGGGCGCGCGGTCGTCACCGAGGAGGAGATCCGCGATCTCGTCGCCGCCGGCGGCATGTACTCCGCAGCCGAGCGGCGGGTGATCACCGGTTCGCTGGAGGCGACGCACCGCACGCTGAATCAGGTAGCCCGCCCGCGGCCGCAGATCGTCGCACTCGCCGGCGACCTGCCGGTTGACGCGGCTGTCCGCCGGCTGCTCGATTCGGGTCACGTCCGCGCGCCCGTGTACCGCGAGCGCCTCGACGACGCCGACCGGGTCGTGTCGCTGCTCGACCTGGTCGGGCGGACCGGCACGGTCGCCGAGCACGCCCGGCGTGCGGTCGCCCTACCGGAGTCCATGCCACTGATCGAGGCGGTCCGCGCCCTCCAGCGCAAGCGCCACCTGATGGCCCTCGTCGTGTCGGAGTACGGCGGCGTGGAGGGACTGGTCACGGTCGAAGATCTCGTTGAGGAGTTCGTCGGCGAGATCTACGACGAGTACGACCCCGAGGTCCGCGAGGCTGTCCGCAATGCGGACGGTTCATGGACCCTGGCCGGCCACTTTCCGGTCCACGACCTGGTCGATCTCGACGTGGACCTGCCCGCGGGCGACTACGTGACCCTGGCGGGGCTCGTGCTCCAACGGCTGGGGCGCCTGCCGACCGACGGAGACCAGCTCGAGCTGGAGGGCTGGCGGATCACGGTGTTGTCGGTCCGTGAGCATGCGATCCAGCACGTGCGTCTGGATCCGCTGTCTCCGGCGACCAACGGTGCCGGCTGACGCCGCCACGACGACGAAGGAACGTCATGCGCGGGACCGCGCTGGGCGGACCGCGACACACCGAACCGGCCCGGCGCCCGACGATCCCGCCGTTCTTCCAGGCCGGCCGACGCAAGGCCGCCCGGTGGGTGGAGCGGGCTGCGCCCACCACTGGCGCGGCGCCGCTCCCGGCCGGCCTTGAGGGCCCGTAGGCCCGCCACGACGATCAGCCGTGCCGGCGCGTGGTGATCCGTGCTCGCTGCTGGGCCCTGCCGGCGGCAGAGTGCCTGGGCTGCACGCCACCCATTGGCGGACCGTGACGGCGGCAGCCGGACCGGCGGGACGACTTGCCCGTCGGGAACCGCATGGCATAGCGATCACGCCGACCGTCCGCCAGCTCGCGGTAGGTCGGCCTGCTCCGATCGGGCCGATGCGACGCCGCCGCATGGCTCTCCGTGGTGGCGAGTTTGGGATTCGATGACATGTGGGTGGCCCCTTGTCGTACTCGCTCATCTCCCACTGTGCGACGTCATGCGGACGGGGATCAGGGCAAATGGCACGGTCCCGGTTCCCGATCGGCCCGAGACCACCAGGACCCGTGACCACTACGATGAGGCACGGTGAAGGGGTGTGCCGGTCTTCGCAGCCGCGGCCGCGGTACCAGTCAGCCGGACCTCGCTCCCAATCCGCGCCACGGACGGCTCACGCTCCAAGTGGGGACCAACACACCAGTGGAGGATGACATGACAGACGCAAACACCCGAGATCCGCACGACGTCAGCTCCGACGACGCTGGTCATGTCGAGGGTCAGCCGGCGCGACCGGACGTCACGAACCTGCCGTCGGCGGCAGGCACGCTGCTCGGGCGCGCACAGGCCTCCCAGGCGGGGCGTGCCGGCCAGACGCTGACGCCCGGGGCCGGCATCCCGCTCAAGCAGACGTTGCTCGCCCTCACCGCCGGGCAGTCACTCGCCGAGCACGAGAGCCCGACGGCCGCCACGCTGCTGGTCATGATCGGGGCGGTGCGACTGACGAGCGGGGCCGGGACGGTCGATCTGCGGGAGGGCGATCACACCATGCTCCCATCCGCCCGCCACGGGATCGATGCGGTCGACGACGCGGTGATGTTGCTCACCGTGACGCAGGAGTCCTGACCGGGTGAACACGCGGGCGACCACGAGCAGATGGCGCCCAGTGATCTGACCCAGCCCACGGCGAGCCGAACGCTGCGGCAGGGCTGCCCAGCCGGCGTAGGCGAGGGAGAACATATCCCCTCGGTCACCGGCGAGAGGCTGACCTCCCGCACCGCACCTGGAGCCGTCATTCCCATGGCGTGACGGTGAGCGTGTGACCGCCGGGCGCAACGCCGGACGTCCCCACGGATGCGGGCCGGACGGCGCGGCGACGGACCGCGCGTCGCGTCGCGGAACCGACCGGCAACCGGGCATCGGCGGGGAACCGCGACGACCGTCGGGGGCTGCAGCATTGATCAGGCCGAACGGCCGTACGCTCACGGCCGTTTGCTGGTGAGCGAGGGTCGGCAACGGTGTCAACTGGGCATCGTGACCGCCCGACCGGACGCACGCCCGCCGTGTCTGTATGACGCGCGACGCCGAGGAGTGGACCGCCAATGCTCGTCGATGACCTCGAGGCACTGAGCCCTGTGCAGTGGCGGCTGCCACCCCACGGCGCCATGCGGGTGCCCGGTATCGTGTTCGCCTCCAAGGAACTGCTGCCCGCGCTCGCCGAGGACCAGGCGCTGCAGCAGGTCGCGAACGTGGCCACGCTGCCGGGCATCGTCGAAGCCTCGTATGCGATGCCCGACATCCACTGGGGCTACGGCTTCCCGATCGGGGGTGTGGCGGCGACGGAGGTCGACGACGGAGGGGTCGTATCGCCCGGCGGCGTCGGCTTCGACATCTCGTGCGGCGTCCGGCTGCTCGTCGCTCCACTCGAGCGCGAGGAGCTCGCTGCGAGCATCGACCCGCTCATGGACGCCCTCGCCGCGCGCGTCCCCAAGGGCCTGGGCCGCGGCAGCGTCTGGGAGCTTCGCGACGATGCGGACCTCGAGCGGGTCCTTCGCGGCGGCGCGCGGTTCGCCGTCGAACGGGGCTTCGGCGTGGCCGGCGACCTGGACCGCTGCGAGGACCTGGGCGTGGTCGCCGACGCGGATCCCGCGCAGGTGAGCGACCGCGCGAGGGCCCGTGGCCTGCATCAGGTCGGCAGCCTCGGCTCGGGCAACCACTTCCTGGAGGTCCAGGCGGTCGAGCGGCGCTTCGACCCGGCCACCGCCGACGCACTGGGGCTCACACCGGGACGGGTGTGTGTCATGATCCACACGGGTTCACGCGGGCTCGGCCACCAGGTCTGCTCGGACCACGTCAAGGCGATGCGCGCGGCGATGCCGCGATACGACATCACGGTGCCCGACCGGCAGCTGGCGTGCGCGCCCGTGCGGTCACCGGAGGGCCGGGCGTATCTCGGCGCGATGGCCGCCGCGGCCAACTACGGTCGGGCGAACCGGCAGCTGTTGACCGAGGCCGCGCGTGACGCGTTCGCGGCCGCGACCGGGCGCCGCGACCTCGAGCTGCTCTACGACGTGTCACACAACCTGGCCAAGCTCGAGACCCACGAGGTCGACGGCGAGGGGCGGCTCCTGTGCGTGCACCGCAAGGGCGCGACCCGCATCCTGCCACCGGGGCACGCGGACCTGCCCGACGACCTCGCCGAGATCGGCCAACCCGCGCTGATCCCCGGGTCGATGGGCACGGCGTCGTACGTGATGGTCGGCACACCTTCCGGGGCGGCGTTCGCGTCGACCTGCCACGGTGCCGGGCGTACCCTCAGCCGCCACGCCGCCAAGCGCCGCATCCGCGGCGCGGCGCTGCGTGCCGAGCTCGAGGAGCAGGGCGTGCACGTGCGCCCGGGGTCAATGGCGGGGCTGGCGGAGGAGGCGCCGTTCGCCTACAAGGACATCGACGTCGTCGTCGAGACCTGCGAGCGCGCCGACCTGGGTCGCCGCGTCGCACGGCTACTGCCGCTCGGCGTCGTCAAAGGTTGATCCGGGTCCGCCGGTTTCTCGCGCCAGGATGATCAGTTCGCCTCACACGTCGACGGTCGCGCGGCACACCCATCCGGCGCCCTCGGCGGTCAAGGTGGTGCCGGCGATGCCCTTCGGTGCGGGACCGGTCTGCGACACCCGCGCCAGCGACGCGAGCCCGAGGGTGCCACGCAGACCGCCATCGGCGGATTCCGTCACGCTCACCGTCACCGGCACCGCATCGTGCACGTCGAGCACGTACAGCACCTCTTCGAGCAGCCCGACGACGATGTCGGCGTCGTCGCCTGCGGCGACGTCGACGGGCGCGCGCTCGGTGGCCTCGACCGTCGAGACATCCGCGAAGGTGTCCACCAGCGCGCGCACCGCCTCCGCGAGGCACGCGGTCCGCGACGGCGCCCACGCCTCGACGATCAGGTCCGCGGTGTGCGGCAACGCGCGGTGCCCGGTGCCACCGGGCGTCGCCACGGTCACCCGGCGCCCTCCTCATGGCCGCTCACCACGGCAGCCCGATTCGGAGCACACCGTCGACCTCCGCCAGCGGCAGCGGCCGGATCGCGGCCCGCAGCCGGCGGGCGATCCACCGTCGGTCCGCGCCGTCCGCGACCCGCGTGTACGCGTACTCCAGTCGCAACGGCAGCGCATCGATCCGCACCGCACGGCCGTCGTCGACGGTCACGAGCCACAGCAGGCCCAGGTCGTTGCGCGCCCACCGTTGCACGGCGTAGTCGTCGACGAAGTCTCCGAGGTCGTACAGCACGGCACATTGCGAGATCACGTCGACGCCCTGGAACACGTGGGCGGAGTGCCCGGCGACCACCATGGCGCCGGCGTCGGCGAAGGCCGCCGCGCAGGTACGCACGTGCGGTACCGGCTCGGTGACCATGTTGGGGCCCCAGTGGGGTGACGCCACGACGACGTCGGCCTCGCTCGCCGCGATGCCGTCACGCACCCAGTCGGGCACGTGGGTCCGCAGGTCCGCGTAGGCGATCCCCGGCCGCGCGGCGCGGGCGGCGTATGCCTCGGGGTGGTCGGACAGCGACCACAGCTCCACCGTCTGACCGCGCCGCGCGACGGACGCGGGCCGACGTGCCTGCTCGACGTCGGCGCCCCCGCCGGCGTGCGCGATCCCGACCTCGTCGAGGTGGGCGACCGTGTCGAGCAGCGCGTCGGTGCCGAAGTCCAGGGCGTGGTTGTTGGCCAGCGTCACAGCGTCGACACCCAGGCGCGCCAGCGTCGTTGCGGCCGACGGCGGCGCACGGAAGAAGAACGGCTTGCGCGGGTCGGGCCACGGCGCGCCCCGATCCGAGATGCAGCACTCCAGGTTGCACACGACCAGGTCGGCCCCACCGGCGACCTCGGCGACCTCGGGACTGCAGATCGGCCGGCCAGGGTCCTCCACCAGCTGTGCGCCGACACCGCGGCCCAGCATCGTGTCGCCGGCGAACGCGATCGTCAGCCGCATGCGGAGCCGTTCACCGCAGTCCCCACAGGTGCGCCTCCGCAGTCCAGCGGCATGTCGCCATCACAAGCGTTCTTCCCACATCACCACGCTTCGATCCCGTGGGCCAGGTCCTTCCCGCCAGTTGGCGCCCGGTGGTGTGCGAAGGCGACAGCCGGGGTCCGTCACCGTGTCGTCCGGGGCACGGCCGAACACCAGACGGTCGAACGCGACGTACTTGATGATCCACAGCACGCCGGTCGTGGCCACGGCCGCCGCGAGCACGATGAGCGTCTGCGCGGCCCGGCTGTCGCTGAGCTGTCGCGCGACGCCCTCGGCGGCTCCGACCGCCCACGTCGACACGGCCAGCCCGGTCGCAGACAGCACCCAGTAGGGCCCAACCTCCGCCAGCAGGCGCGACCGGTCAGTGCGTCCCCACGTCCAGCGACGGTTCAGGGTGTAGCCGGGCACCGCTCCCGCAACGAAGGCGACGAGATTGGAGACTCGCGCACTCCAGGTGAGTACTCCGAAGCACAGGATCAGCACCGTGTGGGCCACTACGACGGACACCAGCGACACCATGATGTAGCGCCAGCGCTTCCGCGAACGGACGCCCCGCACGATGGAAGCGACGTGCCTCACCCGCTGACCCGATGGGCGACGCAGTGCCGCTGGACGCGGTAGACGAGCAGGCTGGCGGTCTCCTCGCCGCGGCGGTAGCACTCGTCCCGGTCGAACCGGGCGCGCCAGCCCGTGTCCTTGAGCACGAGCACGTCCGTGATGTCGTGTCGCTCGATGATCGCGCGCTGGTCGAATGACTCGATCGCTCCGGGCCGGGAGCGGGCGGCCACGTCGACCGTGATCGTCAACCTGTCGACGTCGCCCGCCTGCACGCGTACCGCGGGCATGCCGTAGCGCTCATCCTGCGCCACCGCGCTGACCTCGGCTCCGGGACTTGTGATCGCGATATCGACGGTCTCGTCCGGCAGCTCGACGGTGGCCGCCACCGTGTCGCCGCCCAAGTTGGCCGCATCGGTCCACGGGAACCCGTACGCCGGCCACAGGAACAGGTCCCAGTCGCCCCCTTGGGCCGGATCGGCGAGCTCGTAGGTCATGTCCAGGCGACCCCCCTGCAATCGGAGCTCCTGGCGCATCACCTCGGCGCCGGCAGCGCCGTGGATGACAGCGATCTCACGCTCGCCGACGACGCGTCGCGTGTCCAGCGACAGCGGGACCGGATGCTCATCGACCAGCGTGTTGGCGAAGAGCAGCGGGCGGTACAGACCTCCCGACCACACCTGGATGGCCGGGCCCGCGTGGGTTCCGGACGGGCCGGTGGCGACCTGCAGGGCACCGTTCTGCAGTCCCTCGGCACCGGCGAACACCTGCTGCACGGCGGCGCCGGTGCTCACCTGCTCGGGGATCAGGCTCAAGTACGGCGCCGTCGGCCCGAAGGCGGCGCGGCGCGCGAGACCCTCGACGTACCAGGACGCCACCACCCCGCTGCCGTAGTCGTTGCCGCGCCACGACGTGGCGACCGTGCCGGTCCGTCGCGCGAGGCCCTCGAGGACGTCGACGTCGTCGGGCTGGAGCCACTGGTAGTAGGACGCCGAACGTTCGATTCGTGGTCCGTAGCCGCCGAACCCCAGGCCTCCCACCAGGGCGACCAGCAGGATCGCCGCGGCGGCGCGGGGACGTACGAACCACGAGCGCACGATTCGGAGCGGGTCGCCGGCGAGGTGCAACGCGGCCGCGAGGCCGGCGGCGACCGCGACCGGAAGGACGTACGCGATGCGGGATACGTAGTCCGTGCTGGCGTTCACCGCGGCGCCCATGACGACGAAGAGCGTGCCGACCGCCGTGACGACTGCCAGCGGCCCGGGCGAGCGGAATGCGACAGCGCCGACCACGGCCACGATCAGGAGGGCGGTCGCGAGTCGGCCGCCGGTTGCCCAGCCCAGCATGCTCGTGACCGCGTCGAGGCGCGGAATCTGCAGCGCGAAGTGGCCGCCACCCTGGAGCCGCCGGTACACGGGCAGCGCAGCGCCCAGGAACACTTCGAACGTCACGAGGGCGACCACGATGCCGCGTAACCCCGTCGGTCCCCAGCCGTTCGACGGACGCCGGTGCGCACCGATGTGCACGATCCACCGCAGCGTCACACACCAGGCGGCGACGGCCAGCAGAAACGGATGCGCGAGTGCCGTCACACCCAGCGAGGCGCCGGTGAGCGCGCCGCCCCAGGGGTGGCCGCCCACCCATCGTTCCATCGCCGAGACCGACAGCGCGACCGCGGCCATGCCGACGAGTGTCGCGCCACCCTGCCATCCCAGCAGTTCGGCGGTGATCGGAGACATCGCGGCCAACGCGCTGGCGAGCAGCGCAGGACCAGGTGAGACCCAGCACCTCGCGAGGAGGTACAGGGCGACCTGGAGGAATGCCAGTGCCACGCCGAGGGCGACGAGGACGGCGGCGACGGGATCATGCACGATCGACCGCACGACGAGGAGGAGCAGCGGGAACAGCGGCGCATGACGCAGCTCACGAACGCCGCGGCCCACAAGGGCATCGGCGTCCGCCAGGTAGTGCGCGGCGTCGGGGGTCAGGTACAGGCTGACACCCTGCAGGTAGAGCGCCGTCAACGCCAGGACTCCGGCAACGGTGGCTGCGAGCGGCAGCGAGCGCGCGATCCGGCTGCCGATGACGACGATCGCCCGGCTTCTGCCAGCGGCCCGACGCAGCGCGGCACTCGACGGAGGTGTCCGTGGCCAGACGAGTGCGTAGCGCCGCGGTCGAGGCCGCCGACGTCGCACGATGGGTGGCGCCGGCAGCGACCCGACCTGCGCCGCGAACCAGTTCCTCTTCACGGTTTCTCGATCTTGATCACGACAGCTGCCGCGTTGTCGAACACGACGTGTTGCCGCCATTGCCTGACAGCGTCTGGACGGTGCGCGGGGCCATCTGTGGTGAGCAGCACGTAATCAACGCCCAGGCGTTCGGCCCTGCGGATGCCTTCCCGTGTCGGCAGACCGACGCGATGGAAAAGGCCATTCGCCACGCGGGCACGATCGCGTTCGGCCTCGAACGTCAGCCACCGCAGCGGCGCGGCGTAGATCACCCGCCGCTGGCTCAGGCCCTCGACCCACCAGCCGAACGGAGCGCCCCGCACAGCAGAGACCGCAATGGTCGCATCGTGCGGCGTGTGCCGGTCGATCCAGCCGACCGCGGCGAGCAGATCGCCGTCCAGCACCGCATACGTCATCTGCTGTCGCGGAGCGTCCGCCACCCCTGCCGCGGTGACGACCACCAACGCGACCGCACTCGACGCCATCAGTGCTCGCCAGAGGCCACCGCTCCGCGTCTGCGCCACGCGCAACGTCACACCTGTCACGGCCAGCAGTGGGATCTCGTGCAGGACGCGAGGTTGGCCGGTCATGAGGAACAACGCGGGCAGACCGAACAGCAGCCCGGCCGTCATCACGCCCAGTCGCGTACGCCCACCGTCGCGTGCGACCGCGGTGATCGCCAGGAGGCATCCGGCAGCCCAGACCGGCCACGCCGCTCCGTGCACCAGGACGAACCGGGCCGGCACGTCCCCGATCGAGATGGCCGCCATCGCTGGCTCGGCGTGCCGGGCACTGACCAGCGCCGGCACGATGCGGCCATACAACGGTGCCAACGGCGCAGCCGCTGCCGCCGCAAGCAGGATCGCGGTCAGCAGTCGGCGCCTCACGACGTGGCCGCCGCGGATCAGAGACGCTGCAGCGACACCGCCCCACGCGGCGCAGCCGACGGCTGCGGAGGCATGTGACGTCGCCAACACCAGCGTCGATGCGGCGATGGTGCCAAGGAGCGCCGAACGATCACCGTTGTCGAGCCATCCGCTGAGCGTCCAGATCCCGCCGACGACCAGCGCGCTGCCGAGCAGCTGTGGATACCCACCCCATGCGGCCATCGCCCCGGTCGCGGGCGTCAACAACAGGGTGCCGGCGAGCAGTGGAGCCGCCCCCTGTACGGCACGTCGCGCGACGGGATAGAAGGCGACGGCCGGAGCGACCGCGCTGACCCCACCGATCGCCATCACGCCGCCGACTGGTCCGAGCAGGGCGACGACGGCGGTGGTCAGCAGCGGCACGACCGGCGGATACGTCACGCCTTCGGGACGCGCCGGCCCCCCGAGCAGCGCATTGCCGAAGGCCAACCAGTTGCCGCCGTCCACACCCACCGGCGCGCCGTCGAGGACCAGGTGGCTTGCCCGGACGAGGACCGCCAGACCGACCATCACCGCGAAGACGAGATCGGCGCGGCCCAGCGCAGACGGCGAGGGCTCGACCGGGTCGTCGTGGCCGGCCGCTGACGAAACGTGGCGGCGGAGGATCCCGGCGGTCATCGCCGGGCCGGGACCTCCGCGAGTTCGCTGACGAGCCGGTCCGCAACAGCAACGACACGCAGCGCCTGCTCGCTGGTCACCGGCACCGGTCCACGCCCGAGTGTGGCGTCGACGAAGCGGTGGATCAGGACGTCGTGGCCCCAGAAGCTCCGCCCCAACGCCAGGCGTGTCCCGGACGCGACGAAACCGGTGGTGTGGTCAAGGACCGCCTTGGCCGACGTCCTGAGGATGTCACCCGCACGGTGCGCGCCGTCCGGTTGGACGCGCACGGCGATGTCGCGGAACAGGTCCAGTGCGACGACGCCGCGGTCGCTGCTCAAGACCACCTGCCATTCCGACACGGGTGCGTCGAAGACCATCGTGATCTGACCAGGAGCCGCGCCCCCGAGGAGCACTTCGGCGGTCCGCGGTTCTGAGCCCGCTGACCCGCGGAAGCGCGCGTGTTCGACCTCCAGCGGCCCGATGAAGTGGTCAAGCAGGTACAGCAGGTGAGGTACTTCGTCGAACATCAGACCGCCGGGCAGGTCCTGATACCAGGATGGAAGGCGGCGTTTGAGGCTGCTCAGCTGGACGCCGACGGCGTACCGGACCGGGTCGTCCGCGATGAAGCGCCGGCCTGCCGCCACCGCGCGGGAGAACAAGAAGTTGTGCGACACACACAGCATTCGGTCGGCTCGCTGCGATGCGGTAACCATGGCGTCGGCTTCGACGGTGTGCATCGCCATCGGCTTCTCGGTGAAGACATGGGCACCGTGCTCGAAGGCGGCGATCGCCAGCTCGGCGTGGCTCCACGGTGGCGTGGCGATGCTGATCACGTCGGGACCGAGCGCGAACAGCTCGTCGAGATCCGCGACAGGGCGCGCAGACGGCACGTCCTCGGCCAACCGGCGGGCATGCTCGAGGTGACGGTCGTAGATGCCGACGATCTGGACGTCCCGGTGACTGGCGAATGACGGGATGTGGCGGGCCCGGGCGACCCAACCTGTCCCGATCATGCCGACACGAACAGCCACGGTGGCTCCTAGTCCTCGACGTACGGGTGCCGCAACGGCCCGACGTCGAGTAGGACGTCGAGTGTCTGCTGAGCGCAACGGTCCCACGAGTACTTGTCGGCGTCCTCGTGGGCGGCAGCGGCCAGCCGGCCACGCAGTGCCGGGTCCGCGACCACCCGTTCCAGTGCGGAGACCAACGCGACGGCGTCGTCGGGAGCGACGAGCAGACCGGTGTCGTCATGGCGGATCAGCGACGCGTTGCCGGGCACGTCCGAGGCGACGATGCACAGGCGGCTGGCCATGGCCTCGAGCAACGCCAGCGGCATGCCCTCGGTCAGGCTGGGGCGCACGAGCACGTCGGCCGACCGCAGGTGGTGGGCAACATCGTCGCTGAATCCCATGAAGGTCAGCGCGTCGGCAACTCCAAGTTCGCGTGCCCGGCGTTCCAGGAAGCCGCGCATGGGTCCGTCGCCGATGACCGTCAGTCCCACGTCACGCTGGCGGTCGCGCAACACGGCGAATGCCTCCACCAGACGGTCGGGGCCCTTGTTCGCAACGAGACGGCCGACGAACATCAGCTGGACCTGGCGTCCCTGGCGTGTCGCGGCCGGTGGATGAAAGACCTGGTGGTCGACGCCGTTCGGAACGACGTGGATCGGCGTACCGCGCCCGAATCGCCTCTCGATGTGGCTCGCTACCCCGTCGGACACCGCGATGACGCGGGTACTGCGGCGCGCCAGGAACCTCCCGACCGTCCGCTCGTGCGCGTGTGCAAGGGACCGCCACGGCTGGTCGAGCGCCTCGAACCCGGCGATGTGTGCCGTCAGCACCAGTGGCACACCAGCACGTCGTGCGACACGAGCCGCCGCAACGCTGGTCTGGAACTGCAGGCTGTTGGCATGGAGCACATGCGGTCGCAACTCGCTGACCAGCCGGGTCGCCGTTCGAGCCGCGCCCCATGTGACCGAGGCCTGTAGCCCCAACGCGCGGGTCAGGTCCATCGTCGGTGTCTGAACGACACGGAGGCGCTCGTGTGTCCACATGCCGGCGGCGGCACCGGCAGTGGTCACCACGGTGACGTGGGCACCCCGGTCCGCCAGCCTACGATAGACCTCGGCGGCGACGCGCTCGGCCCCGCCACCGCCGGACGGATCGTAGTAGTCGCAGAACGCCAGGACACGTAGGCCGTCAGCGCCGTCGGTCGGTGCCTCGGCCCGCTCAACCAGCGACTCGATCACGCGGCATCGCCAACGCCGGCGGTGACGGTGCCGATTTGCGTCACGACGTCGTCGAGTCCGACCTCGCCCACACCGAGTTCGGTGCGCCGACGGTCCAGCGTCAAGCGCGTGATCAACCCGAACACGGCGACCGTGCTGCCGGTGATCAGGAGGGTCTGCGCCAGAGACGCCAAGGGGACACCGATCGCCGGGGCCGGCAGCCCCAGTATCCAGACGATGAACAAGACCCCGTCGATCGCGAGCCCGAGCCATGCACCGATGAGTCCGCCGCGCATGCACCAGCGTGGGAAGCCGGGTCGCCCGACGAACGCAAATCGCCGTCTCGTGGCGCCGGCGAGCAGTGACGAACGGTGTGCCAGCACGCAACCGGCCAGCAGCATCTGAGCGCCCACCACCGTGGCGATGGGAGCGAAGAACAGCGGCTGCCACAGCAGCGAGCCGAACGGCAGCCCGGCGGGAAACAGCAGCGACGCGAGCAACAGCAGCAGTCCCAGGACGAGGGCGGCCCCACCCGGCCAGACGAGTGCGAGATCTGGCGCCAGGGCGGTGATCAGCTGCAGATGCCGCCAGCCGTCGGCCAAAGTCCTCAGCTTCGAGTCACCGACGCGTTCGCTGTACTCGGTCGGTATCTCCCCGATCCGCCAGCGCGCGCGAGCCGCCTGGATCAGCATCTCCGACGCGAACTCCATGCCGGTTCCACGCACTCCGAGGCCGAGCATGCGATCGCGGCGAAAGGCGCGAAAGCCTGACTGGCTGTCACTCACCGGAAGCTCGGCGCCGGTCGCGCGCGCGACGAGGAACGTGAGGACCGGTGTGCCGACGAAGCGGTGGAGGAACGGCATCGTCTGATGCGATGCGGACTGCAGACGCGCGCCGAGCATCAGGTCAGCGTCGCCGCGCGCGACAGGGCCGACGAGATCGGGGATGCGTGCAAGCTCATAGGTGCAGTCGGCATCCGCCATCACAACCACTCGACCGCGAGCCGCGCGGATGCCTGCCTGGAGGGCGCTGCCATAGCCGGCCCGCCGTTCGACGATGACTCTGGCTCCTGCCGCCGTCGCGACGGCCGCGGAATCATCAGTTGACCTGTTGTCGACGACGACCACCTCGGCTGCCAGGCCGCCGAGCGCGCACGCTTGGAGGGCTTCCTTCACACATCTGCCCACCGAAGCTTCCTCGTCGAGACACGGAAGGACGACGGTCACGTCCTCGCATGCGTCAGGCAGGCCGGCGTCGTCGGCGAAAGCGCGATCCATGGCGCGAAACTCCTTCAGGGGACCCACGAGCGGCGGTGCCGGACCGGATCGGCCCGCGCGCCACCGCTCTCGCGGTGGCGAGGCGCGGAAGAGCGGTGGTTCAGGCGGTCCGCCTGCGCGTGACCAGCAACGCAGCACCGCCGAGTAGCAGCAGGGTCATCGCCACCGCGGCGGCAACGACGGTGTTGAGCCCGGTTTGCGCGAGCTCCTCGACGTCGCCGACCTCTCCGCCGACAGTGATAGGCGTCGACAGCACGTGGGGCGCCCCGTCCGGGGTGACGCCAGTGGCCTTCAGGGTGTGCTGTCCGGTCGGCATGTCGGCGGGGATCGTGACATCGACCGCGATCGCGCCGTCAGCGTCTGCACCGACACGATCCAGTGTCCGCGGGGTCGACTCGATCGTGATGACCACCTCGGAGTCGGCCGCATATCCGTCGCCCTCGACGAGCACGTCGTCACCGGGTTCGACGGCCGCATCGGCGACGCTCAGGGTCTGCTCGAAATCGGACACATAGGTCTGCGCGGACGCCGCTGTGGCAAAGGCGACCGTCATGGCGAGCAGCAGGGCGGCCACGATGGAGTTCTTCATCGGAGGTCCTCAATTCATCGAAATAGCCAACGCAACAAGGCGGCTCTCGTGCAGACAGGTCGGCGCAGAGCGCGCGACGCTTAGGGGTTGGCCATCACTTCTGAGCTGTACTGAGCCGAAAGTGAACTGCAGCAGCCTGACGCCGTGGATCACGACCCGGGTGGGTGATCGACCCGCGCACGACGCCTTCGATCCGGGTCACCGGCCCGTTCGCCCCGCGATCGCGGGACCATCGGCCGTCGCACAATCGTCGACAGCGATCATGCTGCGGTTGGAGGCGACGCAGGATGACCGCGCCACGCAGCGTCCATGACGGTCTCGCGGTGTACGAGTTGGGCGGCGGTGAGGCCATCTTCGTGATGCCCGGTCCACACCGCTTCGAGCGCCCCGGGTTGCCCGTCGCCGATGCGCTGCTCGACGGCCTCCGGGGACTGGGCCGCCGGGTCATCACCTTCGACCCACCGGGATCGGGTGCCTCGACCAGGCCCGCGCGGTTGGGGATGGCCGAGATGCACGACTGCGCGGACGAGGCGCTCGAGGCCTGCGGGGAGACAGGACCGGTCGACGCCGTCGGTCACAGCATGGGCGGCCTCGCCGTGCTGGCCTACGCGATCGAGCGCCCGGCGCAGGTCCGGCGCCTGGTGCTCGTCGGCTCGGGCACCGGTGGTCCCGCCTACATGCGGTCCCCGGGAGCGCTGTGGAACCGGACGCACCCCGGCTTCTGGGGTGTCGCCGCCCTGGGCGTGCTGCAGATGGTCGTGCGCACCCGGGGCCCCGAGCGAATCATGAACAACTACATCGACCGTCGCTCGTACACCGACCCGCGACGCGCCGTGAGTGAGCAGGTCGGGCTCCGCGACTGGGCCCGCGCGAGGCAGGGTCGCACCGACTGGCATCGGGTCGCCAAGAAGCTGGACTACGGCCCCCGCCTACGAGAGGTCCGGGCGCCCGCCCTCATCCTGTGCGGGTGCGACGACCCGCAGTTCCCGCCGGCCTGCTCCGACGAGCTCGCGGCGGGGATCCAGGACGCCGAACTGGTCTGGTTCGAACGCAGCGGCCACTACCCGTTCATCGAAGAGCCCGAGGCCTTCTGGTTCACCGTCGAACGGTTCCTCGCCAGCGGCGATCGCGTGCGTGCGGACCAGCAGTCCGATCACCGCGCGTAGACCGTTCATCCGCCGCCGGACCAGGTGCCGTCAGGGGTACCGCCGCGCCATCGTCCAGCTCGAGGTACAGCTCTTCCTCCTGCGCGAAGTGCAGGCGCAGGATCGCGTGCAGCCCGTACAACAGCCGGCGCAGCTCGAGACGGTATCCGGCGCCCGGACCGTCCGCCGGCAGACTCGTGACCAAACGGTCCAGCAGCGCGACCTGGCGCTCGATCTCGCGGTGCGCACCGATCAGCGGGTCGGTGGGATCTCGTCCGTTCGCCGCGGACGCCAGCAGCGGAAAGAGCTGCTGTTCCTCGGTCCGCTCGTGCGGCAGGAGTCGCTCGATCAGAAACGTCCGCACGGCGTCGAGCTCGCTCAGCGCGTCGTCGTTCGTCAGCCACTCCAGCCGGTCCGCCGTACCTTTCACCTCGTCGACGCCGGCCAACAGCGCCCGGTGCTCGGCTCGGAACGCCGCGCTCGTCTGCCGGTCCAGGTGCGCGACCCGCACCGCCCCGGGAGCTCGCAGCGCCCGCAGCGCGTTGAGGATCACCGCGACATCGATCGCCTCCTGCAGCCCGGCGCCGACCAGCGGTGCGATCACTCCGACGGCCGCGAACCCCATGGCGACCAGCGACAGTCCCATCCCGACGATCACGCTCTGCACTGCGATGTGTCGCGACCAGCGCGCGATGGCCATGCCCTCCACGAGCCGATCCAACCGGTCGACGGTGATCACGACGTCGGCCGCCTCCGACGACGACGTCGCCCCGCGTGCGCCCATCGCCACTCCGACATCCGCGCCGGCCAACGCCGGCGCGTCGTTGATGCCGTCGCCGACCATGACGGTCACGCCGTCGGCGGACCCGGCACCGTCGCGCATCGCCGCGACCTTGTCGCTGGGACTCAGATCGGAACGCACCTCGTCGAGGCCCAGCGCGCTCGCCACCACCTCCGCGACCGCCTTGTCGTCACCCGTCAGCATCGCCACGTGCTGTACGCCGGCCGTGCGCAGAGACCGGACGACGCGCCCCGACTCGGGGCGGATCGGGTCATCGAGCAGCAGCAGGCCGGCCACCCTGTCGTCGACGGCAACCACCACCGCCGAAGCACCCTCCAGCTGTGCGCGGCGGTGCGCGACCGTGATCGGCTCGGGCAGGGGCCTGTGTTCGGTGACCCACCCCCCGGAGCCGAGACGGACACGGCGACCACCGACGTCTCCGTTGATGCCTGTGCCTGGGCGCTCGTTCACGTCCGAAGGGAACTGGAGCGCGATCCCGCGCTCACGGGCGGCGTCGACGACGGCGCCCGCGAACACGTGCGAGGACGCCTGCTCCAGGCTCGCTGCCAGACCCAACACCTCGTCGGCGTCGGCGCCGGGCACAACGGTGATCTCGGCGACCCGCGGCGCGCCGGCGGTCAGCGTGCCGGTCTTGTCGAACACGACGGTCTTCGCTGCGGCCAGCTGTTCGAGCGCGCCGGCGCCCTTCACGATCACTCCACGGCGAGCCGCGACCGACACGCCCGAGACCAGCGCGATCGGTGCGGCGAGGATCAGCGGACACGGCGTGGCGACCACCAGCACGGCCAACGCGCGCACCGGGTCGCCCGACGCCGCCCACGCGCCGCCTGCGACCAGCAACGTCAGCGGGACGAAGGCGAGCGCGTAGCGGTCAGCCATCCGCGTGAACGGCGTCTTCGCGTGGGCGGCTTCCTGCACGAGGCGGACGATGCCCGCGTAGGTGCTGTCGTCGGCCGTGGCGATCGCGCGCAGCCGGATCGGCGACCCGGCGTTGACGGCGCCGCTGCCGACCCGCCCGTGGACCCGGCGTGACACCGGCCGGCTCTCGCCGGTGAGCGCCGACTCGTCGAAGAGCGCGGCGTCGTCGACGATCACGCCGTCGACCGGCACGGCCTCGCCCGACCGTACGAGCAACAGATCCCCACGCTCGATCTGGTCGACGGCCACGGTCTCGACGTGGTCGTCGGTCACACGGTGTGCGCTGCGCGGCGCGCGCGCCAGCAGCGCGGTCAGCTCACGTCGCGCCCGACCGGCGGCGTAGTCCTCCAGCGCCTGTCCGCCTGTGAGCATGACCGCGATCACGGCGCCGGCGAGGTACTGCCCCAGGGCCAGAGCGCCGGCCATTGCCAGCAACGCGATGATGTCGACACCGGCTCGACGGCGCAGGAGGTCCCGGACGATGGAGACGATCAGCCGCACCGCCACGGCCGCGGTCGCGACTGCCCACACTGTGCTGGCAGCGCCCGGCCTGCCGGCGATGGCGAGCGCGCCGCCGGCGACGATCGCCACGAGGCAGCCCACGAATGCCGCAGCGTTCGCGCGCGTGACCGCCATGTACCGACCGTACCCCTCCGACGGGCTCGCGGAGCTGTGCGCTCCGATGCCAGGGTCACGCTACAGCCCCACGGCGTGCAGTCCACACGTCCCCCGAGTGGCGGCGCGAAGGTCCCGGTGCGTCCGCGCTCGCCACGGAGGTGCGCGTCGTGACCTCCGGTGAGAGCCACGGAAGGGACCACGTCATGCGCAGGATCGTGATCATGGGCGCCGGAGGGCGCGACTTTCACAACTTCAACGTCGTGTTCCGCGACGACCCGGACGCGGTCGTACTCGCGTTCACGGCGACGCAGATCCCCGGTATCGCGGATCGCAGGTATCCGCCGGCGCTCGCCGGCCCGCGCTACCCCACCGGCATCCCGATCCTGCCAGAGGCGCGGCTGGCCCAGATCGTGGCCGATCAAGAAGTCGACGACGTTGTGCTCGCCTACTCCGACCTGGCCCACGACGACGTGATGCACAAGGCGTCGATCGCGCTGGCGGCGGGAGCGGACTTCCGCCTGATCGGTCCCCGCGCGTCGATGCTGCGCAGCACCAGGCCGGTGATCGCGGTGTGCGCGACACGGACCGGGGCGGGCAAGAGCCAAACCAGCCGCCGTGTCGGTCGGGTGCTGCGCGACGCCGGGCTCGACGTCGTGCTCGTGCGCCACCCGATGCCGTACGGGGACCTCGAAGCGATGCGCGTGCAGCGGTTCGCCACGGCGGCTGAGATCGACGCGGCGAACCCCACGATCGAGGAGCGCGAGGAGTACGAGGAGCCCGTGCGCCAGGGCCTGGTGGTGTACGCCGGAGTCGACTACGAACAGATCCTCCGCCGGGCCGAGGCAGAAGCCGACGTCGTCGTCTGGGACGGCGGCAACAACGACTTCTCCTTCTTCGCTCCCGATCTGTTGATCACCGTCACCGACCCGCTGCGCGCCGGCCATGAGCTGCGGTTCCACCCCGGCGAGGTCAACCTGCGCATGGCGGACGTCGTCGTCGTCAACAAGGTCGATGCGGCCCCGCCGTCCGCCGTGTCCGAAGTGGTCGCCACCGTCGCGTCGGTGAACCCCGGCGCCGTCATCATCACGGCGTCGTCTCCGGTCACCCTCGAGCCCGGTCCCGCGCTTTCCGGGCAGCGCGTGCTGGTCGTCGAGGACGGGCCGACACTGACGCACGGCGGCCTGCCGTTCGGCGCCGGAACGGTTGCGGCGCGCCAAGCCGGCGCTGACAACCTGATCGACCCCAGGCCGTACGCGGTCGGCTCGATCGCGCAGGCGTTGTCCCGATACGGCCACATCGGGTCGGCGTTGCCCGCGATGGGCTACGGCCAGGCCCAGATCGACGAGCTCGAGGCCACGATCCGCGCCGTCCCGTGCGACGTGGTCGTCACCGGCACGCCGATCGACCTGCACGGCGTCCTGCGCGTCGACGTGGCCGTTCGTCACGCGACCTACGAGCTGTCAGAAACCGGTCCGCCGTCGTTGGCGGACGTCCTGGCGCCGTTCATCGAGCGCGCGCGGGCCGACCCGCGCTGAACGGACGTGGGCCGAAAGTCCCTCGCGACAGTGCCGGAGGGCCCTGTGCGCCGGTGTCGTGATGAGTGAGAGTACGATCCTCGGATCGACCGGGATGATCACCCGGAGACGAATGTCGGACGAGGAACGCTCAGGGTCCTCGCCGCGGTCCATGGACAACGCGGACGGCGTTCGCAGGATCCGATCACCTGGGAAGGAACCGGCAGAGCTCCGGACGACCGATCCCCGTGGGGATCGCGGCCGGGGCTCTGCTCTTGCTGCGCCCACGGTGCGACAACGCGGGGCGCCAGCCCGACCGGGACGTTCGGAGTCCCTCCCGCGGCCCTTCGGCCTGACGTGGACGGCTCGATCACCTCAGCCTGGCGGTGGCGGCCGATGTGCAGCGCCGCGATTGGCTCCCAACCCCGAAGCCGGATCCGTACTCGAGACATCGCACTCTGCGACGGGAGCGCGCAATGCCCGTGATCGACAACATGCCGAGACGATCAGCACGTAGCGGCTCGAAGCAGTTCCGTGACCGCCGAGAGGCGGGCAGGCTGCTCGCCGAAGCGGTCGCCCGGCAGCGGTTCGACATGCCGGTCGTCCTTGCACTGCCACGTGGTGGTGTGCCGGTCGCAGCCGAGATCGCCGAGCGGCTCGACGCGCCGTTGGACGTGCTGGTCGTGCGCAAGCTCGGTTGTCCAGGACGCCCCGAGTTCGGTATCGGCGCGATCGCCGAGGGCGACATCCGCGTGCTCAACGAGCCGGCGATCGCCCGGCTGGGGATCAGCGCCGAGCAGATCGACGCGGTGGCCGCATCGGAGACGGCCGAGCTGACACGACGGCTGGGCCGCTACCGTGGCCGGCGTCCGGCGGTCAGTGTTCGCGGACGCACCGCGATCGTGGTCGACGACGGGCTGGCGACCGGTTTCACCGCGCGCGCCGCGCTGGAAGTCGTCCGCAGGAAGGAGCCCCAGCGACTCGTGCTGGCGGTCCCCGTCGGATCAGCCGACACCGTGGCGGAGTTGCACGGCTTCGCCGACCAGGTGGTCTGCCTCCGGGCACCCGTGCGCTTCATGGCGATCGGGCAGTGGTACGCAGACTTCCGTCAGGTCACCGACGCCGAGGTGACCGGACTGCTGGAACGCCGTGCGGCTGCAGGCACCAGCGCGACCGTCGATCCGTCAACTGACGTGGTGACAGACGAGGTGCGGATCCCCGCCGGGACGACGACGCTGCCGGGCACGCTGTCGATCCCCCGCGATCCGGTCGGCGCCGTCATCTTCGCCCACGGCAGCGGCAGCAGCCGGATGAGTCCACGCAACGTCGCGGTGGCCCGCGAGCTCAACGGCGGTGCGCTCGCGACGCTGCTGTTCGATCTGCTGGACCCCGCAGAGGCGACCGATCGCGCCAACGTGTTCGACATCGCCCTGCTCGCCGAGCGGCTCCAACACGCGACCCGCTGGCTCCAGCGACTGCCGGCGGCACGAGGACTGCCGATCGCCTACTTCGGTGCCAGCACCGGTGCGGCCGCCGCGCTGCGCGCCGCCGCCAGCATCGGCCGCGACGTCGCAGCGGTCGTCTCACGCGGTGGTCGGCCGGACCTCGCGGCCGGACACCTGCATGCGGTCACCGCACCGACGCTGCTGATCGTCGGTGGGCGCGACACCCCGGTGATCCGCCTGAACGAGCGAGCGCGCCAGCAGCTGCGCTGCGAGAACAGCCTCGAGATCGTGCCCGGCGCCACCCACCTGTTCTCGGAACCTGGCGCAATGGAGCGCGTCAGCGAGCTCGCGCGGGACTGGTTCTCCAGCCACCTGCCGACATCAGGGGGACCGTCCCGATAGCTCCACGTGGGCGGTTGTCAGCCGTTGGTCCCGTGGGCACCGGGGCGTTCGCCTCAGGCGGCCGGCGGCGGCGGATGGGAGACTGACGTCACACCATCGGTGTGGCGACCAGGAGGTTGACCATGCTCAACAGCCGCACGCTAATGGGCGCCGTCCTCGTCGCCCTCGGTCTCGTGTTCCTTCTCGATCGTGCCAACGTGGTCGACGCCGGGACGTTGATCTCCAACTGGTGGCCGGCTGTGCTGGTGCTCGCGGGCATCCTGGCGCTCACAGACAGGCCCAGGCGTCCGATCGCCGCCACCGTGCTCATGGTGATCGGCGTCGCGCTGCTGTCGATCACGACGGGCCTGCTCGGCGCCGAGGCGCTCTCGGTGCTCGGGCCAGTCGCGCTCATTGCACTCGGCCTGTGGTTCGTCACCGGCCGCAGGCTTCCGCACTCGGTCGTCGACAGCGGTGACGCGGTCAGCGTGACCGCGATGTTCTCCGGCCAGGAGCTGGCGAACACCTCGCCGCAGTTCGAGGGCGGCACACTCACCGGGATCTTCGGCGGCGTGGAACTGGACCTGCTGTACGCACAGCCCGCGCCGGATGCGGAGCTGAATGCCACCGCGTTGTTCGGCGGCGTCGAGATCACCGTTCCCGACGACTGGTGCGTCACCATCGACGGCCCGGCGATCTTTGGTGGCTTCGAAAACAGCTCGAGGGCGTCGACGCCCGGTGCTCCGACGTTGAAGGTCCGCGCACTCGCGATGTTCGGCGCCGTGGAGATCAAGACGGCGCGGCGTCCCGCCGACGCCACGATCCCGGTGTCGACGCCCGCGGGATCGGCTGAGGCGAGCGGAGGGCGACATGCCCAACGGAGCGATGCTGTGGTTCGATGATCGTGCCGGCGAAGGCAGGATCGTGGCGTCCGGACGTCAGTACCCTGTCCACGAACGCGATGTCGAACCCCGCGCCCGTGCCACCGGGGCCCGCGTCCACTTCGACGTCAAGCGCGTCGACGGCGTGCCCACGGCGGTGCGCGTGCAATCCAGGCCCGGTACGCGAACCACGACGAGACAGCGTCGGTTCGGTGATCTGACCGGCGCCGCCAGACCCGAGGAGAAGGGCCGCGCGGCGCGGACCCACCAGCACGGCGATATCGACCCGCTGTACTCCGGGCAACCCGTCGCCCTCGTTCGCCACTGGATCGCGGCGGCCGACAGCGGACACATGGACTCGCTCCTGCCGCTGTACGCACCCGACGCGGTGCTGCACACCCCGACCGGCGACCACCACGGACGCGTGGCAATCCGCGCGTTTCTGCTCGACTCCGGGTTGCTCACCCGCGGCTGGAGCGCCAGGCCGATCAGCGCGCCCGAAGGCGTGTCGGCGGTGCGCACCACGGATGCACCCGACGCGGGGCGTACCGCCCGGTTCCGCATCGCACATGGACAGATCGCCGAGCAGTGGGACGAACCAGCGCGGGACACGAGCCCGCGCTGACCCGCGACGCCACGTCGCCGTGGCGGCCACACGCGGCAGACGATGTCGTGACGTCACCTGGATCGTGCGGGCCCCAACAATGCGGACAGCCGGGGACTCCCGTGGAACACGGACGGCGCGGCTGTCATAGTGCCTCCGATGACCGACCTCGCACTCGGGCAGTGGATCGTCGTGTTCGTCGTCGCGGCCACACCGCTGGCGCTGGCGGGTGTCGAGCTGGCGAGGTCGGCCGACCGTCTTGCGGCGCTCACACACATCGACAGGCTGTTCATCGGCATGTCACTGGTGGCCGGGGTCACGTCGCTACCCGAGATCGTCACCGTCACCGCAGCCGCGGCGGGGGGCGCCGAGCAGCTCGCGTTGGGTGGGCTGTTTGGTAGCAGCATGGCGAACATGGCGATCCTGGCGCTGCTCGACCTCATCCACCGCGGGCGCTTCTGGCCACAGATCGAGCTGCGCAACGCGCGCACGGCAGCGATAGCGATCGGCCTCACGGCGCTGACCCTCACGGGGATGGTCGCCGTGTCGGTCCCGACAGTCGGCCGGGTCGGGCTGGGCACCATCGCGATCGCTGCGGCGTACGTCGTCGCAGCGGCATGGGTGCACCGCTCGCCGATGCCGGGCGGCCCAGCCCCGCCGTCGATCGACGGCAGCAGCGGTGCGGGCCTGCGCGGCACACTTGTGCGGCTGGGCGTCGCAGCGGTGGTGATCCTGATCAGCGGGCCGGTCGTGGCGGCCGCCGCCGACGGCGTCGTGCAGACCTCAGGACTGGGCGCCACGTTCATTGGCGTCGTCCTGCTTGCCGCGGCGACGTCACTACCCGAACTCATCGTGTCGCTGACCGCCGTGCGGCTCGGTGCATTCGACGTCGCGGTCGGGAACCTCTTCGGGAGCAACGCATTGAACATGGTGGTCGTGTTGCCGGTGGACATCGCGACCGTCGAACCCGTCCTGGAGAGCACGGCACCGTCGGTCGCCGTCGCTGCCGTGGCGGCCGTCGGGCTGATGGCCATGGCGCTCGCAGCGATCGTCACCGAGGAACCGACGAGCGCGCGCCGCCTCGAACCCGATGCCCTCGCCGTGCTGATCGCCTACGGCGCGGCTCTCGCGCTCGTGTGGTTCAACTGACCTTGTCGTTCGCCTCGTCGCCGAGGCGCTGCACGAACGCATCGGACCCGGGGATCAGGTACCCGACGCGGCCGTCGTCGGCCCAACGGACGATGTAGGGCGGCATGCCGTTGTCGCCCCTGACCTCGAGGATCTCGGCGTCACGGTCGGGCTCACCCACCCGGTGCCGCCTGATCACCAGCCGATCACCCGGTCGCGCATGCAGTGTCTTCATCGCAGACTCCCTGTTCTGCCCATGGTTCCCACTCTTGCCACCGGGCCACACCGGGACAGAGCCCATTTGCCCGTCGTGATGGGGACCTATACGGCCGAGACGGTGCCGAACGTCCCTCGACGCTACGCCAGCAGGGCAACCGGCGTGGGAGGCGGCGTGCTGTTGACCACGTCGAGCTGCCGAGCAGTGATGTGTCGCAGCGACGCTGCCGCGCGCGGCGTCAGCCGTTCGCACACCCAGTTCCAGTGGAGCGACACGACGTCTCCGGGCCGCAGATCATCGACGAACCCGTAGCCGTCGTTCGCCGTGACGAACGACGCCGGTGCGGGCGGCCCCAACGCCAGGCTGGCGCCGTCCCACGTCAGCGGTCGGGTGCGCACGACCGCGCGGTCGGCCGACGCGGTGACCACCCGGCCCCAGCTGATGCGACAGCGATCGAGCACGCGCAACGGTTCGTCGATCGCCACCCGCCGGAGCAGCCCGACCCACGGGTACACCGAGAACACGTGGAAGGCGTGGTGCGGTGCCGCGCCGGCCGGCAGCGTGTCGGTCAGCGCCGACAGGTCCCGGCCGAGCCGCGCCGCGAACCGCTCGGTCAACGCGGCACGGAGCACGCGGGGTGGGACGGCGTCGAGCAGCCGGTTGCCGATCCAGTAGGCCTCGACCACCCGCTCGTCGAGCGGGTCCGCGATACGGTTGGCGGCCGCGATCAGCTGCAGGTACGGCCAGGCGCCTTCGAACGCGGACGCCAGGTGGCGCAGGTCGCCGTCGCTGTCGCCTGTGGCCGCCTGCTCCAGCAGTCCGCGGGCGTCCGGCGGCCCGCAGTGGCCGAGCGCATTCGGAGCATAGGCGTAGCGCGCGAACCGCACGGCGCCCGCGTCGGCGCCACCGGTCATGGGTGGGCCGCCAGCAGCTCGACGACGTAGCCGCAGTGCACCAGCACCTGATCCCCCGCGGCGACGTCCGGGCGGAACAGCAGGCAGACGGCCGCGCCGTCGTCCAGCTCGGCCATCGGGACGCTGTCGTCGTCGAACACCCGCGCGACCGTCGCCCGCGCTCCCAGGCACATCACGGCGCCCCGACGCGGGGGCCGACCGCAGCCTCGGCGGCGACCCGTTCGGCGGTCGGCACGACCGCGTCGAGCACCGCAGGCGTCATGGGCTCGCCGACCTCGAAGCGGGCGCCGACGACGCCGTACACGACCAGTGTGCGCGGCAGCCTGCCGAGCGCACGGGCGAGCTCGACCGCATCACACAGCGAGGTGTCGTGTGAGCCACCACCGGGGCGGCCCGCGAGCGGCTGGGCGTGCGCGTCGAATCGCCGGATCGCGCCCGGCTGCGCGTCGGCGCGCAGCGCGTCCACGACGACCACGCGGTCATCGGCGCTCCACAGTGACAGCAGCCGCAACGGGGAACCCTCGACCGCGCGCACCGCGGAGATGCCGTGGGGCCGGGCGCGCGCCACGCGGTCGGCGACCAGCAGGCCCACCGCGTCGTCGCCGCGGTCAGGATGGCCGAGCCCGAACACCACCGTCGTCACGACCGTTCCACCGTCAGGTCCAGGAAATGCGTGGCGCACGAGATGCACGGGTCGTAGTTGCGGATCGCCTGTTCGCACGCCCACTGCAGCTCGTCGTCGGGCAGCGTCACACGTGCCTGTACGAAGTCGGCGAGGTCCTCCTCGATCGACCGCTGGTTCTGCGAGGTCGGCGGCACGATCACGGCGTCGGTCAACAGGCCGTCGGCGGCGATGGTGTAGCGGTGGTACAGGATCCCACGCGGGGCCTCGGTGCAGCCGTGCCCGGTGGCCGCACGCGGTTCGATGGGCACGAACGGGCGGGATGGACGCTCGTAGTCGTCGAGCAGGCGCAGCGCCTCGTCGATGGCGTACAGCGTCTCGACGCTGCGGACCACGATGCTCTGGAACGGGTTGCGGCAGTCGGGGCCGACCCCGGCCGCCTCGGCAGCCTCGCGGGCGACCGGCGAGAGCCGGTCGTAGTTGAGCGCGAACCGGGCCAACGGACCGACCGCGAAGGTGGTGCCACCGTCGAGCTCGGCGTGCAGCGCGTTCGAGTGGGGCGCGTGGCGCTCGGTGACGTGGTTGCTGAACTCGGCCACCGGGATGTCCAGACCAGCTGTGGACACCAGCCGTCCGCGTTCGATGGCGTAGCGGTCGGGTTCCGACAGCGCGACCATGACGACGTCCTGCGTGAAGTCCGGGAAGTCGAACCCCGCGGTCCAGCGGACGGTCTCGAGCGCGTCATCACGCGCCCGCTCGAGCTGCCCGCGCAGCGTGTGCAGCTCACGGCGGGTGGGCGTCCGGTAGAAACCGCCCACGCGGACGTTGACTGGGTGGCTCTCACGTCCGCCGATCAGTGTCAGCAGGTCGGTGCCCGCCTCTCGCAGTCGCAGCCCCCGCTCCACGACCGCGCGGTGGTCGCGGGCCATCTCGATGGCGCTGTCGTAGCCGAGGAAGTCGGGGGCGTGCAGCAGATAGACGTGCAGCACGTGGCTGGAGATCCACTCACCGCAGTAGAGCAGCCGGCGCAACGCCTGCAGCGGCTCGTCGATCGTGGCGCCACAGGCGTCCTCGAGCGCCTGGCAGGCGCTCATCTGATAGGCGATCGGGCAGATGCCGCAGATCCGCGCGGTGATGTCCGGCGGCTCCGTCCAGTCACGGCCACGCAGCAGCGCCTCGAAGAACCTGGGTGGCTCGTAGATCCGCAACTGGACGTCGGTGACCTGCCCCTCGTGGACACGGACGGTCATGGCGCCCTCGCCCTCGACGCGGGCGAGCGCCTCGACCGACAGGGTGCGGCTCCAGCCGTCAGGGTGTGTCATGGTCCACCTGCTCGTCCTGGCGCCGGCTCTCGTCCCGGAACTCCGGCGCGTTCGCGTTGAAGGTTCGCAGCATGCGGACGCGGCTGCCGGCGTCGACGCCGAGCACGTCGCCCCACCAGTCCATCAGCGACGCCGCGTTGGCCGTCTCGGCGGGGCCGAAGCAGCCGTAGCAGCCGCGGTCGTAGGCGGGGCACAGTGCGCCGCAACCCGCCTGCGTGATGGGCCCGAGGCACGGCGTCCCGTGGGCGACCATCACACAGACGGTGCCTCGCCGCTTGCACTCGCCGCACACGCTCGAGGGCGCCACCGAGGGGCGCCGGCCGTCGAGGAATGCTGTGACGACCTCGGTGAGCTGCGTAATCGAGATCGGACAGCCACGCAGCTCGAAGTCGACCGTGACGTGGTCGGCGATACCGGTCGACTTCGCGAGGGTGTCGATGTAGTCGGGTCGTGCGTAGACGATCGACGTGAAGGCGTCGATGTCGGCGAAGTTGCGCAGCGCCTGGATGCCTCCTGACGTCGCGCACGCGCCGATCGTCACCAGCGTCTTGGACTGCGCACGGATCTCGCGGATGCGGCGGGCGTCGTCGGGTGTGGTGACGGAGCCTTCGACCAATGACAGGTCATATGGTCCCTCGGCCCTGCTGCCGCTCGCTTCGAGGAAGAACGCGACGTCGATCCGCTCGGTCAGGGTCAGCAGACGGTCGGCGAGGCTCAACACCTCCAGCTGGCAGCCGTCACAGGATGCGAACTTCCACACGGCCAGTGTCGGACGTTCCGCTGTGACGCTCATAGTTCCCGCACCGCCAGCCACGGTCCCACCAGGCCATGTCGCAACACCGGCCCGTCGACGCACACGAAGAACGGTCCCAGCTGGCAGTGGCCACACAGGCCCACGCCGCAGGCCATCGAGCGCTCCAGCGACACGTAGACCCGTTCGCCGGTCACGCCCTGGTCGGCGAGCGCGCGGGCGGTGAACCGCATCATGACCTCGGGGCCACAGACCAGTGCCGTCGCGCGGTGGGGGTCGAACAAGGCGTCGGGGATCAGCGTCGTCACGACACCAACGCGGCCGTCCCATGGCGGGATGGCCTTGCCGGGAGCCGACGGCGCGTCGACGGTCACCGCGACGTCGACGTCGGACTGCCAGCGCTGCATCTCGTCGGCGAACAGCAGCTCGTCGGGGCTGCGCGCGCCGTACAGGATGCTGATCCGTCCATACCGGTCGCGGTGGGCCAGCAGATGGTGGATCGCGGGTCGCAGCGGCGCGAGGCCGAGCCCACCGGCGACCACCACCACGTCGGCTCCGACGGCGGCTTCGACGGGCCACGGGTGCCCGTAGGGCCCCCGCACCCCCATCACCCCACCGGGTCGAAGCGACGTGAGCGCTCGGGTCACGGCACCGACCGCACGGATGGTGTACTGCCGCGTGACACGGTCGTCGGGGTCGCCACTGACCGAGATGGGCACCTCTCCGACGCCGAGGGCGCTGAGCATGTCGAACTGCCCTGGTGCGAACGGCGGCAGTTCGGTGTCGACCGCGCTCACGTGCAAGGTCACGGTGTCGGCCGTCTCCCGCTCGACGCGGTCGACGTGCGTCAGTCGCGGCGCCAGCGGCGTGGCCGCCACAGCCTCAGACACCGGCAGCATGATGGTGTCCGTAGACGTCGAGCAGCCGAACCCTGGTGTGTTCCAGCCGGTCACTGACGATCGCCAGCAACTGCCGGCTGACCACCGCGTGCAACGCCGGATCGTCACCCAGCAGCCGCCGCAGGCATCCGGCGTCGAGACTGATCGCGTCGACGTCGTCGACGGCGACCGCATCGAAGCGCCAGCGGTGTGGCGGCACCAGCCACGACCAGCCCAGCACGTGCTCACCGGTCAGTGTCTCGACGACCAGCGGCCCATCGGGCGCGTGCAACTGGAGGGCGACCTGGCCGGCGCGCACCAGGTAGCACGCGTCGGCCGTCTCGCCCTCCCGGAAGATCAGCGCGCCGGGTGCGAAGCGTACGGCTGTCGCGCATGTCGACAGCGTGACGATCTGTTCGCTCGTCAGGTCGGCGACGAACGGGTGCAACGCCAGCAGGTGCGAGGTCATCATGTCTCGTTCTCCCCGGATTCGTCCGGCTCGGTCCCGCGGATCGCGGCGACCTCCTCGGTGATGTCGATGCCGACGGGGCACCACGTGATGCAGCGACCGCAGCCGACGCAGCCAGATGACCCGAACTGGTCGATCCACGTCGCCAGTTTGTGCGTCATCCACTGGCGGTACCGCGACCGTGTCGTGCCACGGACCGGCGCGCCGGCCGTGTAGGTGAAGTCGAGCGTGAAGCAGGAGTCCCAGGCCCGCTGCCGTTCGATCCGCTCTCCCGCCAGGTCCGTGACGTCGGTGACGCTGGTACAGAAGCACGTCGGACAGGCGAGCGTGCAGTTGCCGCACGCCAGGCAGCGGCTGGCGACGTCGTCCCATCGCGGGTGCTCCAGGTTGTCGTAGAGCAACTCCCGGATGCCAGTGACGTCCATCTGCCGTCCCATGCGCTGCGCCGCTCGGTCGGTGATGTCGACCGCCGCGGCGACGTCGCGCTGTTCCGCCGCGCGGTGCGTGACGTCGTCCAGCAGCGCCCGCCCCGCGGCAGTGCCCACCTCGACCACGAACCGGTGCCCCTCGTCGTCGAGCAACTCGGTCAGGGCCAGGTCGAACCCGGTCGTCGCCCGTGGTCCGGTGCCCATCGAGGCACAGAAGCAGGTGCCGGCGGGGTCGCCGCAGTTGACCGCGACCAACAGCACCTCGTCCCGCCGGCGGGCGTACACGGTGTCGGCGAAGGGGCCGCGGATGAACACGCGGTCCTGCACCGCGATCGCGGCCAGTTCGCACGACCGCACACCGACGAACGCGTACCTGGGCACCGGTGAGGGATCGTCGAGGATGCGCATGCCGCCGTCGGCGGTGCGCTCGGCCGACCACGCGGTGTGGGTCGGCGGCAGCAGGTACCGCTTCCACGAATGGGGACCCACGGCGTAGCCGAACCACGCCTCGTCTTCGCGTCGCGCCAGACGGTAGCGACCAGGCGACTGCTCGTCGGTCCACCCACGCGGTAGGTCGGCAACGGACGTCAGCTCGTCGTAGACGATGGCACCGTCGGCGACCGTTGGACCGACGACCGTGTAGCCGCGACGGCCGAGCCCGTCGAGCAGGTCCTCGAGCGCGTCGGCCTTGATGACCTCGGCCGACTCCGGCGGACGCGCGGCGTCACCCGCGGCGGACGCCGCCTGCGCCGTCATGGCGTCACCGCTATCGGGTATCGCGTGTCGCGCATGGGCCTGCTCCCTGGTTGGGGTATGGGGTGAAGCACGACCATGACGCAGTCGCCGATGCGTGAATAGGACAGCCGGCCCTGGACTCAGAGGACCTTTGTCTCTGCCGCACGCTCAGCCGGAGCCAGACACTGTGGCGACGTCAGCACATTGAGCGCGAGCATTGACGGCGTGGTGCGAACGCGACGGTGGACGGCGAGCGAGGTGGCACAACATGACGGTCGAGGACATGGCGCAGCGGGTGCAGGATGCGATCAACGTGCGCCGGGTGTTCGGTGAGCCGCACACGTCCGACGGCGTCACCGTCATCCCGGTCGCGTCGGTCCGCGCCGGCGCCGGTGGCGGCAGCGGCACCGACCCCGACGACGGCAGCAGCGGCGAAGGTGGTGGGTTCGGGGGCAGCGCCCGCCCGATCGGCGCGTACGTCATCCAGGACGGCCGGGTGTCGTGGCGGCCGGCGGTCGACGTCAACCGCCTGATCGTGTGGGCCAGCGTCGTCCTGTTGACCTTCATCCTGCTGGTCTCGCGAGTCCAGCGGACACGATTGACACACCGCAAGGCCGCGGGTGGAACAACCGCGACGGACGCGACCGTCGTCGCTCCGGCCGCCAACGGTGCAGCCGGCAACCACAGGCGCCGGTCACGCGCGCCCCGGCGCCCTGGTCGGCGGCGTCGCGCAGCGCGCCGAGCGTCGCTCGGTTGACGTGGCCGACGAACAGCCCTACGAACGGCCCCCACGAACGTCCGGAAGCCGAGGCACCGCGGCGCACGCCGCCGCGGTCGGGGCTCACTGACACCCAAGCCGCGCAGGAGCTCGCGCGCCAGGGTCCCAACTTGCTGCCGACACCGCCGACGCCGAC
>JAHELV010000041.1 GCA_024644015.1 Nitriliruptorales bacterium
ACACGGTGTCGCGCGTGGCGTCGATGCTGGGCTTCGGTCACTTCGGACGCTTCGCCGATCAGTACAGGCAGCTGTACGGGGAGCATCCGTCGACGACCCTGAAGTCTGGCGCGGCCGCGGCAGGTCGTGTACCCACAGCGGCATGATGCGACGCCGATAGCGCTTCACAGCTGCGACTCGATGGGCAGCATCCGCTGCACCGCCATCGCGGCCCGCAAGCCCAGACCCGCACGGGGCTCCGACGCATGGAGAATCAGGGTCAGCCATGTGAGGAGACAGTGGCGGGAGTGCCGCAACAGGGCACTCGATGGTGGCGGGGGTGCCGCAACAGGGCACTCGATGATCGTGCCGATAACGGATTGCCGCTGTCGCAGGTCCGTCTCATCCTCTGGAAGTACGAGAAACGGACGCGGGGCGGCGTGAGTGTCGCGGCTGCCGATTGGAGTACACGATGAGCGATGACTTCGTGATGTATGGGCTCGATGAGCCGTTTCCAGGGAGGATCGGCAAGACCATCGACGATTCCGAGGAGGCCTGGCCCATGGCGAGGCAGGCTCCCGAAGGTGCACCGAACGTGCTCTTCTACGTTCTCGACGACGTCGGGTTCGGACAACTGGAGCCGTTCGGCGGCCTGGTGAAGGCACCGAGCGTCAAGCGCATCCTCGATCGCGGCCTCGCCTACACGAACTTTCACACCACAGGGCTGTGCTCACCGACTCGCACCTGCATCATCACCGGCAGGAATCACCACTCGAACGGGATGGGAGCGATCAGCGAATGGTCCACCGGCTTCCCCGGTTACGACGGCCGAATCCTCCCCTCCCACGGGTTCATCTCCGAGATCCTCAACATGAACGGCTACAACACGTTCGGTCTCGGGAAATGGCATCTCAGCGTTGCGACCGAAGAGACCATGGCCGGTCCGTTCGACACGTGGCCGTCGCGACGGGGCTTCGAGCGCTTCTACGGGTTCCTCGGCGCCGAGACCGACCAGTGGTATCCGGACCTCGTCTACGACAACCACAACATCACGCCGCCGGCCACCCCGGACGAGGGCTATCACCTGTCGAAGGACCTGACTGACAAGGCGATTCAGTTCATCGGCGACGCCCACTCCATCACGCCGGACAAGCCGTTCTTCATGTACTTCTGCCCGGGTGCCGGGCACGCTCCGCATCACATCTTCAAAGAAGAGGCGGACAAGTACAAGGGCAAGTTCGACATGGGGTGGGACAAGCTGCGCGAACAGATCTTCGCCAAGCAGAAGGAAATGGGCATCTTCTCCCAGGACACCGAGCTGTCACCGCACGACCCCGATGTCCAGGTCTGGGACGAGCTTCCCGATGACCAGAAAAAGCTGTTCACACGGATGATGGAGGTGTGGGCGGGCTTCGTGAGCTACACCGACGAACAGTTCGGCCGGATCCTCGACATGCTCGACGACATCGGCGAGCTCGACAACACCTTGATCATGATCATCTCCGACAACGGGGCCAGCCCGGAGGGTGGCGACGTCGGTACTCTCAACGAGAACGACTTCTTCAACAACATCACCACGGACATCAAGGCGAATCTGGCCGCGCTGGACACGCTCGGTGGCCCGGAGAACTACAACCACTACGCCTGGGGGTGGGCCAACGCCGGGAACACGCCGTTCAAGCGGTGGAAGAAGGAGACGTTCCGAGGCGGCACGTCCGATCCGTTCGTGGTGTCGTGGCCGGCGAAGATCGACGCCAGCGGCGAGTTCCGTACCCAGTACGGGCACGCCATAGACATGGTGCCGACCGTGCTCGACCTCCTCGACATCGACCCGCCGGAATCGATCAAGGGCGTCAAGCAGGACCCGATCGAGGGTGTCAGCCTGGCCTGGACGATCAAGGACGCCAGCGCGGCCGATGTGCACACCACGCAGTACTACGAGGTGCTCGGGAGTCGCTCGATCTACAACGACGGCTGGCGAGCCGAGTGCGGGTATCCCGGGGCGAACTACGCCGCGGGCGCTGAGCATGGCCGCCACGTCGGCGACCCGATCCACGCCGACGACATCGTGGAGCTCGACAAGGAGTGGGAGCTGTACGACCTGAGGAACGATCCAACCGAGTGTCACGATCTCGCCAAGGAGCACCCGGACAAGCTCAAGGAGATGATCGATCTCTGGTACCAGGAGGCGACCACGTACAACGTGCTTCCCCTCCAGGGCACGGTCGGCTCGCGAGTCAGCTTCCCCAGGCCGATGCCGGGCAGGGCAACCGACAAGCACATCTTCTTCCCCGGAGCACCCGTCCCGGCGCTCGTCTCGCCGAACACGTACAACCGACCGCACACCATCACCGCTGAGGTGAGTGTTGCCGACGGTGACGTCGACGGAGTGATCTACGCCATGGGATCCAATGCAGGCGGTTACAGCCTGTTCGTGAAGGACGGCAAGCTCAACTTCGTCTACAACTACGAAGGGCACAAGAGGTACCGCATCGTGTCCGACACGGACCTGCCGACCGGTGACCTGACCATTCAGTACGGCTTCGAGGTCACCGGGGATCCGGATTTCGAGAACGGAAGTGGTGCACCCGGCACCGGCACCCTCGCGGTGAACGGCAAGAAGGTCGGCTCCGTGGACATGGACAAGACGACCCCGTACATCTTCTGTATCGAGGGCGTGAGCATCGGCTACGACTACGGCGATGCCGTGGACCACGAGAACTACCACGACTCCTTCCCGTTCGCCGGAACGATCACGAAGGTCACCTACGACGTCTCCGGCGAAGCCATCCACGACGCCAAGGCGATTGCCCGGAGACTGCTCGGCAGGCAGTAGTCCCCACGGAACGTTGCAGGCACCCGTTCCTCCGCTGGCAGGAGTTCGGGTGCCTGCGCATCGCCGAGCACGACGACGTCGACGCCTGTGGCACCTACAGCCGCATGAGCCGGGATCCACCGATTGGGTGACGGCCGTGTTGGGGTGAGATACGCAGAGAGGCCCCTCTGAGCTCGGATGATGCGGGATGTCGAGGACCCACGGCGAGCAGCGAGGCGGTGTGCGGGCATGAGATTCGCGCGCCGTCGACGATCGGCATGTGGCTGCGGGCGTTCACGTGGGCCATGTCCGACCAGGTCGCCGCGACGCGGCTGCGGGAAGGCCGGGCCAACGATGCGCGCGGCGCCGGCCGGTTCACGGCTGAGACGCTGGCGCGGGTGGTCCCGCCGGCGCCGACGGCCCGGTCACGGTCCGCGCTGACGCTGGGTTCTACGCCGGCCCGGTCGTCACGGCGTGCCGTCGGCGGGACGTGGGGTTCTCGATCACGGTACGGCTCAACCCGCGGTTGCACGAAGCGAACGCGGGCATCGACGAGGCCGCGTGGACCGACATCCCCGCCGAGCAGTGGGCACCCAACGACGGCGTCGCGCAGGTCGCCGAAACCGCGTTGCCCGGCGCGTTCGCGGGCGACCATTGAGCCGGTCCGCCTCGTCGTGCGTCGCGTCAACCCCAAGACCGCCAAACCCGGCGAGGACCGCCAGTTGCTGCCCGCGTGGCGGTACCACGCGTCCGTCACCGACCGGTTTGGTCGGCACCACACTGGACACCGACCGGTGGCACCGCGCCCACGCCCAGGTCGAGAACGTCATCAAGGACCTGAAGTGCCAGGGCGGGCTGGCGCACCTGCCCTCCGGCAGCTTCGCTGCCAACGCCGCGTGGCTGACCCTAACCGCGATCGCGCACAACCTGGGCCGTCACACGCTGCTGCTCGGCGACGGCATCGACTGCTGGTCGTCGACCAAGACGCTACGTCGCAAGCTGCTCGCCTGGCCCGCCCGGATCGCGCGGCAAGCCCGCCACGTCACCCTGCACGGGCCAGCCGACTGGCCGTGGGCCCGTGGATCTCGGCTGAGGCGTTCGCGGATAGCACGTCACAGCTGCGACTCGATCGGCAGCGTCCGCAGCACCGCCACCATGGCCCGCAAGCCCAGACCCGCGTAGGGCTCGGAGGCGAAGGTCACGTCGGTACCATCCTGGCGGGCCGTCCACCGCAGCGACTCCCTGCCCCGGTCGTCGGTCTCGAGCGTGACCCGGAATGCCACGTCCCCGATGATGCGATCGAAGAAGTTTGCCGAGTCGCCCGCCATCTGCGCGTCGTTGATCAACAGTCCGATCTCGCTGTTGATGTCCAGTGACCGCCGGTCGAAGTTGAACGACCCGACGAACATGGTTTCTCGGTCGAACGCCATGGTCTTCGCGTGCAGGCTCGATTTGCCCAACGCCGGCAGCCACACGAACAGCCGCTGCTTGTCGAGTCTGATGTGCTCGTCGAGTTCGTAGAGCTCGACTCCACACCGCAGGAGGGGCTTGCGGTACTTGGCGTACCCGGCGTGGACCGCGGGGACGTCGTTGGAGGCCAGCGAGTTCGTCAGGATCCTCACCCGGACACCCTGGCGGGCCAACGTGCACAGGGCGTCGGTGGCGATCGGACCCGGCACGAAGTAGGGGGACACGATCACGACGTCGGTGTTCGCCGAGACGATGGATGGGGCGAGTTGCGAGATCAGCCGTTCCTGGCGCCAGTGCGCGTCGTGTGTCTGCTTGTCCGGCGAGTCGTCGACGACGGTTGCTTCGGCCCACCGGAAGTCGACCGTCCCATCCCGCAGGGCGTGGGCCAGCGGGGAGTCCTGAACGGCTTGCACGTAGGTCGTCGCCGAGCGGTCCGCGCGAGCGATCTCGCTGCGGAAGCGCAGTTCTTCGAGGTCATGTTCCGTCCCCTGTCGAACCAGTGACGCCACCGGGACGGCGTGCTCGCTGTTCCAGTAGCGGTCGAAGACCGCCTCGACATCGTGGACCACAGGGCCCGCGGCAACGACGTCGCGATCGACAAAGGCGAGTTCGGGGTCGGCGTCAAAGAACGGGTCGGCGATGTTGCGCCCGCCCACGACCGTGACCTGGTTGTCGACGGTGAAGGACTTCGAGTGCATGCGGGAGTTCAGCTGCCTACGCCGCATGAGGTACTGGAGGGCTCGTGATCTGCCCCTGACCCAGGGGTTGAAGAGGCGCACGTCGATGTTGGCGTGCGCATCGAGTGCGACCCAGGTGTCTTCGTCCTTGTCGCCGTAGACGTCGTCGATCAGCATCCGGACCCGGACGCCACGCTCCGCCGCCTCGAGCACATGGTGCGTGAGCAGCGTCCCTACCGTGTCCTGGCGATACAGGTAGTACTGAAGGTCGATGCTGCGTTCAGCTCGCTGCGCCAGGACCGCTCGGGCGACAAACGCGTCGCGACCGCTTCGCAGCAGGAGGGTTCCGTTCTTGCCGGGGTGGGCGGACGAGCGCTCGGCCAGGTCTCGGCCGAGGCTCGTCTGCGTGCCCTGTGCGGCTGGAATCGCCCCCGTGTCCGCGCGGTCGTCGGCGTCGGGAAGGCCTCTACCACGTCCACGCAGCATGCGGGCTCCGATCTACTGTTAGGCCATCGCGACGACGTCGCTCGGGCTTCGCCGTCCTTGACGGCGTCGCCGCGCCTGATGGGTACATGACGCGTTCGGTGTCGTCACTCATCACAGTCCATCGTTCACCGAGTTTCGGCGCCGAATCCGGAGATCCAGTGATCGAGTAGGGTCACCGTACGCAGTCTGGGAGGGGCTGCTATCCAATGACGGCACGGTTCCCGTCGCCGCTCCCGGACAGGCGACGTCGGTCGCTGGTTGGCGAGGTCGAAGACCGAGAGCATGCCGGTGAACTGCCCAACGTCGATGATCCGTCCGCGCGGACGCGAGTGGTGACGCTCGAGGATCCGGGTCGAACGTCCCGTCGATAGCAGGCTGACGTCCCTGCGAGGTGGGTGCGGGTCGGCCAGGCTGGCCCCGTCTTTCGCCAACACCGGAGTTATCGATGAAGCGCATGCTCGTGCTCGGAGCCGGCACTGCAGGTACGACGGTGGTGAACAAGCTGCGTCCCCGCCTTGACAAGCGGGAGTGGGACATCACGATCGTCGACCAGGACGCGGTGCACCACTATCAGCCGGGCTACCTGTTCGTGCCGTTCGGGACCTACAGCCCCGAGGAGATCGTGCGGCCGCGTGAGCGCTTCATCCCGCCGGGCGTGGAGCTTGTCGAGGGTGAGATCGACGTGGTGAAGCCCGACGAGCGAGTGGTCCAGCTGACGAACGGCACTGTCTTGGACTACGACCAGCTCGTCATCGCAACGGGTGTGACACCCCGGCCCGACCAGACTCCAGGCATGGTCGACGAGGAATGGCGGCGCAGCATCTTCGACTTCTACACCCTCGACGGGGCTGTGGCGCTGCGCGACGCGCTCGCCACATGGAACGGCGGACGCCTGGTCGTGCACATCACCGAGTTGCCGATCAAGTGCCCCGTGGCGCCGCTCGAGTTCGCGTTTCTGGCCGACGCGTTCCTGCGCGAGCGAGGGATTCGCGACCGTGTCGAGCTGGTGTTCGTCACGCCGCTCGACGGCGCGTTCACCAAGCCGATCGCGTCGGCGCGGCTCGGCGGCATGCTCGACGAGCGCGGGATCGTGCTCGAAACGGACTTCATGATCGAGCGGGTCGATCCCTCGGCCAAGACGCTGGTCTCCTACGACGAGCGCGAGATCCCCTTCGACCTGCTCGTCACCGTGCCGGTCAACATGGGTGCCGAGTTCGTCGCTCGCAGCGGGCTCGGCGACGAGTTGAACTGCGTGCCGGTCGACAAGCACACCCTGCTGTCAACCCGCTACGACAACATCTTCGCCGTCGGTGACGCCGCCGACCTGCCGATCTCCAAGGCGGGTTCCACCGCGCACTTCTCCATCGAGCTGTTCGCGGAGAACTTCGTCCACCACGTCAAAGGTGAACCGATGACCGCGGCGTTCGACGGGCACGCGAACTGTTTCGTCGAGGCCGGCGACGGCAAGGCGCTCCTGCTCGACTTCAACTACGACACGCAGCCGCTGCCCGGCAAGTACCCCTTGCCGGTCGTCGGCCCGTTCAGCCTGCTGGAGGCGACCACGGCCAATCACTGGGGCAAGCACGCCTTCAAGTGGGCGTACTGGAACGTGCTGTTGCCGGGCCGGCGCCTGCCGCTGCCGGCGCTGATGACCACTGCGGGAAAGACCCGCGAGGAGGTGTCGCAATGACCCTGGCCACCATGAACGGGCAGGACGTCCACGTCGACGACGAGGGCTTCCTCACCGAGTACGACGAATGGGACCACGAGCTCGCAAAGACCCTGGCTGCCAACATCGGGATCGAGCTCACCGATGCGCACATGAATGTGCTCGAGTTTCTGCGCGCGGACTACAAAGAGCAGGGCGAGACGGCGACCCTGCGTCGCGTCACAACGATGGGCGGCACGCCCACCAAGGAACTGTTCCGACTGTTCCCCAAGAAGCCGGCCAAGAAGATGGCCTACATCGCCGGGCTGCCAAAGCCCGTCGGTTGCGTGTGAGCCCAGGAGGTTCCCCCATATGACAACCGCCACCTCTGCAGCGCCGATTCCCTCGTTCGACGACGACGCGGGCGGACGCAAGCTGTGCATCATCTGCTCGAAGGGGTCACTCGACATGGCCTACCCGGGGCTGGTGCTCGCGAACGCCGCGCTCGGCGAAGGCGTGGAGACGCACATGTTCTTCACGTTCTGGGGTTTCGACATCATCAACCGCAAGACCATGGGGCATCTGCAGTTCTCACCGGTCGGCAACCCGGCCACGCACATGCCCACCGCGCTGATGGGCCTGCCCGGTATGCAGTCGTTTGCAACCCACATGATGCGAAAGCAGATCGAAGGCATCGACGTACCCGAGGTGCCCGAGTTTCTCGAGCTGATCACCGACGCCGGCGGTCACCTGTGGGCGTGCCGCATGTCGGCCGACATGATGCACCTCACCAAAGACGATCTGTATGAGCGGGTCGAGGACATCATCAGCGCGAGCGACTTCATCGAGCTGTCCGAGGGTGCCCAGACGATCTTCGTCTGAGCGTCCTGCACCGCTGACTGCTCCTGCGGTCGCCGGCGCTGCAGCGCGTCATGGGCGTGGTCGGCGAGCAGGTGTGCGGCTTCGGTGTGTGCGGTGTCGGGGTTGCGGTCGTCGACGCCTACGTCGTGCGGTTCGGCGGGACCAGGTCGTCGGCGTCGCGGTCGTGTGGGGCGGGCAGGTGCGTGATCTGCTGGCGTGTGCCGCGTACCCAGACGGTCTGCTCGGACAGCTCGTCGATGGCCGCTGCGGGAACGAGGACATGCCGGTGGTGCCAGCGGTGCCCGACATCGATGATGGCCGCGGTGACGCGTCCGGTGGCGCGGTCGACCTGCAGACCTGCGAGGCGGCCGACGTCGTGGCGTTCGACGTAGATGTCGGTGTTCGCGCGGACCAGGACATCACCGTGCTCGAGATGTGGCACGACCACCGGGATGCGCACTGGCTCGGGGTGCAACAGCCACTCGTCGTAGGTGCCCGATTCGACTTCGGCCCACCACATCTGGTCGACGTCGTCGATGGTGATCGTGTCGGTCGGGCACACGCTGGCCTCTACCGCGTCGGCGGACAGGTTGACGACCACGTCGTGGTGGTCGGTGTCGCCGATGTCGCGCAGCGCCACGGGATGTTCGTCGTGTGGGCGGGCGTCGTCGCGGACGTAGATCTCGTGCAGGTGCGGCGACAGCGCCGAGCACACGAACCCACAGACGGTGCCGACGCGGGTGGTTTCGCACCATACGGCGGCACCGAACCACAGGTCGAGCACGGTGTCTGTCGACGATGGCCTGTCGTCGGACGTCGGGGGTGGGACTGGGTTGGTATCCATGCGATCGTCGTCTCCGAAAGCTGTGATGCCGTCTGCGTTGACCGTTGAACAAGACAACCGTACGGCCGGCGGTTCTGCTCCATCCCAGCAGGACGCCAAGATCCCGACTCGACCCGACAAATCCGCCGCCGGCGGTCGTCACGCACGCCCGATCGGTGCGCCAATCCCGTCGACCGGCCGAGGATCATGTCAGGCATCTCTCGCGGCCTCGGCGAGCCCTCCACCGCTGCCAGCTGGGCCTCGCGGTCGGCGCCGTGGTCTGTGCTCGCGGCTCGGGTGGTGCGCGGCCGCGACGGCTGGGAGATGATGTCCGGTAGCGCCTACCCGACAGGAGGTCGTGCCCATGCCCACCCCACACGACAGCGACGTCGACGACCTGGTCCCCATCGAACCCCACGACGTCGGCGTAAACGACCGCGACCCCGACGCCGCACACACCGAAGCCGCACACCTGCTCGCCGACGAGGCCCACGGCGTGCTGAGCGCGCGAGGGTTCACCGACAGCGAGATCCGGCACTGGACCGACGCGTACATCCGACAGGAGGGGTCTGGTGATGTCGATGGCTTCCTCGCCTGGATCGCCGAACAAGAACATCTCAGTGAGGCCGAGGAGGAGTAGTCCTGGGCTTTCACGACATCGAGACCGGGGACGGTGTGCCGCTGCCCGAGGCACTGGGGCGCTTCCCGTCGCTGGTATGTGCGGCCGTTCGGCCAGGTTCGGGTCGTCGTCGTCGTCGTCGACTCGACCCGGCCCACGGACCCGACGCAGCTTGCATGGCTCGAACGGCGACTCGACGCTGCGACCTTGTCGTGTCGGTGGGCACGACACGACACTGCCTCGGGCGGCCTGAGAGGCCGCTGAGACGCTGAGAGCGCGTTCAGGAACGAGCGTGATCCCTAGCTGTTGGCGGACCCGACTGCCGGATCACGGTCGTCAGCTGATCGTCCGAAGGCGGGGGCATCGGCCGATTCGGATTCGGATGCAGTCCTGCGAGTAACGAGGTGATCGACGACGGCCACGATCGCAAGGATGCACGCGCCCATCTCCAAGGACTCCTCCACGATCATGCCCAGGGTGAACACCGGACCGGCGTCGCCACGACCCACCCAGCCGTTGAAGGCCTCGACCCCGATCGCTCCCGCGAAGTAGCAGCCCAGGGCGACAGCCAGGCGGTGTCTCACCACCGTCGGCAATCGGCGACCGACAGCGACAAGGCCCGCTGTCCCTGCCAGCGCGAGGACCACGCCGGGCAGCACCCAGTTGTAGGTCGGAACGTCGATGTTCAGAACGCCGAGAGGCTGCCCGAGCAGCTCATGCAATCCGGTGGCCTCATCGATGCTGAGGTAGACCGCGGCCGCGGCGACGACGGCCCATGCGCGTTGGATGTCCGGCTGCTCCTCGTCCCAGCGTGCGACGACCGCCGCGACACCCGCCATGAGCAGGAGCGACGCATTCCACCAGGTCGGCATGTTCGCTTCGCCACCGATGTCGACCATTGCCTTGAGAGCGGGCAGCGGCGTGATGCGGTGCAGCGCGAAGACGGCCACGAACAGCAGCATCATCAGCGCCGTCACAGCCCACAGCCCGCGCCAGACGCCGCGTCCGGTCGTCGTTCGTGCGGTGGATGTCATGCCCCAGTATGCACAGTGCGCACAGCGCACATAATCAACCGGCGCGGACGATGCCATCGACCTTTCGGTTACCGGTGAGTGGACCCGCCAGCCGGGGGAGAGGTCGTTGACGGCGACCGGTCACGACACGTCGGCGAACCAGTCCCGGGCGATCTGCGTCCGCTGCAGGACCTCGTCGATGCCGAGGTCGGTACTGGGGGCGCGCGCCGCCGCGACGTCGTCAAGGCGTGCAATGGTCACCCGGGCCAGCTCGCCGGCCGACATTCGCAGCTCGACGACGGCCTCCGCAACGCGCCGGTCTGACTGCGCCTCGAGTCTGCGAAGCGCATCCGAGAGGCGGTCCGTGCGCACCCGGACGTCGCGAGCGCGCGGCGCTGCGTCCACGGTCGACGGCCGTTCCGACGCGGCCCCGATGAGCCAATCGGTGTCGAGCAGCACCTCTTCGCGCAGTCGCCGACGCCGTTGCGTGGCCTCGCCGCGCCGTCGTGCTGCAGCAATGATCCCGAGAATGAGCAGCAGCGCTGCGACGGCGAGCAGCGCGAGCAGCCAGAGCGGGAGACCACCCTGATCATCTTGCCCCGCGGTGTCAGCGGGCTGTGCGGCGTCTGGCTCGGCGGGCTCTTCGGCCCCGCCGGCATCCCCGCCGGAATCCGGTGCCTGCTCCTCCTGACCACCACCAAGCTCGTCTCCGAGCTGGCCGGCGGCATCGCCGACCTCGCCGGCGGCTGCGCCCACATCACTTGCGGCAGCCCCGACCCGCGCCCGATCGGCCTCTGTGCAGGCCGAAACGGCCACCGTCATCACGGTGGCCAGCACGGCGATGGCTACTGCTCGTCCCACTACATGGCCTTCCAGCCGTGCTGGCGTCAGCGTCAGAGCCGGGCGGCCACGTCACGTTACGTCACGTCGATTCCTACGCCGACTGTGCCGGTCATACTAGAGACCCGGAACAGACCGATCAGACGGCGGCGACCTGCTGATCCAAGGAGCGGCCGGATCGCTGCCACGCGGCGGCGGCCAGCAGTGTCATCGCATTGAGCGCCCAGTGCGCGAGCCACGGGGTCACCACGTGGCCGCCGGCGATCCGCAGTCTGCCGAGCACCAGCCCGGCGAACGTCGTGAGCGTCACAGCCGCGGCGCATGTCCGTGTGCGCCCCGTCGTGACGTCATTGATGCGTAGCGCCGCCAGCGTCGGCCCGATGTGCCACAGCCCGAACACCACGCTCGATGCGAGCAGTCCGGCCCGTGGACCGTAGCGGACGGCGACGATGCCGAGCAGCACCCCGCGGAACGCCACCTCCTCGAAGGCGGCGGTGCCGATCGGGATGCGGATCAGTGTCTGCCACACCAGGTCCCGAGCGTCGAGTGTGGCACGGCGGTCTGCGAGGAGGCGCCGACCGAGGCGGTGACCGGCCCCTGCCGCAGTGCCGAGGAGCACTGCTGCGGCGCTGGCTGCGGCCGCGCACATGCCGACCCGCAATCCGGTCCGAGCGGATCCGAGACCGAGATCGTCCCACGTCAGACCCGACCGGCGTGCACTCGCGATCAGGCCGACACCCGTGGCGAGGTTGCGGACGACGTACCAGCCCTGACGTCCCTCGCGTCTATTGGTCAGCAGGCTGTAGGACAGCAGCGCGACTGCAGTGCCCGTGCCGCGTGGCGCGCTCACGACGCGCCGGACGGCGTCGCGAGGTTCGTCACGGTGGGCGTCATCGGCCTCATTGTCGCATGACACCCGCTCGCTGCGGCCGCGGCTGGGCCAGGTGTATCGTCCGCGTCTTGGACGAAACAGGATATCTGGCCGGCGGCTACTTCCTGACGCGGCCGGCGTCGCGCGGCGACGCGTACATGGCGACCGGACTCGTCCCGCCGACCCTGATCACCCTCAGCGGGTGTCTCGCCGACTTCGCCTTCGACTACTGGTGGAACGAGCAGAACGTCGTCACTGCAGCCGAGTTCGGCGTCGACGAACGGCGATTCCCCGAACTCATCGATTGGTACGTCGAGCGGTTCGGCGACGACCTTGGTGCACCGAACGTCGCGTACTCGACTGCGGTGATCGAAGACTTCGTACAGGAGTTCGTTGACGACAGCGAGGGGCTCGTCATCGTCGGGTGCGCCGTTTCGACCGAGCATCGAGGTCAGCTGCTCGAACGCCACCGTGCGGCTGACGACTCGGGCGAGTATGGGGTCATCGAGATGCTGGACCGCAACGAACGTCTCGATCCGGGCGCTGACGTCGCCGGGTTCGAGCCCGTGTCGTACCAATACGGCCTCGAATGCTCATGGCTGTGCAACTCGCTGGAACGCTCGGCCGAGGCGGCCCTCGGCATCCGCCCTGACCCCCGCACGGGTCTGGTGTCCACCTACGGCGACGCCGTGCGCGTCGTGGAACACATCAACCGCGACGACGTCGGAGCCGAGCCAGGCACGTGGCTGCCGTGGCTGATCGCCACGTACGCGCTGACCTAGGGCCTGTTTGGTGGTTCCGCTCGGCATTCGGCTGCGTCTGCATCCCTGCTCGCTTCGTTGCGGCTCGCGCACATACAAGCCCGGTATGCCGCGCTCGCCGCGCCTTGTGAGCCGGGCGCAGCCGCACCCTCGGTGCATGACCGGTCCACCAAACAGGCCCTAGGCGTCTGCTGCACGGCTCCTGCCGAGGCACGCGGTGGCGCGACCAACGCGTACGGACAAGGTCCCGGCGTGCCAGGGCCATTGGTCCTGACATCGAGTCCTAGAGTCGACCACTATGCGACTGTGAGACTTGAACTGACGCGCAAGACGGACCTGGCGTTGCGGGCGCTGCAGACGCTGCCCAGCGCCGGCGCGCTGCGCAAGGGCAGCGAGCTCGCCGACGAACTCGGCACGAGCGCCGGATTCTTGGTGCAGGTGCTTGCGCCGCTCACGTCGGCGGGATGGGTACGCTCGGTGCCGGGTCCGCGTGGCGGATACCAGGCGACCGAAGCCGCGCCCGACGCCTCTCTGCTGCAGCTCATCGAGGCCGTCGAGGGCCCGGTGGAGTCCGACCGCTGCGTGCTGCGCGAGCAGCCCTGCCCGGCGCTGGTGTCGTGCGCGTTGCACGACGCCTGGATGCCGGCGCGTGACGCGCTCGTCGCACGCCTCGCCGCAACACCCGCGCTGGCCCCAACGCGCGGTCAACAACTGAAGGAGTGAGCGAACATGGCTGGCCAGGTGCGAACCGACGACACCCCAGGGCGGGATCCCAGTCCGTGGACCCGTGGTCTGGCGCTGAGCATGATCGCTGTCGCGCTGCTCCTGGTCCTCGTGGTCGCCAATCAGATCGGCGGCATTCTGATCGCCGGGGATCTGCGTGACGAGTACCAGCAGCTCGTGAGCGACACGCGGGCGCAGCCCGGCCAACCGGTCGCGCTGACCGATACCGCACAGCCGGCGTCCGGAGATGCGCAGGGCGCCGGCGGCGCCATCCCGGAGCTGGTCGCCAAGGGCGACCTCGGGCCGGTTCCATCCGGTGAGACCAATGTGGCGGTGGCGCCCGAGATGCCTCCGCCGGCCGACCGCTCGGAGCAGGCGATCGTCGACGTGGCCTTCGAGGTCGTCGAGAACGTGTCCACCATCGACCCCGCGAGCGGCACGAAGCACGAGACCTGGGGCTACAGGATCCTCGGCGGTCCCGACGGACCTGTGGTCGGCACACCCGGTCCGGTCATCCGTGCGCGGGTCGGCGACGTCCTGCGCTTCACGATCACCAACCCACAGGGCAACCAGAACCCCCACAACGTCGACCTGCACGCCGTGACGGGCCAGGGCGGCGGGGCAGCGGCGACGACCGTGGCGCCCGGTGAGACCCGCACCATCGAGGCGCGGCTGCTCTACCCGGGATTCTTCATGTACCACTGCGCCTACGGGGACGTGCCGGCGCACATCTCCCACGGCATGTTCGGTGGGATCCTGGTCGATCCCGACATCCCGCTGCCCGCCGTCGACCACGAGTGGTATGTCGTGCAGTCCGAGTACTACGTGGCGGACGGTGGCGCGAAAGTGGGCAAGCTCGATCGCACCGCGCTGACCGACGAGTCCCCGAGCCATGTGGTGTTCAACGGGGCGGTCGGCGCGCTGACCGATGACAACGCCCTGCAGATGCAGGTCGGCGAGCGCAGCCGGATCTACTTCGTCAACGCCGGGCTGAACCTGATCTCGAGCTTCCACCCGATCGGCTCCCACTGGGACACCGTCTATCCGGAGGCTGCACTGCTCAACACCCCGCTGCGAGGGTCACAGACGACCCTGGTGCCCGCAGGCGGCGGCACGGTCGTCGAGATGGTGGGTCAGGTGCCCCAGACCGTGGTGCTCGTCGACCACGCGCTGTCCCGGGCGTTCGACAAGGGGGCCATCGGTCAGGTCGTGATCGACGGGGCAGAGAACGCCGAGATCTTCGAGGAGGTCGACCCCGCCGAGATCCCCGACGCAGGTGCCGGCACGACACCCGACGAGTCGGCGACCGCTCAGGCCGGTGCGGACGCTGCGTCCGGTGCGACCGAGACGGTGTCGATCGTGCAAGGCTCCGCCGAGTTCCAAGACGATGGTGCCGCTGACGAGTTCGCCGATACCGAGGACCCCGCCGACTACTCGGTCAATGTGCTCGAGGTCAAGGTCGGTGACACGGTGACCTGGACCAACGAGGACCAGGGGATCATGCACACCGTGACCGCGGTCGACGGATCGTTCGACTCCGACCTGCTGGGCACGGGGGAGTCGTGGTCGTACACGTTCACCGAGGCCGGCGAGTTCGAGTACCTGTGCACCCCACACCCGTGGATGCGTGCAAAGGTCGTGGTGACCGGGTAGCTCGCCGCGGCGGCCGGGCCACTCAAGTGTCCCGGCCGCCGCGAGGTCCGGACTGTGCCCCTATGCGCACGGGTCGGTTTCGGAGCCGCCGCGAGCACACAGGCTGGTCTGCTCGACGCTCTTCAGCTCGAAGCCCTCACCCGACTCCAGCGGTTGTCCGAAGACGACCAGCCGGACGCCGGACAACGCGTCGTCGCCGAGCCCGATCACGTCGAGCGTCACCTCGCCGAGGTCGCCGACCGTGGGACCGTCGACGACTGTGATGGTCGACGCCGGGTCGGTCGACGCGCGAGCCCGCGCCACCGCCCGGCCCAGGTCCAACATCGTCTCGGCAGTCACCGCGTCGCCGAGGTCGTCGACCACCTCGGCTGTGACGTCGTCCGTGGGTCCCAGATAGGCCAGGAACGCGACGTTGGCCCACCCCGTCGTGTCGTCCGCCTCGACTTCGGCCCAGAAGGATCGCGGTAGCTGGCGTACGGATCCGGTGGCGACCACGTCGGCGGCCAGCGGCGCGAGGGTCGCGACGATATCGGCGTCCACCCCGGGTGCCGACCGCACGTTGAGGACGTCGTCGGCCGCGACGCCGACAACGGCCAGCACATCGCCGCCGGAGTAGAAGAACTCGACGGGCTCACCCGGGAGCGCTCCGCCGGGCGACGCCTCCGGCGAGGCCGGCTCGGAGGTCGACGTCTGCGGCGTCGGTGAAGCCGAGGGCGAAGGCGCCGGCGACGCACCAACCGGACCGGACGACTCCGTACTCGCGCACGCAGTGGTCACCAGAAGCGCCGCCACGACGACCAACGTGCGCAGACCGGTCAGCGACCGCTGCGATGTCAATGTCACCATTCGAGATCCACCCCTCAACGTCGACCTCGGCCCACGTCGACCGAGGTCCTACGCGGATCGTAGCCTCGGTGCACGACATCTCCAGCAGCGTGTCGGCGAATCGGTGATCGCAGTCCGTGCAACGCGCGCAGCGGTTCGCAATCGATCGGACACCCGCTTGAGTTGCCGCTCCGGTCGAGCCACACTCTCGTTCGCGCTACCGGGAGGAGCACATGACCGAGAAGGTCGGGTTCATTGGACTTGGCAACGTCGGCGGCAAGCTCGCGCGCTCGTTGTTGCGCAACGGGTTCGACCTCACGGTCCGCGACATCGACGAGACGATCGCCGAGCCGCTGATCGCCGGTGGCGCGACCTGGGGTGCGTCTCCGCGGGAGATGGCGGAGGAGTGCGACATCGTCATCACGTGTCTGCCGAGCCCCGCGGCCAGCGCGGCCGTCCTGGAAGCCGACGACGGCCTTCTCGGGGGCCTCGGTGCAGGCAAGATCTGGGCCGAGATGAGCACGACCGACGAGGCAGAGGTCCGCAGACTCGCCGGGCGCGTCGCCGCAGCCGGGGCGTCGCCCGTGGACTGTCCGGTGTCGGGGGGCTGCCATCGGGCCGCGACCGGCAACATCGCGATCTTCGCCGGCTGCGACCGAGACGTGTTCGATCGGATGCTGCCGGTGCTGACGACAATGGGACGGCAGATCCTGCACACCGGCCCGGTGGGGTCGGCTTCGATCCTCAAGTTGGTCACCAACTATCTCGCAACGGCCAACCTCCTCACCCTGTGCGAGGCGCTGGTGACGTCCATGGCCGCCGGTTTGGATCTCGACACGACCTACGAGGCGATCCGCATCTCGTCGGGCAACTCGTTCGTCCACGAAACCGAGGGCCAGGTCATCCTCAACGGCAGCCGAGACATCAACTTCACCATGGATCTCGTGGTCAAGGACATGACACTTTTCCAGGCGCTCGCGGATCGTCGCGACGTGCCGCTCGAGATCGCGCCCCGGATGCTCGACATCTTCCTCGACGCGCTGCAACGATACGGACCCCGCGAATGGTCGCCGAACGTGATCAAGCGGCTCGAGGAGGCGACCGGCCTGGACGTTCTCGCTGCTGGGTTCCCGCAGCAGATCAGCGATAACGAACCCGAAACGCCGGGGCACGAAGTCGTGCCGAGTGGCCGCGGCACTGTGTGATCGAGACGCGCCAAGGGGGCTGCTCACGTCCCACCGTCGTCGAGAATCGAGGTGTCCGGCAATGCCGAGACCACACCAGGCTTTGCACAGCGCGCTCGTCCTGGATCGGTACCCCGATCTCAGCTACCACGTCCACATGCCACAGATCGACGATTCCGAGGAACTCAGGCTCTACCGCAAGTGGGAGGCGGCGATCGGGTACCGCATCTTCGCCAAGATGCGATGGGGCCAACTGGGCGACGGTCACATCACCGCTCGGGACCCCATCCTCACGGACCACTTCTGGGTCCTCGCGCATGGCGTGCCGTTCTGGGCGGCGACCATCGACAACCTCTCCTTGGTCGGCCCCAACGGGCACGTCGTCGCCGGCCCGACAACCGGGGGGATCAACGCCGCGGCGTACAACATCCACTGGCCGATCCTGGACGCCCGACCCGATGTGGTGTCGGCCGCACACACCCACACGCCCTTCGGCACGCCGTGGTCAGCGAACGTCCGGCCGTTCCAGGCGATAACCCAGGAGTCGTGCGTGTTCGTCTTCGACCAGTCCATCTACACGGGAGAAGACCTCGAGGTCGCCACGCTCGATGGCGGCCACGCCATCGCCCGCGCCATGGCCGACTCGACCCTGTGCATCCTCCGCAACCACGGCCTGCTGACAGCCGGAAGTTCGCCGGGCGCCGCGGTCGGCGCATTCGTGATGGCGGAACGGGTTGCTGAGGCGCACGTCAAGGCGGTCGACCCGACACCGGTGTCTGACGAGGCGGCCAAGGACGTGGCTGTGTCGCTGGCGGTTGCCGACGTCGGGTGGCGGGTCTTCCAGTGGCTCGCCCGCGACCTTGTCCCGGATCCGTCAGCGGTGCTCGGATGACGCCACGCCATACCACATCGGGCGTCTGCGGCTAGCGTCACCGAAAGGGCACCGCCCGCCGATCGAGACCCGAGAGGATTCCGATGTCGAAGGCCATCGTCTACACCGAGACCGGTCCGGCCGAAGTGCTGCACCTCGCCGAGGTCGACGAGCCGCGGGCGGGAGCCGGTCAGGTCCGGTTGACCGTGCGCGCCGCCGGCGTCAATCCGATCGACTGGAAGATCCGCAGTGGTGCATACGGCGAAGGGTCGTTGCCGGCTACACCCGGCATCGACGTGGCGGGGGTCGTCGATCAGGTCGGCGACGGTGTCACCGACGTCGCAGTCGGCGACGAGGTGTTCGGCTTCGCTGTCGGCGGCTCGTACGCGCAGTATGCGGTCGCCTCCGACGTCGTCGCCAAGCCGCCGTCGATGCCCTGGGAGGTCGCGGCGTCACTGCCGGTCGCGGCCGAGACGGCGCAGCGCGTGCTCGACCTGCTCGACGTCGCCGGTGGTGACACGCTCCTGATCCACGGCGTGGCGGGGTCGGTCGGCGTGATCGCCGCGCAGCTCGCAATCGCGCGCGGCGCGACAGTCATCGGGACGGCCGGCGAGCGCAACCACGAGTTCCTGCGGTCGCTCGGCGTCACGCCGACCGTCTACGGCGACGGGCTCGTCGCCCGCGTCCGCGCGTTGGCGCCGGACGGTGTCGACGCAGTACTCGATACCGCAGGAAAGGGTGCGTTGCCGGCCTCGATCGAGCTGCGTGGCAACACGACCGATCGCATCGTCACGATCGCCGACCCGATGGCGAACGAGTACGGGGTCACGGTGTCGTTCGGGGGCGGTGACCGCTCGCTGGAGGGGCTGCGCCAGGCCGCGTCACGCTACGTCGACGGCGCACTGGCCGTGCCGGTCCGCGAAACCCGTCCGCTGGCCGACGCCGCTGCCGCCCACCGCAGCAGCGAACAGGGCCATGGCCTCGGCAAGGTCGTGTTGCTCAGCTGACGGGCGCTCAGGCCGGCACATGGCGTTCGAGGGCGGCGACCGTGGCGGCCCACGCGGCTGACGTCGGGTCGATCACCGCGAAGTGGTCCGCGTCCTCGAGCGCGACGACTTCGACGGTGTCACCGGCGTCGCTGGCCCGCCGGTGATAGCTGTCGGTCTGCGTGTACGGCACGTGGGTGTCGGCGGTGCCATGGACGACCAGTTGGGGGACGCCGAGCGGGACATGGAGGATCGGCGCGGCGTCGCGGTAGGCGGCGGGCATCTCATCGGGGCCGCCACCCATGAAGGTCTCGACGGAGCCCCAGCCCACGCCTTCGCGTGCGGCCGCGTCGAGGTCGAACAGCCCTGACATCGCGACCACCAGCGCCGGTGGGCGGTGCCGGTCACGCAGCTCGGCGGCCGCGCGCAGCGCGAGCTGGGCGCCCGCCGAATGCCCGAGCAGTACCAGCCGGTCGAGGTCGACGTCGCCGGCGGCGAGCAGCGCGAGGGACGTGACGGCGCGCACCACGTCATCGCCGGTGTGCGGCCAGCCGCCGCCAGTCGGCCCGCAGCGACGGTACTCGATGTTCCACGTCCCGTACCCGCGGCGCGAAAGGTCCACGGCAACGCCGTCCATCAGGTCGCGAGCCCATTCGTGGCGCCAGAATCCACCGTGGACCAGCACCACGGTCGCCCGTCGACCAGGGCCTTCGGGCAGTCGCAGGTCGCCGACCTGAGCCGGCCGGCGGCCGTACGACAGCGTGCGTGGCGCGTGGGTGCGTAGCGCGTGCAGGTGCCACAGCGCCCAGACGAACCCGCCGGTGCCCCGGCCGGCCAACGTGGCGGCGCACGCGGCCTCGACGACCGAGGTTCCCTCCCGCAGCGTGTGACGGCTGACCGCAATCACCGGGTACGCCGTGGCCGCGATGGCGGCCGCCAGCGCGTCGTCGTTCGACACGCCCGCGAGCTCGACGACGGCACCGGCGTAGCGCTCGCCCGCGAGGCGGGCCGGTAGCCCACCGACGCCGACGGGACCGACGACGTCGACCTCGACGCCGGTCCGCTCAGCCCACTCGGCGCAGCGCGCCGGCAGCGCCGCCGTCTCGTCGGAGGTGCGCAGGACCACATAGCGGTATGCGCCGTCGTATGCGTGACGGCCGCCGTGCCGATCAGTCACAGCCGTCGGGGAGCACAGCGACGGCCACGAGCTCGACGAGCGCAGCGGCGTCGTACAGCCGCGCCACCTCGAACAGCGCCATTGCCGGGTAGTGGCGGCCGAGGTGTCGTCGGTATGCGACGCCGAGCGGGTCGAGGTTCGCGCGGTACTCGTCGACGCTGGTCACGAACACCTGGACCGACACCAGGTGATCAGGACGTGCGCTGACCGCGGCTACCGCGGTCGCCAGGTTGGCCGCCGCCTGATCGAACTGGGCGACCAGACCGTCGGGCAGCGAACCGTCGGCACGGTGCCCGGTCTGCCCGCCGAAGTGGACGATCCGCCCCGGCCCGGCGACAACGGCGTGCGAGAAACCGACGGGCGGCAGCAGCGTCGACGGGTTGACGATCTCGTGCGGGGATCCAGTCACGTCAGCGCCCGCTCCATCGGGGGTCGCGTCCCTCGCTGAACGCCTCGTAGAACTCGCGGTGGTCAGCGGACGTCATCAGCAGCGCCTGCACCAGCGCTTCGGTCTCGACGGACGCCTGCAGGCTCATGTCCTGTTCGCGGGTCAGTAGCGCCTTGGTCGCGCCGTAGGCCAGGGTGGGGCCGTCAGCGAACCGCCGCGCCAGGGCATTGACGGCCGCCGGCAGCTCGTCGTCGTCGACGACCCGGGTCGCGAGTCCGTAGGCCAGTGCGGTGTCGGCGTCGACCCGGTCGCCGAGCAGCAGCAGTTCCGTCGCGCGTGCCAGTCCGATGAGGCGGGGCAGCAGGTAGGCGATGCCCATGTCGGCGCCGGACAGCCCCACGCGGGTGAACAGCAGCTGGAACGACGCCGAGCGGGACAGGACCCGCAGGTCGGCGCCCAGTGCGATCACCGCCCCCGCCCCGGCCGCGATGCCGTTGACACCTGCGACGACCGGCAGCGGGACTTCCCGCAGGCGCTGGAGCACGGCGCCCGTCATGCGGGTGAACTCGAGCAGCCCGCGGGTGTCCATGTCGAGCAGTGCGCCGATGATCTCGTGCACATCCCCGCCGGAGCAGAACCCACGCCCGGTCCCGGTGATGACCAGCACGTCGACGTCGTCGCGCGCCGGCAGTTCGGCCAGCAGGTCACGCAGGTCGGCGTAGACCTCGAACGTCAGCGCGTTGAGCTTCTCGGGACGGGTCAGCGTCACCGTTGCGACGCCGCCGTCGATCGCAAGGTCGAAGTGCTCCCAGTCCTGCGTGAGCGCGGCACTGGCTCGAAACGTCACGTGGTGCCTCCCCGGCTGTGGATGGTCAGTGTTGGAGCCCGCCGCCGTCGAGCACCAGCGTCTGGCCGTTGATCGGTGCGGCGGCGTCGGACGCCAGGAACGCGACCGCTGCCGCCACCTCCTCGGGCGTGATCAGCCGGCCCAGTGGCTGCTCGCGCTCCAGGAACGCTCGGGCGTCGGCTTCGTCGCGGTCGGTCAGCGCCGCGATGGTCGCGATGCTGCGGTCGGTCATCGCCGTGTCGACGTAGCCGGGGCACACGGCGTTGGCCGTCACGCCCGACCCGGCGACCTCGGCCGCGAGACAGCGCGTGAACCCCAGCGCCGCGTGTTTCGACGCCGCGTAGGCGGAGATGTAGCGGGCACCGTGCAGCGCGGCGACCGACGCCACGACGACGATGCGACCGTGGTTGCGCTCGCGCATCTGGGGGAGCGCCGCACGCGCGGACAGGAACACACCGGTCGCGTTGACCAGCAGCTGCCGGTTCCACTCGTTCAACGACGTGCGATGGACGGGCGCGGAGGCCGACACACCCGCATTGGCGACGAGCACGTCGATCGGTCCGACGCGATCGAACAGCGTGGTGATCGCGTCCTCGTCGGTCACATCGCAGCGTTGGGGCTCGACCCGCCAGCGCCGGCCGCCGGCTGACGCCGCGACGTCGGCGAGCGCGTCACGATCGCGTCCGACAGCCACGACCGACAATCCGTCCGCCGCCAGGCGCTCGACCACCGCACGACCGATGCCCCTGCTGGCGCCGGTCACCAGCGCCCGACGGGACTGCGGCGCCGCGCTCATGGCCGGCGCTCGTGCCGGTCGCGGTACAGCTCGCGGGCGATGATGGTGCGCTGGATCTCCGATGTGCCCTCGTAGATCCGCAGCGACCGCACCTCCCGGTACAGCTCCTCCAGCAGATGGCCCCGCTCGAGCCCGGCGGCGCCGTGGATCTGGATGGCGGCGTCGATGACGAACTGCGCCATCTCGGTCGCGAACAGCTTGGCCATCGCCGCCTGGCGGGTGACCCGGCCGGCGCCGCCGTCGAGCGCGCCAGCCGCGTCGAACACCAGCAGCCGTGCGGCCTGCAGGCGGGTGGCCATGTCAGCGAGTTGATGGGAGATCGCCTGGTGTGCGCGCAACGGCTGCCCGAACGCCTCACGCTGATCGGCGTGGTCGAGCGCCGCCTCGAGCGCCGCCTGTGCCATGCCGACCGCCGCGGCACCGACGCTCGGCCGGAACAGGTCCAGCGTACGCATCGCCACCGCGAAGCCGCCATCGACCTCGCCGAGCACCGCGGCGGCCGGGACCCGCACGCCGTCGAGCTCCAGTGCGCCGAGCGGGTGCGGTGCGATCAGTTCGATCGGCCTGCCATGCAGTCCGTCGGCGTCGCCCGGGACCACGAACGCGGTGACACCCCGCGCGCCGGCCCCCGGCGTCGTGCGCGCGAACAGCGTGTACACGTCGGCATCGGGTGCGTGTGAGATCCACGTCTTCGTGCCGCTCAATCGGAACGCGTCGCCGTCGAGCTCGGCCCGCAGCTCGATCGCGGCCGCGTCGGACCCCGCGCCCGGCTCGGTCAGCGCGAACGCGGCAACCGCGCGGCCGGCGGCGACCTGCGGGATCCAGCGCCGGCGCAGCGCGTCGCTGCCCGACTGCAGGATCGGGTAGGACCCAAGCCCCTGGACCGCCAGCGTTGTCTCGGCGGTCGTGGATTCGGCGGCGATCGCCGCACGCAGAACGCACAGCTCGGTCGCCGACACGTTCCCGGTCGCAGTTCCACCGAGCGCAGCCGGGAACAGGCGCGGCAGGATCCCATGGTCGGCCAGCGCTTGGACGAGGGCGCGGTTGACCCGCCCATGCGGCCCGCGTCCGACGATCGGCGTCAGCTCGTGACGCGCGAGGCGACGCGTGTCCTCCAGCAGCCGCCGATGCTCGTCGCTGATGGAGGACACATCGACCTCACTCGTGGCGTGCCTGGCCTTGCGATGGTAACGGATGAGTAGCATGAAACGGGATCGGTCCGGGTTGCTGTCGCAGCCGGGTCCAGCGGCGAGGCAGGACGAGGCGGACGTGAAGGTCACCAGTGTCGGTGGGGGACCAGGTGGGCTGTACACGGCGATTCTGTTGCTGCTGGCCGACCCCGAGACACAGGTCACGGTCCATGAGCGCAACGCCGCGGACGACACGTTCGGATTCGGCGTGGTGTTCTCGGCCGCCACGCTCGCCGAGCTCGAGGACGCCGACGCGGTGAGCTATGAACGCCTGATGCGATCGTGCGCCCGCTGGGACCCGGTCGAGATCCGCTACGGGGGCGCACGGGTACGGGCGCACGGCAACCGCTTCGCCGCCGTTTCGCGCCACCGGCTGCTGGCGCTCCTGCAGGAGCGGGCCGCGGAACTGGGAGCCGACGTGCGGTTCGGCAGCCAGGTCGACGACGTCGAGGCGTTGCGCGCCGACACGGACCTGCTGTTGGGGGCCGACGGTCGCAACAGCGCGGTGCGTCGGACGTGGAGCCACGCATTCGCGCCGCAGCTGACCGTCGAGGGCAGCAAGTACATCTGGCTGGGCACCACCAAGCCGTTCGACGCGTTCACGTTCATCTTCGCCCACACCGAGCACGGCCCCTTCCAGGCCCACATCTATCCGTTCAGCGAGACGACCAGCACCTTCATCGTCGAGGCTTCCGAGCAGGTCTGGCGCGCCGCCGGGCTGGACGCGGTCGACGCCGACACGCTGGCGCCCGGCGAGAGCGACGAGCACGCCATCGCCTTCCTCACCGACCTGTTCGCCGACGACCTCGACGGCCACGGGTTGATCGCCAACAACTCGAAGTGGCTCGACTGGACCACGGTCCGCAATGCCACGTGGTGCCACGACAACGTCGTGCTGCTGGGTGACGCGGCGCACACCGCGCACTTCTCGATCGGTTCGGGCACCAAGCTTGCGCTGGAGGACGCCATCGCGCTGACCGACGCGCTCGCGCGCTGCGACGACGTCGACACGGCACTGGCCGACTACGAGGCGACTCGGCGGCCGGCGGTCGACCGGGTGCAGCAGGCCGCGGCGGAGAGCTTGGACTGGTTCGCCCGCTACCGCCGCTACTGGGGCTTCCCGCCAGCGCAGTTCGCGTACTCGCTGCTGACGCGCAGCGAGCGGATCGACTACGAGAACATGAAGCGCCGTGACCCGAACCTGGTCCTGGCCGTCGACCGCTGGTTTGCCGAGGAGGCCGAGCGCGGAAACCACGACGTGGCGATGGTGGTCGCGCCGCCGCCAGCGTTGACCGGCGTCGACATCGGTGGGCGTCGCTTCGTCAACCGTACGGTGCTGACCGTCCCGCCGGACCACGACGGGGAGCAGGGCAGGGCGTCCGACAGCCTGGTTCGCCGCTACGTGCGCCGTGCCCAGGGTGGCGCCGGCGCGGTGGTGCTCGAAGCGGTCGCGGTCTCGGCCCACGCCCGCATCAGTCCGGGCGACGCCGGCCTGTGGACCGACGCGCACGCCCAGCAGTGGGCCGCGGCGCTGGCCGAGGTGCGCGGCACGACGCCGACCCTCGTCGGCGTCCAGCTGAACCATGCGGGTCCCCGAGGCGCGACCAGGCCGCGACAGCAGGGGGTCGACCTGCCGTTGCGCGCCGGCTGGCCGCTCGTGGCGGCCTCGGCCGTGCCGTACACGGCCGTCGGCGCCGTACCGCACGCGCTGGATGCGCAGCGGCGGACCGGGATCCGCGAGGACTTCGCCGCGGCGGCCAGCCGGGCCTCCGACGTCGGTTTCGATCTGCTCGAACTGCACTTCGGTCACGGTTACCTGCTCGCCAGCTTTCTGTCTCCGCTCACCAACCGTCGTGATGACGACCTGGGCGGCGAGCTGCACGGGCGCCTGCGCTTCCCGCTCGAGGTTCTCGACGCGGTTCGTGCCGTGTGGCCGGCGGACAGGCCACTGTCGGTGTGCGTCTCCGCCAGCGACCTGCAGCCCGGCGGGCTGACCGCGCAGGACGCCGTCGACGTCGCCCGCGCACTGGCGGCGCACGGCGCGGACCTGCTCCATGTGGTGGCAGGCCAGACCACACCGCACGCGCGCCCGGACTATGGCGGCGTCTACCACGCCGGATGGAGCGACCTCATTCGCAACTGCGGGGGTGTGCGCACGATCGCGTCCGGCAGTGTGCCGACGCTGTCGCAGGCCAACCACGTACTCGCTGCCGGCGCGGCCGATCTCGTGATCGTCGGCCGTCCCCTGCCCGCCGAGCCGCCGTGGCTGGCCCTACAGCGGTCGCCGTCGTAGGTTCCACCGACACCTGAGAGGGACAAACCATGGACGTCGGGGTCGGACTGCCGAACGCCGTGCCGGGGGTCGACCCGGCGACGATCGTGCACTGGGCCATGCGCGCCGACGAGGGTCCGTTCGCCAGTGTGGGAACGGTCGACCGGATCGTGTACGACAACCTCGAACCGATGGTGTCGCTCGCCGCGGCGGCGGCGGTGACCAGCCGTGTCGAGCTCGTGACGTGCATCTTGATCGCGCCGTTGCGTGAGCGCTCCACGCTTGCCAAGCAGGCAATCAGCCTCGACGTGCTGTCGGGCGGCCGCCTGACCCTCGGCGTCGCGATCGGGGCACGCGGCGACGACTACGAGCGCAACGAGTTGGCCGGCCAGTCCCGGGGTGACCGCCTGACCGATCAGATCACCGAACTGCGGGCGCTGTGGGACGACGGGCGGATCACGCCGAGCGCTGCGGTGCGGGCGGCGCCCCGGGTCCTGGTCGGCGGGGGCAGCGGACCGGCGTTCGCCCGCATGGCGCGCCTGTCGGACGGATACTTCCACGGTGGAGGGCCGCCCCGGGCGTTCGCGGCGGCCGCCGCACAGGCGCGCGCTGCATGGGCCGATGCGGGTCGCCCGGGGGAACCGGAGCTGTGGGGACAGGGCTACTACGCCCTCGGTGACGCGGCCGACGCGGGGCGTGCGTACCTGCTCGACTACTACGCGTTCACCGGACCGTTTGCGCGCCGCATCGCCGACGGGCTGCTGACGACACCCCTTGCCGTCCGCGAGTTCGTCGAGGGCTACGCCGACGCCGGCTGTGGACACCTGATCCTGTTGCCGGCCGTCGCCGATCTCGCCCAGCTCGACCGTCTGGCCGAGGTCGTCTCGAGCTGGCGCGGTGGTCCGCGCGAAAGGGCGGTGACCCATGGCGTCGGGTGAGCTGCTGAACATCGCCGACTACTACCTCGGCGATCGGCTGCGGGAGGGCCGCGGCGAACGCGTCGCGCTGCGGCTCGACGACGGCGACCTGACCTACGCCGACACCGACCGGATGGCGTCCCGGTTCGGCAACGCCCTGCGCGCGCTGGGTGTGCGCGCGGAGGAACGGGTCATCGTGGCGTTACCTGACGGGGCGGACTACGTCGGAGCACTCTTCGGGATCCTCAAGGTGGGTGCCGTCGTGGTGATGGTGAATCCCGGCCTGGCCGTCGACAGCCTGCGGGCGATCCTCGACTACGGGCGTGTGCCCGTCGCCATCGTCGCGCCGTCGGCGGTGTCGACGTTCGCTGCGGCTGCCGCTGGCAGCCGCGAAGCGGCTCCCCGGCTGCTCGTCGTCGGTGGCGACGGCGGCGCGCATGCCACGGTCGACGAGATCGGCGCATCCGACGAGCTGGAGACTGTTGCCACACACCGGGACGATCCGGCGATCTGGCTGTTCTCGGGCGGCACGACCGGCCGGCCGAAGGCGGTCGTGCAGACCCACGGGTCGTACGCCAACGCCGCTGAGCGCTACGCCAAGCAGACCATGGGCTACCGCGAGGACGACGTCGCGATCGGCGCGCCCAAGCTGTACTTCGGGTACGCGATGGGCGCGGTGCTGTTCTTCCCGTTCGCTGTCGGCGGTTCCGCCGTCCTGTTCGCGGAGCATCCCACGCCCGGTGCCATCTTCGACCGCATCGAGCGTCACCGCCCCACCGTGTTCGTCACCGTGCCGTCGATGATCGCCAGGCTGGTCGACCATCCATCGGCCGGCCGGCGCAACCTGTCCAGCGTGCGGTTCGCCACGTCCGCCGGCGAGGCGCTGCCCGTGACGCTGTATGACCGGTGGATGTCCACATTCGGCGTCGACCTGTACGACGGTCTCGGCACGGCCGAGATGTGGCACATCTTCGTCAGCAACCAACCGGGCCGCGTCCGTCCCGGGACGCTGGGCACCGCGGTGGCCGGCTACGAGATCGAGGTCCGCGACGACGACGACCGCCGTGTCGGGCCGGGCGAGGTCGGCCGCCTGTGGGTGCGGGGCGGGTCGCGTGCCACCGCGTACTGGCGCAACATGCCCGAGACGCAGCGGGTGTTCCGTGGCGAATGGGTCGTGACCGGCGACCTGATCTCCGCCGACCAGGATGGCTACGTGACCTACATCGGTCGCGGGGACGACGCGTTGAAGGTCAAGGGCCGCTGGTTGCTTCCGGCGGAGGTCGAAAGCTGCCTTCTGACCCACGAACAGGTCACCGAGTGCGCGGTCGTCGGGGCGACCGACCGCGATGGCCTGGTCAAGCCGATCGCCTTCGTCGTGGCGCCGACATCTGACCCCGGCCTCGCCGACCAGCTCCAACGGTTCGTGCTGCAACGGCTGGAGCCCTACAAGCATCCTCGACGCGTCGTCGTCCTCGATGATCTCCCGCGCACCCACCTCGGCAAGATCGACCGTGCCAACCTCAAGAAGCGTGCCGCCGAGGGGTGACCGGGACCCGCAGCAACAGCTCGAACGGACCGCGGGCGGCCACGGCCCGATACACGGTCGCCACGACGAGCGCCACCGCAGTGAAGCGGATGACGGAGATCCACGCGGGCGCGTAGGCGTCGCGCACCAGCCAGTGTGGCCACGCGTCGAGCACCAACAGGTGCAGCACATAGGCGGTGAACGCCAGTTGGCCCATCGCGACCAGCGGCCACAGCGTCCTGGGCAGCGCGCGGGCCAGCATGAGGCACCCGCCGATGACCGCGACGGCGATTCCCGTCGAGGTCAGTACCCACAGCGGCATTTCGTTGTGCGGCTCGATGACGTACAGCTGCCGCCAGTCGACCGGCGAGACCGCGGGTCCCAACAGCCCGACGAGCGCGTCGGACAGCACGAAGCCCACCGCCGCCACCGCGGCACCCCCACCCGTGAGGGCGCGCTGGACAGGCGGCGACCGCAGGTCTCTGCGACCCAGCCAGATTCCCACCACCAAAGGAGCGGTCCATACGATCACGGGGTAGTAGCCGGTCACAAAGATGTCCCGCACGATCCGCGACAGGTCGTACCACTGGGGAACGCCCGACTCGAACAGCTGCGGCGCCACACGTTCGAGCCAGATGACGGCGCCGGAACCGAGCGTCGCGCTCGCGGCAGCCAGGATCGCCAGCCACCGGTCGGGCAGCCGCATCGCCACCACGGCCACGAGGAAGTAGACGGCGTAGTACTGCAGGATCACCGCCACGTTGACATCCAGCGTCTGTAGCGCCACGCCGGCGGGGAACAGCACGAGAGCCCGCCAGCCCAGCCCGACCGTCGCACTGTCCAGGCGCGAGCGCGAGCGGTCGCCGACCAGCAGCGACACACCGATGCCGGCGAGCACGATGAAGCCGATCGCAGCCCGCCCGTGCGTGGCGCGGTACGCCGCGCCGATCGCGCCGCCACCCGCGAGGTCGCGCGGTCCCACGTGGACCATGACCATGCCCACGATCGCCAGCGCACGCGCCACGTCGATGCCGCGTATCCGGGTACGTGCCGGCGCCGCCCGCAGGACTGGCGCTTCGAGCTGCTGCACGCCCCCAGTGTGACCTCCTGGGCCGGCGGCTGTGCGCACCGCGCACGATCCGCGGCGACCGTGTCGAACGTCGGTCGTCGGACGGCCCACGGCGCGTCCGTTGAACCACGCTCCACGACGTTTGCACGCTAGAACCCTGAGCGGTCCCACGGTGAGAAAGGGTTTCTACGGTATCGACGGTGGCGCCAGGTGACCGCGTGCCGACGGTACGGCTACCAAGGTCGACGACGTTTCGTCTCCAACCGGAGCACAGATCCCTATGGCCGCAGCAGGCACCACCGTGCAACCACGCACCAGACGCCGGCGAACAGAGAAGCCGACGTGGGAGCTGGTCTACAAGCGGAATTCCATCGAGCGCCTGAAGCGTGAGAAGTTCCCGCTCGACATCGTCGACGAGCTGCCGCAGCTCATCGCGATGGGGTACGAGGCGGTGCCCGAGGAGGACATCGTCCGCCTGAACTGGTGGGGGCTGACGCACGACAAGCCGAAGCTCGGCACCTTCATGGTGCGCATCAAGGTCTCTGGAGGTCTGATACAGCCGGCGCAGCTGCGGGAGGTCGGACGGATCTCGCAGCAGTTCGGCCGCAACTACGGCGAGCTGACGACCCGCCAGGGCCTGCAGCTGCACTGGGCGCGGCTCGACCAGTTGCCCGAGGTCATCGCCGCCATCCAGGCGACCGGTCTCACAACGGTCGGGGGAGAGGGTGACACGGTCCGCAACATCACCGGCTGCCCGGTCGCGGGTATCTCACGCGACGAGCCGTTCGACGTGACGCCGGTCATCGCGCAGGTCGCCGACTACTTCTACGGCAACCGCGAGTACTCGAACCTGCCGCGCAAGCACAAGTACACGATCGCGGCGTGCCCCGGACAGTGCAACGCGCCGGAGATCAGCGACGTCGCGCTGATCGGCGTCGTCAAGGACGGTCGTGACGGGTTCGCGCTGAGCGTCGGCGGTGGATTGTCGAACATCCCACGCCTTGCGCGCGACCTCGGCGTGTTCGTGCCGGTCGACGAGACCATCGAGGTGCTGCGGGCGGTCACCGACGCCTGGCAGTCCGACCCCAAGTACCGGGTCAGCCGGGCCAAGGCCCGGATCAAGTTCATGATGGACGACCACGGTCCCGAAGGCGTGCGGGCCAAGGTCGAGGAGCGCCTCGGACGCCGGCTCGAGGACCATACGGCACCGGAGCCGATCGACGGCGTCGACCACCTCGGGGTTCACCCGCAGCGCCAGACCGACAGGATCTACGCCGGCTTCTCGGTGCCGATGGGGTGGCTGACCGGCGATCAGATGATCGGCATCGCCGACGTCGTCGAGCCGTTCGGCGGCGACATCCGACTGACCCGCCAGCAGGACCTGATCGTCGGCAACGTGCCGGTGTCGCAGATGGGCGGCTTCCTGGAGGGCATGAAGGCGCTCGGCATGCCGATCACCCGCAACCGCGTGTACGGCAACTCGATCGCGTGCACCAGCCACAAGTTCTGCAACTACTCGGTGGCCGAGACGAAGGGCAAGCTGAAGGACATCCTCGGCGTCCTCGAGCAACGGTTCGGCACGGCCATCGAAGACCTCAAGTTGTACGTCGACGGCTGCCCGCATGCGTGCGCCCACCACTGGATCGGCGACATCGGCCTGCAGGGCACCACGACCAAGGACCCGCTGAGCGGCAAGCGCATCGAGGCGTACGACGTGACGTTGCGCGGGGGGCTCGGGCGGGCGGCCGCCATCGGCACGCCGCTGCTGCGCCGTGTGCCGACCGACGACATCACCGACGTGATCGTCCGGCTGCTCGACGGGTGGCTCGCCGACAGGGCGGAGCGCAACGGGTCCGGTGACGGCTTCACGTTCCGCGACTTCTGCGACGGCCGGTCTGACGACGATCTGCGCGCGATCGCGTCGGGGCAGGCCGTGACCGGCGTGGTCGACGGCGAGACGTCAGATCGCGTGATCGTGCGGGTGCCTGGGACACTGATCGAGCTGTCCGACGGGGCCGACGAAGTCGCGCTCGACGTGGCCACGGTCGGTGCGGCGCTGGATCAGCTCGCGCTTCTGCACCCGCAGTTGACCGCGTATCTGGTCAGCGCCCCGGGCCAGATCAACCCGGCCGTCAACCTGTATGTCGGCGAGGACGACATACGCGGGCTCGGCGGCTTCGACGCGCCGCTCGAACCGGGAGACGAGTTGTCGATCCTGCCCGCGCTCGCTGGTGGCTGAGGAGGACGCGCAGTGCTGAAGGAACGTGTGGTCTTTGACGACCTGGAGATCGGCCAGTTGGCCGTCGACCTCGACGACCAGGAGCCCGAGGACGTCATCGAGTGGGCGCTGAACACGTTCGGCGAGAACGTCGCCATCGTGACGGCCCTGCAGGCCGACGGCATGGCGATCCTGGACATGGCCTACCAGATGTCTCCGGAGGTGCGGGTACTCACGGTCGACACCGGACGACTGCCGCCCGAGACGTTGGCATTCGTCGACGACGTGCGCCGGCGCTATCCGTTGGTGCGGTTCGACGTGCGCCGACCGGATCACGGTGAGGTCGACGCGATGGTACGGCGCAACGGTACGGAGCTGTTCCGCGAGAGCGTCGAAAACCGGCTGATGTGCTGCCAGATCCGCAAGGTCCGTCCGCTGACCCAGGCGCTTGAGGGGCTCGACGCGTGGTTCACCGGGTTGCGTCGCGACCAGTGGGCGTCCCGCGCCGCGATCACCAAGGTCCAGCTCGACCATGACCACGACGGCATCGTCAAGGTCAACCCGCTGGCGGACTGGTCGGCCGAGGAAGTCGACGAGTACCTGCGCGAGTTCGACGTCCCGGTGCACCCGCTGTACGCGCAAGGGTTCACGAGCATCGGCTGCCAGCCGTGCACCCGGCCCGTCCGCGACGGTGAGGACGACCGGGCCGGGCGCTGGTGGTGGGAGAGCGACGCGCCGAAGGAGTGCGGCATGCACTGCCCGATCGAGACCGGCGGGTTCGAGCACGAGGTCCACGCCATCCTTGGGGAGGCCAATGAAGACGGCTACTGAGGTCGACGACGCCGCGCTCGAGCTCGACGAGGACGAGCGTGAGCTGGTCAAGCTCGAGGTCGACGCGCTGTTGCCCGCGCTGGTCGGGGAGCGGCACGCGCGCTATGCGGCGCTCGGCGAGGCGGCCGACGAAGGGATCGTGCCCGGCGCGCTGGTGCCGCAACTGCAGTCCCTGCTCGAACTGGCGCTGCAGACCGCGCGCGCCCGCAAGCTGTACCGTGCCGAGGGTGAGAAGGTCCTCACCGGCCTGTTCAAACGAACGCCGGGCGGCCGCGAGCTGACGGCCCGGCTCGGTGAGATCAACAAGGCGTTGCGCGCCGTCACGGGTCACGAGCTGACCGGCGCACGGGTCGGCATGCGGACGTTGGGGCACTTCACGTTGACGCTGAGGACCGATACGGCGACCCTGACGCTGGCGCTGCGCCCCGACGGCATCAACGTCGACAGCGTCGCGGTCGGCCCCGGCAGCTGAGCTCGCCCTCCGACACGACGGCAGCCGCCGGGCTCGGCGAGCTTGTCACCACGTCGACCCGCCCCGGTCGGTTCTCCGTGCGGCGGCGCTGCTGTGCGCTCAGCGGTACGTTTCAGCCGGTCTGCTGGAGCGACTCGCCTCGAGACGCGCCTGATCGCGCAGCAGGCGGCGCTCGACCCGGTCGCGCCGGTAGGTCAGCCAGTCGATCAGGCTCCGGGCGGCGAGCGCAACCAGGCTGTAGACGAACATCGCGAAGATGATCGACACGTCGAGCGTCGCGCCGTCGCCGACGTCCGCCTGTGGGAAGATCCCGCGGAAGGGCTCCATCGTGTCGGCCAGGTGACGGTACACCCACTGGGTGAAGCCAGCGTCCGGGTTCGCGGCGAACAGCTGCAGCACGAACCCGAACGCAAGGATCACGAGGGAGACCACGACCCATGCGTACGCGACATAGGAGATCGCACGCGCGATTGCGAGCGTCGTCTTGCGACGACGGAGCGACGACATCTCCTGTTTGATGTCGTTGGCGGAATCCCACGGCTCGGCGTCGCTGGTCATGGCCCATCCTCGGGTCGTTGTGCCATGCCATGCTACGTGACGTCCCCGACCGTCGACATCACCCGCACGACCGGCCAATCGCGAGTCGGACCCGCGTCGCTCAGTCCCTGCCGAACAACGCCTCGCCGATCCACGACACGACGGTGATCACCAGTGCGCCGAGGAACGTGGCACCGAAACCGGTCGATGTGAACCCGAGATTGAACACGCCCGAGATCCAGATCGTCAGCCACAGCATCAACGCGTTGATGACCAGCAGGAACAGCCCCAGCGTCAGCAGCACGATCGGCAGGCTCAGGATCGTGACGATCGGCCTCGCGAACAGGTTGACGACGCCGAGGATCGCAGCGATCACAAGCAGCGTCAGGAGGTCACCGGTGAAGCGGAGCCCGTCGACCAGCTGGACGGCCAACCACACCGCGAAGGCGTTGACGACGATCTTCAACAGCAGCGGCATGACGGCAGCATAGCCCACGAGGTCGGGTCCACGTGCCACGGTATGCTTGGATGCATGGCAGCAGCCCTGCTTCTTAGCCCGCCGCGCTGACATCGGACGCAGCGCGGCGACCCTCCGTGCAGGAGGGTCTTTTCGTTTCCTCACACGAACGACCCGAGGATGCATCGTGAGCGCCTACGACCCCCACGAGATCGAACCCCGTTGGGAGAAGGCCTGGGAGGACGCGCGGCTCTTCGTCGCCGACGAGCGGTCCGACAAGCCGCCCTTCTACGCCCTGCACATGTTCCCGTACCCGTCGGGCGACCTGCACATGGGCCACGTGGAGGCGTTCTCGCTCGCCGACGCGGTCGCCCGGTACCAGCGGCTCCAGGGCCGCGAGGTCATGAACCCGATCGGCTGGGACTCGTTCGGCCTGCCCGCCGAGAACGCTGCGATCAGCCGCGGCGCGGATCCCGAAGCGTGGACGTACGCCAACATCGAGACCCACGCCGCGACGATGCGTCGCATGGGCTTCGCGTGGGACTGGTCGCGCCGGCTGCACACTTCGGACCCCGAGTACTACAAGTGGACGCAGTGGCTGTTCATCCAGTTGTACGAGGCCGGCTGGGCCTACCGCGCGCAGGCCGACGTCAACTGGTGCCCCAACGACCAGACGGTGCTGGCCAACGAGCAGGTCATCGACGGGCGGTGCGAACGGTGCGACACCGTCGTCACCAAGAAGTCGTTGACACAGTGGTTTCTGAAGATCACCGACTTCGCGGACCGGCTGCTGTCGGACATGGACCAGCTGACCGGCACGTGGCCGGAGCGCGTGCTGACGTTGCAGCGCAACTGGATCGGCCGGAGCGAGGGCGCCGAGGTCACCTTCACGGTCGGCGACGAGGAGGTCGTCGTCTACACGACCCGACCTGACACGCTGTACGGCGCGACGTTCTTCGTCGTCGCGCCCGAGCACCCGTCGGCCCGCGAGTGGGCGGCGCGCGGTGGGGTCGCGGACGAGTTCGACGCCTTCCTGCGACGCGTGCAGGCGCGCACCGACGTCGACCGCCAGGCAGCCGACGCGAGCAAGGACGGGCTGTTCCTGGGCGTCCACGCCGTCAACCCCGTCAACGGCGAGCAACTGCCCGTCTACGCCGCCGACTATGTGCTGATGGGGTACGGGACCGGCGCCATCATGTGCGTCCCCGGCCACGACCAGCGTGACCTCGATTTCGCCAGGCAGTACGACCTGCCGGTGCGCATCGTCATTCGTCCCGAGGGCGACGACCTCCCCGACCCCCGGACGATGAGCGTTGCTGCGGCGGGGGACGGGCTCGTGGTCAATTCCGGCGCCTACGACGGACTTGGCTGGCGCGAAGCCAAGCAGCGGATCACCGACGACCTCGCCGACCGGGGCCTCGGCCGGCACGCCGTCAACTACCGGCTGCGCGACTGGCTGATCTCGCGCCAGCGCTACTGGGGTGCCCCGATCCCGATCATCCACTGCGCGGCGTGTGGCGAGGTGGCCGTGCCGGTCGACGATCTGCCGGTGCGCCTGCCAGACGCCAACGAGATCGACTTCTCGCACAGTGGCGAGGCGCCACTCGCCACCGCCGAGGCGTTCGTCCACGCCGCGTGCCCGTCGTGTGGCGGCGCTGCGCGTCGCGACACCGACACCATGGACACGTTCGTCGACTCGTCCTGGTACTACCTGCGCTACTGCTCGCCGCACCGCGACGATGTGGCATTCTCGGCCGACGCCGTCGCCCGGTGGATGCCGGTCGATCAGTACACGGGCGGCATAGAGCACGCGATCCTGCACCTGCTGTACTCGCGGTTCTTCACCAAGGCGCTGCATGACCTTGGACACGTCGACTTCGTCGAGCCGTTCACACGCCTCAAATCGCAGGGGCAGGTGATCATGGACGGGGCCGCGATGTCGAAGTCGAGGGGCAATCTGGTCGAGCCCCGGGGCATCATCGACGAGTACGGCGCGGACACCCTGCGAGCGACCATGTTGTTCGCGGGGCCCATCGAGGACGACGTCGACTGGGCCGACGTGTCGACGACCGGCATGTTCAAGTTCCTGTCGCGGCTGACGCGGCTCACCGACGAGCACGTCGCATCGCCTGCCGGGCCCGCGGCCGAAGCGGCAGCAGACGAAGACCTGCGCCGCGCGACCCACCGCACCATCCGCGACGTGACCGCCGACTTCGACGCGTTCAAGTACAACACCGCCCTGGCCAAGCTGATGGCGCTGACGAACGAGGTTTCGGCGGCGATCCGCGAGCGCGGCCAGGGTGGCGATGGTCCGCAGCACGCACTCGAGGTCATTGCGATCATGCTGTCACCGGTCGCCCCGCACGTCGCGGAAGAGATCTGGAACCGCCTGGGCCACCATGGTTTCGTCGCGGAGCAACGCTGGCCGGAGTACGACGACAGCCTGCTCGTCGAGCACACACTCGAGGTGCCGGTACAGGTCGACGGCCGGGTGCGTGACACGATCTCGATCACAGCCGGCGCGAGCCAGGACGACGTCGTGGCGCTCGCCCAGCAGTCCGACAATGTGCGACGACACCTTGCGGACCGCGAGACCGTCAAGTTGATCTGGGTGCCCGATCGTCTCCTCAACCTGGTGACGCGCCCGGCCTGACGGCGGCTCCCTGGCGTCTTCGGCAACCCGCTCGGCCGCGGCGGCGTTGTCCACAGCCATCCGGCGGCGCGCTGGGCGTCACCGCGGCGGGCTGCCTACCGTGCGGTCATGCAGCCGTCTTCACCGTCGCCGCTCGTCGAACGGGTGCGCCTGGCCGGCGCCGCTCTG
>JAHELV010000010.1:0-16462 GCA_024644015.1 Nitriliruptorales bacterium
TGCTGCTGGGCACTCCACTGACAGCTGACGTGCACACGTGGACGCGGACCTGAGACGAATACGCCGAGCCCGCGGGTGCGGGCTCGGCGCGTTGTCATCGCCGCAGTCCGAGTCGCTTGATCAGCGACCGGTACCGTTCGACGTCGGTCTGCTGCAGGTAGCCGAGCAGACGTCGGCGACGGCCGACCATCTGCAGGAGGCCGCGGCGCGAATGATGGTCCTTCTTGTGGGTCTTCAGGTGTTCGGTCAGGTGGTTGATCCGCGCGGTCAGCAGGGCCACCTGCACCTCCGGCGATCCAGTGTCCTGCTCGTCGGTCGCGTACTCTTCGATGATCTGCTGCTTGTCGGCGATGACCGCTCTACTCATACTCGTCTTCTTCGCTTCCTCGTCGTGGTTGACGCGGGATGTGACTGGGGCACGCAACGGGCGCAATGGCTGTGGGTGTTTCACGCACACCGACGGCTGGCAGCCCGTGAGATCGTCAGGCGCTCAAAAAGGTTCAGCGCACCACAGAGAGCCATACTAACAACTCGCGCAGCCCGCCTCTCTGTGCCGCGCCACACGAATGAGCCATGGTACCCGCAACATCGATCATCACGGCACGGCGGTCCGTTCGCAGCAGCATGCCGTCAGCCGTGGTCGGCGACGAGGCTGCCATCGCCGGGCGAGCGACCCCCACCGCCATCCGGGGTCGTGTCAGGCGCTCTGCCGGCGCCATCTGCGGTGTCGACGAGGGCGCGACGGGCGCGACCGACGTCGTCGTCCATGGCGGCGATCAGCGCGTCCACGTCGTCGAACCGCTGCTGACCTCGAAGGAACCGACGGAGGTCGACCGCGACATCCAGACCGTACAGGTCCTCGTCGAAGTCGATCACGTAGGTTTCGACCCGCATCGTCCCACCATCGAACGTCGGGTTCGTGCCGATGCTGGTCACCGCCGGCAGGCGGCGACCGTCCGGATGTGCCAACGTCCCGGCGTATACGCCGGCGGCCGGCATCATGACGTCCTTGGCGACGGCCAGGTTGGCCGTCGGGTAGCCCAACCTGCGGCCACGGCGATCGCCGTCGACGACTGTCCCGTCGATGAGGAACGGCCGGCCGAGCAGCCGAGCAGCCGTCTCCACGTCTCCTTCGGCCAGGGCCGCGCGGATCCGCGTGGAGCTGATGGGTGCGCCACCGGCGGTGAGCAAGTCGACGCCGTCGACGGTGAAGCCATCGCGTGCACCGACCCGCTCGAGCAGTGCGACGTCGCCGGCGGCGCGGTGACCGAACCGGAAGTTCTGGCCGACTACCACGTGCCGGGCGTCCAACGACGACCGCAGGACCTGCGCAATGAAGGTCTCCGGTGTCAGCATCCGCAGGCGCTCGTCGAACGGCAGTACCACAACGACGTCCGGACCCAGCTCAGCCAGCGTGCGGGCACGACGAGGCGTGGTCATCAGCAGCGGTGGGACATGGTCGGGACGTACGATCTGCAGCGGATGACGGTCGAACGTCACGATGACACTCCGCAGTCCGCTGTCGGCGGCGTGCGCCATCGCCCGGCCGACTATGGCCTGATGACCGACGTGGACGCCATCGAAGAACCCTATCGACACCGCGGATGCGGCAGGTGCGACGTCGCGCAGGTCCGAGGTGACAGTCGCGGTCGACCGATCGTCGCTCATCGGCGATGTCACGCGGGGCTGAGCACGACCAGCGGGCGGGCCCGGCCGTCGCCGTCGGCCACGACGGCGATCAGCCGCCCGGCGGAATCGACTGCCGACACGGGGCCGTCGTGCCCCGTCGGGGCGACCGGCCGCCCGTGCGACAGCTGGAGCACGGCGTCGTCCTCGATCACGACGGTAGGGTAACCGGCCTGCGCCATCGCCGCTGCCGGGCTGAGCAGCAGGTCCGGGAGCCGACCCGCGATGATCGCTGCTTCGACGTCGGGCAACCCGACGGCCTGCGAGATCGAAGCGCCACCCGATTCCAGGCGCCGTAGTGCAATCAGGTGACCACCGACGCCGAGCACACGACCGACGTCGTCGGCCAGCGACCGCACGTAGGTGCCGGCCGAGCAGCTCACGAGAAACCCGACCTCAGGGAACGCGCCGGGCGCGAAGTCCTCGAGCACCACGTCGTGGATCACCACCGCACGGGGCGTGCGGTCGACCACCTCGCCGCGTCGCGCTCGCACGTGCAGCCGTTCGCCGCCGACCTTGACCGCAGAGACCATCGGTGGGATCTGTGCGATCGGTCCGACGAATTCCTTGAGCGCCTCGCAGACGGACTGCTCGTCGACGTGCGACGCGTCCTGTTCGGCGGTGACGTCGCCGTCGGCGTCGAGCGTGGTCGTCGTCCGGCCGAGCTGCATGCGCGCCTCATAGGTCTTCTGGCCGGCCTGCAGGAACGGGACGAGCCGGGTGGCCCGACCCAGACACACGACGAGCACCCCCGTCGCGCCGGGGTCGAGGGTGCCGGTGTGGCCGACCTTGTGGCCGTGCCGTCGACGCGGTGCCGGGTAAGCGGATCGCAGCGCGCGGCGGATGCGGTTCGTCACGTCGTGCGACGTCGATCCGCTCGGCTTGTCGACCACGACGACACCGTCCGGCGCGGCAGCCGGTGGAACGGTCACTGCGGCGTCCTGCCGGGAGCGGTGACGTCGCGCGTCGACCGTGTGAGCGCCGTGCGCGTGACGATGGCGGCAGCAACGCGGGCCACCAGCTCGGTGATGTCGCCGTCCGACACCAACCCGGCAAGGAAGGCATGACCGCCGCCGCCGAGATCGCGCGCCACACGCCCGACGTCGACGTCGCCACGGCTGCGAAGCGAGACCTTCCACACGCCGTCGGACTGGCGCTTCGCGATCATTGCGACGCGGGCGGTCTCCACGCTGCGCAGCACCTCGATCAGCCCCTCGGTCTCCTGCCATGCGACACCGAAGCGCTCGAGGTCCTCCTGGGTCAGCGCCGTCCACAGCAGTGACGCCTCCGGCTCGAGGGTCGCGCGGTCAAGCACCCGCGCGAGCAGCTTGAGATACCCGAAGCTGTGGGTGCTCCACACCTGACGGCCGATGGCGGCATGGTCGATGTCGAGGCTGATCAGGCGGGCCGCCAGCTCGAGGACCGCCGGTGTGGTGCTGGCGTACTGGAACCGGCCGGTGTCGGTCACGAGCGCCGTGTACAGGCAGATCGCGGTGTCGCGGTCCAACTCGCCACCCAGGCGCGAGATCAGCTCGTCGACCAGCACCGCGGTCGCTGCCACGGACCCGTCGACAAGACGGATGTCACCGAACGACTGTCCGCTGGCGTGATGATCGATCACGATGAGCGTGCCGGCGGCCTCGCCCGCGGCGCGCAGCGAGCCGAGACGCTCGGGCGCACCGGTATCGAAGGCCACCATCAGCTCCGGCGTCGCCGGGAACTGCACCGGCATGACGAGCGTTTCCAGGCCCGGAAGAAAGGCATACTGCGGCGGCACAGCGAGCTCGTGACCGGCATCTGCATGTGGCGTGCCCCAGCTGGCTATCGTGCGCGCCCCGCGGCCGTTGAGGACACGTTGGAGCGCGAGCATCGAGCCGATCGCATCGCCGTCGGGGTCGACGTGACACGCCAACGCCACGTCGTCGGCCCGCGACAGGGCGTCGACGGCAGCCTGCCATGCGGATGCGCTGATGGTCACCGGTCTCTGCGCGCCTCGTTGAGCAGCGACTCGATCCGCCGACCCTGTGCTGGCACCGGGTCGTGGACGAACTCCAGGGTCGGAACCTGCCGCAGCCGCATCCGACGTCCCAGCTCGCGGCGCAGCAGTGGTGTGGCGCTGGCCAGGCCCTCGGCGGTGCGCTGCTGCGAGCGCTCCTGCGCTTCCTCGTCCCCCGCCACGACAGCGAGAGACGATGGTTCGGCGGTGGACCCCGGAGGGTGGGCGGGTGAGCGGTCCGAAGCCGAGCCGTCGTCCCGAGCACCCAGCACCGTGTAGAAGACCGTGGCCCGTGAGAAGTCCGCAGTCGTACGGACGTCGGTGATGGTGACGAATCCGATTCGGGGGTCTTTGAGGGTCGTCACGAGGCCGGCGAGGATCTCCTTGATCCGCCCCGGGACTCGGTTGGCTCGTGGGGAGCTCACTGACATACCTTTCGCTTCGTGTCGGCGTGTCGGCCCGTCGCCACGGTCACCGGGGCTGTGGCGCGGTGATCTCGACCTCGAAGTGCAGCGGCTCGACCCGGTGCTCGCGTAGCACGATCTTCTCGATCTGCTGGGCGACCTTGCGCGCGCCGACCTCGGTTCCGGCCGCGACCGCGATACCCAGATCGCAGCGCTGCCACGAGTCCTGGCCGCCGATCTCGGCGACCGACACGTTCAGCTCGCGACGTAGACGGGCGACCAGGCGTTTGGTCACACCGCGCTTCTCCTTCAGCGAGTTGCAGGCCGGCAGCCGCAACCCGACGTTGACCATCGCCACGATCACGCTCGAGCTCCCTGCCCGAGGTCCTACGAGCGGTCGATCTCCCGCTCGGTGTAGAGCTCGAACTCGTCGCCGAGCTTGATGTCCTGGAAGCGGTCGAGGCCGATGCCGCACTCGTAGCCCGCGCTCACCTCGGTGACGTCGTCGGTGAAACGCCGCAACGACGCGACACGATCGTCGGCGACGACCACGCTGTCGCGGATGACCCGCAGGGTCGAACCGCGGCGCACCTGCCCCTCCGTGACGTAGCAGCCGAAGACGAAGCCGCGCGGGATCTTGAAGATCTCCCGCACCTCGGCCCGACCGGTGACGACCTCCTCGAACTCCGGCGCGAGCATGCCCGCAACCGCACGTTCGATGTCCTCGACGGCTTTGTAGATGACGGAGTACTGGCGCAGGTCGATGCCCGATTCGTCGATCGCCTGGCGCGCGTTCGCCTCGGGCCGCACGTTGAACGCGATGACGATCGCCTCGGACGCTTCCGCGAAGTTCACATCGTCGACCGTGACCGCGCCCACACCCTTGCGGATGATGCGGATCTTGACCTCTGGTAGCTGCACCTTCTCCATCGCGTCCGCGACGGCCTCGACCGAGCCCGCGACGTCACCCTTGATGATCAGGTTGAGCGTCTCCAGCTTGCCCTCGGCGATCGCGCCGGACAGCTCCTCCAGCGACAGGGTCCGGCGTTCGGCCAGCTCGATCCGACGCTCGCGAGCCTGACGGTTCTCGGCGATCTCGCGGGCCGTCCGCTCGTCTTCGACGACGCGGAACTCATCGCCGGCTGCGGGGACCTCACTCCAGCCGAGCACCTGGACCGGGCGTGACGGACCGGCCTCGGTGACCTGGCTGCCGTCGTCGGCGAACATGGCGCGAACCTTGCAGTCGGCGATGCCGGCGACGAGGTTGTCGCCGACCCGCAGCGTGCCGGTCTGGACCAGCACGGTCGCGACGGCGCCGCGGCCGCGGTCGAGGTTCGCCTCGATCACCGCGCCCTGAGCGCCGCGGTTCGGGTTCGCTTCGAGGTCTGACACGTCCGCCTGCAGCAGGACCATCTCGAGCAGCTCATCGAGGTTCAGCCGGGCCTTGGCCGACACGTCGACCATCGTGGTCTGGCCGCCGAACTCCTCGGCGATGAGGCCGTACTCGGTGAGCTGGGTGCGCACGCGGGTCGCGTCAGCGGACTCCTTGTCGATCTTGTTGACCGCGACGATGATCGGCACGTCGGCGGCACGGATGTGGTCGATCGCCTCGACGGTCTGCGGCTTCACGCCGTCGTCGGCCGCGACGACGAGGATCGCGACATCGGTCACCTGCGCGCCACGGGCCCGCATCTGGGTGAAGGCCTCGTGACCCGGCGTGTCGATGAAGGTGATCGCCCGGCCCTTGTGACGCACCTGGTACGCGCCGATGTGCTGGGTGATCCCGCCGGCTTCGCCGCTGACGACGTCGGTCTTGCGGATCGCGTCGAGCAGCAGTGTCTTGCCGTGGTCGACGTGGCCCATGACCGTGACGACCGGCGGCCGGGGTTCGAGGTCGTCGGGCTTGTCCTCGACCTCGGGACCGAACTCGATGTCCTCGGGCGTGACGAAGTTGATGTCGGCGTTCATCTCGGCGGCGACGACTTCGATGAGATCCTGCGACATCGACTGGGTGACGGTGATCATCTCGCCCATGCCGAACAGCACCCGCACGATGTCGGTCGCGTTGACGTTGATCAGCTTGGCGAACTCGCCGACCGTCACACCTGGCAGGACGTCGACCGGCCCCTCGATGTTGGCCTGGACCGGCTCGCCGCGGCGGCGGCGTGGTTGAACCTGCTCCTCGAACTGGTCCTGGAGCGTGGGCTCCTTCTTGCGGCGCCCCTTCTTGCCCTTCTTGCGACGGCCGGCCGCTGTATCCGGCCCTGGAGGCGAGCCCGGGCCACCACCGGGACCCGACGGACGACCTGGGGCCCGGGCCGCTGGACGGTCCTTCGGGGCTTCGCGGACCGGCGGCGGGATGGCGCGGCGACCCGTGCCCTCCTTCGGCAGATCGTGCTCGACACGCCGGCGTGGTTCGACCGGGCGACCGGTCGCCGCCGGACTCAGAGGACGTCGCGGCACCGTCGGCTGTCCCGGACGCGGAGGCGTGCCCGGCCGTGGGACGCCGGGCTGGCCGACGACCTCGTCGTCAGCGCGCTGCGGCGCGCGGGCCTCGGGAGCCGCTGGAGCCGGCGGAGCCGGCTGCTCGACCGCAGCGCGCTGCTCACCCGCCGGCGGCGCGGGACGCACCAGGCCGGCGCGCGCGGCGTCGGCGGCCTTGGCGACCGCCGGCGGCGCTGTCTGCCCGCCGGTCTCGATGGCCTCGGCGTCGGGTGGGCGCGCTGTCACGCCGGGCCCCGCCTCGGCTGTTACGCCCGGCCCCGCCTCGGTCTGTACCTGCGCGGCCGGCTGGGGGGACGCCGGAGCGGAAACGGGCGCCTGCTCCGGTGGCTGGGCGGTGGCTGCGGGCGCTTCTGCGGGTGCCGACTCGCCACCGACGCTGACGCCGGGCGCCTGCTGCGGACGGTGCGGCGTCGTCGGTGGGCGGAAACGCCGTGCCGGCGACGGCTGCTCCGCCGCGTCCGCGGCCCGGCGGAGATGAGGTGGCAGGATGCGTCGCGCCTTTGCGTCCGCCGTGGCGTGGCGCACGGCTGAGAGGTCGTACTGCTCGGCCTCCTTGCGCGCCCGCTCGTCCTCGGCACGACGCCGCGCCTCGCGCTGCTGGCCGAGGCTTTCGCGGAACCTCGTCGCATCGACGCTCTCGATCGTCGACGAGTGCGAGCGCGCTGTGATGCCGAGCTCGGACAGGCGGCGGATGACTTCCGTGTTCGGAAGCCCCGTCTCCTTCGCGAGTTCGTAGATTCGAACCTTACTCACGTGCAATCTCCTACAGGCGTCCTGCCGTGCCGTGTCGACGCAGCACTCGTTACGTCGCTGTGGTGCCGGTCCCGCCGCAGCGGTCGCGCCGGTTGGCGTCCCAGTCCTTCAGTAGCGCGCCGGTGTCGACGGTCACGAGGTTACGTGTCGTTCGCAGCGCATGTGCCAACCGTCGTCCATCTTCGAGCACCCGGGTCGCGCACTCCGTTCGCCAACACAGGTAGGCTCCCCGGCCGGGCAGCCGCTGGCCAGCGTCGACCACGATCCTGCTCCCCGCAGTTGCGAACCGGATGAGGAATCGCTGTTGGCAACGACGGCGGCACCCGATACAGGTACGGAGTGGATGATCAGTGGACGACGATGCGCCCTGGCGTCCCATGCTACCCCGTTGAGCCGGACTCGACGGCAGGCGGCTCGCCGTCGTCCGCAATCGGGTTGCCTTGCTCCTCCGCAATCGGGTTGCCGTGTTCGTCGATCTCGCCGCGGGCCAACGCCGCCTCGTACGCCGCCTGCTCCTGTGCGAACTGGGTCTCGCTCTTGATGTCGATGCGCCACCCCGTCAGGCGTGCCGCCAACCTGGCGTTCTGACCCTCCCGGCCGATCGCGAGCGACAGCTGGTAGTCGGGCACAACGACGACCGCTGTCGGCGGCTGTTCGTCGGTGTACAGGTAGACCTCGGAGACCTTCGCGGGCGACAGGGCGTTGCTGACGAGCGACGCCGGCTCCGCGGCCCACGGGACGATGTCGACCTTCTCGCCCGAGAGCTCCTCGACGATCGTCAGGACGCGGCTGCCGCGGGTACCGACGCACGCACCGACCGGGTCGATGGTCGGGTCGTCGGACGACACCGCGATCTTCGTGCGGTGGCCCGCCTCACGGGCGATCGCGCGGATCTGCACGAGGTCGTCGGCGATCTCGGGCACCTCGAGCCGGAACAGCTCTTCCACCAGACTCGGATGGCTGCGCGAGCACACGATCTGCGGGCCCTTGAGCGTGCGGCGCACCTCGGTGACGTACGCGCGCAGACGGGTACCGTGCTCGTAGCGGCCGGCCGCCCGTTCGGCGGGGACCTGCTCGGCAACCGGCAGCACGGCCTCGGCGTTGCCCAGGTCGAGAACAGTCACACGGTTGTCATGGATCTGCACGGTACCCGTGACCAGATCGCCCTCCCGACCCGAGTACTCGCCGTATGTGAGCTCACGCTCGGCCTCCCGCAACCGCTGCATGAGAACCTGCTTCGCGGTCTGCGCAACGATGCGACCGAAGTCCGACGGCGAGTCTTCCCACTCGCGTACCACATGGCCGGCATCGTCGAGCTCCTGAGCGAAGATGGTGACGTCACCGCTGTCGCGGTCGATCGTCACGCGGGCTTCCTCGGCCTGCGCGTGCGACCGTTTGTAGGCGCTCGCCAGCGCACTCTCGAGCGCCTCGACGATCGTCTCGAACCCGAGGCCCTTCTCGCGTTCCATCATTCGCAGTGTGGCGATGTCGACGCGCATTGCGTGGCGCTCCTCTCGTCGTCCGCAGCCAGCCGGTTGTCGGCTGCTCGTCCCCGGTGGCTACCAGGGCAGCGCCTGCGCTGCCTTGACGATCTCGTCGTACGCGATGGTGACCACGTCTGTGCCGTCGTCGACCTGGACTGCCGCGACGTCTGCGCTGACGACACGGCCCCGCACCTGTTCGACGCGCTCGTCACCACAGCGGCGATGGACGAGGACCGGGCGGCCCTCGACGCGTTCGAATGCCCGCTGGTCGGTCAGCGGCCAGTCGACGCCGGGCGAGGTGACCTCGAGCGTGTACCGCCCGCCAATCGGATCAACGCCGTCGAGCTGGCGGGAAAGCTCTCGCGAGATCTGCTGGCAAGTATCGACTGAGACGCCCCCCTTGCGGTCAATGACCACGCGCAGAAGCTGCCGCGAGCCGTGCCCCTTGAGTTCCACGGCGAGGACGTCGACACCATGCTCGCGACTCTGCCGATCAACCAGGTCGCGGACGAGCGACGTAGGCAGGTCGCCCATGGTCGTCCTTTCCGCGTCACCGGCGTACAGAAGCAAAAAGTGGGCGGCCCGCGCCCACTTGCGTCCCTATGCCGACCAACGTCCACACGATGTACGTGAAGCTCGTTCGGCCCAATCGTCAGACCGTTCCTGGTACCGCACAAACTAGCAGCAGCCCTACCTACGGGCAATGGGCGGCACGACCCACAGGCCCCGGCCCGCAGGCGCCACAAGCCCCGGCCCGCAAGCGTCCTCGTCCCACGGGCACAGGCCACGATCGGCTACGTCAGCAGTTCGCTCAAGGCGTCCCGGCCGGCCAGAACGACCATCATGTCGCCGGCCCGCAGCACCGTGTCCGGCTCCGGCCGCGTGTTGGTGAGCTTGCCGTGCGACCGGACCGCCAGAACCGTCACACCGTAACGCTCGCGCAACTCCAGCTCACGCAGGCTGCGCCCGGCGAGTGGGCCGTTGGGACGCACCACGACCTCCTCGAGCATCAGATCCTCTTCGGTGCCGTGCGTGATGACATCGAGGAAGTCGACGACACCGGGACGGGTGACCAGCGTGGCGATCCTACGGCCCCCGATCGCGGCGGGCGCGATCACCCGATCGGCACCAGCCCGGCGCACCTTGGCTTCGTTCTCATCCAGCTTGATTCGCGCGACGACGAGCGCGTCGGGATTCACCCCTTTGGCGGTCAGTGAGATCAGCACGTTGTCGGCATCATCGTGGGCACAGGCGACCACCGAGCTCGCGGTGGCGACGTTGACCCGGTGCATGACCTCCTCCTGCGTCGCGTCGCCCCCCACCGCCAACAGGTTCAACGCCCGCGCCTGCGTGATGCGGTCGGAGTCGGGGTCGACGACGACCAACGGCCGCCCCTCGTCGGTGAGGATTCTCGCGACGTGCCGGCCGACCTGGCCGAATCCGCAGACGACCGTGTGCTTGTTCAGCTTGGCAAGTTCGCGGTCCATACGCCGCCTTCCGAGCAGATCCTGCAGGTGACCCTCGAGCGCGAAGTCCACGGCGCTGGCGACCAGGAAGGTGATCGAACCGACGCCGAGAACGATGACGAGCAGCGTGAACAACCGCGCGACGCCATCGAGCGCGATCGTCTCGCTGTAGCCGACCGCAGCGATCGTGATGACCGTCATGTACAGCGCATCGAGCGGTGACGCCGCGCCAAGCACCATGTACCCGACCGTGCCGAACGCGGTCAGCGCCGCAACCAGGCCGGTCGCGAACGCCAGCCGGCGTGCAGGTCTCATCGATCGGCTACCTCGGGTGTCGTGACCGGCCTGCGACATACGGTCGGCGCTCAGTTGTACCAGTCTCGCCCATCGCACACGACGCGCGCTCGGGCGGATCGCCGCGGCGCCTGACGTTCACGATCGTCTCCCAACAGGCCCTCAACCAGCCCGGCGAACGCCTTGACTGAATCGAAGCCTGCTAGCCGACCACACGACGGATCGCGGTCGGGGTACGCGTGATCTGTTGCATCTTGACCACGTCGCCCCGGCGGGGCGCGACGACCATCATGTTCCTACCCGCGTAGATGCCGATGTGATCGACGGGTGACCCGAAGGCGACCAGGTCACCGGGCCGGGCGTCCGCCAGCGAGGCAACCGGCCGCCCGGCACTGGCCTGGTCGCGGCTGACGCGCGGCAACAGCACGCCGAGCTTGCGGAACGTGTACTGCACCAGTCCCGAGCAGTCAAACCCCTCCGCCGGGTGCTCCGCGCCCCACACGTACGGCGTGCCGAGCTGCCGTGTGGCGATCTCGACCGCCCTGCGGCCGGCGGCCGCGCCGCCCGGCGCTGAGGTGAGCGCACCGTGCAACGCGCTGCCGGAGCCGACGCCTTCGACATCCGCCGGCGACGCGGCTTCGTCGGCTGTCCGCACCGCGTCCGACAGCACGCCGGCGAACTGTCCGCCGCCACGACTGACCACCGCGGGTGGTGTCCCGAGCGTCGACTGCAGTTCGGCGATGCGCGCGTGCACCTGTGCCAGACGTTGCGAAAGCGGCGGAACCATGACGTTCATCGTCACGAGCGTCGGCCACCCGGCGGGCGAGTTGCATGACGAGAGCGTCGCGTGGCAGCCAGCGGCCCCTCAGGCGGCCAGCGGCCACACCTGCGGTCAGCTGCGTGTCGGGTACAGGTGGTCGATGCCGAAGGACAGCTCCAGGCGACCCTCGTCGACCATCGCCGCGTGGAACTCGTCAGGATCATCGTGGGGCTTGTCGCTGACGGCCTCGTACAGCTCGAGCAGCCGTCGGCACGTCTCGTCGCCGGGTTCCTGCGCCACCGGTGACAGCGTCGCGGTCCCCTCGACCACGACGTAGGTCCAGAAGTCGTCGCTGGTCACGTGCAGGCTGACCCGCGGATCGCTGCGCACGTTGGCCGTCTTGGCCCTGCTGTCGGTCAGCGACACCCGGACCTTGCCATCGATCAGCGCGTAGGCGACGTTGGACACCTGCGGGCGCCCGTCGGACGACTTGAGTGTGACCAGCACACCCCAGTGATGGTCCGCGACGAAGGTGCGGGCGTCATCGGCGGTCAGTGGCGGCACTGCCATCTCCTCGATCGATCAGGTCGCGGGCGTCAGGCGGAGACCGTCGGCTGGCCCGCACCGCGTTCGGCGCGGATCTCGTCGGCCATCTCGTTGGCGAAGTGCACCAGCGTCTCGACGATATCGGACTCCTGCACGGTGAACAGGACCTCGCCCTTCTTGAGGATCTGGCCCTTGCCCTTGCCCGCCGCGACTCCCAGGTCGGCCTCGCGTGACTCCCCCGGCCCGTTGACGACACAGCCCATCACCGCGACCCGCAGCGGGACGTCGATGCCCTCGAGTCCCGTCTGCACGCGCTCAGCGAGGCTGTAGACGTCGACCTCGGCGCGGGCGCACGACGGGCAGGACACCACGTCAAGGCCTCGTTCACGCAGATGCAGCGCTTCGAGGATACCGATGCCGGTCTTGACCTCCTCGACGGGGTCGGCCGACAGGGATACACGGATGGTGTCGCCGATCCCCTCCGCGAGCAGAGTGCCGATGCCGACCGCGCTCTTCGTGATACCGGTCTTGGGTGGCCCGGCCTCGGTCACGCCGAGATGCAGTGGATAGTCGCACGCGTCAGCCAGCAGCCGATAGGTCTGGATCATCACCCACGGGTCGGAATGCTTGACAGAGATCTTGATGTCGTAGAAGTCGACGTCCTCGAGCAACCGCGCCTCGTTCAACGCGGATTCGACCAACGCCTCGGGCGTCACGCCGCCGTGTTTGTCGAGAATGACATCCTCGAGGCTGCCGCCGTTGACCCCGATGCGGATCGGGATGCCACGCTCCTTGGCCGCGTCGCCGATGACCTTGACCTTCTCGTGCTTGCGGATGTTGCCGGGGTTGATACGCACGCCGGCGCAGCCGGCGTCGATCGCCGCCATCGCGTACTTCCACTGGAAGTGGATGTCGGCGATCACCGGCACGGTCGACTTCGCCGCGAGCGCCCCGAGCGCATCGGCGTCCTCCTGACGCGGCACGGCGACGCGGACGATGTCGACGCCGGCGGCGTTGAGCGCCGCGATCTGCTGCAGGGTCGCGTTGATGTCGTGGGTCGGCGTCGTGGTCATCGACTGCACACTGATCGGCGCGTCACCGCCGACCGCGACGTCGCCGACATGGACGGTGCGGCACCTGCGCCGCGCTGGCGGCGCGTGCGCGGTCGGCTGCGAAGCCGGCTGGGTGAGTACTGGCAGTGACGTGCGCATTGAGGATGTACCTCGCAGATGGTCGCGTGGCTCTCGCGGTCCACCCTATCCGTGCGTTCGGGGGCCGACGCCCCACGGATGGGCTGTCAGCTACTGGATGAGCTGGGAGATCGGATTGACGATATCGACGTAGATCGCAGTCAACGCGAACAGGCCGAACAGCAGCAGCACCGCGAGGGTGAGCGGCATCAACGCCGACGGATCCACCTGCCAGTCGGCCGGTACGCCGCGACTGCGGCGGACGGCGTTCACCCCTGACTCCACCGTCAGCACAGCAAGGTGGCCGCCGTCGAACGGCGGGAGCGGAAGCAGGTTCAGCGTGCCGATGACGATCTGCAGCTGCGCGAGCAGGACGATGACCGACGAGAACGCGCCGACGCGCGCCAGCGCGCTCGCCGCCTGGCCGGCCCCGATCAGGCTGACGGGCCCGTCAGCGGTGCGCGGCGTGTCACCGTCGGCCTGCTGCAACCACGTCGCGAGGCTGTCAGGCCGGAAGATCTGTGCGATGCCGACGAGCGACCGCGCGGTCTGCGTCGGCAGCGAGTACTCGCCCGCCCACACTCCGCTGAACGCCTCCGCGGCCGTCCACTGTTGGAACGCGATCTGATCCGACGCGACGCCGATGAAACCGACGCGCTGTCCGTCGACCTCCCGGCCGGCCAGGACGACCGGCACCGTCCGGGTGCTGCCGATGCGTTCGAAGGTCAGTTCGATCTGCTCCCCGGGTCGCGAGGCGACGGCGGCCCGCATCTGCTCGAACGAGTCGATCGCCACGCCGTCGACGGCGACCACGCGGTCACCACGCCGGAGTCCGGCTTCATCCGCCGGCGACCCGGCGACGACTTCGGTCACCTCGTTGCTGCGGACCGGCCCGCCGTCGACCAGTCGCGGCAGCTCGAAGAACGCCATCGCGACGAAGAGCAGTATTGCGGCCATCACGAAGTGGGTGAACGAACCCGCCACCAGCACGATTGCCCGCTGCCACGCCGGTTTGGAGAAGAACGCCCGCGGCTCGTCGGCCGGCTCCATCTCCTCGTACCGGTTCATACCGGCGATCTTGACGAAGCCGCCCGCCGGGATGGCCTTGACGCCGTACTCCGTTTCGCCACGCCGCACCGACCACAGCGTGGGACCGAAGCCGAAGAAGAACCGTTCGGCCTTCATTCCGAACCACCGGGCCGACACGAAGTGACCAGCCTCGTGCACCATGATCGACCCGACGATCACGACCACGAACAGTGCCAGCGCCATCACGTCACCTCTTGTCGCGCTACGACGACCCTACGCGCGTGCGCGCGGGCTCGCTGCTCGGCTGCCAACACGTCGTCAATGCCTGCGACCGGCGTGTTGTCATGTTGCTCCAAGACTGCCTCGACGACCCGGGGAATGTCGACGAACCGCGCACGCCCCTGGAGAAACCCGGCAACAGCCTCCTCATTGGCCGCGTTGTAGGCTGCCGGCGCCGTGCCGGCCGCCAGCCCGGCGGCGACGGCAAGGTCGACCATCGGAAACGCGGCACGGTCGAGCGGCTCGAACCGCAGGTCGTGGGTGGCGGTCCAGTCCATCGTGGCGGGTGCGTCCGCGAGGCGGTCCGGCCATGTCAACGCCATCTGGATCGGCAGCCGCATGTCCGGCGGTGACAGCGCAGCGACCACGGCACCGTCACAGAACTCCACCATGCTGTGCACGATCGACTGCGGGTGCACAACCACCTCGATGCGTTCGTACGGCACGCTGAACAGCAGATGGGTCTCGATGACCTCCAGACCTTTGTTGGCCAGGCTCGCCGAATTGACCGTGATGACCTGACCCATGCTCCACGTGGGATGCGCCAGGGCCTGGTCGACGGTGACGTCGGCAAGATCCTCGGTGGCGCGGCCGCGGAACGGCCCGCCACTCGCGGTCACGATCATCCGGGCGATCTCGTCGACGCGGCCCGCGCGCATCGCCTGGGCGAGCGCACTGTGCTCGCTGTCGACGGGCACGATCTGATCGGAACGTGCCGCGTCGAGCACCAGGCGGCCACCGACGATCAGTGACTCCTTGTTGGCCAACGCCACGACACTTCCAGCGCGCAGCGCGGCGAGAGTCGGCCGCAGTCCGACCGATCCGACGATGCCGTTGAGCACCACGTCGGTGGGTCTCGATGCCAGCTCGACGACCCCGCCGGCCCCGGCCAGCACCTCGACATCGCGAGGCAGTCGCTGCCGCACCGTGGCCGCCGCGTCCGCATCGGCGACCGCCACGCAGCGAACGCCGAACCGCGCGACCTGCGCACACAGCAGATCCACGTTCCGGCCGCCGGCCAGTGCTTCGACCGTGAACCGTGTCGGGTGGTGCGCGATGACCTGTAGCGCCTGCGTGCCGATCGACCCGGTCGAGCCGAGGAGGATGACCCTTTTCACAGACCGGGTCCCGACCCGGCCAACGGCAGCACCCGCTCAGCGCCGGGAAGCCGCCGGCCGCTCGCCACCCGGTAGTTGGCGTAGAGCTGACCGCACGCCGCGTCGATGGAGGTGCCCCGATTGCGCCGGATGGTCGCGGCCAGACCGCCGGCCTCGAGCGCAGCTGCGAAGCGACGCTGCGCTGCTGCGGACGGCGCGACCCAACCGACCGCCGGCGTCGGGTTCATCGGTATGAGGTTCACGTGGGCGCGACGGGGCGCCAGCAGGTCCGACAGCTGGCGCGCGTGCGCGACGTCGGCGTTGACCCCGTCGATGAGCACGTACTCGAAGGTCATGCGACGGCCGGTGGCGTCGACATACGCGTCGCAGGCCGAGAGCAGCTCGGCGAGCGGATGCTGGCGATTGACCGGCACGAGCTGGTCACGCAGTTCGTCGGTCGGGGCGTGCAGGCTCACGGCCAGCGTGAGAGGCACAGCCAGCTGCTGCAGCCGACGGATGCCGGGCACCAGCCCGATCGTCGACACGGTCACACCCCTGGCCGAAAGGTTGAAGCCGTCCCGGTCGATCAGCCACCGCACGGTGGCGATCGTGACGTCGAGGTTCGCGAGTGGCTCACCCATGCCCATGAAGACGACGTTGGTCAGATGGTCCGGCACACCGGCGCCACGGGTGACGTCGCCCTGCAGCAGGCGCTGCACGGCGACGATCTGCGCAACGACCTCGTCGGTCCGCAGCTGCCGACGCAGCCCCGCCTGGCCGGTGGCGCAGAACGGGCAGCCCATCGCGCATCCCGCCTGCGTCGAGACGCAGACGGTGGCGCGGCCCCGCATTCTCCCATGACCTACCGCTGCGCTACTTGAGGTCTGGCTCCCATGACCTACCGCTGCGCTACTTGAGGTCTGGCGCGCAGCGGGCGGGTAGCACAACAGCACGCTCTCGATCGCTTCGCCGT
>JAHELV010000010.1:16562-53578 GCA_024644015.1 Nitriliruptorales bacterium
CTCCCATGACCTACCGCTGCGCTACTTGAGGTCTGGCTCCCATGACCTACCGCTGCGCTACTTGAGGTCTGGCGCGCAGCGGGCGGGTAGCACAACAGCACGCTCTCGATCGCTTCGCCGTCCTCCAGACCCAGCAGCACCTTGTGGGTCAGGCCGCCGTCGGCCGTCTCGTGCCGCAAGGTCGCCGGCGGCACTGGCAACCGTGCTGCGAGTCGGGTTCGCAATGCGATCGGCAGATCGGTCATCAGGCTCGGATCGGTGACACCGCGTGCGAACCACTGGCGCAGCTGGCGGGCACGGAACGCCGGTTCGCCGGCCAGCAGGTCCGCGAAGTACCGCGGTGGCGCGCGGTACGGGTCGACGGGGTCAGTGCGACCGCCGGCGGACGCGTCCGCGGCAGGGGCCTGCTGGTCCCGGGACATCACAGCCCACCTGCCAGCAGGACGAGGTGGGCGACCGGAAGGGTGAACAGCATTGCGTCGACCCGGTCCATCATGCCACCGTGCCCCGGCAGCAGACGGCCGAGGTCTTTTATGCCCAGGGACCGCTTGACCGCCGACTCGGCGAGGTCCCCCGCGACGGCGACGAGCGCGACCAGGGCGCCGAGCGCGATGGCCAGGCCGAGCGACACATCGTCGACGAGCAGCGGTGCAGCGATGCCGGCCACGAGCATGGCGGCCACCAAGCCGCCGGCGGCGCCCTCCCAGGTCTTGCCGGGACTGATTGCCGGCGCCAGCTTGCGCCTACCGATTCTGCTGCCGACCGCGTACGCGGCGATGTCGCTCGCCGCCGTCAGCGCCACGGTGATGATGATGAACCACTCGCCACCGGGGCGGCGGAGCAACAGGCCGAGGAAGCTGGCGAGGTACGGGACCCACATCCCGATGAGCAGCGCGCCGCCCGCGCTGCGCAGCGGTGCCGGATCTCGGCGGCTGGCGAGCGCCCACACCACGACGCCCAGCACCATGGCCACCAGCGCGGTGAGCTGACCGGCCGGCCCGTAGACGTACGCCGCGGCGAGCATGGGTATGCCGGTCAGCAGCACGGCGGTCGTCGGTGGGCGCCCGTCGGCGGTCCGCAGGGCGGCGTCCACCTCGAGGATCGCGATGACCTCGATGGCCGCGACGAACGCCAGCATCGCCCACGCGTTGACGAACGCACTGACGAGGAACAGCACCGCGAACAGCACTGCAGAGCCAACCGCCAGCGTCAGGTTCCGGCCGCCACGGGGTGGCGCACTCCCGCCGGCCGGGCCGCCCGCGAACGCGTGATCCCCGGCGGACGCGCTGCCGTCAGGCCCCGCCGGGTGACCGGGGTCGTCAGCCTGCGACATCTGCCCCGCCGATCACACCTCGAGCAGCTCGCGTTCCTTGTTGGCCAGCAGCTCGTCGATCGTGCCGACGTAGGTGTCGGTCAGCTTCTGGAGGTCGCCTTCACCGCGACGCTGCTCGTCCTGCGTGATCTCACCGTCCCGCTGCATCGTTTCGAGACTGCTCTTGGCACCGCGCCGGATGTTGCGGACGGCGACGCGCCCCTCCTCGGCGCGTTCCCGGGCCAGACGCACGAAGTCGTGCCGTCGTTCCTCGCTGAGTTCGGGGAACACGAGCCGGATCACCGTGCCGTCGTTGGACGGGTTGAGCCCCAGATCGGCCTGCTGGATCGCGCGTTCGATGTCGCGCAGCGCGTTCGCGTCATAGGGGTTGACGAGCAGCATGCGCGGCTCGGGGACGCTGACGCCCGCGATCTGCTGCAGCGGGGTCTTGGTGCCGTAGTACTCGACCGGCAGGTTGGTGATCAGACCCGGGTTCGCACGCCCGGTACGGATCTTGCCGAACTCACCCCTGGTGTGGTCGATCGTGTCCGACATCCGCAGCTCGGCTTCGGTCAGCACGTCATCAATCACTGTCGTCACCTCCGCGGCCATCGCTGCGGACAACCGTTCCGATCCGTTCACCCCGCGCGACCCGTTGGATGCTGTCATCGGTGTACACGTCGAACACGACGATCGGCATGTCGTTGTCCATGCACAGCGACAGTGCGGTGGCGTCCATCACCTTGATTCCGAGCTGGAGGGCGTCGAGGTAGGTCAGCTCGTCGAACCGGATCGCGTCGTCGTGGAGCATGGGGTCCTTGTCGTACACGCCGTCGACCTTGGTCGCCTTCAAGATCACGCGGGCGTTGATCTCCAGCGCCCGTTGCGCCGCCGCGGTGTCCGTGGAGAAGTACGGCTCGCCGAGGCCGGCCGCGAAGATGACCACGCGCCCCTTCTCGAGGTGGCGAATCGCACGGCGCCGGATGTAGGGCTCGCACAGTTCCTGCATCGTCACGGCGGACAACACACGGGTCGCCGTGCCCTCCTTCTCGATGGCGTCCTGCAACGCGAGCGCGTTGATGACCGTGGCCAGCATGCCCATGCTGTCGGCGCTCGAACGATCCATGCCCGTGGCCTGCGGCGACGTGCCTCGGAAGATGTTGCCGCCACCGACCACGATGCCGACCTGCAGCCCTTCTCTGCTGAGCTCGGCGAACTGGCGAGCCAGCGACACCAGGATCTTCGGGCTGATGCTCGAGTGCTCGTCGGCGAACGACTCCCCCGACAGCTTGACGAGGATCCGGCCGCCGCCAGTCGATCCGCTCACATCCGACGACCGACGCGTGGTCTCGGTGACCATCACGACCGCCCGCCGCTGTCCGCGTCGCGGCATGCCGCAGCCCGCGCCGCGCTCCTGCTGTCCATCGTTGGCTCCCGGATCGGCGTCCGTCGCAGCGTACCCGACGCGGGACCCCGAGGCCGCCCGGCAGCCCACCCTCGCTGCGGCCTACTGCCGTCCGCGGTGCGCCGCCGATCGCCGGCGTCGGGCAGGCCCGGCGCCCCCGCGGACACGACCCGAACGGCCGGTCAACGACCTGCGAGCACCGGTGTCAGTCGGTCGACCGCGCGTACAGCTCGTCGAAGTGCCCGCGGTACTGGGAGAAGACGAACGGGTCCTCCACGCGCACCCAGTTCTCATCGTTCTTGCGCAGCGCGGGACCCGTGAAGTTGTGCGATGAGGTGAACACGACCTCTTGATAGCGACCCTCGTACTCTGCGTCTATGAGCATCAGCTTGTGATGCACGTCGACGACAGATCCGGGCATCTGCCGGACCTTGCTCTTCGTCAGGAAGGTCCGTGGGTCATTGTTGTTCCAGCTCGTGCCCTTCTGCACGAACGCTTCGTCCACAGAGCGTTGGATGATGATCTTGACGTTGCATCCCAGGTTCTCGAGCTGCTCGAGGCGCTGCTGGATGGCCGCCCGGCTCCTCGTGAACTTCGACAAGGCCAGCCATATCTTCGCGTCTCCGCTGCGGCATGCGGTGACCCTGTTCAGGATGGCCGCCACGACGTCGGTGTCGTCGCGCTCGAACACGTAGCCTCTCGTCGCGAGGTCACCGGCCCGCTCCCGGTCGCTGTCGGTCCACCCCCTCCAGCTCTGCGCGTTCAGGCGGTTCCAGTAGTCGCTGTAGAAGTCGTAGAGCCGGGCGTCGTTGGAGATGACGAGCAGGTCGTTGTAGCGGTCCGTCTTCTGCGTCACGGTCATGTTCGATGACGTGACCGCGAGACGTTCGACACCGCCGATGTCCAGCAGGAAGAACCGGTTGTGCTGAATGCTCCGGTTCTGCTGGCTCGTGCAGCTCAGAGCGCAGACGGTGATCGGGACGCCGGCATCTTCCAGGATCCCGAGCGCGTTGGTCCCTGCGACCTTGTCGTCGACCACGACGCGGACGTCTGCGCCATTGGTCTTTGCGGTGGCCAGGTCGCTCGCGATGCCGGTCAGCGTCCAGGTGTACATCGCCAGGTGAACGCGATCGCCCGGCCCCGCTTCCCGCACGAGCTCTCTCAGCCTGTCAACGATCATGTTCTGGGAGAGCGCGGACCCCGTCGGGTCGTTGAAGCACACCTCGTAGTCACCGGCCGCCACGCAGCTTCCGGTGTCAGCTGCGGCGACGCCAGGCAGCATGGCGACAACCAGCACTCCGATGAGCGCGACCGCGGTGACGGTGCCGCGCAGTCGACCGAAACGTCGACCGTAACTGTGTCCGCCCACGCACAACCCCCCGGCAGGTTCCCTCGTGACTCCGTTGCGCCGCGCGGATCATAACCGTGAGACCGTCACAACAGGCGCTTGCGCACCTGTACGGGTAGCCGAAGGCTGACGCAGGGTTGAGCGGGCGTGATACCTGCTACGCGCCGATCTCGAACCGCGCCATGCGCGACACGACGATCTTCTCGCCGGAGGTGCGCTGGAACTCCTCGAGCAACTGGCGGATCGTGCGCTTGTCGTCGCGCACGAACGCCTGATTGAGCAGGACACGGTCCTTGTAGAACGCCTGCAGCTTGCCCTCGACGATCTTGTCGACGATGTGGTCGGGCTTGCCCTCGTCGCGCGCCTGCTTCTCGGCGAACTTCCGCTCGTCGGCGATCAGCTCGGCGTCCACGTCACCTTCGTCGATGACCGCGGGCCGCATGGCGGCGATGTGCAGTGCGATGTCGTTTGCCAGAGCGCGGAACGCTTCGCCCTTCGCCACGAAGTCCGTCTCGCAGTTGAGCGCCACCATGACACCGACCTTCGGCGGCAGACCCGGTGTTGGCGCGTGCAGATACGCGTGCACGATGCCCTCGCTGGCGCTGCGGTCGCCGACCCGGTCCCCCATCTTCGCGCCGGTCCGCTCGCGGACCAGCTCGGCTGCCCGGTCGAAGTCGCCGTCGGCGTCGACGAGCGCGCGCTTGCAGTCCATCATGCCGGCGCCGGTTGCCTCGCGAAGGCGCTTGACGTCGGCTGCGGTGATCTGAGGCATGTCGTGTGCTTCCTCGTGTTGGTGAGCAACGGATCGGCGTCGGCGCACGCGACGCCGGGGCCGTCCGTCGTGGGGATGGCGCCGAGCTCAGGTCTGGGCGGGAGCCTCGGCAGGCACGTCGTGGCGCTCCGCCTGCGGTTCCTGCCCGGGTGCTGGCTGGGTCTGCGGGTCCGTGGGCACAGGCGGCGCCGGCTGGGGGTCAGCGGCCTCGCCGGCAGCGGCCTCATCGGTAGCCGCATCGTCGGCAGCCGCATCGTCGCCCGGCGCGGCCGCCTGTGCGGCCTGCCGCGCCGCCTCCTCCTGTTGCAGCGCGATCTCCCACTCGGCGAGAGGCTCGCTGGCCTCCTCGGTGGCCTGGACCGGAGTGCCCGCGACCGCGGCCACGGCTGCGGCCTGCTCGGCCACCACCTCGTCGCGGCTCCGGCTGGCCATGAGCTGGTAGCCCTCAGCGCACGCGTCGGCGATCAGGCGCGTGAGCAACGCACCCGATCGGATCGCGTCGTCATTGCCTGGAATCACGTACTGCACCTCGTCGGGATCGCAGTTCGTGTCGACGATCGCGATCACCGGGATGCCAAGCCGGTTGGCCTCGCGCACCGCGATGTGCTCCTTGACCGTGTCGACCACCCAGATCGCAGACGGCAGCTTGTTCATCCCACGAATGCCACCCAGGTTGCGCTCCAGCTTGTCGCGCTCGCGCCGCAACGACAGCGCCTCCTTCTTCGGCAGCACCTCGAGCCGGCCGTCGGTCTCCATTTCCTCGAGCTCGCGTAGGCGGGTCAGACGCAACTTGATCGTCTCGTAATTGGTCAGCATGCCGCCCAGCCAACGAAAGTTGACGTAGGGCATGTTGACGCGCATCGCCTGTTGCTCGACCGCTTCCTGCGCCTGCTTCTTGGTGCCGACGAACAGCACCGACCCGCCCTTTGCGACGGTGTCCCGCACGAAGTCGTACGCGTTCTCGAGCAGGCCGATGGTCTGCTGGATGTCGATGATGTAGATGCCGTTGCGCTCACCGAAGATGAAGCGCTTCATCTTGGGGTTCCAGCGCCGGGTCTGATGGCCGAAGTGCACGCCGGCTTCGAGCAGCTGACGCATGGTGACGGCGGACATGACAACTCCTGTGGGTACGCACGGCCGCTGTGGGCCGTACTTCGGTTGTGCGTCGCAGCCGCCGGGCGCGACCGCCGTGGTCGAGCGATGGATCTTCCCCGTGTCGGAACACAGGACCGCAGATCCCTCGAGGCTGCTGTGGATTACGGCGTCAAGACAGTGGTGTGGCGTCGACGCCGCACCAACGAGCATACATGCGCCGCTCCCCCACGACGTGCGCCCGTAGGGAGCGTGCGGTCAGTCGCCGCCATCGACGGGCACGAGCTGGACCCGCCACCCACCGAGCAGGCCGAGCGGATCGATGTAGGCACCGCGGTGGCGCGCGCCCCAGTCGACACGCGCACCGTCGGTGGCGCGTCCCAGCGCCGACCCGACCGTCACCCGGTCGCCGACCGCCACCACCGGGTCGAGACCGCTGTAGGTCGTGTTGAGCCAGCCGCCATGCGCCACCGTCACCCAGACCACCCCACCCACAGCGCCGGCGAACGCAACCGTGCCCGCCAACGAGGCCCGCACGACCTCCCCTCGTCTCGCGGCGAGGTCGACGCCACGATGACCCGGCCCGTACGGCGTGACGGGCCGTTCGAACCGGCGAAGCACGCGGCCGCCCACCGGCGCGACGGCTGGCGGCCACAGCGCACTGCTGGAGGTACCGGCTGTCGGCGGCGTCGGGACCGGAGACGGTTCGTCGGCGTACCCGGGCGCTGTCGTTGCCAGCAACAGCGCCAGCAGCTGGATCGCGATGCCGAGACGTCGACACAAACCGCTCGTTGGGCTCATGCCAGCGACGGTAGCCTCGCCGGACCGCCGGCCGCGTGGCCAAGCCAGGTCGCTGTGGACGGATACGGCGCGTTACTCGGCGGGGACGATCAGTTTGGCTCGCAGCGCGAGGACCGCCCTCGTATGCAGCTGGGAGACCCGCGACTCGGTCACCTGCAGGATCTCACCGATCTGCGCGAGCGTCATCCCTTCCAGGTAGTACAAGACGATCACCGTCCGGTCGCGGTCGTCGAGACGCTCGATGGCGGTGCGCAGCGCGGCGCGCTGCTCGGCATGCTCGACCCGTCCCTGCGGATCCTCCGCCCGTGGGTCGTGCAGCGTGTCCGCCAGCGTGCGATGCCCGCCGTCGTCGTCGAGGAACAACGCGTCCAGCGCGACCAGCGAGGTCAGCGACACCTGGTCGAGCACGTGATGGAGCCGCTCGAGATCGATTCTCATGTGCGTGGCGAGCTCGGTGTCGGTGGGTGACCGGCGTAGCGCAGCCTCGAGCTCGGCGATCGCGCGTTGCACCGCCCGGGCGTGGTCGCGCACGGCCCGAGGTACCCAGTCCGTCGCTCGCAACTCATCGACGATCGCCCCCTTGATGCGGGCGATCGCGTACCCCTCGAACCGGACCCCGCGCCCCGCGTCGAAGCGTTCAATCGCGTCGATCAGCCCGAACATGCCGTACGAGATCAGGTCGCCGGCGTCGACGGTCGCCGTTATGCCGACCGACAGCCTGCCGGCGACGTACTTGACCAGCGGCGCATAGTGCAGGATCAGCCGCTCGCGAGCGGTCTGATCGCGAGCCCGGTCCCAGCGCTGCCACAACGCGTCGACCGTCGGCTCGGCGGCGACCGGTGTGGTGTCGCCAGCCGCGTCGTCGGCGTCAGGCGCGCGGGTGCGCATGTTCATAGGCGGAGCGGAGCTGCTCTCGTGAGACATGGGTGTAGATCTGCGTCGTGGCGAGCGCGGCGTGACCCAGCAACTCCTGCACGCTGCGAAGGTCCGCGCCACCCTCAAGCAGATGCGTAGCGTAGGAGTGCCGCAGCGTGTGCGGCGTCACCCGCGGCAGTCCCGCGGCCGCCGCATACCGCTCGACGATGCGCCGCACGGTCCGCGGATCGAGACGCTGACCGCCGCCGCCGCAGAACACGACCGTGGTCGAACCGTCCACCAGTGCCGGCCGGCCCTCACCCAGCCAGCGTGCGACCGCCGCACGCACCGGCGCTCCCAGTGGCACGAGCCGCTCCTTGTCACCCTTGCCGAACAGGCGCGCGGACCCCGTCGCCAGGTCGACAGCGTCGTCGTCAAGAGCCACCAGCTCGCTGACCCGCGCGCCGCTCGCGTAGAGGAACTCCAACAGCGCCCGGTCACGCAGACCCGTGGGCGAGTCGTCGGGCGCCACCAACATCCGCTCGACCTCGTCGGGTCGCAGCACACGAGGCAGGCTGCGGCCGGCCCGGCTCGTCGCCAGGCCGGCTGCCGGGTCACCGTCGATGAGACCGCGAGCATCGAGCAGTCCGAACAGCGCCCGCACCGCTGCGGCCTTGCGCGCGAGGGAACCGCGTGCGTAGCCGCGGCGCCCGAGCTCCGCCAGGAACCGCCGCAGCACCAGCGGCGTGACCTCGGCCGGTTCAACGATCGCGAATCCCGCACAGAACCCCGCCAGCTGGCGGGCATCGCGGTCATAGGCCGCGACCGTATGGGCCGACAGCCCACGCTCGTCGGCCAGGTGCGACCGCAATGCCGCAACCGCCCGTTGCCAGCCCGGGGTCAGCTCGCGGGCCACGTCGACGTCGGTGCGGCGGCCTACGACGAACGCTCCCGCGCCAGCGCCTCGCGAAACACGGGGATCAAACCACCCGCCAGCACCATCTCGACCTGTCGTTCGGACAGCCGGTGACGCAGCACCATCGTCATGTCCTTCGACGCGTTTGACACCTCGATCTGGCCCGAGCCGCTCTCGAGCGCCTCGCGCAGGCCCGTCAGCCGCAGGACGTCGTCCCGCCCGATCAACTCGTAGTCGTCGTCGCTGGTGAACTCGAGCGCCAGGATCCCGAAGTTCGCGAGGTTCTGCCAGTGGATCCGTGCATAGCTCTTCGCCAGGACGACCCGCAACCCCAGGTAGCGCGGCGCGATGGCGGCGTGCTCGCGGCTCGAGCCTTGCCCGTAGTTGCCGCCGCCGACGATGACATGGCCGCCGTGCGCCTCGGACGCCCGCTCGGCGCGCTCCACATAGGTGTCGTCGACCTGGTAGTAGACGAACTGCGAGATCGTCGGGATGTTCGAGCGGAACGGCAGGACACGCTGGCCCGCCGGCATGATCTCGTCAGTCGAGATGTTGTCGCCGACCTTCAGCAGCACCGGGATCTCCAGCTCGTCGGGCAGCTCGTCGAATTCGGGCAGCGAGACGATGTTCGGCCCCTTGACCAGCTCCTCCTTCACCGCAGCGTCGGGCGAGAGCGGCGCTTCGAGCATCGACGTGTTGACGACGGTTTTTCGGGGAAGCCGGAAGGTCGGGTACTCGATGCCCAGCGTCTCGGGCAGGTCGCGAGGGTCGGTGATCGCGCCAGTCAACGCCGATGCGGCGGCGGTCTCGGGCGAGCACAGATACACCTGATCGTCGTCGGTCCCGCTACGTCCCGGGAAGTTGCGCGGGAACGTGCGCAGGCTGATCTGCCCGCTCGCGGGTGCCTGGCCCATGCCGATGCACCCCATGCAGCCCGCCTGGTGCACCCGCGCTCCGGCGTGCACCAGCGGCATGAACAGATCCATCTGCCCGAGGTTCTCCAGGGTCTGGCGCGAGGCGGGGTTGACGTCGAAGCTGACGCGGTGATGCGTCTGGTGCCCGTCGACGATCATCGCGACGATGCCGAAGTCCCGAAGTCCCGGGTTCGCCGACGACCCCACGACGACCTGCGTGATCGGCCGGCCGGCCACGTCACGCACCGGCACCACGTTGCCGGGGCTGGACGGTGCGGCGATCAGCGGTTCGAGATCGCCGAGGTCGATCTCGTCGGTGACGTCGTAGCCCGCGTCGTCATCGGCGACGATCTGCGTGAAGTCCGCTTCGCGCTCCTCGGTCGCCAGGAACCTGCGTATCTCGTCGTCCGCGGGGAACACCGTCGTCGTCGCACCAAGCTCCGCACCCATGTTCGCCATCACGTGGCGGTCCATGGCCGACAGGCTGGCCAGTCCCGGACCGTGGTACTCGATGATGCGCCCGACGCCGCCCTTGACGTCGTGGCGACGCAGCATCTCGAGGATGACGTCTTTGGCACTGACCCACGGCGGCAGTTCACCAGTGAGACGGACGCCCCATATCTGCGGCATCCTGATGTACAGCGGCTCGCCCGCCATGGCCATCGCGACCTCGAGGCCACCGACGCCGATCGCGAGCATTCCCAGACTGCCCGCGGCCGGCGTGTGGCTGTCCGAACCGATCATCGTCCGGCCCGGCCTGCCGAAGCGCTGCATGTGCACCGCATGGCTGATGCCGTTGCCGGGCTTGGAGAACCACACGCCGAACCGTCGGCAGGCACTGCGGAGGAACAGATGGTCGTCGGCGTTGCGGTAGTCGGTCTGCAGAAGGTTGTGGTCGACGTACTGGGCCGACAGCTCGGTCTTGACGGACTCGAGCTCCATCGCCTCGAGCTCGAGCATGACCATCGTGCCGGTCGCGTCCTGCGTCAGCGTCTGGTCGATAGCGAGTGCGATCTCCTCGCCGGGCGTCATGTCGCCGCCGACGAGGTGGCTGCCGATCAGCTTCTGCGCGACGTTGTCTCCCATGGTCCGCGTCCCTTCCACCGCTGTGGCTCCGACCGCTGTGCTACCCGCGATGGTGCGGGTCGCAACTCGACCTGCGTCGGACCCGGCCGCCAACGGGCGATGGGGTCACGACCGCACGACCCCGTGCGGCGTCATCACGCCCGCGCCACGATCCACGAGTTCGGCGACGCCGGCGAGCACGGCGTGTGCCGGCAGCGTACTCGCCGCCATCAGCGCATCGGTGCTGGCCGGCACCGCACCGAGCAGGTCCAGCAGCGTCGTCGCGTCGGCTGACAGCTGCCAGGCGACGTCGGGCGTCGATCGCCCGCCGGTCGACGTCGCCGACCCACTGATCGCGGTGACGAAGTCATCGATGCCGGTCAGTGGGATCGCACCGTCGCGCAGCAGCGCCAGCGGCGCCGCGCTGGCCGGCGCGTTGATCGATCCTGGCACCGCCCACACGTCGCGGCCCTGTCCTCCCGCCAGTCGCGCGGTCTGCAGCGCGCCGCTGTGCTCCCGTCCCTCGACGACGACCGTCGCGATGGCCAGCCCGCTGATGATCCGGTTGCGTGCGAGGAACTGCCATGGCCGCGGGCCGGCACCGGGCGGAAGTTCGCTGAGCAGGGCGCCCGACGCCGCGACCGCAAGCCGCAGGTCCCCCGACCGTGCCGGATAGTCGACCCCCAGGCCGGTGCCCAGCACCGCAATGGTGGTGCCGCCACCATCGAGCGCGCCGCGGTGTGCGGCCTGGTCGATACCGCGCGCCATGCCGGACACGACCGTTACGCCCGCCTCCGCAAGCGCGGCTCCAAGGGCGGTCGCCGTCCGCAGACCGTCGGTCGATGGACGGCGGGTGCCAACGACCGCAACCGCTGGTCGTCGTATGGCCGGGGGTCGCGCACCCGTACTGAACAGCCACAGCGGCGCGCCGAGCTCCGGCCAGGCGTCCCACAGGTGGGGCGGGTAGTCGTCGTCACCGGCGACGATCAGCGTGGCATGCAGGGCGCGCAGGCGTGCACCGACCCGTGTCAACCCGATGTCGTCACAGCTGCCGACACGACGGTCGAGCGCGGCGATCACGTCAGCCGGCGCACACGACGAGCCCGCGTCGAGCAGCGCGCGCAGGACCTGCTGTTGGACCGCCGCATCCGCACGCCCGCCCGCGGCGAGGCGGAGCACCCCTGATCGCTGCGCACGACTGAGCGGTGGCGCCGGACCGCGCCCGCCGGGCGAACGGCTCGATGTCATCGTGCGGCGCGCACGTCACGGAGCGCGGCGCGGTGCGCCAGGGCCTCGTGCACGTGCGCGCTGGCGACGACGTCCTCACCCGCGAGATCGGCGCATGTCCGAGCGACACGGAGCGCGCGATCGAAACCGCGGCCCGACAAGACGCCGGCCTCGACCGCACGCCCCAGGATGTGCAGCGCGTCACGCCTGGCGGTCGCGCGCACCTTCGTCGGCGGTGCCGCCCTGTTCAGCACGGCCCACCGATCGAGCGCCGCGGCCCGCGCAGTCGCGACCCGTCCGGCGACCGTCACGGTGGACTCGACCGGAACTGGGTCGACCAGCTGGTGCGCCCGCAGCGCCCGCAGCCGCGGCGCGAGGTCGATGCGGTCCGCGAGCGGTCCCGACAGCCTGCGCCGGTACGCCCACACCTGGGCGTCAGCACACTCGCAGCCACCCGCCCCGCCGCACGGGCAGGGGTTGGCCGCGCACACCAGCTGGAAGGTCGCCGGATAGCGCACCGTTGCCCGCGATCGCGCGATCCGCACGTGCCCCTGTTCGAGTGGCTCCCGCAGCGCGTCGAGCAGCCGGCGGGGCCACTCGAACAGCTCGTCCATGAACAGGACACCGTGGCTCGCAAGGCTGATCTCCCCGGGCTTCGCGATCCCGGTGCCCCCGCCCAGCAACGCCGCGGCAGTGGTGGCGTGGTGCGGCGCGCGCAGCGGCGGCGTGCGGTCCAGCGCGGTCGGGCCGGACCCGGCCAGCAGACCGGCCACCGATCGGATCGCTGTCAGCTCGAGCGCCTGCAGCTCGGTCAACGGCGGGAGCACGCCGACCAGGCGTGCGGCCAGCATGGACTTGCCACATCCGGGCGGGCCCAGCAGCAGCATGTGGTGGGCGCCGGCGGCGGCGATCTCGAGCGCCCGGCGGGCCTCTGCCTGCCCCCGCACGTCCGCCAGGTCGGAGACCGGCGGGCCGGCTGCCGGCGTGGTCTGGCGCGTTGGCCGTGGCGCCATGCGGCCGTTGCAGATCTCGATCAGCTCGACAAGATCGCGGACTGGGACGCTGTCGAGCGCGCTGACAAGCGCCGCCTCAGCCGCGTTGCCGTCGGCGACGAACAGCCGCCCGGCTCCGTGCTCGGCGAGATGGGCCGCGGCCGGCAACACGCCGGAGACGGCGCGGATGGTGCCGTCGAGTGCCAACTCCCCGAGGAACGCGCATCCGCTGACGCCCGACGCCGGCACGACACCGAGGCGCACGAGCAACGCGATGCACAGCGCCAGGTCGAACCGCGCACCGGACGTCGGCACGTCCGCTGGTGCGAGTGACGCCAGGATCTTGCGCGAGGGCAGCCGGACCCCCGTCGCGGTCAGGGCGGCACGGACGCGGTCGCCGGCCTGGCGCCCCGCGGCGCCGGTGGCGCCGATGACGGTGAACCCGGGTAACCCGGCGCTCATCGACACCTCCACGGCGACGTCCACCGCACGCAGACCTACGAGGGCGACGCTGCGGGCAACGCCGACGGCCGGTTCAGACGACGTCACGGCGGTGCTCGATGCTCGGCGCGAGCGCAGCGGGGGGCCAGACAAGACCGATGACGTCGAACCTGACCGTCCGCCAATGGCCCGGATGCTCGGCCAGCCACGCCGCCGCGAGTCGTCGCAGCTGGGCGACCTTGCGCGGCGTCACCGCTGCGGCCGGCGGCCCAGCGCCGACACCGCCGCGCGTCTTGACCTCGCAGACGACCAGTTCGGTCCGGTCGACGGCGACGAGATCCAACTCGCCGCGCACCGCACGATCGGCGGGACGCCAGTTGCGCGCGAGCACGCGCCAACCCGATCGCCTGAGGTAGGCGGCGGCGACGTCCTCGCCGTCGCGTCCGAGTCGAGCGCTGCGTTCCATGGCGGCTGACGATAGGCAGCACCGCCATGGTCGGCCAGCGGGGGCCGCGGGTGCCTGTGGATCACCCGCTTCAGATGGCGCCCATGCCCCACAACGCGAGCACGGCAAGGACGACCAGACCTACGACCAGCAGGGCGATGTCGATGCCCTTGCCGTCGCGGTAGCGACGTGTCGAGTTGAAACCCATCGGCGTTCAGCCTACTCGTCGGGCGCCTGCGCCGGCGTTCCGCTCGCGACCGCCTGCTGCACGCCGGACCCGGGTGGCGCCGGCGAGCTGACGGTCCGGGCCAGCTCCAGCCGGTTCCGTCCGTCCCGTTTGGCGCGGTACAGCGCACGGTCCGCTGCGGCGATCAGGTCGCGGGCCGCGACGGGCTCCGTCGCCACCGCCAGGCCGAGGGACATCGTGACATCCACCGGGTCAGTGATCTCGGCTACGGCCTGACGCAGCCGCTCCGCGACGTCCGCCGCCACGTCCGAAGTCGTCAATGGCATGATGACGGCGAACTCCTCACCCCCGTAGCGCGCCACCACGTCATATGTGCGGCAGGCCCCTCGCAGCGTCTGCGCGGCCTCGCTCAGCACGGCGTCGCCGACCTGATGACCGAACTCGTCATTGACGTGCTTGAAGTGGTCGAGGTCACACAGCACCAGCGCCAGCGATCCGCCGGTGCGTTCGAGACGGTCGAGCTCGCCGTTGAGCGCCTGATCGAAGGCGACGCGGTTGGCCACCCCCGTCAGTCCGTCGGTCCTGGCCATCGCAACCAGCTCGCCGTGCAGCTTTGCGTTGCGCAACGCCAGCGCGCCGTGGGCAGCGAACCGCTCGATCGTGGTCATCGTGCTGCGCTTGAGGCCACCGTGGGCCTCGCGACCGTGCTCGATGACGAGCACGTCTTCGACTGTCCCCTCGACGGCCAACGGAACGAGCATCACGTGCTGCGCGTCGGGCATATGACCTGCGAGCCATGCGTTGCCGGCGTCCAGCCTGGTGACGAGCAGGGTCCGGCGTCCCTCGGCCGCCGCGGCGACCAACCCGTCGACCTGGCCGGCGCTGCTGACGCGGGCGAGGCCACGGCCGGCGATCATCACCGGATCGTCGTCCCGGACGGAGACGATGCCGCCACGGGAAGCACCGAAGTTCTCGCAGACGTGATCGACGACGGTACGCGCGACGTCATGCAGGCCGGTCGCCAGCTCGAGCGCCCCGGACATCCGCGCGAACGCGTCGAGGTCATAGCGCCGGCGCAGGATCTCGCGCTCGTTCACCGCACTGGCGGACGCTGTGAGCAGCGCCACCGTCCACACGAGCGCGATGTAGGTGAACAGCGCGGCCGTTGGGTCAGCCACCGCCGCCGCGCGCAGCCAGCCGATCTCGGCGGCTTCGTGGAGCACCAGGACGAGTAGCGCATGCCAGATGGCAAGCTTGAGTCCGGTCCGGTATGAGGCGATGAGGGTCACGACCAGCACATGGAGCACGACGAGATACCGGCCGGGTGACGCCAGCCCGCCCAGCAGATGCACGAGTGCCGCGAGCAGCAGGCCGTCGCCGAGCAGCACGATCCCGAACAACCAGCGACCCGCGGCCGCCGACCGCACGCACAGTCGCGCAATCAGCCCACCGCCGAGCGCAGCGGCACCGAGGCCCATGATCGCCGGCACAGGCACCTGATCGCCGCCACGTACACCGATCGCGATCGTGACGACCACGACGGCCACACGAAACAGCTGGAGGAACCGCAGGCGTTCCTCCAACGGGACGAGGTCGGGTCGCTGCCAGGCGCTGCCGGCCGCCATCACGCGCCTCCCGCGCTGGCGGCGCCACGTCCGGCGACCGTCAGGAGGACGGGGTCGATGAACAGCTCGGGCTCATCGCTCACGGCCGCATGGGCAAGCTTGGGATCCCGGCGATCGATACGGTCCTGCACGCCCAGGAACAGCACCGCCACGACGATCATGATCAGCAGCGGAATGATGCCATCGCGCGCGAACGCGAGCAGCAGCATGCCCAGACGAGAACCGAGATCGCCACCGACCGGTACGGCTGTCGCGATCCACCGGAAATCCGTCGTGACGCGTTCGCCCTCGACCACTTCGGCTGCGCCATCGCCCAGCGCGACCGTGAACCGGTACGTCGCGCGCTCTCCGTCGGTCGGCGTCCAGCGCTGCCGGCCAGCCGACGCCGGGCGGTCGCCTCCCGCGGCGAGCTGTGCCAGCGAGGCCGAGGCAATCCGCGCCTGTGGCGTGAAGCCGTCACAACCTGCGCGGCCGGCGACGCCGCGCTCGACTGTCACATCGAGCGCACCCATCAGCTCCCGCGACCCTGCTGTCTGCGCCAGCTGCAGCAGGACGTCGTCGACGAGGACGTCGCCGCGGTAGTCGATGGCGATGCATTCGGTGACAACGTCTCCCGGCGCCAGGACCACGTCGTCGAACAGCGGCGCGCGCAGGTTGCTGCGAAGCGCGACGCCACCCGAGGTGACTGCCCCGCTGCGCGGGTCCACGGTCACTATCCGCTCATCCGGCGGATGCTGCAGACCGACGCTGGCACGCACGATCAGACCAGTCACGAGCAGCAGCGCCGCGACCGCGCCGACGACCTGGAGCACACGGCGTTCGCGTCGCGTACGTGCTGCCACCGTCTGGGCCTGCTGACCATTCGTGACGGCCATCACACGAGTCCGGACACGTGGCGGGCGACGCCGCGCGTCACGACGTCGACCCGACGATGTCGCTCGGCCAGAGCCGACGACCGGTCGGCCGTCGGCTGTGGGGCGGTGACGTGGGGACGCATCCGCGGGAACGCAGGCTCGTGGCCAGCGTTAGCTCTGGATCTCCCACACGAACGCCACATCGGTCGTGCTGGCGCCCTGCTCGGCGTCCGTGGTCGCGGGGTCGAGCTGGACGGTGAACTTGTACGAGCGGCTCTGGGGTGAGGCGGACGGCGTCCACGTTCCGGCCCCCGACGCGTAGTCGGTGTAGGTGGTGTCCAGCGTCGCGAGCTTCGTCGTCGCCACGATCGTGGTGGCCGACCCGAACCCCGCGCAGCTTCCCCCGAACGTGGCGCCCGTGCCCTGCTCGACGGTCACGTTGAGGTCGTCGGACAGCCCGTCGGACCCCGGGTCGGCGCCCGGGACGTCGGTGTAGCCGCCCGAGTACAGCTTGACCACGCCGGGGCTGGCGACCGTGCCGGTGTACGTGACCTGGATGCAGGCGGTCTGCGTGTCACCCGGCACCATGTCCGACACCGTGAACATCGCGGTTGTCGAGTCGTCATCGGTCAAGGTGATCGCGCCGGCGCTGAAGCTGTTGCCGGTGTTGTCGGTCGTCGCACTGAACGCGGCGTTCGACGTGCGCGTGATCAACGCTGCGACCAGAGCGAGCCCAATGAGGCCGGCAAAGATCACGATCGGCGATCGACGGGTGTCGTGAGACATGTTGCGTCCTGGTCGTAGTTGAGTCATCGACTATTCAGTTCGCCCGTTTGACGCCATGGTTAAGTGCTGTGCAATGCGGGGCGCCGATGTTGTGCACGCAGCGTCCCGCTCCATGTGCCCACTACAGCGGCCATACGGCGCTACAGGCGTCCAGAAGATGCACCAGTACCCGGGCGCCAGCGCCGGGTTCTCGAACGAACTCGGCGCCCCTGTTCGTGATCATCCGCTGGCACGCAGTGCGATGAGGACTCCGATGCCGTCGTCGGCCTTGCTCGCGGTCGCCGTTCGGCTGCCCGTGGCGCCGGTGGCCGCGAACTCCTCGTCCGCCACCTCCATCGTCCGCGAGGCGCTCCCCCCTTCGAACACCTCGGTCATGCCTGGCGGCTCCGTGATGGTTGTCGATGTGTCCCCGCCCGCCTCGTGGAAGTAGAGCGCCACGAGACGCGTGTCGCCGACCGTGGTCGTGATCGAGGGCGCGGTGAGTGACGTGGTGCCCGAGTAGATTCCGCCACCGTGGGTGTCGAACGGCGTGGTCTGATCGATCCCCCGGTACACGAGCATGACCGAGCCGCCGCCGTACACCGACCCGCTCGACGTCCAGGTGTACGTGGTTCCGGGGTCGCCGGCTGTCGCGACACGCCAGTACACCTTGGTGTACGACCCGGCCGCGCCGTGGTCGTCGGCGCGAAGCAGGTTCCAGCCGGCGGGAGCGGTCACGTTCGGATTGCTCGTGCCGGTGAAGGTGATGAGCAGGTCGCCGGTCTGGGTGCTTGCCGGCACGGTGATCGCCGCGCTGGGACCAAGGCTTTGAAACGTTGTACTGGCGACGTACGTCGGCGGGCAGTGCGGCGTCAGCGTGACGCCGACTCGCGACGAGGTCCATGGGCCGGCGGTGGCCGAGAGCTGCCAGGTGTAGGCGGTGCCGTTGACCAGCGGGCCGTCCGTCGCGGTGGTGGTCGTGCGACCGGCGATCGCCTGGGGCGGGCCGCCGTCCCGCGAGAGGGAGTACCCGTCGGCCCACGTGTCCGGCGTCGCCGTCCATGACAGCTCCGCGCTCGGGGTCGCTCCACCGCACGTCTGGTCTGCGGTCAGGTCCGAAGGCGGCGTCAGCGGGCCGGCAGCCTGGTAGCTGGCGTCCACGTTGGACGTCGAAGCGCTGAAGGCGGCGGTGGAGCGCCCCACCACATTCGCTCCGGCAACAGCGATCGCGAGAGTGACGATCAAGCCGATGGAGGTGGCGAGACGGAAGATGAAACGCCGCGCCGTGAACGGCTGCGGGCTCGGCCTCGGCGGGCTCGGCCGTGGCGTCAGCGTCGGTGAGCCACGATGCGGTCCGGATGCCGGAGCCTCAGCCGGCGTGCGATGTCCGCCCGCCGGACCCGCCCCGGGCGGGCGGCGACGCGGCCCGATCGCGACCAGCGCCGCGACGACCGTCGCGACAACCCACAACGCGAACGCCAACGGAGCGTCCGACAACCACAGCAACGGCAACCCCACCATGGGCACCAGCAACCGACCGCGAGCCACGACGTCACCCGCCGGTACCGGCGTCGAATCCACGCTGGCATTGGCGTCACCGCGAGTCCGGTAGCTGCCATCAGGCTCCACAGCCACCACACGATGGGTGTTCAACGAACCGGGCTGCGCAGGATTCGCGTATGTGATCACCTGACCGGCAGCCACCGGATGCACCGGCGCAGCGCCCAGCACGACGTCGCCCGCACGGATCAACGGCGCCATCGACCCCGACGTGATCACCAGCGGCTGCCAACGCCACACGGCATACGGCACGACGACAGCGAGCGCGAGCCACACCAGCACCCACAGGTACAACGCCGACAACAACACCCCACCCACCGCCGACCACCCGTCCGCGGCGCGCTTCGACGCCACCGGCCCTGCGCCCGACGCCGGGCCGCTCTCGGCGTGGTTCACCATGACCAGCTCGTCGCACGCTCGGAAACCGCGTCAACGCCCGGCGCCCGCACCACGGACCAGGAACGAGCCCAACGACCGGCAGCGAACGCCACGCTCCTGTCCTCCAACGGGTCACTCGACCGACAACACACAACAGTTGTTATCGGCCGCCACACCCGCCACTTGCGCAACACGCGCCGAAAAGCCGTCCCGGCGGACTACCCGGTTCGCGGCGCCGGACCACCGGCGGCCGCGCCGTCCCAGTTCCTACTTGCCCAGCGACGACGGCGGGAACTGTGGGATCTCGCTCTCGTCGGCGATCTGCTCGATGTTGACGTCGCGGAACGTGACGACCCTGACATGGGACACGAACCGGGCGGGACGGTACATGTCCCACACCCACGCGTCGTTGAGCTCGATCTCGAGCGGCGCACCGTCGCGCTCGACGACGTTGACGTCGTTGGCGAGGTAGAAGCGCCGCTCGGTCTCGACCGCGAACCGGAACATCGTCACCACGTCGCGGTACTCGCGGTACAGCGCGAGCTCCATGTCCGACTCGAACTGCTCGAGCTCCTCCGAGCTGCTCACGCCGGGGCCTTCGCACGGCCCGGTTCCGCTCCGACCCCTGTGCGAGGGCCTCCGCAGAGCCTCATTGCCCGCCGGCGTAGTCGGGAGCCGACAGAACGGTCGCACGGTCGAAGGGCCAGACCAGCACGAACGCACGCCCGATCATCTGGTCGCGGCCGATCGTCCCCAGCAGACTGCGCGAGTCCGACGACCGCGGACGGTTGTCACCCATCACGAAGTACTCGTCGTCGGGGATCCGCATGGGCGGCAGGAACGACTCGTCCCGTGTCGACAGGTAGCCTCCGCTGCCGCTGTCCGCCTCCGGCAACGGCTCGCCGTTGATGTAGACCACCCCGTCGGTGATCTCGATGGTGTCCCCGGGCAGGCCGATGACCCGCTTGATGAAGTCCTGCTCCGAAGGCGGGCCCAGGCCCAAGCCGGCCGCGAGCGAGCGCAGACCGCTGGCCAGGGGGTTGGCCGCACTGCGTTCGGCGCCGGCCTCGTCGGAGAACACGACGATCTCGCCGCGCTCGGGTTCGCCGACGCGGAACGCGAGCCGGTTGACCAGCACCCGGTCGCCGATCTCCAACGTCGGCACCATCGACTCGGACGGGATGTAGAACGCCTGCACCAGGAAGCTGCGCAGCAGCAGCGCGAGCATGAAGGCGACCAGCAGCAGGACCGGTAGCTCCGCCAGGAATCCGCCGACGCGCCGGGCGGTCGACGGCGACGGCGCGACGGTGGACCGCGGCGCGTCCGCGCGGTCGACATCGCGTTGGGTGTCAGCCACGGCGCGCGACAGCGCGGCGATCACACACCAGCGGCGTCGCGGCGCTCGCGGATCTTCGCCTTCTTTCCGACGCGATCGCGCAGGTAGTACAGCTTGGCTCTGCGCACGCGGCCACGGCGCACGACCTCGACGTGATCGATCACCGGTGCGTGGACAGGGAAGGTGCGCTCGACCCCGATGCCGTTGAAGCTGATCTTGCGCACCGTGAACGTCTCGCGGACGCCACTGCCGCGGCGAGCGATCACGTCGCCCTCGAAGACCTGGATCCGCGAACGGTTCCCTTCGACGACCCGGACGTGCACCCGCACGCGGTCACCGGACCGGAACTCCGGGATGTCGTCTCGGAGGTTCTCTAGGTCGATCATGTCGGTCGGGTTCATGGCAGCACATCTTTCGCGTGCGGATACGGGCGAGCATGCCGTGGCCCGGGCAGGCCCGGAGGTGAAGTGGTACCTCAGGATAGCTTCACAAGACCGATGCCTTCAATCGGCCGCGTCATCGCTCCCCTCGTCGCCATCCTCTGGCAGCCGGGGCGCCGCGGATCCACCGGACGCGCGCTCCCACCGCGCGTAGAGGTCGGGACGAACGCGGCGGGTGCGCTCCACCGACTGGCGTGTGCGCCAGGCCGCGACGCGCCCGTGGTCACCGCTGCGCAGGATCGCGGGCACGTCCATGCCGCGGTAGCTGGCAGGTCTCGTGTACTGCGGGTATTCCAGCAGCCCGTCGGCGTGCGACTCGTCCATGGCGCTGCGGTCGTTGCCCATCACGCCCGGCAGCAGCCGGGTCACCGCCTCGATGACCACGGCGGCCGCAGCCTCGCCACCGGCGAGGACGTAGTCGCCGATCGAGATCTCGTCGGTCGCCAGGGCCTCGTGCACGCGCTCGTCGATTCCCTCGTAGCGGCCACACAGCAGCAGCAGCCGTTCGCTGGTCGCCAGGTCGCGCACGCGCGCCTGGTCGAGCAGATCACCACGCGGCGTCAACACCACGGTCCGCGGCCGGGACTCGACCGCTCCGTACAGGGCCTCGACCGCCGCGAAGAACGGCTCGGGCTTGAGCACCATTCCGGCGCCACCGCCGTACGGCATGTCATCGGCGGTGCGGTGCGGATCGGTGGTCCACGTGCGCAGATCGTGGATGTCGACGCGCAACAGGCCGCTGTCGACGGCTCTGCCCAGCAGCGACACGTCCAGCAGACCGGTGAAGTACGCCGGAAACAACGTCAGGACGTCGATGTGCATACCGGTCGACCCGGTCACTCGAGTGCGTCGGCGGGATCGATCAGCCCGGGCGGTCCATGCACCACGATGGTGTCGGCAATGTCGAGCAGTTCGTCGACGACCGGGATGAGCAGGTCACCGCCGTCGGGTCGGGCGACGCGCAGGAAGTCGTGCGCGAGACCGTCCAGCACGCCCTCCACGACGCCAACCAGCGCGCCCGACTGGTCGACAACCTCACGCCCGAGCACCTCGTCGACCCATACCATGTCGACCGACGCGACCGCGGCGCGATCGACCTCGAGCTCGGCGTCGCGCAACGCGTCGGCCGCCGCGCGGTCGTCGACGTCGACGAACCGAACCACGGGCCGACCGCGGTGCCAACGCACCGCCGCGATCTCGAGCTGACGGGCGCCGGCCGACACCCGCAGGCCAGGCAGCACCGCGTCGACGAGGTCCGCGTCGAGCCAGACGTACACATCACCGGCGAGCCCGAACGGTTTGCCGACGGTGCCGAGCATCGCGCGCGACGCCATGGCTGCTCAGTCGACGATCTCGACGGTCGCGCTGGTTCCCTCGCGGGTGGCGGCGGCCTTGACGACGGTCCGGATCGCCTTCGCGGTACGGCCCCGCTTGCCGATCACCTTGCCCATGTCATCGGCGTGCACCCGCAGCTCGAGGACGGTGTCGACCCGGTCCCCGTCGACCGGCGTCACCGTGACGTCCTCGGGGTTGTCGACCAGCTTGCGTGCGATGAACGCAAGGACATCCTCGGTCATCATGACGAGGTGGCCTCCGCATCATCGCTGGGATGTCCACCGGACTGGTCCGGACCGGCCTCCCCGCCAACGTTGGCAGCGGGTTCATCGGCCGCAGCGGGTTCATCGGCTGCAGCGGGCTCATCGGTGTCCGCAGGCGCGGCCTCAGCCGGACTGGTCTCGTCGACCGCTGCCGACGTGGTGGCCGGTGCCGGCGCGGTCGCACGTCGACGCCCGATGTCGCCGGGGCGGAAGTCCTCCCAGATCCCGGTGACCCGCAGCAGCTGCCGGACCGCGTCCGACGGCTGCACTCCCTCGCCGAGCCAGTACAGGGCCCGCTCGCGCTTGATCTCGATCTGGGACGGATCGCTCAGCGGCTGGTAGTACCCAATGTCCTCGATGAAGCGACCGTCACGGGGCGAGCGCGCATCGGCGACCACGACCCGGTAGAACGGCTGCTTGCGCTTGCCCTCGCGCCTCAGGCGCATCTTCACAGCCATCGACTGCCTCGTCCTTTCGCGATACTCGATCAGTTCGGCCGCGCCGGCGTCGAATCGCAGCCGCAGCGGTATCTCAGTCTGCTGATGTTGTGTATGGCGGGCGGCGCTCGAGATCGTCACGCACGCGCGCACGCCGGACCACACCAGAACGCAGTCTAGCGTAGCGCCGCTCCGGTGGGCACGGGCGCCCTGGCGCCCGTGCCGCCGGACGGCTCAACGGCGCTTGCGCTTCTTGCTGCGGTTCTTGCGCTTGCGCTTCGGCACCGACTTGCCGCGTGGCCGGCTGCCGGCAGGCGCGGGCCCTGCAGGTCCGCCCAGTCCCCCGGGCAGCCCGCCCATCTGGGGCATGCCGGGCATGCCGGTCGGCAACGCACCGCCCGACGCCAGCGCGTCCAGATCCAGATCCCCCATGCCACGCAACGCCTTCATGCCTTTGGGGCCTCCGAGCTGCTTCATCATCTGCCGCATCTGCTCAAAGGACCGCAGCAGCTGGTTGACCTCCTGCGCGGAGCGCCCGGAGCCCTGCGCGATCCGCTTCTTGCGCTTTCCGTTCAGTATGGCCGGCTTCCTGCGTTCCTCAGGCGTCATCGACTGGATGATCGCCTCGACCCGGACCAGTTCACGCTCGTCGAGATCCATGTCCTTGAGCTGGCGGCCGACGCCCGGCAGCATGCCGAGCAGCCCCTGCAGGGGCCCCATCTTCTTGAGCTGCTGGAACTGGTCGAAGAAGTCCTCGAGCGTGAACTCGGCCGCCAGCAGCTTGGACTCCATGTCGAGGGCCTGCTGCTCGGTGTAGACGTCCTCGGCTTTCTCGATCAGGGTGAGCACGTCGCCCATGCCGAGGATGCGTCCGGCCATCCGGTCCGGGTGGAACGCCTCGAAGTCCTCCAACTGCTCGCCGACCGACGCGTACTTGATCGGCCGTCCCGTGACCTCGGCGACCGACAGCGCCGCGCCACCGCGTGCGTCGCCGTCGAGCTTGGCGAGGATGACCCCCGTGAAGTCAACGGCCTCCTGGAACGCCTTGGCCACCGTGACGGCCTCCTGGCCGATCATGGCATCGATGACGAACAGGGTTTCGGACGGGTCGACGGCCGCCTTGATATCGGCGGCCTGGGCCATCAGGACGTCGTCGACGTTCGTGCGACCGGCGGTGTCGACGATGACCACCGAGGCGCCGAGCCGGCGGGCTTCGTCCATCGCCTGGCGGGCGACGGGCACAGGGTCTCCGGACTCGGCCGGCGCGTACACGGGGACGCCGGCACGTTCCCCGAGGACCCGCAGCTGCTCGACCGCCGCGGGGCGCTGCAGGTCACAGGCGACGAGCAACGGCTGACGCCCCTGCTTGCGCAGCAGTGTCGCCAGCTTGCCGGCGGCGGTCGTCTTGCCGGAACCCTGCAGGCCGGCGAGCATGATCGCCGCCGGGCTGCGGCTGCCGAGGTCCAGCGGCGCCGACATGCCGCCGAGGATCTCGATCAGCTCCTCGTGCACGATCTTGATGACCTGCTGCGCAGGGTTGAGCGCGTCGTGCACCTCTGCGCCGACCGCGCGCTCCCGGATGCGCGCGATGAAGGCCTTGACCACCTTGAAGTTGACGTCGGCCTCGAGCAACGCCAAACGGATCTCGCGGAGCGTTGCGCTGACCTGCTCGTCGGTCAGCTTCCCGCCGCGGCGCAGGTTGGCGAAGATGGCTTCCAAGCGGTCGCCGAGCGCGTCGAACATGATCGGATCCAGCGGTCGAAGGGTGCGGGGTGTCGAGGCGCCGGCGAGCGGCGGCCGCTGTGTTCACTGTAGCGGCCGATGGCCGACCTCTCGCGAGGCCCGGTGCGCTGGCCCGCCGGCCATGTGCCGGCCTTCAGTCGCTGGCGCGGCGGTTGCCGATCGCCGCCGGCAGCAGTCGCGCACGCCCGATGCGATCCAACGCGAACGTCCGCTCGGCGGTGCGCAGGTGGCACCACCCGGTCAGCAGGTCATCGACGAACTCCCATGGATCGACCACCCGATCGGTGGCCACGCCGCCTCGCGACGACGCGTAGTAGTCCAGCCGCACCTGGCGTTCTTCTCGTACGGCACGCTCGAGCAGCATCCGGATGGCGTGGGGGCCGACCGCCTGCTCGACCCGTCCCGGCAGCGCCGGCTGGGAGGAGCTCGCCGCGACCTGCAGGTCTTCGACGAGCGGCAGGCTGGCCTCGCGCAGCGCCCTGACGACCGTCGCGGGTGAGCCGGGCGAGACGGCCACCGTCGGTGCGACCAGCCGCAGCTGGGCCGACGGCAGCGTCACCGCACGGTGCAGCAGATCGGCGTCCTCACAGATCACGACCGCGCCGGCCGGCTCGACACTGAGTCGGGCGGTCGCGGTTTCAGGCTCCGCCACGCGGTTCGATCCCGCTGCCGACGACCCCTGATGGCCTGCCGCCAGATAGCCGTCGCGGGCCTCGCGCACTGCGACCACCCTTCCCGCGTCGTCGACGAGGATCAGCGCACGGCGCTGCAGCCAGTCGAGTGGAGCCGGGAGCAGGCCGCGGGCCCACCAGCCACGACCGAGCAGCTGCTCGACCGAGAGCGGCCCCGAGTGCAACAGCTGCAGAAACGCGGCGCGGGACGGCGCCGGCGCCTGATCGAGCTGCTGGCGAACGAAGCCGAACTGCCCAAATGCGTCACGAAGCGCCCGCAGCGCCGTCGTGCGTCCCGACGGCGGGTCGATGCCCAGGAGCACCAACGCCTCCCGCACGTCTTCGAGCCGGAGGCGGTCGAGCACGTCAGCCCTCCTCGTGTGCGACGGCCTGCTCGACCTCGACGTCCTGGCTGGCTGAAGCGAACAGGGCCTCGACGAACGCGTCGGGATCGAACACCGCCAGGTCGTCGACGTCCTCACCGAGCCCGACGAGCTTGACCGGGATTCCGAGCTGGCGCTGGATCGCGATCACGATTCCGCCCTTCGCGGTGCTGTCGAGCTTGGTCAGAACGACACCGGTGATGTCAACGGCCTCGGCGAACGCCGCGGCCTGCACCAAGCCGTTCTGCCCGGTCGTGGCGTCGAGTACCAGCAGGACCTCGTCGACGTGACCGGCCTCGCGATCGAGCACCCGCTTGACTTTGGCCAGCTCATCCATCAACGCGCGCTTGTTCTGCAGGCGGCCAGCCGTGTCGACCATCAACAGGTCCGCAGCCGTCGCTCTGGCGGCGCTCCAGCCATCGAACGCGACCGCTGCCGGGTCTGCGCCCGATTCCTGACGGACGACGCGGGCATCGGCGCGTTCGCCCCAGCGCTCGAGCTGATCGGCGGCCGCGGCGCGGAACGTGTCGGCCGCCGCGAGCACGACCGTACGTCCGTCGGACCGTTCTCGGGCGGCGATCTTGCCGATCGACGTGGTCTTGCCGGTGCCGTTGACGCCGGTGATCAACCAGACCGTCGGACCGTCGTCGCGCCACCGCAGGGTGCGATCGGCGACCGCGAGTTCGAGCCGCAGCACCTCCTTGAGCAGAGCCATCGCCTCGGGTCCGCCGCGGATGTTCTCGGCGCGCGTCCGCTCCCGCAGCCCCGTGACCAGCTCCAGCGTCGCCTGCACGCCGACATCGGCGGCGATCAACGAATCCTCGAGCTCCTCCCAGGCGTCGTCGTCGAGACCGCCCCGGAAGATCGAGGCCAGTGCATCGCCGAGCCCCGACCGCGCACGGCCGAGCCGTGTACGGAACCGTTCGCTCGGCGAGAGCGCCGGTGGCGGGGCGACCTCTGGCGCACGCGCGGTCGCCTGTGGTGCGTCGCCGCGCAGGTCGTCGTCGGTGCCGGGGGCAACGAGCGACGGCGCGCCGTCCGCGAGCTGTTCAGCCGTCTGCTCGTCGAGCGGTGGCGGCGTCCTGCGGACCCGCAGCAGCGCCACGACGACCACGGCGATGAGGACGCCGAGGACGATCGCGAGGATCACAATGTCCATGAGATTCTCCTGGTCGCGGACGGGCGGGTCAGCCCTGCCGCCCGTCGTCGATCAGCGAACGTACCTGATCCGCGACGACCAGCAGCGGGCCGTCGGCCCTGCGAACGATGCGGTCGTCGGAGTTGATCACGAACATCCACGGCTCGGTTGGCAGACGCCATGCCGCAACGGGGTCACCGATCGACTCCCCCGCATCGGAGAAGATCTCGCAGTGGATGAACGTCACGTCGTCATAGTCCTGCCGAACCTGGTCGAGCACGTCGACGGTCGGCCCGCAGACCGCCGTCTGGCAGAAGGCCGGTGTCGCGAACAGCAGGACCACCGCGCCATCGCCCGCGAGCGCTTCGTCGAGGCTGACGTCGTGCATGCCGCACGGTTCGGGTCGTCTGGTGCACAGCGTCTCGTAGTCCAGTGGGTCGCCACGTGTCGGCGTCGCGACCGCCTGGGCGGGCTCGCCCGGTGCCGGCAGCTGGCTCGACTCGGAGTCCCGAACGTCGACGGTTACCGCGCCGGCGCGACCATCGTCGGTCACGACGACCACCTCGTGCAGGCCGGTCGCTTCGAAAACGCTGTCAGCGCGGTAGAGCCCTCCCGGGGGCACCTCAGCGCCGGCCGGTACGGCCGGCCACGGGCCCAGCGGATCCCCACCGTCGAGCGGCATGGCATGGACCTGTGCGGCGACACCCTCGATCGGTTCCTGCTCCAGCGTGAACAGGCCGAACACGAACGGGTTGGGCTGATCAACCAGCTGCTCGAACGTGGCAGCGACGACCGCCAGCGATGTCTCGGCGTCCGGTGCGACCCTGGCGATGGCCTCGGCCCCGGGGTCGGCGGGCGCGCTCGGCGCAGCGCTCGGGGCGCTGGACGTCGCGCCGTCGCCGCACGCCGCCAGCGCCGCTCCAGCGCCGGCGAGCGCGAGATGGCGAAGAAACGTCCGTCGATCCAAGCCGGCGGACCTGTGGTCGCGGAACTGGTGGCTGATCACGGTTCGCCTCAATGGGTTGGCCCGCGGACCGCCGGCACCGACGTCCGGCGGTGTCGACACGCTGACCATCCGATCGTGCCGCAGCGGCAGCCGCCCTGCAGCCGGACGGGGCGTCAGACCGAGATCTTCCGACTCACGCCACGCCCGACAGGCGCTGGCTGAGCACCCTGGACACGCCACCGCTTCGCATCGTCACGCCGTACAGCACATCGGCGATCTCCATCGTGCGCTTCTGGTGTGTCACGACGATCAGCTGGCTGGTCGATCGGAACTCGCCGATCACATCCAGGACCCGCTGGAGGTTGACGTCGTCGAGGGCAGCCTCGACCTCGTCGAGCACATAGAACGGCGACGGCCTGGCCGCGAAGATCGCGAATGCCAATGCCAGCGCCACCAACGAGCGCTCGCCGCCGGACAGCAACGACAGCCGCTTGACCCTCTTGCCGGCCGGCCGCGCCTCGACGTCGACGCCGGTGATCAGCAGGTCGTCGGGATCGGTCAGCACCAGGCGTCCCTCACCACCGGGAAACAGCCGGTCGAACATGCGCTCGAACTGCGTCGCGACATCCGCAAACGCCTGACTGAAGATCTCACGGATCCGGTCGTCGACCGCCGCGACCATCTCGAGCAGGTCCCGGCGGGAGCGGTCGAGATCGTCGAGCTGCTCCGCCAGGAAGCGCTGCCGTTCCTTGAGGGCTTCGTACTCGTTGACCGCGAGCGGGTTGACCGGTCCAAGCAACGCCACCTGCCGGGCGAGCCGCTCCTCGGCCTCGGCCAACTCGGTGCGGCGCTGGTCGTCGATCGGCACGGACTCAGACGCCAGCGTGTCCGGTTCCAGACCGAGGTCTCTCGCGCGGGCCCGGGCGTCGTCGAGCACGTGGCGGGCCTCCGCCACCTGCAGCTCGCCGGCGTGCTTGTTGCGTGTGTGGTCGGTGTGCTCCCGCTCCGTCTCCGCCAACCGTGACCGCAGCGCACCGAGGGCCTGCTGCTGGTCGTCCCGGCGCTGCTCGACCGCTTGACGCTGCGCGGCTGAGTCCGCCAACGCCCCGGCACCGGCCTCGACCGCGAGGGCGGCAACCGTCGCGAGGCTGCGACACCGCTCGATGGCGGCACGGCGACGGTCCTGGCGCAGGTCGGCGACGGCCCATGCGTGCTCCAGCTGCTCGGCCTCGTCTTCGGCCGCGGCGATTCGTCGGGAAACCTCGTCCCGACGACTGACGGCCGACGACAGCGCAACACGCGCCTCCACCTCGCGATCCTGCGCGGCCCGTTGCACCTCACCGAGGCGTTCGGCCTCGAGGTCAGGCCCCTCGGCGTCGGAGTCGGCATCGGGATGCTCGCCCGCCTCGAGCGCCTCGAGCTCGCCAGCACGAGCCTCGACCTCCCGGTCGAGCCGCTCTGCCGCCTGTTCCACGGCCTCGAGTTCGCGCCGGTACGCAGCGGCTTCGGCTTCGAGTCGGCGCAGTTGCTCGGCCCGCTCGTCGCCGGCGACCGACGCGGCCTTGAGCTCAGCGACGGCGGCCGCCCTGGACTCCTCGGCCGCGACGCACGCGCTGCGGGCGCCGGCGACCCGCGCGCCGATCTGCTGCGCCTCTGCGGTCAACCGCGTCAGTTGCTGGCGTGCGTCGAGCAGGGCGGCCTGCTGCTCGACCGTGCTGCCCGGCGGCGTGCTACCGACCACGTAGGCACCCGCGCCGGCCAACTCACCGGCGATGGTGATGACGGTGCGGTTCGGATGGGTCCGCGCCAGCGCACACGCGCGGTCGTAGTCGTCGACCACGATCGCATCGCCCAGCAATCGACGGACGGCGGTCACCGTCGCGTCGTCGCCATCGACCAGGCTCGCGGCAGCCCGGCTGCCGGGAGGAGGGGTGTCGGCGACCCGGTCCTCGCCACCCGCAACGAGCAGGCGCACGCGACCGTCGTCACGCGCTCGAGCTTGCCGCGCCGCTGCCTGAGCCGTGGCCTCATCAGCAAACACCACGGCCTCGGCGACAGGCCCGAGCGCCACACTGATGGCCCTCTCGTGTCCCGGCTCGACCGCGATCTGCTCGGCCAGCCGGCCGACGACGCCGTCGGGCCGGGTCTCCAACAGCCCGCGTGTGCCGTCGGGCACCTCGGCTGCCGCTGCTTCGAGCGCGTCGACCCGTGCGGACAGCGCGGCCCGCCGCCGCTCGCAGTCGTGTTCCTCGTCGAGCGCCTGATCGAGTTCTGCTCGGCGCGCGGCAACCACCGCGTCGGCCTCGGAGGCGGCCCGCTCGTGCTCGACGCGTCGTACGCGCTGCTCATCGTGCGCGACCCTGGCCGCGGCGATGTCATCGGTCTGGCGCTGCTCGCGTTCGCGCAACGCGGTCAGTCGACCGCCGCTGCGACCGTGTTCGCTGACCACGCGGGCCAGTGTCGACCGCAACGCTGCGACCTCGCCCTCCCACCGCAGTCGCCGCTCGCGGTCGGTGGCGCGGCGGCGCGCCTCGGCCGCGGCTGCCTGCTCGTGGGCGCGTCGCGCGCGGTCGGCGGTGGCGCGCTCGTCGGCTGACGCCGCCACCTCTGACTCACACTCGCGGACCTGGCGTTCCAACGCGTCGAGCCGCTCCCGCTCGACCGCCGCCGCCTTGCGCAGCTCCGCGGGATCCCGAAGCATGATCGGCTCGTCGAGCGCCGTCTGCAGACCGTGCGCCCGCTCGGCGATCTGCGTCTGCACGGATCGAAGCCGTTCGCTGACGTTCGACAGACGGAAGTGGGTCGTCGCAGCCTGCTCGGTCACTGGACGCAACGACGCCAGCGTGCTCTCGACCGCGTCCTGCTCGGAGCGCAGGCCGTCGAGCCGATCCTGGAGCATCAGCGCGGCCTCGGCCGAATCACTGTATCGGCGCTGGATCTCGGCGTACCGTCGCGACGATCCCACAACATCGTCGGTCACGCGGGCGATCCGCACCGACCGCAACTGCGTCGTCAGCTCTGCGTGGCGGGCGGCCGCCTCGGCCTGACGTTCCAGCGGGCGCAGACCGCGCTTGAGCTCACGCGCCAGATCCTGCAGTCGCTCGGCATGCTCGGACATCCGGGTCAGCCTGCGGACGGCGCGGTCCTTGCGACGACGGTGCTTGGTGATACCCGCGGCCTCGTCGATGAACGCACGGCGCTCCTCGGCGTGGGCCGTCAGGATGGCGTCGAGCTGGCCCTGGCTGACGATCGTGTGACTCTCGCGACCGAGGCCCGTGTCACTCAGCAGTTCGGCGATGTCGAGCTGACGGCAGGTGGTTCCGTTGATCGTGTACTCGGTCTCGCCGGAGGCGAACATCGCACGACCCACGGTGATCTCGCCGAAGTCCAGCGGGACGACGCCTTCGGAGTTGTCGATGGTGATCTCGACCGCCGCGCGGCCCAACCCCGCGCGACCGGGCGCACCTGCGAAGATCACGTCGGCCATGGCGCCGCCGCGCAGCGACCGTGGGCTCTGCGTTCCGAGCACCCACGTCAGGGCGTCGACGACGTTGGACTTGCCCGACCCGTTCGGCCCGACGATGACGGTGACTCCAGGCTCGAGCGCAAGCGTCGTCTTGTCAGCGAACGACTTGAAGCCCTGCAACGTGATTGAAGACAGATGCACGTCAGGAGTGTAGAGAGCCCGTCCGGGCTGACCAAACACCCCGGACGTCGACAGACGCGCATGAAAAAGAGCGGCAGTGATGCCGCTCGGGCGTGCCGTCGTGCGTCAGCTTGTGAGCACAACCTCGCGTTCGGTCAACGCTCGGAGTCTCGTAATCTCCTCCTGCAGTGCGAGCTTCTCGGCCTCACACGCCGCAAGCTCTTCCCGCAGGCCGGCTACTCGGGCCCGCAGTGACGTGAGCTCGGCGAGCATCTGATAGGGCCGGTGGTCCATGGCTCCGATGAGCGCCTTCATGCAGGTCGTCCTCCCAGATCCCGTACGGCTGTACACGTTGTGTGCATCGTCGGCCGTGGGCCGACCGATGGAGTCGACGGTCTCGGCGAGATGTGCCGACACGTCGCTATTTCACGAGTGCACTATACCCCATTGGACGCCGTGTCACGCAACATGCGTGCGCTGGGCACAACATCCAACGGTCGCTCGCGATCATACCGCGCGGGTAGTGTGCGCAGTGGTCGAGCGCAGCACGGATGACCAGCGACGGTCGCTGCGCCCACGTCGTCCAGAGTCGAGCGGAGCGAGACGAGCGGTGCGCATGGTCAGACGACTGCTGACCTGGTGGTCGACAGCGGTGCTGGCGACGGTTGCCGGCGCGTTGTGGGCGGCGGGCAGGGCGCGGCCGACACCTCCGGGCGACCCCACGCCCGAACCGCCACCGGGCCTACCGGCGGCGCGCATCATCGCTGTGCCAGGCCACGGGGAGCTGTTCGTACGTGACGCGCCCGGGCCCGGCCCGCCGGCGCCGACCGTGCTGCTGCTGCACGGCTGGATGTTCCCGGCGGACATGCATTGGTTCACGTCGTACGGCGCGATCGCAGACGTCGCGCGCGTGCTCGCGCCGGACCACAGAGGCCACGGGCGAGGCACCCGACCCTCCAAGCCGTTCCGGCTGGTCGACGTCGCCGACGACGCGGCGGCACTCCTTCGCGAACTCGACGCCGGCCCGGCGATCGCTGTCGGCTACTCGATGGGCGGACCGATCGCGATGCTGCTCTGGCAGCGCCATCCCGAGCTGGTCAGCGGGCTGGTCCTGTGCGCGACGGCCGCCACGTTCAACGTCAGCCGGAACGACCACTGGAAGTGGCGCACAATGGGTCTGCTGCAGCTGGCGATGCGGTTGCTGCCGCGCCACTGGTGGGAGCGCGGATCCCAGGCCGTCATCGACCGTCGCCTGCCTCTGCAGCTGACCCGGCTCATCGACACCGAGCTCCCCGCGCGGCTCCAGGGGCTGCTGCCGTGGATGGTCGGCGAAGCCGATCGTGGCAGCGCCGAGGACATCGCCGAGGCCGGCAGGGAGCTCAGTCGCTTCGACGCCCGCGGCTGGCTGCCCACCGTCGACGTGCCCAGCGCCGTCATCGTCACCACACGTGACAAGCTGGTCGGCATCGACGTCCAGCGCGACATGGCTCTGCGGCTGGGTGCCGACACGACGACCATCGAGCTCGACGTCGACCACGATGCCATGATCGCCCGGCCCGACGCTTTCGTGCCGGCGCTGCTGCAGGCGATCGCGGCGGTGTCAGACGGTCAGGTCTGACAGCCCGCGCAGGCGTAGACATCGACACCCTCGACCTTCATCTGCTCTATCGGGCGCCGGCAACGGACGCACTGCTCGCCGGCACGGTCGTAGACCTTCACGAAGTCGGCGTACTCGGGTTCCTCGTGGTCTTCCAGCACATGGTCGGTCACTTCGACGCCGCCCTGTTTCACGGCTTCGTAGAGCACTTCGAAGATCGCGCGGTACAGCCTCCGGACCTCCTGGCTGGTAAGGCTGTTGCTGCGACGTCGTGGCGACAGGCCGGCCGTCCACAGGATCTCGTCGGCGTACAGGCCACCGAGCCCCAGGATGAACGTCTCGTCGCGCAGCAGCAGCGCGAGCGCTTGTTGACGCAGCATCAGCTCCTGGCCGAACGCGTGCCACGTGAACGTGTCGGCCAGCGCGTCGATTCCACCGGTCGCCAGCTCTGGCAACGCCTCCAGCTCGGCGGTCGACACGACGAACAGCTCGGCGTCCCGACCGGGGTCCACGAGGTGCAGCGCCCCTCCCGTGGTGAACGACGCGGTGAACTGGGTTTCCGGGCCCGCCTCCTCGCTCGCCGTCTCGCGCGACAGGGCGCCGCGTGCACCCAGTGACACAACGAGCGTCTGGTCCTCGTCCAGCTCGAACAGCAGCAGCGTGCCACGCCTCGTGATCGACTCGATCCTGCGACCGTCGAGCAACTTGTAGAACTCTGGCCTGTTGCGATGCCGACCAACCGCGGTCGCGCTCTTCACGTTGACGGTCTTGAAGCGCTTGCCCTGGACTTCCTTCTCGAGCTCCTTGCGGATCACCTCGACCTCGGGCAGGTACGTCACGCGGGTTCTCCTGTCGCAGCATCGCTCCGGATGCGGGCAACAGTACCGGCGGCGTCAAGCGTGATGTGCGCCTCTCCGACCCGCTGGGCGAGCACGCGATACGCCTCACGTGCGGCGTCCTGCTCGGCAGCCTTCTTGCTGCGGCCCTCGCCCCGTCCCAACCACTCGCCGTCGAGGATCGCGACCGCCACGAACTGCTTGTCGTGATCGGGACCCGAGTCCGTCACCTCGTACACCGGCAACGACGACAGGCGCGCCGCGGCGAGCTCCTGCAACGAGGTCTTGTAGTCCAGGGCGGCGTGCTGTGTGGACAGCTCGTCGACCAGAGGGCGGAACAGTCGCTGGATGACCGTGGTCACAGTCGCCAGACCCTGGTCCAGATACAGCGCGCCAAACACCGCTTCGAGCGTATCGGCCAGGATCGAGTCCTTGTCGCGACCGCCCGACTGCTCCTCGCCGCGCCCGAGCTTGACGGCCGCGCCGAGCTGGACGCGGCGGGCCATCTCCGCCAACCGGGCCGTGTTGACCATCGCCGCACGCAGCTTGGCCAGGCGCCCTTCGCGGGCGTCCACCAACCGGTGGAAGATCTCGTCGGTGATGACCAGTTGAAGTACGGCGTCACCCAGGAACTCAAGACGTTCGTTGTCAGGCGAGCCCCCGGCCTCGAAGGCATAACTGCGGTGGGTCAACGCCCGATCCCACAGCTCGACGTTCGTCACGTCGACGTCGAGGGCGCGCCGCAACGCAGCGTCACCGCCCGGACGTTCCGGTGCGGCGTACCGATCGTCGCTTGCGTTCGTATGCACTCGGCAGGCCTACGCGTCCACCTCCAGCACGCGCTGGCCCCGGTAGTACCCGCAGACAGCGCACACCGTGTGCGGCTTGACGGGCGATGAGCAGCGTGAGCAGCTGGCCATCGTCGGCAGGGGTGCCGCCAGCCAACGCGCGCGACGGTGGCGGGTACGGGAGCGTGACTTCTTGCGCTTTGGGACAGCCATGTCGGATCTTTCGGGTCAGCGAACGTCTGGAAGCTGGAGGTCGGCGAGGGCGGCCCAGCGTTGATCGCGCTGCTCCGCGTGGCCCTCGCAGGCCGCGACATTGCGGTCCACCCCACAGGTCGGGCACAGTCCCGCGCACTCGGTCCGGCACAATGGCCGCACGGGGATCGCGGCGGCGATCGCATCGCGGATCAACGTGTCGAGATCGATGGTCGCGTCGACGATGTCGTAGCCGACGTCGTCGTCGTCCTCGCCGCCGGAACCGTCACGCGCACGGAACAGGTCCACCACGTCGTCGCTGATCAGTTCCGCCCGTTCCGCCAGGCAGCGTGAGCACGAGACCCGCGCCGGCACGGAGACGGTTCCCCGCACGAGCAGGCCGTCGACCACGCTCTCGATGATCGCCCGGACCCGCACGTCGGCCCCGATGCGGACGATGCTGTCGGACAGGTCGACGGGCGCAGGTGCATGCCGGTCGAGCGACATCGTCGCTCCCGGGCGGTCGATCAACGTTCTCACGTCGACCTGGGTTGGGGCAGGTGGAGAAGGCATCGTGGATCATCCCGCACGCGAGATCGGGCGCTCTAGAGCGGATGTGAATCGCACATACTAGCAGACCGGTTCAGACGCCATCCACGGCGGCAGAGGGCTCAGGTGCGCTCGTGGTCGAACAACGGGTTGTCGTCGGCGGTCGGGTCCATCGAGTCCTGCTCGCCGTTCGCCCGCAGCCGATCCCGACCGGTCGCGACCGTCTTGAGCGTCTTCTGCAGGATCAGCTCGAACCGCGCGAGCTGGCCGTCGATGTAGTCCTCCGCCTCGAGGCGCATGGTCCGCGACTGCTCCTTGGACTCGCGGTGGACACGCTGGGCCTCCCGTTCGGCAGCCCGCATCACTTCAGTCTCGCCCGCCAGTCGCAGGCACTCCTGCTTGGCGTCCGCGACCAGCCGCTGTGCGGTCTGCTCGGCCTCCTCGAGCAGACTCTCGCGCTCCCGAAGCACCCACCGGGCCTGCCGCAGCTCATCGGGCAGAAGGTCGCGGATCTCGGTGACCAACTGGGTCAACGCCTCGCGACTGACCAGCACCGACGCCGACAGCGGCATCGGACGGGCCTCGGCCAGTGCGAGCTCGAGCTCGTCGAGACGTTCCTCGAGCTCCCCCAGGGTGATCTCAGTCATCAGACACTCCTGTTTGCCGCGAACTGCGCCCGGAGGCTGTCGCACACCGCGGGCGGGACGAACGGCGAGACATCCCCACCGAACCGGGCCACTTCCTTCACGAGTGTGGACGACAGAAACGAGTGGAGCGGACTGGTCGCGACGAAGAATGTCTCGACGCCCGCCAAGCGATGGTTCATCTGCGCCATCTCCAGCTCGCTCTCGAAGTCGCTGACCGCCCGCAGTCCGCGAACCACGATCCCGACGTCGTTCTGCCGGCAGAAGTCGACGAGCAGACCTTCGAACGTCCAGATCTCGATGTTGCCGAGATGGTCGGTCGCGGACCGCAGGAGCTCGACACGCCGGTCCAGCTGGAACAGCGGCTGCTTGCCGACGTTGCGCAGGCAGGCGACGATGAGCCGTTCGAAGTGGGCCGCGGCGCGCTCGATGACGTCGACGTGCCCGTTGGTCACCGGGTCGAACGTGCCCGGGCAGACCGCCACACTGCTCATGCGTTCAGATCACGTCCCTCGTGACTCGCCGTACCGCCAGGTAGTAGAGCACTGTGTCGCCGTAGGCGCGGACATCCGTGACCTCGAGCACATCCTCAGCGATGACGAACCCTTCACCCTGCCTCCCGCGTTCGACCACCATCATGGCATCGCGCGCCAGATGCGAGCCACCTGCCAGGTCGAGCAGGAGCGCCACCAACGTCGCCGAGGGCATACGGTACGGCGGATCGCAGAACACCAGATCGTAGGGTCCGGCCGCGCGCATGGTGTCCAGCTCGCGGACGAAGCGTGTCGCATCCACCGCGACGACGGTCGCGTGCAACCCGAGCACGGCCAGGTTCTCGCGCAGCACGCGGACGGTCTGCCGATCGTGCTCGACGAACGTCACGCGCGCAGCACCACGGGACAGCGCTTCGATGCCGAGCGCACCGCTGCCGGCGAACAGGTCGAGCACGGCCGCGCCGGCGACGCGGTCACCGAGGGTCGAGAACATCGCTTCACGGACGCGATCGCTGGTCGGCCGCGTCGACCGACCGGCCGGCACCCGCAACCGCCTGCCGCCGAGCGCGCCTGCCACGATCCGTGTCACCGACGACCTACCGCTGCGCTACATGAGGTCACGAC
>JAHELV010000010.1:53678-59882 GCA_024644015.1 Nitriliruptorales bacterium
CGACCTACCGCTGCGCTACATGAGGTCACGACGTCTCGAGCGCGGCCATGCGCTGCTCCCCGTACCGCCGGCGCACCTCTGCGGCGAGCGTCGGATGCGCGCGCAGGTCCTCATCGGCCTCGACGAGTTCGCGCGCGTCACGCCGCGTCTCCACGACCCAATGATGATCCCGCACCAGCTTGGCCATCCGCAGGTCCGGCAGGCCCGACTGGCGAGTGTCGAACAGGCTGCCCTCGCCGCGCAGCCGGAGATCGATCTCGGCGAGCTCGAAGCCGTCGCTGGTCCGCTCCAGCGCGCCCAGCCGTTCGTTGCCGTCCGGCGACTGCGAGAACAGCACGCAGTAGCTCCGTGCGCTGCCGCGACCAACACGCCCACGCAGCTGATGCAGCTGGCTCAGGCCGAACCGATCCGCGTCCTCGACGACCATCACCGTCGCTTCGGGCACGTCGACGCCGACCTCGATGACCGTCGTGGCGACGAGGATCTGCGTCTTGCCCGTGCGGAAGGAAACCATCGCCTCGTCCTTCTCGCCGGTCCGCAGCTGCCCGTGCACCAGGCCGACCTCGAGGTCTGCGAAGACCTGTGACAGCTCGCGGTGCTTGGTCTCTGCCGAAGCCACGTCGAGCGCGTCGGAGTCCGCCACGAGCGGGCAGACGACATACGCGCGCTCGCCCGCGGTGACGCGCGCGCGGATGAAGTCGTACAGCCCCTGCCTGCGTGGCGAGTCACTTGGCAGCACCGTCGTCGTCACCGGCTGGCGTCCCGGCGGCAACTCGTCGAGGACCGTGACATCGAGGTCGCCATAGATGGTCAGGGCCAACGAGCGCGGGATCGGGGTGGCGGTCATCACCAGCACATCTGGCGACCGTCCGTCCTTGCGCTTGTCCTTGAGCCGCGCACGGTGACGGACGCCGAAGCGGTGCTGCTCGTCGACTACCACGACACCCAGATCCGCGAACATCACGCGTGGCTCGAGCAGCGCGTGGGTGCCGACGACCATGTGAATGTCGCCGGCCGCCAGCTGCGCGAGGATCTCGCGCAGCTGCACGGTTGTCGTACTGCCCGTGACCAGTGCGAGCCGCGGGCCGTCGAACATGTTGAGCCCGAGCGGCGCGAGCAGCTGCTCGAACGTGCGAGCATGTTGCTCGGCGAGGACCTCGGTCGGCGCCATCAAGGCCGCCTGCCGCCCGTTGTCGACGGCCGCGAGCATGGCGCGCGCCGCGACAAGGGTCTTTCCCGCGCCCACGTCGCCCTGCAGCAACCGGTGCATGGGCCGCGGGTGACCCAGGTCGTGGTCGACCTCGGCGAACGCACGTCGCTGCGCGTCCGTGGGGTCGAACGGCAGCGCCTCGAGCAGCCGCACGGTCAGCCCGGCGTCACCCGGTCCCTGGACCAGCCCCACCTCGTTCGCCTCGAGTCGGCGGCGTCGTCGCTGCAGCCCCACCTGCAGCGTCAGAAGCTCGTCGTAGGCCAGACGGTCACGAGCAGGACGGACCGTCGACAGCGCCGGCGGCCGGTGGATGATACGCAGCGCCTCATCGAGGTCGGGCAGCCGATGCCGGTCACGCAGCTCAGCCGGCAGGAAGTCAGCGATCGGGGGCAACGCGTCGAGTGCGGCACCGATCAGAGTGCCCAGCCGCCCGCTCGACAACTTCTCGGTCGCCGGGTAGGTCGCGACGATGCGCGCATCCGACGAGACCCCTCCCCCGTCGTCGAGCTCGATCACCCGAGGGTTCTTCAGCTGCAGCGTGCCACGGAACCGTTCGAGTACGCCGGCGAGCGCGACGCGGCTGCCCTGTGGGTGCCGCCTGGAACGCCACTCCTGATTGAAGAACGCGACCTCGATACGCGCTTCGGCGGCGGTGCGCACGACGGCGCGCGCGATCGTCATCCGCCGACGCCGCGGTCGGGCGATCTGCCACCGGTCGATCGTTCCGACGATTGTGATCTGCTCCCCGAGCAGGTCGAGGGACGGCTCGACGACCGCGCCGAGGTCACGGTACTTGTCCTGGACCGGGTAGTGCTCCAGCAGGTCGCGGACCGTCGTGATCTCGAAGGCGGACCGCAACGTTGCCGCGACCCGCGCGCTGACGCCGGGCACGGCGGTAACGGGCGCGGCCAGCCAGGCAGCCGCGCCATCACCGGTGACGGTGCTGCGTTCGGTCTGATCCTGCGCGGCCATGATCCTTCGACGGGACGCGACGGCACCGGCGTGTAGCGCGGCGGCGGTCGCGACGAGTGTACGCAGCTGCGCGGCCCGGCTTGCGAACGCAACGCACACCGGTACTATTCGCCCAGCCGGTCGCCCCTCGGCGATCCATCCATGTCCACCACAGCCGTGTGCCGAGACGCTCACGCTGCAGAACGCACGTCGAGCGCGTGCACGACGGCGCGGGTCACCCAGTCCACCGTGTGTGCCCCGGCGCGATCGCCAGGTACGGATCGGCACACCTGTCATAGACGAACACAAGGACCACCGATGGCTGCCGTCTGCGAGATCTGTGGCAAAGGGCCCCATTTCAGCTACCAGGTGAGCTTCTCGCACCGCCGGACCAAGCGACGGTGGAACCCGAACATCCAGCGCATCAGGATCTGGGACGGCGTTCGTACACGCCGCGCCGACGTCTGCACGTCGTGCATGAAGGCGGGCAAGGTCCAGCGCCCCCCACAGCGGGCTGTCTGACCGTCCGCCACCGGCGTGATCGTCATCGACCCGCCGCTGTGGCGGTGGCGGGGTCGGCGGTGGTCCCATCTGGCGAGCGACGACGACTTCGACGAACTGCACGCCTTTGCGGCGCGGCTCGGGCTGCGCCGCGAGTGGTTCCAGGGCGACCACTACGACGTGCCCGAGCAGCTGTGGAACGAAGCCGTGGCGCTCGGCGCCACTCCGATCAGCAGCCGCGAACTGGTGCGCCGGCTCCGGACGGCGGGGTTGCGCCGGCCACGGCGGCACCGACCCGACACTGAGTGACCCAGCAGGGGGCCGACGGCCGCACGATCCGTCGGCGACCGGTGGTACTGCGAGGGCGAACGTGTGAGGATCAGTCGAGGGCGATCACGGCATCCGCGCCGCGCCGGTCCGCCACGAAGAGCCTGGAGGGCGCATGATCACGGCGTACATCCTCGTACTGACCCAGGTGGGTCGTTCGGCTGACGTGGCCAAAGCCATCCGCGCCCTGCCGGGCGTGGTGACCAGCGAGGACGTGACCGGACCCTATGACGTGATCGTCCGCGCGTGCGCGGACGACATCAACGAGCTCGGGCGTCTGGTCGTGTCGCGCATCCAGGCGATCGACGGCATCGACCGCACCCTGACGTGCCCGGTGGTCAGTCTCTAGCCTCGACGAGCGTTCGGTCAGGGCGAGAAGCGGCTGTCACTGTCGGCCGCCTCGAGGGCCAACTCGAGCAGGCGTTCGACCAGCTCGGATGCGGTCATGCCCTGGCTGGCCCACACGTACGGGAACATCGACGCCGCCGTGAACCCGGGGATCGTGTTGATCTCGTTGAGCAGGACACGGCCGTCGGCGTAGAACAGGTCGACCCGTGCCATCCCCCGCGCTCCGATGGCGAGGTAGGCGCGGCGCGCGAGGTCGACGCACCGCGCGCGGACGTCGTCGGGGACATCGGCCGGACACTGCAACCGCAGGTCGTCGTCGAGGTACTTGCCCTCGAAGTCGTAGAACTCGTGCCCCGTGATCACCTCGCCGGGCTGTGTGACCTCGATGTCGGTGTTGCCGATGACTCCGCACTCGAGCTCCCGTGGCCGTTCGAGGCCTTGCTCCACGAGCACGCAGCGGTCGTAGGCGAGGGCCTCGTCGATGCCCTCCGCGAGCTCCGCACGATCGCGCACCTTGCGGATACCGATCGAGGAGCCCTGCCGTGCCGGCTTGGTGAACATCGGATAGGCGAGCTGCGACTCGACGTCGTCGAGGACCCCCTCGCGATCCTGTTCGACCCGCCACCGTCGAAGGGCGACGTAGGGGACCTGCGGCAGGCCGCGGGCGGTGAACACGTTCTTCATCTGGCGCTTGTCGACGCCGACGGCGCTCGACGCGACATCGGCGCCCACGTACGGCACCCGCATGCTCGCCAGCAGGCCCTGTACCGTGCCGTCCTCGCCGTAGGGCCCGTGCAGCACCGGAAAGCAGACGTCGACCGGGCCGAGGACCTCCACTTCGTCCTCCGCGCGGAAGCGCACCAACCGTGGACCCTTGACGCCGTTGACCAGCACGACCGTGTCACCGTCGTCCGGGACGCTGGGCAGCCCGTCCTGCGACTCGGGGACGACGTCGACGAGGGTCCAGCGGCCGTCCCGGGTGATCCCGACCATCGTCACCCGGTACCGATCGGGATCGAGCGCGGCCACGACGTTTCGGGCCGACAGGCACGAGATCTCGTGCTCTGGTGATCTGCCCCCGAACACAACGAGCACGCGGACCGGGTGCAACGCAGTCACCATTGCCGTGTCCCGGTCGTCGGTCCGTTGCCGATCGGCTGCGTCGTAGCCATGGTGTTGGGAGTCTAGAGCCTCGCGGGGACGGGCGATCTACGCTGCGGGGGTGTCCATCTCGGCGATCGTGCCCCTCAAGGCGCTGCGACGCTCCAAACAACGGCTCGCCACGCACGTGTCGGCCGACGAGCGACGGGCGTTGATGGCCGACCTGTTCACCCATGTGCTGCGCACGTGCGCGGACACGCCGGAGATCTCGTCGGTGCTCGCGGTGGTCGGCGACGCCGCGGGTGAGGCGCTGGCACGCGATGTCGGCCTGCCCAGCATGCGCGAACCCGGCGGTGGACTCAACGCGGCGCTGCGCCACGGCACCGCCCACGCCGGCGGTGACGCGTCACTCGTCGTCGTGGCGGATCTGCCGCAGCTGTCGGTGACCGATCTACGCGCGGTCGTGGCCGCCGCCGGGACGCACCCATGCGTCGTGGTCGCCGCCACGCACGACGGCGGCACCGCTGCGCTGCTCCGGCGGCCTCGCGCGGTGATCCCACCCGCGTTCGGTACCGCGTCCGCGTGGGCCCACCTCGACGCCGCCCAGCGGGCGGGGCTTCGCGCGGTCCTACTGTCCTCGCCTGGTCTGACCCACGACCTGGACCGGCCCGGCGATCTCGATCGTTACCCTGGCGGCGGGTCCGACCGCACGACCCTATGATCTCTCGCGACCGACGCGACCCGGCGTCCGACGCCGTCGGGGTCAGGAGCACACGATGGCGCAGGGCACGATCAGGGACTTCGACATCGAGACCGGCAGCGGCACGCTTGTGGCCGACGACGCCGAGGAGTTCACGTTCGACACGCAGGCGTTCCTCGACAGCGGTCTCGAGGAGCTACGGCTCGGCCAGCGTGTGCGCTACCGCGTCGACAACAATCGCGTGGTCGACCTGCAGATCGTCAGCCTGTGAGCGTCCGCAGTGGCCGCGTGGCAGCGTTGGACGCCGTCGTGTGGATCAGCGCCGCACTGGCCCTCGGCTCGGCGCTGTTGGCGGTCGGCCACATGGGTGTGCGCCTGCCGGTGATCTCTGCGTTGGGCCCTGGCGGCACCCGGCCCGTGCCCCCGGCCGCGATCGCCTTCACGGTCGCAGCCGGTCTGCACGCCGCCGTCGCCGTCGGTGTCGCGCGACGCAGGTCGTGGGCCTGGTTGGCGGGCGTGCTCGTCGGCGGGGTCACGCTGATCGGTGCGGCGACACCCTTCCGCGGCACGGCCAGCCTGCTCGGGATCGTCCTTGCAGGGCTGCAGCTGGGCCTGCTGGCGACAAACGCCGCACGCCGGGAGATTCTGCACTCCGCCACCGCATGAGCTGAAGGCGCGCAGCGGCATCCTGCACTCCGCCCGGGCGTGACCGCCTCGACCAGGCCCCGCGACGGTGCGTTGGCGGTCCGGCACACCCTGCGACCGTCCACAGCTGCAACGCCGCTCGACACGCGCACTGCCGTCCTGCGCCATACCGTGATCGAACGTACATTCGCTCATGAGAGGCGGTCATGCCGGTACGCGGGTGCGCAGTCGAACAGTGCGCCAGGCCCCACTATGCGCGCGGCCTGTGCGGCATGCACTACAAACGGGTCCGGCGACATGGCGATCCGCAGCCCGACACGCCCGCGCGCGGCAGCCAACCGCCGCCCCGTTGCGCTGTCCCGTCGTGCGACCATCCGGTCGAGGCGCGTGGGTGGTGCCATGGTCACTATCTACGGTGGGT
>JAHELV010000010.1:59982-94921 GCA_024644015.1 Nitriliruptorales bacterium
TCACACGCGCTCGGGGGGAAGGACTCGAACCCTCAACGACTGGACCAGAACCAGCTGTGTTGCCAATTACACCACCCCCGAAGGGCGGTCTCGACGATAGCAGCGGCGACACCGTCCAACAACATCCTCAGACGTCCTGCGAGGCCGCGACCAGCGGCCGGGCGGCGCGGATGCGATCCAGCACGACCGCCCGGTCCATGACCGCGAGCGTCTCGGGCAGTGGCGGGCTGACCGCGCTGCCCGCCACCGCCACACGCACGGGCTGGAACGTCTTGCCCCGCCCCAGCTCGAGGTCGGCTGCGACGCCGTCGAGCGCCTGCAGGATCGCATCGTCGGACCACGGCTGGAGCTCGTCGAGCGCCGCGACGGCCGCGTCGAGCACCTCACCCGCCCGACCCTTCAGGTGCTTTCGGACCGCCCGCTCGTCATAGCGGATCTCATCGGTGAAGCAGAAGCCGATCAGATCCACGGCCTCGGCCAACGTCTGGATCCGCTCCTGAACGAGCGGCGTCAGCGCGACGAGCAGGTCACCCTGGTGAGCGGTCACGTCCGGTGGCAGCACTCCCGCCTCGACCAGATAGGGCTCCAGCCGGTCGGCGAGCTCACCGACCGGCAGATCGCGGATCCGGTCACCGTTCATCGACCGCAGCTTGTCCGTGTCGAACGCGGCCGGGTTTCGACCGACCCGGTCGAACGAGAACCGTTCGATGAGCTCGTCGGTCGTGAAGCGCTCCGTCACGCCGTCGTAGCTCCACCCGCACAGCGCCAGGAAGTTGACCAGCGTCTCGGGGAGGAATCCCTGGCGCCGGAACTCGTCGATCGCCACGGACCCGTGGCGCTTGGACAGCGGTTTGCGGTCGTCACCGACCAGCAGCGGCAGATGCGCATACCGCGGCGGCGACGGGTCGGTGACACCGTTGACGCCGGCAGATGCCAGCCCACTCACGAGCACCGAGCCACCGTCGCCTGCCGGCGCCAGCAGCCGGGAGGCCAGGAGCACCTGCCGTGGCGTGGCCGACAGCAGGTCCTCACCCCTGGCGACCAGCGTGATCCCCATCGCCAGGTCGTCGACGGTGTTCGCCAGCAGGTACGTCGCTGTCCGATCGGCCCGCTGAATCACGAAATCGGCGACGTCGACCCAATCGAAGGTGACGTTGCCGCGCACGTCGTCGGCGATGGCGACGATGCCGGTATCAGGCGTACGCAGTCGCAGCACCGGGGTACGGCCCTGGGCGCGGAACTCGTCACGCTGGGCGGCGGTCAGGTCACGATGCCCGCCCTCGTAGCCGGGCGGACGACCTGCCGACCGCGCGGCCTCGCGCTGCGCCTGCAGCTCCTCGGGGGTCTCGAACGCCTCGTAGGCGGCGCCGGAGCGCAGCAGCAGGTCGGCCACGGCAGCGTAGAGGTGCTGCCGTTCGCTCTGCCGGTAGGGACCGAACACCCCGCCGACCTGTGGCCCCTCGTCCCAGTACAGGCCCAGGAACTGCAGCGCGTCGATCATGCCCTGCATCGACTCGTCGGTGGCCCGCTCGGCGTCCGTGTCCTCGATGCGGAACACGAACGCACCACCGTGGTGGCGTGCGTAGAGCCAGTTGTACAGCGCCGTCCGGGCGCCGCCGACGTGCAGCCATCCGCTCGGCGCCGGGCAGAAGCGCACCCGCACGGGGTGGGTCGGGGTGGACATCGCGCTCACGCGGTCGACACCTCGGCCCCGGCCGTCCTGCGCACGGCGGTCGCGTAGGCGTCCTCCATCGCCTTCCAGGACGCCTCGATGACATTCGACGACACGCCAACCGTGTCCCAGTCCTGCTCGCCGTCGGTCGAGCGGATCAGCACCCGCGTGGTCGCGCCGGTACCCGCGTTCTGGTCGAGGATCCGCACCTTGTAGTCACGCAGATGCATGTCGGCGATGGCGGGCAGTCGTCCGGCGAGCGCCGCACGGAAGGCCTGATCGAGCGCGTCGACGGGGCCGTTGCCCTCGCCCGTGCCGATGAACCGCTCGTCGCCGACCCACACTCTGACCGTCGCCTCGGCGACGATCCGCCCATCTGCGCGCCGTTCGACGATCGTGCGGTAGCTCTCGAGTCGGAAGTGCTCGCGCAGCAGGCCGGTCTCGGCACGGACCAGCAACTCGAACGACGCGTCCGCGGCTTCGAACGTGTAGCCGATGTGCTCGAGGTCTTTGATCCTGTCGAGGATCCGGTCCGCGACCGTTCGGTCGGACTCCAGGTCCAGCCCGAGCTCGCGACCCTTGAGCACGACGGTCGATCGTCCAGCCAGTTCGCTGACCAGCAGTCGCAGGCTGTTGCCGACGAGCTCCGGCTCGACGTGCTGGTACAGATCGGTCCGACGCGCCAACGCGGAAACGTGCAGCCCCGCCTTGTGTGCGAAGGCGGCATGCCCGACGTACGGCGCGTGCGGGTCGGGCGTGAGGTTCATGATCTCGGCGACCTCATGGGCGACGTGCGTCAGACGCGACAGGTCGTGGTCGGTCACGACATCGAGCCCGAGCTTGAGCTTCAAGTTCGGGATCAACGACATCATGTTGGCGTTCCCGCAGCGCTCGCCGATACCGTTGACCGTGCCCTGGACGTGGCTCGCTCCTGCCAGCAGGCCGACCACCGAGTTCGCGACCGCGCAGTCTGCATCGTTGTGGACGTGCACGCCGACCGCGGCTCTGGCACCCACGTCGTCGACGACCCCTGCCACGACGTCACGGACCTGCGCGGGCAGCGCGCCGCCGTTGGTGTCGCACAGCACCACGCACTCGGCGCCGGCGTCAACAGCGGCCTGCAGGACGGCGGCCGCATAGCCGGCGTCGCGGCGGTGGCCGTCGAAGAAGTGCTCGGCGTCGAACAGCACGCGGCGGCCCTCGGCGCGTAGCAGCTCGATCGAGCTGGCCACCATCGCGAGATTCTCATCGCCGCTCGTGCGCAGCGCCGCCTCGACGTGCAGCGTGTCGGACTTGCCGACCAGGCAGATCACCGATGTGTCGGCGCTGAGCAACGCCTCCAATGTCGGGTCCCCGGCTGCTTGGGCGTTGGGCCGCCTGGTCATGCCGAACGCCGTGAGGACGGCGCGCGACAGCTCGAGCTCACCGGCGGCGGCGCGTTTGAAGAACTCGGTGTCCTTCGGGTTGGCACCCGGCCATCCGCCCTCGATGAAGGTCACGCCGAGCCCGTCGAGGATGCGCGCGACCCGCAGCTTGTCCTCGACGGTGAGCGAGATGCCCTCCTGCTGGGTTCCGTCACGCAGCGTCGTGTCATACAGCTGCGGCACAGCTGCGGGCACAGCCTCGGATGTCACGGTCACGGCATGGCCTTTCGGTTCGTTGCAGTGGCCGGTGCCGGATGCGGAGCGCGCTGGTGCGGCCCGAGGGCCGGCACCAGCTGCCGGTCCTATCGGGACCCGCGGATAATGATCATGCAGATCTGGCCGACCACGTGCCGGCGCGTTGAGGATCGCATGATCGCGCGCATGGACGCGATTGTGCCGGAACGTGACGCAGAACTCAACCGGCCCGCCGGCTCACGCGACCTGCACACGATCGAGCATGTGGGCGTAGCGCGGGTCCTTGCCCGCAACGACATCGAAGAAGACGTCCTGCAGCCTTCGGGTGATCGGCCCCGGAGGACCGAGTTCGCGATCGTCGACCTCGCGGATCGGTACGACCTCGGCGGCGGTGCCGGTGAAGAAGGCCTCCTCGGCGACGTACAGGTCCTGGCGCAACAGGTCGCTCTCGGCGAAGGGGATGGACAGGTCGCGCGCGAACTCGATGATCGTGTCACGCGTGACGCCTCGCAGGACGCCCGCCGTCAGCGGTGGCGTCAGCAGCGTGCCGTCGCGGACGATGAACAGGTTCTCGCCCGAGCCCTCGGCGACATGGCCGTGCTCATTGAGCAGTACCGCCTCGTCGTAGCCGGCCTGCAGCGCCTCCACCTTGGCCAACGACGAGTTGATGTAGACCCCGCAGGCCTTGGTGCCCGTCGGGATCATGTTGCTGCCGATGCGGGTCCACGTCGAGGTCTTTGCGCGAACGCCGTTTCTCAGACCCTCCTCGCCGAGGTAGGTACCCCACGGCCACACGGCGATCGCCACCCGCACACGGCTGGGCAGTGGATTGAGGCCCATCTCGCCATACCCCAGGTAGGCCAACGGGCGGATGTAGCACGACTCGAGCTCGCTGCCGCGGATCAGCTCGCGGGTCGCAGCCATGAGCTCGTCGACGCTGTAGGGCACGGTCATCTGCAGGATGCGTGCCGATCGGTGGAGCCGCTCCATGTGCGCACGATGCTGAAAGACCGCCGGCCCGCCCGCCGTGGCGTAGGCCCTGATGCCCTCGAACACACCCCAGCCGTAGTGCAACGTCGGCGTCAGCACATGGACCGTCGCACTGTCCCAGTCTACGAACGCACCGTCCATCCAGATCTTGTCGACCGCTGTGATCGGCATCTTCTCACGCCACCTTCCGGTCCCCGTGCGGGTCGAGGCGATCAGGACGCGCCGGACGCCACGGCCTGGGCGATCCGGTCGCCGATCTCCTTGGTCGAGTATCCCATGTCGTCGCCACCCATCGTCGCCAGCTGCGGGAGGATGGCCGCCACTGCGTCCTCGATGGCTGCGGCCGCCTTGTCATGGCCGAGGTGCTCGAGGCACAGCGCGACCGACAGCACGGCGGCGACGGGGTTCGCCTGTCCGGTCCCGGCGATGTCGGGCGCCGAGCCGTGCACCGGCTCGAACATGCTCGGCGCCTCGCGCGACGGGTTCAGGTTGCCGCTCGCGGCCAGCCCCATGCCGCCCTGCACCGCCGCACCCAGATCGGTGATGATGTCACCGAACAGGTTGTCGGTCACGATGACATCGAAGCGGCCCGGATCGGTCACGAGGTACAGGCAGGCCGCGTCGACGTGCACGTAGTCGACCTCGACGTCGGGATGGTCGGCTGCCACGTCATCGGTGGTGCGCTGCCACAGGTCGCCTGCGAATGTGAGCACGTTCGTCTTGTGGCACAGCGTCAACCGCCGCCGCCGCCGCTGGGCCGTCGTGATCGCGAAACGCACGACGCGCTCGACGCCGCGCCGCGTGTTGATCGACTCCTGGGTGGCCACCTCTGCCGGCGTGTCGCGGTACACCAGGCCGCCGGCGCCGGCGTAGACGCCTTCGGTGTTCTCCCGCACGACGATCAGGTCGCAGCGGTCGGGTGTCAGGCCCGCGACCGGCGAGGTGACGCCGGGCAGCAGACGGACGGGCCGCAGGTTGATGTACTGGTCGAATGCGAAGCGCAGCCGTAGCAGCAGCCCGCGCTCGAGCACGCCGGGTGGGACATCCGGCGTGCCGACGGCGCCCAGCAGGATGGCGTCGTGCTCTGAGAGCTCGCCGAGCACGGTGTCGGGCAGGACATCCCCGGTCCGCAGATACCGTTGTCCGCCGAGGTCGTAGCTGGTGGTGTCGACCGCGAAGCCGAAACGCGTCCCGGCCACCCGCAGGGCTTTCAGCGCCTCGCTGGTGACCTCGGGGCCGACGCCGTCTCCCGCGATCACGGCGATCTGCAGGTCGGGGGACGGTGCGTCAGCTCGCTCGGCCGGGCGCGACGGCGATGTTCTCACGGGTGATCGATCATCTGGCATGGTGCGACTCCGGACGACGAGAGGCGGGCGGCATGGCGTAGAGACTGCCACATCCGCAACCGGGCCGGGGCCGGACATGGCCGTTGCGGCGTGTACGAAACACGAGCGCGGCGCACACAGATCTGGCACCATACAGCGACCGCGTCGTCACGAACGGACGGCGTGTCCTCCCGGAGGTGAGCGGAGGCCTTGGCGACCAAGCTGCATGGTGCCCGCGTCACGCTGCGTCCGGCCACGTCGGCCGATGCCGAGGCTCTGACGCAGATCCTGGCGCAGCCCGAGGTCACACGATGGTGGCCGCGCTACGACCATGCACGCGTGCGCGACGTGCTCGTCGAGGGCAGCGACACGACGGTGTACGTGATCACGCTCGACACGGTCGTCATCGGGTCGGTCCAGTACGTCGAGGAACCCGCAGGCGACTACCGCCACGCCAGCCTCGATCTGTTCCTGGAGCCCGGGGAGCACGGCAGGGGCTTGGCGACCGACGCGGTCCGCACGTTGGTCCGTCACCTCATCTACGACCGCAGTCACCACCGCATCGCGGTGTACCCCGCGGTCGACAACGACCGGGCCATCAAGACCTTCTCGCGGGTGGGGTTCCAGTCAGTCGGGGTCATGCGGCAATACGAGCGTGCGCCGGACGGCACCTGGCAGGATTGCCTGCTGATGGACCTCCTCGAGCAGGATCTCTGACCGCCGTACGCCCCAGCGCGGTCCGGCGGCGTTCGGCATGGTGCTGCGGACGGCTGGTCGGCCCCGCAGACGACGCTCGCCATGCGGTGACCGGCTTCGGCCTACGTGTCTGCCAATCCACCAGCGAAACGGTCGAGGATCTCCCGGTCGCGGGCGTACGTCAGCAGCTCGCGGGCCGGCGCCAGCGGCAGCCATCGCAGCTCGTCGACCTCCCGGTTCGGGGAGAACCGACCGTGTAGCGCCCGCATGGCCCAGTACATCACCCGTTTGTGCCGCCCGCGGTGGTCGTAGCGGATCTCACCCAGCGCCTCGCCGACTTCGGTGTGCCATCCCGTCTCCTCCCAGACCTCTCGGATGGCGGCCTGGCGATGGCTCTCGCCCACGTCCAATTTGCCCTTGGGCAGCGTCCAGTCGTCGTACTTCGGGCGATGAATGATGGCGTAGCATCTGCCGTCGCTGTCGTCGGTCCGCCACAGCACTGCCCCGGCAGCCTCGATCGGGCCGGCGGCATCAGGCATGCCGGTGCCGGATGCGGCCTCAGTCATCGTGGAGTCAGGCGGCGGTGTCGCTCAACGCGCGGCCGCGCGACGGGTGTCGCAGCTTTGACAACGCGCGGGCCTCCAGCTGGCGGATGCGTTCACGGGTCAGACCGAAGTACCGGCCGACGTCGTCGAGGGTCCTGGCCTCACCGTCGAGCAGGCCGAAGCGCAGCTCCAAGATGATCCGTTCGCGTTCCGGCAGTCCAGCGACGACGTCGAGCAGTTCACGCCGCGCCATGCCCTTGGCCGCAACCTCCATGGGGTCGTCTGCGTTGCGGTCCTCGATGAAGTCGCCCAGCTCGGCGTCGCCGTCCTCCCCGACCGGGGTCTCCAACGAGGTCGGGGTGCGCGCGTATGTCAGCAGCTCCTCGACGGTCTCGACCTCTTCGCCGAGTTCCTCGGCAAGCTCCTCGATCGCGGGCTCCCGCCCGAGGCTTTCGGCCAGGTCGCGCTGCATCGACAGCGCGCGGCGCACCCGCTCCATCATGTGGACGGGCAACCGGATCGTGCGTCCCTTGTCAGCGACCCCGCGTCCGACGGCCTGCCTGATCCACCAGGTCGCATAGGTCGAGAACTTGTACCCGCGACGGTAGTCGAACTTCTCGACGGCACGCAGCAGGCCGAGGTTGCCCTCCTGGATCAGGTCGAGCAGTGGGAGCCCCTGACCCTGGTAGCGCTTGGCGACCGAGACGACGAGTCGGAGGTTCGCCTGCACCAGGCGCTCCTTGGCACGTCTCCCGTCGCGCAGCACCAGCTGCAGCTGACCACGGCGGGTCTGCAGCAGGTTGTCGTTCGAGATCAGGCGATCGGCTTCGAGACCGGCCTCGTACCGCTTCGCGAGGTCGACCTCCTCTTCGGCTGTCAACAGGGCGGTCCGCGCCATCTCGCGCAGATACAACTGCACGTGATCGTGGAGCGGCATCTCCTCTACGATCTGTGGCACCGTCGCCGTCACCCTTCTCTCGACCGACCGTTGCCCGTTCACACATCCGACCCGCGCCTGGGATCGCCGTCAGGACCCCTGCTGGGACTGACGCGCAGGCCCGGGGCATGCGGGCGCTCCTGCCAAGATACGACGAACGGGCGGCTCCGGAGCACACGTGTAGCAGTTGACGCTCTGCACATGGTGCGCGGTCGAGGCCCGGCTTGCAACCCGCCGCGGTTCATCGGCGTCGGGATTCCCGCGGGCAACCCACGCGTCCTACGTCGCGATCGGCGGCGAATCCCGCGCGCCGGCGGCGATCTCCACCGGTGACAGGTGTGAAATGGACCCCGGGGGAATGCGATCCCAGCAAGTACCATCAGCAGCGACCGGTCATCGCTGTCGACAAACGAGTGCGAGCATGACGCATCCCGATACCGCCGAGCATCCGACGCCCGGCTCGCGATTCACGTTCGGCGCGCAGCCGACGGTCGGCGCCGCAGCAGCCATCAAGGCCGTCGCACAGGACACGTCCGAACTGGTCCGCGCCGAGATCGAACTGGCCAAGGCGGAGCTGGCGGACGGCGTCAAAGCCAACGGCCTCGGGGCCGGAATGATGGTCGGCGCGGCCGTGATGATGTGGCTCGCAGTGCAGGGCCTGCTGCTCGCGATCGGCTTCGCACTCGCCCTGGTCATGCCAGGATGGGCGGCGGCGCTGATCGTGACAGTGGTCCTGATCATCATCGGCGTGGTGCTTGCCAGGCTGGGCATGAACAAGCTGGGCACTCCGGTGTCGGTCGACCAGGCGAAGGCAAACGTGCAGGAGGATGTGGCGTGGTTCAAGACACACCTGCGAGGACGGTGAGCGACACCAACGGGCTGCTGCCGCAGCACGAGGCTGTCCGCGCCGCCCGCGAGCGGTTGGGCCGCGACCTTGACGTCCTCAACGTCGAGATGCGCGCGGAGATGGGGCATGCAATGGAGAAGACCGTCTGGAAGCTCGCGGCGACCGGGGCGGCCGTGCTGGCCAGCATGGCGGTGCGAAGCCTCCTGATGACCGTGTGGCGTCGCGTCGCGAAGAACGAGCCGCCGAACAACCCCGCCGACCCCGACACGGGGTGGGGCGAGGCCATCGCGTGGACCGCCGCGACCGGGCTCGTGATCGGTGTGGCGCGCATGGTGGCCAGCCGCGGGGCGGCCGCCGGCTGGCGCAGAGCGACCGGCTCCCTGCCTCCGGGCCTACAGGACGTCGCCTGAGTCGCCGTCGCCGGACTCGAGCAGTGCGGCGGCGTGATCGGCGGCGGCGACCACCGCAGGGCTGAACATCGCGACCACGGTGGTGGGCCCGGTCCACCCGGCCGGCTCACCCAGCATGCGCAGCGGACCGGCCGGGGTGGGCGGCCGCCGGACCGGGGGCAACGGCACCTCCGACGGGTGGACGCGGGCCCGTGACCATCCATCGGTGGTGAGCTCGGCCAGGGCAACGCTGCGTTGTTCGTGGGTCGCCCGCCGGTCGCGGATCTCGGCGAGCAGCTGTTCGCGACTACGCCCTCGCAGTCGGGTCATGAGGTACGGATCCCCGTCGAGCCGCTCCCGCACGTCCATCCAGACGGCGACCTGGTGCACGCACGGCGCCGGCTCATCACACGTGCAGCGCAGGTGCCACTGGCCGGCCTGCGGCAGCAGCGACAGGCCGAGCTCGGTCAACGCGCTGTCGAACTGATCGGGCAGCTGCCCGGCCAGCAGCCGCGCATAGTGGCGCGCCTGCCGGCCGAGCAGGTCACCGACCGACCGCCACTGCGTGTCGCTCCACACCGGAAGCGTGAGCTCGACCAGGTGCGGGCGGGCGTGCGAGCCCTGAACGCGACCTTCGATCCGGCCTGCGACCACACGGAGCGAAATGACCCGGCCGCCCGTGCGCAGACGATCCGCTTCGTTCAGCCGCCAGCGACCCTCCGGCGCGGACGCGTCCAGACCGAGGACGGACAGCCACTCGACCGCTGCCCTCACGGCCCCTCCCCTGCCAGCTCGCCGCTGCCGGTCTCGGCCCCCGTCAGCACGAGCCGGCCGGGGGTGCGCGCGCCGTCACCGAGCTCGACGAGCTCGAGCAGCGCGTCCGGGGGCAGCTCGGTGATCCAGGTCTCGCCCGACCCGACGATCTCCGAGGCCATTTCACGCTTCGCGTCCAGCATCGCGTCGATGCGCTCCTCCAGCGTGCCGACCGCCATAAGCCGGTGGATCAGAACCCGTTCGGTCTGGCCGATCCGGTGCGCACGATCAGATGCCTGATCCTCGACCGCGGGGTTCCACCATCGGTCGTAGTGGATGACCTGGGTCGCTGCGGTCAGGTTCATGCCCGTCCCGCCGGCCCGCAGGCTGGCGACCAGTGCGGGCGGCGCCGTCTCCTCCGTCCGACCCTGGAACAGGTCGACGACGCCTTGCCGCGCCGTGGCCGACATGCCGCCGTGCAGGATGGGGATCGCGGTCCCCGAGGCCGCAGACAGCTCGTCGACCAGGATCCGCGCCATGCCCACGAACTGGGTGAAGACGAGCACACGTTCACCTGCCTGCCTGGCCTCGGCGAGCAACTGATGCGTCACCGCGAGCTTGCCGGACCGTCCCACGGTGTGGGTCGCGCCGCCCGCGCCGAGCGCCGGATGATCGCAGATCTGCTTGAGCCGGGTCAGCAACGCCAGGACAGCACCGCGATAGCGCATACCGCTTTGCTCCTGCGCTGCCTGGCGTCGGAACTGGTCGACCGCAGCTGCGTAGCGTTGGCGCTGCCCCTCGGTCATCGCGCACGGGACCGTACGCTCGATTCGGGGCGGCAGGTCGGGCGCGACGCGAGGATCCGACTTGGTGCGCCGGAGGACGAACGGCGCGATCAGGCGGCGCAACTGGTTGCGGATCACGTGATCGCCCCGCCGCTCGATTGGTATCGAGAACCGCCGTTCGAACCCGTTCCGCGAACCCAGCAGGCCTGGGTTGGTCAGATCGAGCAGGGACCACAGCTCGCGCAGCCTGTTCTCGACGGGCGTGCCCGTCAAGGCAACACAGTGCGACGAGCGGAGGCGCCGCACCGCCCGGGCGCCCAGCGTGTCCGGGTTCTTGACCTGCTGCGCCTCGTCGAGCGCGACCACTCGCCACTCGATACCGGACAGCAGCTCGATGTCGCGACGGAGGGTGCCGTACGAAGTGACGACCACACCGCGCTCGCCGGCGAGGTTCGACGCCCGGTCGGGACCGTGATGGCGGTCGACGGCGAGGCCCGGCGCGAAGCGTGCGAGCTCTCGCTCCCAGTTCGTCACCACCGATGTGGGGCACACGACCAGGTGCGGACCCGTTCCCTGCACCAGCAGGTGGGCGATCAGCATGACCGTCTTGCCCAGGCCCATGTCATCGGCGAGCACCGCGCCCAGGCCCAACCGGTACATCATGTCGAGCCATGCCACGGCGTCGCGCTGGTAGCCCCGAAGGTCCCCGTCGAAGCCTTCCGGCACCTCCCGCTCGCGTGCCGCCGGCTGGTCGCGCAGACGATCCACCAGCGTGGCCAGTGGCCCGACCGTCGAGATCCGTGTGATCTCTGAGACCGTCGCCGTCGCCGAGCTCGCGCCGACACCGGCGACCGCCAGACCGATCGCCTCGATCAGCGGCAGCCGTCCAGCGACGGCGCTCCGCTGCTGCCACTGGGTACGCATCTGCGGTGTGACGCGTACCCAGCGGTCCTGCCAGAACACCAGCGGATCGTCGGGCTCGAGCAGATGTTCGATCTCGTCGGCGTCGATCACTTCGTCGCCGACGATGCCCTGCCAGCGCGCCTCCACGAATGCACCGAGTGGCCCACCGTCGGCGTCCGGGGTACCGAGCTGCAGCCGCGGGCGCAGTTGTGCGACGTCATCCGGCAGTGCGATCACATAGCCCGCGTCGCTGAGCAGCGGTGCGGTCTGATCGATGAAGCGCCACGCGTCCGCGATGTCGACCTGCACCGACGTCGGCTGGGGCTCGTCCAAGGCCCGTTCGACCGGGCGGCAGACGCGTGCTGCCCGCGCCAGCGCCTCGAGCAGTGCCTCGACGCGGTCGGAGTGCTCGGCGCCGTGGCGCCAGACGTCGTCGGCCGGCACGCGGACCCCGTCGCGGTCGTTCAGCCCGAAGCGCAGCGTCCACGGCCCGGACGGACCGTCCGGCGGCTCGAGTACGAACTCGACGGTGTGTCCGCTACCGGCCCGCTCGTACGGCCGCAGCCACTCCCGTACATGGGCGAGGGTCTCGCCTCGCTCCGCGCCGAGCGGCACCGCCGGATCGTGAGGATCGGTGCTTGCCTCCTGCCAACGGGCCGTCCACGGCAGCAGGCGTTCGCGAGGCCGGCCGGTCCCGGTCCAGCCCGCCTGGTGCCTGACGAGGGCGTCTGCGATTCCGTCGACGAACGCCCGAAGCAATGCGAACGGGTGCCACACGCCGGCGGTCCCGCGCGGAAGCGCATGTGCGGCGACGGGCAACGCATCGGCCAACGCTGCCAACGCGTCGGCGGCCATCCCGCCGACGGGCAGCAGCACCTGCCAGGTGGCCACGACCTGATCGTCGACGGAGCGCAGCAGCGGCGCGATCTGATGCTCGGCCACGAGGCCCACCGCGAGCCGTGCCGCACGCGCGTACCCCGTCACCGACGCGGACGTCCACGGCTCGGTCCGGCCCGGCTGCAGCAGCGCGGGCAACGCCTCGGTCAGCCGCACGGCAGCGACCGGATGGTTGCGGTACTGCGGGCCGTCCGCGGTTGGCACGACCAGCATGGCGCGATCGGCGTTCGCGGTGACACCGAGTGCCGCAACGGCGGTCGTCGGCGCGCGATCGCCGCGGAGTCGGTAGAACAGCAGCCGCCCGTCGGCCGGCAGCGCAGGGTTCGGCGAGAACACGAGATGCAACAGCGCGCAGGCCTTTCGTAAGCGCGGAACCCCCTACGCTAGCGGCGGTCGCCGTCGCGCTGCGATTCGTGTTCAAGATGGGCGATCAGCTGACGGATCGCCGACGCGGGAACCTGATCGCCGCTCCGTTGTGCGAGGAGGTCGACGAGTGCCGCGATGACCGCCTGGCGCTCCGACCGCGCGGGCGCGGTGTCGCTGAACAGTGCGGGCTGGTCGACCTGTACCTGTCGTTCGACGAAGTCGTCCGGCGGCCGCCCGGCCAGCGCCGATGCCCACCACACCAGTCCGCGGTCCCATGAGACACCAGCCGGCCGCGCGGCGGGAACCCGACCCCGGAACGCGACCTCGGCGATCACCGAGTGGACCGCGTCGCGCACCAGCGGATCCTCGGCGAAGCTGCGCCGCACCGCCTCCACGAAACCGGGTCGTGGGGGCTGCCCAGTCAGCACGTCGGCCAGGCGTTCGACGATCGGCCGTGAGCGCTGCAGCCAGTCCCAGGCGTACCGTGGCACCGCGCGCACGGCTGCAGGGTCGGGCGCGGGCTCAGCTGCCACGGGCACTCCATCTAGCATCGGGAACCAGCCTCGGCCCAGCGTGATGGCGGCGCGACGCGAAATCAAGCATTCGTGGTGTCGCTGAGCGCGTCGATGAGCCCGCGGCAGTCAGCGACGGTCGCATCGGCGATCGCGCGCAGGGCGCGCAGGGCTGCGCCGACACCGGTCGCGTCGCCGTCCGCGTGATGCAGCAACGCCGTGTCGACGGCCAGTGACAGCGCCGTCACCTGTTGCACGACGCCGGCATGCAGCTCCTCGGCGAGGCGCCGCCGCTCGCGAACGATCTCCGTGTCCACCGCGTCTCCGTGACCCATCGACGACGAGCCCACTCAGCCCTCAGGGCGCTCGGTGCCCTGTGGGGAGCCAGCCACTCACATTGGCCAACACGCTCCCCGCGTCGGCCAGTACGCTCCCCGCCTCAGCGACGTCGCTCCCGACTTGTCGCTGGCAGCAGGGTACGACGCAGGGCGTCACCGAGCGCGCAGTCGGCGCTGACCGCCACGCCGTCGAGTCCGAGCCACGCCGCCAGCGTGCACAGCTCGGTCGCGAGTGGCCCCGCGACCTGGCCGGCGATGGCCGATGCCTCCAGGAACACACCAGGCACACGCAGCAACCCCGCCCGCCGATCGGCTTTGACGTCGACGCGCGCCACCAACTCGTCGCCGAGCAGGAACGGCATCACGAAGTAGCCGTACCGCCGCTGGCCGGCTGGGACGTAGAACTCCAGCCGGTAGCGGAAACCGAAGACGCGCTCGGTCCGCGCACGATCCCACACGAGCGGGTCGAACGGGGTCAGCAGCGCCGCGGCAGCCACACGGCGTGGGGTCCGCGCCCCAGGTGCGCGGTACGCGGATCGATCCCAGCCGTGCACCTCGACCGGGGCAAGCAGACCTTCGTCAGCCAGTCGCGCCACGATCGGCCGTGCGGTCGGACCGTGCAGCCGGTGGTAGTCGATGAGGTCGCCGGCGGTCGCGACACCGAGCGCGTCGGCGGCAACCAGGAGCAACTCCCGGTACGCGGCTTCGCGGTCTGGGGTCGGACGGTTGAGCACCGCGGCCGGGATGACCCGCTCGGTGAGGTCATAGCGCCGCGTCTGTCCGCGACGGTCAGCGATGGCAACCTCCCCCCAGGCGAACAGCGCCTCGAGCGCCGCCTTGCCCGGTGACCATCCCCACCACGGTCCGCTCCGCTCACCTGGGTCTGTGAGATCGCGAACGGCCAGCGGGCCACGCGCGGCGACCTCGTCGCGGACGGACGCGATGTATCCGGGTCGCTCGGCCTCCAGACGCGCCGCGCGGCGCCCCGACCAGTGCGCGCGGCGGTGCGAGAGCGCCGGCCAGCGGTCTATCGCGACCAGGCTCGCTTCGTGCGCCCACGCCTCGAACAGCTCGCGTCGCCGGTAGGCGGCGTCGTCGAGCATGGCCGTCGGGTACGGGCCCAGACGCGAGAACAGCGGCAGATACTGCGCGCGTTCGACGGTCTGCACGGCGTCGATCTGCACGAGGTCCAGGCGACGCACGACACCGCGGACATGTCGGACGTCGACCCGCCCACCGGGCCGTGGACGGTCGAACCCCTGTGCCGCCAACGCGATGCGGCGGACCTGGTCGGGCCGCAGCGACGCCACGAGCCGCGTGGGATCGTCAGCCTGCCACAGGCATGAACGTCGGCCGCGTCGCCTCGTAGTCGGCGATCTCAGCGTCGCGTGCCAACGTCAGATCGATGGTGTCGAGTCCTTCGACGAGCAGCCGCTTGGTGTGTGGGTCGACGTCGAAGTGATCGGTCCCCAGCGCGGTGACGACCGTCTGACCCGGGAGGTCCACGCGGATGGACGCCGCGGGATCATCTGTGGCGAGTGCGATCAGCGCCTTGCACCGCTCGGCCGGCAGCGTCACGGTGAGCAGGCCGATCTTCGCGCAGTTGTTGCGGAAGATGTCAGCGAACGACGGCGCGACGATCGCCTCGAAGCCGTACTGCTGCAGCCCCCACGGCGCGTGCTCGCGTGACGAGCCGGACCCGAAGTTGGCACCCGCCACCAGGACGTTCGCGCCGGCGTACCGCTCGTCGTTCAGCACGAACGACGGATCGGCGCGCCAATCGTCGAACACGAACGCGCCGAAGCCCGTGCGCTCGATGCGCTTGAGGTACTGCTTGGGCATGATCTGATCCGTGTCGACGTCGGCGCGGTCCAGCGGGACCATCCGTCCGGCGACGATGCTGACTGGCTGCACTGCGTGTCCCTCCTCGTCAGTCGGCCAACTCGCGGACATCCACGAAACGGCCGTGGAGCGCTGCGGCGGCGGCCATCTCCGGTGACACCAGGTGGGTGCGCCCGCCGCGACCCTGCCTGCCTTCGAAGTTGCGGTTGGACGTCGACGCGCAACGCTCGCCAGGCGCCAGTATGTCGGGGTTCATGCCCAGGCACATCGAACATCCGGGCTCACGCCACTCGAAGCCGGCGTCGACGAACACGTCGGCCAGTCCTTCTGACTCCGCCTGCAGCTTGACGGGGTACGAACCCGGAACGACCATCGCGCGGACGGTGTCGGCGACCCGCCTGCCCTCGACGATCGTCGCCGCGGCGCGAAGGTCTTCGATGCGCGCGTTCGTGCACGATCCGAGAAAGACGCGATCCACGGCGATGGCGGTGATCGCCTCGCCGCCGTGCAGGCCCATGTAGTCCAGCGCGCGACGCGTCTGTGCCGGATCAGCGGTCTCGTCGGGGGACGGTACGTGTCCGCCGATCGTGACGCTCATGGCCGGCGTCGTGCCCCAGGTGACCGTGGGTTCGATCCGGCCGGCGTCGAACCGCTCGACCCGGTCGAACGACGCGCCCGGATCGGTGGGCAGACCGCGCCAGTGCTCCAGCGCCTCGTCCCACCGTTGTCCCTGCGGCGCGTGGGGCCGGTCCTTGAGGTAGGCGAACGTCGTTTCGTCCGGTGCCACCAGACCCGCTCGTGCACCGCCCTCGATGGACATGTTGCAGACCGTCATCCGGCCCTCCATCGACAGGGCGCCGATGGTGCTGCCGCGGTACTCGATCACGTGCCCGACGCCGCCGTCCACCCCGATCCGGTTGATGATCGACAGGATGACGTCCTTGGCCGTCACGCCGAACGGCAGGTCGCCGTCGACCTCGACCGCCATCTGCGCGGGTCTCGCCTGCGGCAGCGTCTGGGTCGCGAGCACGTGCTCGACCTCACTGGTACCGATGCCGAACGCCAGCGCACCGAATGCGCCGTGCGTCGCGGTGTGGCTGTCGCCGCAGACGATCGTCATGCCCGGTTGCGTGAGCCCCAGTTCGGGCCCGATCATGTGGACGATGCCCTGGCTCCGGGAGTGCAGGTCGAACAGCCGGATGCCGAACTCGGCACAGTTGCTGCGCAGCGCCTCGATCTGCGCCGCCGACAGCTCGTCGGCCACCGGGCGCGACCGGTCGGTGGTCGGCACGTTGTGATCCATGGTCGCCAACGTGAGGTCCGGCCGGCGTGGCCGACGACCGGCCAGCCGCAGGCCGTCGAACGCCTGCGGACTGGTCACCTCGTGAACGAGGTGCAGGTCGACGTACAGCAGCGCAGGTCCGTCGTCGTCGGTGGCGACGACGTGGCTGTCGAACACCTTGTCGACGAGCGTCTTCGGGGATTCGGTCACCGGCGTCTCCCCTACTGCTACTGCTGCCACCGCGAGCTGAGCAGCAGCCGCGACGCCAGCTCACCGGCGATGCGCAGCTGAGCGTCCGGCGTGACCGCTGCGGCCAGAGCCGCAGCGTCTGTGCCCGTGGTGGTGGCGGCCGGCACCTCGGTCTGGTCGGTCGGTGTCATCGGCTTGTCTCCTGGATGGGTTCGCTCATGGGGTGTCGGTGACCGCCCGCGCTCGGTGACGCAGGCGGACCGACTTGTTGATCGCGGACAGGAAGGCCCGGGCGCTGGCCTCGACGATGTCGGTGGATACGCCCCGGCCGGTGATGCGCCTGCCGTCGACCTCGACCTGCACGGTCACGTCACCGAGAGCGTCGATACCTCCGGTGACCGCGGCGACGTTGAACGTTACCAACGTCGCATCGACTCCCACCGCGCGGCGGATCGCACCGCAGGCAGCGTCGACCATGCCGTCTCCCATCGCCGACTCGTCGATCGTGACGTCGTCGACCGTCCTGCGGACGCGCACCGTGGCGGTTGGTGCCGACGCGGTGCCGCCGGAGACCTGCAGGGACTCCAGTTCGAAGACATCGTCGACGCTGGCCGAGACTTCGTCAGCGACGATGGCTTCGAGATCGATGTCGGTCAGCTCGACCTTGCGGTCGGCCAACTCCTTGAACCGTGTGAACGCGCGAGCCAGCTCGCCGTCGGACAGCTCGTAGCCCAGCTCGGACAGCTGCTGCGCGAAGGCATGCCGTCCGGAGTGCTTGCCGAGGACGATCTGCGCACCGGTCAGCCCGATGTCCTCGGCGCGCATGATCTCGTACGTCAAGCGGTCCTGCAGCACGCCGTGCTGGTGGATGCCGGATTCGTGTGCGAAGGCGTTGCGTCCGACGACCGCCTTGTTGAACTGCACCGGGTAGCCGGTGAGCGCCGTGACCATGCGAGACGTTCGAGCGATCTCCGGCGTGACGATCTGCGTCGAACGTTGCAGCAGATCGGAGCGGGTCGCCAGCGCCATCACCACCTCTTCCAGCGAGCAGTTCCCGGCGCGCTCCCCGATGCCGTTGACCGCGACCTCGACCTGGCGGGCGCCGTTGCGCACGGCTTCCAGCGAGTTCGCGACAGCGAGACCGAGGTCGTTGTGGCAGTGCACGCTGACACCGACGCCCGCGCCCACACGCCCGACGATCTCGGCGATCAGGGCGCCGAAGTCGTGCGGCAGCGCATACCCCACAGTGTCGGGGATGTTGACGGTCGTGGCGCCGGCCTCGACGGCCACGTCGACGACCTTCAACAGGAAGTCGTGGTCGGTGCGGGTCGCGTCCTGCGGGCTGAACTCGACGTCGTCGGTGTACGTGCGTGCGTGCCGCACGGACTCGGCGGTCGACGCAAGGATCTCGTCCTCGGAGGCGCGCAGCATCGCACGCCGGTGGATCTCGGACGTCGACAGGAACACGTGGATCCGTGACCGCGCCGCCCCCTTCAGTGCGGCGGCCGCACGATCGATGTCGCCACGCGCGCACCGGGCGAGCGCGGCGATCACGGGCGCGTCGCCTCCGACGCCCACCTCTTCGGCGATCGCCTTGACGCCGTCGAAGTCACCCTGCGACGTGATGGGGAATCCGGCTTCGATGACGTTGACGTTCAGCCGGGCCAGCTGGTCGGCGATCTCGAGCTTCTCCTTCACCCCCAGCGATATGCCCGGAGCCTGCTCGCCGTCGCGCAGCGTCGTGTCGAAGATCTCTACAGCGGTGGTGTGCATCGTGGCGGTCTCCTCACGACCGGTGGAGCGGTAGGACCCGGAAGGCGCTCCGCGGGGGGCTCGGTGAGGTTCCGCCCCGCGGCGTCAAAGAATGAGGAGGCCGGCAAGGCACGCGAGCAGCACGAAACGACGCGCGCTCGTCGAGCACGTGCCGGCTGCTACTTCGCGATCATGCACGGCCACTACTACTACGCGCCCGGAGGCGTGATGTCAACCTGGTCGCGAACGGCGGCGCCTCAGTCCACCTGGCCGGCGGCGACGAGGGCCACGCGAACGGCGTCGTCGGGCGTGTCGACGTGGGTGACGCCGTCGTCGGGCAGCCGCCACGTATCCAGGCCGACGACCGGCGCACCGAGCTTGCGCGCGAAGGCCAGCTCCGACAACGTGCCAAACCCTCCGCCGATGGCGATCACGGCCCGCCCGGCCCGGACCACGAGCAGGTTGCGGGCCTCGCCGATACCGGTCGGCAACGCGAGGTCGACCCAGCGGTTGGCCTCCTCGGCCGCCGTGCCCGGCAGGATGCCGACCGTGCGGCCACCGCCCGCCCGCGCACCTCGGCAGACCGCCGCCATCACGCCGTCCAGACCGCCACACACGACGACGGCACCGGCCTTCGCCAGAAGCTCGCCGACGCGGACAGCGATCGCGTCGAGATGTGGGTCGGCGGTGCCGGAGCCGATCACCGACACGGTCAGGTCCATGTCAGCAACCGTGGCAAGCAGGTGCATGTCAGCGACCCTGGAAGGCGCATGGCGACCAACACCCTTGGGTAGTGTCCGGACTGGCTGTTGAAGGCCCATATGTACAACGGAGTACGTCCGGGAGGCCGGTGGCGTGCACATCGAGATCTCGCTTGCACTGCCACGTGACCGGGAGAGCGTCTCGGCAGTGCGGCGAATCGTCGCCAGCGCGATGGCCGAGGTCGGTGTCGAGCGGTCGTGCGCCGCCGACGTCGAACTCGCCCTCACCGAGGGCTGCGCGAACGTGGTCCGGCACGCCACGTCGACCGATCGCTACCGCGTCGTATTCGAACTGGATTCCACGGCCGCGAAGGTCACGATCGCCGACACCGGCAACGGCTTCACGGTGAACGGCAGGCAGCGCATGGCCAGCACCATGTCCGAGGGTGGTCGCGGCCTCGCGCTGATGCGGATGCTGATGGACGAAGCGGACTTCCGTGTCCAGGAGGGCCACGGGACGGAAGTGCTGCTCACCAAGCAGATCGTCCTCGACGACTCCTCGATCTTCCACGAGACGACGTTCGTGGACCCTGGTTCCACGAAACATGCGGCGGACCGTTCGCCGACGGACCACCGTTGACGGATAGCGACGTTATTGTGTAGCGCACGGAGGGCCGTCGTCGCCTAGGCTGCAGAGCCCATGGAACTGATGCTGCGGTGTGCACTGCCGGATCGCCCCGGCGAGCTCGCGCGGCTGGCGACCGCCATATCGGCGGTCGGCGGTGACATCCACGGAGTCGACGTCGTCGAGCATCGCGACGGGCGCGCACTCGACGACGTGGAGCTGACGCTCGACGACGATCGCGTTGCGACACTGCTCCACCATGTCTCCGCACTCGATGGTGTGATGGTCGTCCACGCCGGACCGTCGCGCGGCCAGTCGGGCGATGCGGTGACCCGGCTGTCGATCGCCATCGAGTCGCTGCTCGATGGCAGCGCCGAGCCCCGCCGCGGCGTGTGCACACTGATCGGTGGCATGCTGCGCGCGCGCAGCGCCGAGTTCGTTTCGCCGTCCCAGGTTCCGAACGGCGATCAGCGGGTGCTCACGCTCGACGCCGGCGACCACGTGCTGGTGCTGCGCAGGGACTACCGCTTCACGACAACCGAGCGCGAGCGGGCGCAGGCGCTGCTTCGGCTCGCCCGACGGGCGGTGGCGCTCGACGCCACCGACGGAGCGGACCTCAACCGCTAGCGTCGATGACCGCGCGCGTCAGGATGCGGGCTCCAGCGTCGATCTCGTCGGACGTGACCGTCATGGGCGGTGCGATCCGCAGCACGTTGCCGTACAACCCGCCCTTGCCGACCAGCAGCCCGGCCTCGCGGCACCGTTCGAGCGTCGCGGCAGCCACCGCGGGACGGGGGGTTCGGTCGTCGGCTGCGAACTCGATCGCCAACATCAGGCCCTTGCCCCGGATGTCGGCGACACCCGGCACGCCGCTGAGCTCGACGGCGATGCTTCTGCGCAGCTGGTGACCCATCTTGTGCGCCTGCTCCTGCAACCCGTGCGCCAGCAGGTAGCGCAGGTTCGCGAGTCCGCCCGCGGTCGCCAGCGGATTGCCGCCGAAGGTCGAGATCGAGTTCGCCGGCACGCTGTCCATGAGTGCGGCTGGTGCAACCACACCAGCCAGGCTGAGCCCGTTGCCGAGCCCCTTCGCAAACGTCAGCACGTCCGGTGTGACGTCGTGAGCCTCGAACCCCCAGAAATGCTCACCCGTGCGCCCCCATCCGGTCTGGACCTCATCGGTGATGAACAGGATGCCCCGCTCGGCCAGCACGTCGGCCAGCGCACCGTAGAAGCCGTCCGGTGGGTGGGCGAACCCGCCGACGCCTTGGATCGGCTCGGTGATCATGCATGCCACGTCACCGGCGGTCGTCGTGTCGAGCACGTCGACCAGGTCGGCGACACCTGCGGCAATGTAGTCGGCGTCGGACAGATCACGCCATGGACTGCGGTATCGGTATCCACCCTGGACGTAGCTGGTCTGCACTGGCGAGAGGCTCGACGCCGACCAGCCGCGGTTGCCCGTGATCGCCATCGCGGCGAACGATCGCCCGTGGTAGCTGTTGCGCATCGCGAGGATCTGGTTGGAGCGACGCGCGGTGCACGCGAGCAGCAGCGCCGCTTCGTTGGCCTCGGTGCCCGAAGTCGTGAAGAACACCTTCGCGTCCTCCATCGGCACTAGTTCGGCGATCTGCTCCGCCAGCTCGATCTGCGACTCGATCAGGTAGAGGGTCGACGTGTGCATGATCCTGCCGGCCTGCTCGCGAACGGCCGCGACGACCTCCGGGAGCGCGTGTGCCGTCATGGTCGTCAGGATGCCCCCGAAGAAGTCGAGGTAGCGGTTGCCTTCCGCATCCCACACGTGGCGACCCTCACCACGCTGCAGCGCGATCGGCTGGTCGTAGTACAACGCCATCCATGACGGCAGCACCGCGTTGTGCCTCGACAGCAGATCGGCGTGCATAGTCGGGTCCAGTCACCAGCGCGCACCGCGCAACGAATCCGGTCAACGCACGATAACGCCCATCGCACGTATGTGACATCCCCCGACGGGCGGTGCGCCGCACACCGGGCGCGCTGGCGACGGCGGGGTGGCCGCCCGGGGCGGCGGTCAGTGCGCGAGCAGCAGGGTGGGCCGCTCCACCAGGTCGGCGAGCAGTCGCAGAAACCCTGCCGCTTCGGCGCCGTCACACACACGGTGATCGAACGACAGCGACAGCCCGACGACATCACGCGGGACAACGGCGTCGTCGACGACCCACGGCCGGGACGCGATCCGTCCGACGCCGAGGATCCCCGCCTCGGGGTGGTTGATGATCGGGCCACCACCGTCGATGCCGAACGCGCCGAAGTTCGAGACCGTGAACGTGCTGCCGACCAGATCAGCGGGAGGCAGCCGGTTCGCACGCGCCAGTGACGCCAGCCGTTCGACCTCAGCGGCAAGCTCGAGGACCGACAACGCCGCAGCGTCGCGAACCACCGGAACGAGCAGGCCGCGGTCGGTCTGCGTGGCCACGCCGAGGTCGATGCGCCCATGGTGGACGATCTCTCGTGCAGCGGCATCGAAGCTGGAGTTGAGCCGGGGTACCTCGCCCAACGCCACCGCACAACACCGCAGGATGAGGGCCAGCGGCGTGAGCCGGACGTCTGGATGGGCGCTCGCAAGCTCGCGTCGCACCGCGAGCAACGCGGTGGCGTCGCTCTCGACCCAGCACGAGGCCGCCGGAATCTCCCGCCACGCGATCGACAGGTGGTCGGCGATCCGTGCGCGGACGCCGGTGACCGCCTCCCGACGGACCGGCGGCGCCTGCGCGGCGCCCGCCTCGATCGTTGGCGAGGCTCCCGCCGCGGCGTGCACGTCGTCGCGGGTGATCCGCCCGTCCGGGCCGCTCCCCTCGATGACGTCGAGGTCCACACCGAGATCCTTGGCCAGCTTGCGCACGGGTGGCTTGGCGCGCGGACGAGTGTCGCGCGGCGACGTGGACCCGTGGCGCACGCGCGCCCGGCGACGACGGCCCCGGCCGCCGCCGGTCCCGTAGCCTACGAGCACGTTGCCGCTGGCCCCTTCGGCTTCAGTGGCCTGGTCGTCGGCGCGATCGACCGACGAGCCGGCGGTCGCACCCACCTCCGTGTCCGTGACAGGAGCCGGATGTCCCCCGACCTCGACCGACAGGATCGGCGCGCCGACCGCGACCTCCTCGCCCTCGCCGGCGTGCAGCTCGGCGACGGTACCGGCGTACGGTGCCGGTAACTCCACGGTGGCCTTCGCGGTCTCGACCTCGGCGACCAGCTGGTCTTCGGCGATCACCTCGCCGACCGCGACCAGCCACCGCACGACGGTCGCCTCGGTCAGGCCCTCGCCGAGATCTGGCAGACGCACCTGCTCCACAGGCATCGGATCATCAGCTCCTAGTAGGCGAGGCTGCGCTCGACCGCGTCGAGGATGCGGTCGACGTCGGGCAGGTGGTAGTGCTCCAGGCGCGAGGCCGGATACGGGATGTCGAACCCACCGACCCGCAGCACGGGCGCCTCGAGCAGGTAGAAGGCGCGCTCGAGGAGCTCAGCGGCGATCTCCGCGCCAATGCCCCCGAACACGCTCGCCTCGTGCACGACGATCGCGCGCCCCGTCGCCCCGACCGCCGCCACGAGCGTGTCGATGTCGAGGGGCACGAGCGACCGCACGTCGATGACCTGCAGGTCCCAGCCCTCCTCGGCGGCCGCTGCGGCCGCCTCCAGGCAGGTGGCGACGGTGGGCCCGTAGCTGATCAACGTCGCCGTCGTGCCTGCGCGACGGACGACCGCCTGGCCGATCGCCTCGGTCTCCACCGGCAGCTCGACGTCCTCCTTCGCCCAGTAGCGCCGCTTCGGCTCGAAGAAGAGCACGGGATCGGGTGACGTGATGGACGCGCGCAGCAGCGCGTAGGCGTCACTGGGCGTCGACGGCGTCACGATCTTGAGCCCGGCGGTGTGGGCGTACAGCGCCTCGGGGCTCTCGGAGTGGTGCTCGACCGCACCGATGCCGCCACCGAAGGGAATCCGCACGACGACCGGCAGCCGCACGGTCCCACGCGACCGGTTGGGCATCTTGGCCAGATGCGACGTGATCTGTTCGAATGCCGGGTAGCTGAAACCGTCGAACTGGATCTCGACGACGGGCCGGTAGCCGTACATCGCCATGCCGATCGCGGTACCGACGATGCCGGCCTCGGCCAGCGGCGTGTCGAAGCAGCGGTCCGTGCCGAACCGCTCGACCAGCTTGTCGGTCACGCGGAACACGCCACCCAGTTCGGCGACGTCCTCACCGAAGATGACGACGCGGTCATCTTCGTCCATTGCGTCGTGCAGGGCGCGGTTGAGCGCCCCCGCCATCGTGATCGCGACCATCAGGCGTCCTGACCACTCAGCTCGTCCTGCAGCAGCGCGCGCTGGTCGCGCAGCTGCTGCGTCGGCTCGGCGTAGACGTAGCTGAACAGCTCCAGCGGGTCACCATGCGGCGCGTCGTAGATCGCCGCGCGCACCGACTGCGCCTCGGCTTTCGCCACCTGATCGACGGTCTGCGCGACGTCGTCGTCGACGACGCCGCGGCCGCGCAGGAAGCGCTCGAAGCGGGAGAGCGGGTCGCGCGCCCGCCACCGCTCGAGCTCCGCATCGTCGCGGTAGCGCGTCGGGTCGTCAGCCGTCGTGTGGGCTTCCATGCGGTAGGTGACGGCCTCAACGAGCACGGGCCCGTTGCCGTCGCGCGCGTGGCGCAACGCCTTGCGCATGACGGCGTAGGTCCCCAGCACGTCGTTGCCGTCGCAGCGGTACCCCGGCATGCCGTACCCGATCGCCTTGTGGGCGATGGTCGGCGCCTTCGTCTGACGCGTCACCGGCACGCTGATCGCGTACTGGTTGTTCTGCACGAAGAACACGCACGGGGCGTCGAAGACGCTGGCGAAGTTGAAGGCCTCGTGGGCGTCGCCCTCGCTGGTCGCGCCGTCGCCCATGTACGCCACGGCACACGCGTCGGAGCCATCGAGCTTCGCGCCCATGGCGAAACCCGCTGCGTGCAGCGCCTGCGTGGCGATCGAGATCGTGATCAGTGCGAAGCGGTGCTTGGCCGGGTCGTGTGCGCCCAGCCACGTCCCACGGAAGACGTGCAGCAGATCAGCCGGGTCGACACCGCGGACCAGTGCGACACCCATCTCGCGGTACGACGGGAACACCCAGTCCTGGGGCGCGAGGGCGAACGCGCTCCCGATCTGCGCGGCCTCCTGCCCACGCAACGAGGCGTAGACGCCGAGCTGCCCTTGGCGCTGCAGCGTGATGGCCTGTGCGTCAATCTGGCGGGCCATGACCATCAAGCGGTACAGCTCGACGAGCTGGTCGTCGCCCAGATCGATGGGCCAGCGTGGATCCTCCGTGAGGGTGCCGTCGACGTCGAGGAGCTGGATGGGCCGGTCGGTGGGCAGCAGGTCACGGGGATCTGGAGAGGATGAATCAATCGCCATGGCGACTCCTTCGGTACGGGCGTGCACGGGATCGCCGTGCGACGCACAGTCGTCGGGACGCGAGATCGGAGCCGGCATCGGCCAGCAGGCTCTGACGCGGTCGCCCGGCGGGTCGCGTCGGGAAACCGCAGCGCTATCACAATGGTACGAGATCCGCGCCTCGAGTGAAAGTGGGCGCGCTCCCCGCCGCGACGCCAACAGGGCCCTGACATGACCACCGACGAGCCAGCCGTGCTGCTCATCGCGCATGGCACCCGCAACCCCGCAGGACCCACCGAGATGGGGCGACTGTGCGACCTGTTGCGCGCACGCCTCGACGTGCCCGTCGCCGCGGCGTGGCTGGAGGACTTCGCCGATCCCGACGCGGTCTCTGCGGCGGCCCGGCTGACCGAGGCCGGTGCACGTCACATCGTCACGCTGCCGTTCCTGGTCCTCGGGGCGGGCCATGCGAAGACCGACGTACCCGCGGCGGTCGCGGCGGTCCGCGCGGCACGGCCCGACGTCCCGGTCACGCACGGGCGCGTCCTCGGCCTGCACGCCACGTTGTTCGACCTGGCCTGCGCGCGCGTCGACGACGTGTCCGACGATGATCGCGCCGACGAGGTGCTGGTGGTCACGGGCGCGGGGTCGAGTGATCCCGATGCGAACGGCGACCTGAGCAAGGCGGCCCGCATGCTTGCGGAGCTGACGGGGCACCGGTGGGCCGAGATCGCCTACGCCGGTGTCACGTGGCCGCGCGCCGACGCACTGTTCGACCGACTCGAGGGTGCCGGCGTCCGACGGGTCGTGCGCTTCTCGTGGTCGCTGCTGGCCGGCGTCCTGGAACAGCGTGTCGATCGCTGGGCCGACGAGGTCAGCGCTCGCGGGATGCTGGAGATCCGCGACGCCGGACGGTTCGGACCCGATCCGCTGGTCGCCGATGCCGTGGTCGATCGGTACCGCGAAGCGCTCGAGGGCGACGCCAGGATGAACTGCGACCTGTGTGCGTACCGACGCCCGCTGCCGGGTTTCGAGCCACGCGTGGGCGCGCCGTCCGCGGGCGGCGCCGGCACCGCGCTACATCCGTCGGCTCCCTGAGACCTCGCGTGCGCACCAGCCGCCCACACAGGTAGCCAGCGGCCACGCCCAGGCTGCGACGTCAGTAGCCGAGGTCGGGATCGACGACACCGATCAGCTCGCCGTGCGCGGCGAAGCGACGCACGTTCTCAGCGATCCGCGCCGCCAGCAGCGGCTTGGCCATGTCCTCGGTGTTGGCGGTGTGCGGGGTGATCAGGCAGTTGGGCAGCCGCCACAGCGGATGCCCGTCGGGCAGCGGCTCGGGATCGGTCACGTCCAGCGCAGCGCCACCGATCACGTCTTCGCGCAGCGCGATCACCAGGTCCTCGGTGACGACGTGGGCACCGCGCGCGACGTTGACCAGCCAGGCGTGCGGCTCCATCAGCTCGAACTCGACCCTCGAGATCACACCGGCCGTCTCGGGCGTCAGCGCCAACGCCAGCACGACCGCGTCCGCGCCCTTGAGCGCCTCGTAGCGGTGGTCGAACGGCAAGACCCGCTCGACGCCCTCGATCGGTTCCGCGGTACGTCGCACCACGGTGATCGAGCAGTCGAACGGCTGCAGCAGCCGAACCAGCTCGCTGGTGACGCCGCCGGCCCCGAAGATCGTGATGGCGCCGCCGATCAGGCTGATGCCTGCATCGGACGTCCACGTCACCTCCTGCGCGTACCGCGGCAGCTCGCGGAGCCCGGCGAGCGTCAATGCCAGTGCATGCTCGGCGACGGGTTCCGCGTACACACCTTTTCCGGACGTCCACAGCCGGTCGCCGTCGAACAGGCCGGCTTCGGCGTACGGCTCGACACCCGCCCACGGCAGCTGCACCCACTCGATCTGCGTGTGGGTGGACAGCAGCGTTGACAGCTCGTGTGGTGCATCCTCGGCGGTCCACACCAGCCCGCGCGCGGCCGAGACGTCGACGACGTCGCCACCGCCTTCACGGACCGCGTCGGCGATGTAGTCCCGCATGCCCTGTGGTTGGACGGCGATCGGTGGTGCGCTCACGTTGCTTCCTCGATCGGGGTACGGCACTTGATCACGCGTGCGGGCATTCTGTCACGTCTGCGGCAGGCTGATCGTGCGGGCCTGTGTCGCACCGATGACGTGGGCGATCTCCCGGGCGATATCGGGTGAGACCGCGGAGTCGGTGGCCATCGCGATCAGAGCGTCACCACCCATCTCGTGGCGGCCGACCTGCATGGTGGCGATGTTGATGTCCGCGTCGCCCAGCAGGCTGCCGATCTTGCCGATGACGCCGGGCCGGTCGACATAGCGGAAGAACAGCATGTGCTCGGTCGGCTCCATGTCGATCTCGAACCCCCACAACTCGACGAGCCGCTCCTTGTTGGCAGGCCCGATCAGCGTACCGGCGACCGCGTTCTCCCCTTCGGCGGTCAACCGGACGACCGAAACGAAGTCGCGGGCGGTCGACGAGGTCATCGTTGTCAGCTTCAGCCCGCGCTCGGCAGCCGTGAGCGGTGCATTGACGTACGTGACCGGTTCGTCGACCACGTCCGACAGCAGGCCTTTGAGGGTGGCGAGGTTCAGCGCACTGGTGTCCTCCTCGGCGATCCGCCCGCGGTACTCAACCGTGATCGCACTGGTGACACCCTCGTGCAGCGCGGTGAACAGCCGTCCGAGCTTGGTCGTCAGACCCATGAACGCGCGCACCGTGTCGGTCACCGCGGCGGTGACCTGCAGGTTGACCGCGCTCGGCACGAACTCACCCGCCAGGGCGAGGTCGACGGCATCGGCCACCATGGTCCCCGCCTTGTCCTGCGCCTGCTTCGTCGAAGCCCCCAGGTGGGGCGTGACCACGACGTTGGGCAGCGCGAACAGCGGTGAGTCGGTGATCGGCTCCCGGGCGAACACGTCGAGCGCGGCACCGCCGATGGTCCCGTCACGCAACGCCGCCAGCAGGGCCGCCTCGTCGACGATACCGCCCCGCGCGGTGTTGACGAGCATCCCGTCGGGTCCCAACGCACGCAGCTGCCGGGCACCGACGAGACCGATGGTGTCCGGCGTACGCGGCAGGTGGATGGTGACGAAGTCGGCGATCTCGCACAGCAACGTCGGTGACTCGATGAGCTGGATGTTCAGATGATCTGCACGCTCCGTCGAGACGTACGGGTCGAACGCCACCAGACGCATGCCGAACGCCGCGCACCGCTGCGCGACCAACGTCCCCACACGGCCCAACCCCATCACACCGAGCGTGCGCCCATGCAGCTCGACGCCCTCGAACGTGCTTCGGTCCCACGCCCCGTTGCGCAGCGTGTGGTCAGCCGCAGGGATCCTGCGGACCAGCGCGAGCAGCAGAGCGACCGTGTGCTCGGCGGCGCTCATCGTGTTCGACTGCGGCGCGTTGCAGACGATGATGCCGCGCGCGGTCGCCGCCTCGACGTCGATGTTGTCGACGCCGATGCCGGCGCGGGCGATCACCCTCAGCCGGTCCGCGGCGGCGATCACATCGGCGTCGATCACGGTCGCCGACCGCACGACGACGGCGTCGTAGCCGCCGACGACGGCGACCAGCTCGGGCTTGGACAGGCCGGCGCGGACGTCGACCTCGTGGGACTGGCGGAGTGCGCTGACACCCGCTTCCGACAGCTGGTCGACGACGAGCACGCGCATGGCGGACCTCCGGTAGTACGGGGGGGCGGGCATCAGGGTAGTAGGCGACCAGGTCACAACGTCACGGTGTGCGGCGCACGCCAGACCCCGGCGCGGTGCAGCTCCGCGCAGACCTCGCGGGTCGCCGCCGCGCGGTTGAGCGTGTACAGGTGCAGCCCTGGCGCGCCGCACGCGATGAGCTGGAGGGCCAGGTCGACGGCACACCTGACACCCAGTTCGTGGACCGCCGCCGGATCGTGCTCGACCTCGCGGAACGCGGCGTCGAGCTCCGCAGGAAACGTGGCCCCGACCTTCGCCGCGAACCTGCGCGTCTGCGCGGGGTTCGTGACGGGCAACAGCCCCGGCACGACCGGTGTGGCACAGCCGATCGCCCGCAGGTCGTCGACCAGACAGACGTACTGCTCGACGTCGAAGAAGAACTGGGTGATCGCGTACCGGGCTCCGGACGCGCACTTGTCCGCCAGCCGCTGGCGGTCGACGCCGCGGTTCGGGGCCTCCGGGTGACCCTCGGGGAACGCCGCGACGCCGACGTCGAACGGTCCGAGATCAGTGAGCAACCGAACGAGGTCCTCGGCGTAGCGCAGGCCGTCGGGCGTGGGCGTCCAGTCGGCGCCGGGGTCGCCGGGGGGATCGCCACGTAGCGCCAGCACGTCGGTGATGCCGCGGTCCAGCAGGTGCCGGGCGATGCGGCCCAGCTCGTCGCTGGTCGTCCCGACGCACGTCAGATGCATCACCGGGCGCAGGGAGGTGTCTGAGCGCAGCCGTTCGACGACGTCCAGTGTGCGGTCACGGGTCGACCCACCGGCACCGTACGTGACCGACACGAAGTCGGGCGCCAGCCCTTCGAGCTCGCGCACGGTCCGCCACAACGCCGACTGGCCCTCGACGGTCTTCGGCGGGAAGAACTCGAACGACAGCGTCGGCCGTTCGGCCTCCAGCAGCGCACTGATCGCGGGTGGCATGCCGTGCAGCCTAGCCACGGGCGCAGTCCGGTCCACGCAGGCCGTGAGGGCAACAGTGTCTACCCGTCGCCCGCCCCGGCCGGCGCCGAGAGGGCTCAGTCGTCCTCGTCGGGCAGCCAGCTCATCATCGAGCGCAGCGTGCGACCGACCTGCTCGATCGGATGCTCGGCCTGGCGCTTGCGCTGCGCGGTGAACGCGGGGCGTCCGGCCTTGTTCTCCAGGATCCACTCGCGCGCGAACGTGCCGTCCTGGACCTGCGTGAGCGTCTGGCGCATCCGCTCCTTGACGGCGTCGTCGACGATGAACGAGCCCCGCGAGTAGTCGCCGAACTCGGCCGTGTCCGACACCGAGTAGCGCATGCGGGACAACCCGCCCTCGTAGAACAGGTCGACGATGAGCTTCAGCTCGTGCAGGCATTCGAAGTAGGCGATCTCGGGCTGATACCCCGCCTCGGTGAGGGTCTCGAACGCCTTCTGGACGAGGCTGGACACGCCGCCGCAGAGCACCGCCTGCTCGCCGAACAGGTCGGTCTCGGTCTCCTCGGCGAAGGTGGTCTCGAGCACGCCGGCACGCGCCGCGCCGATGCCCTTGGCATAGCCGAGCGTCAGTTCGCGCGCGTGGCCGCTCGCGTCCTGGTGGATCGCCATCAGCGCGGGCACACCGGTGCCGTCGGTGAATGTCCGCCGCACCAGGTGACCGGGCCCCTTGGGCGCCACCATGCACACGTCGACCCCGGCGGGCGGCGTGATCTGGCCGTAGTGGATGTTGAAGCCGTGCGCGAAGAACAGTGCGTTGCCGTCGACCAGGCCAGGCTCGACCTCGCGGAGGTAGACGTCCGGTTGCACCGTGTCGGGCATGAGCATCATGACGACATCGGCGCGTTTGGCCGCCTCGGCCACGGACGCGACCTCGAGGCCGGCCTTGCGTGCGCGGCCTTCGCTGGGCGACCCCGAGTACAGGCCGACGACCACGTCGACACCGGACTCGGCCAGGTTGCGGGCGTGCGCGTGGCCCTGCGAACCGAACCCCAGCACGGCGATGGTGCGGTCGGCCAACGCTTCGAGCGTCGCGTCGTCCTCGTAGTGGATCTGGACCATTGCTTTCTCCGTTTCGGCGTGACGTTGGGGGCCGGTGGCGTCAGGCGGAGCGCTGGAGCCGCAGGGTCCGGCCCTCGGTGATGCTGCGTGACCCGCGGCCGAGCGCGATCGTGCCCGACCGGACCAACTCGCGGATGCCGTACGGCTCGAGCAGCCGAACGAGCGCCTCGAGCTTGTCGGCCGAGCCCGTGACCTCGACCGTGACCGACTCGACGGCGACGTCGACGACCTTCGCGCGGAACACGTCGGCGATCTCGATGATCTCGCTGCGGGTCGTGCCCGTCGCCGCGACCTTGATCAGCTGCAGCTCGCGTTGCACGGCGTCAGACGCCGTCAGCTCGACGATCTTGAGCACGTTGATCAGCTTGTTCAGCTGCTTGGTGACCTGTTCGAGCGGTGAGTGTTCCGCGTCGACGACGATCGTCATCCGCGAGACGTGCGGCGACTCGGTCGTGCCGACCGACAGCGATTCGATGTTGAACCCACGCCGGCTGAACAGGCCCGCCACGCGAGCCAGCACGCCGGGCTTGTTCTCGACCAGGACGCTCAGGGTGTGCATGCTCATCTCAGGTCCTTCGTTGATCGCGTGGTCCGCCGGCGCGGCCTACACCGACGCGGCCGCGGGCAGGCCGTCGCCACCCGGCTCGCCGGCACCGCCTTTCGGCGTGTCCTTGCGTGCGTACCACTGGTCGGCGGACTCGATCACGTCGTCGTTGCTGCCCCCCGCGGGGACCATGGGGAACACCTTCTCCGTCGGATCGACGCGGAAGTCGACCAGCACCGGCGCCTCGCCGACCGCGAAGGCCTTATCGAGCGTCTGATCGACGTCCTCAGCACGGTCGCAGCGGTAGCCGACGCAGCCCATGGCGTCCGCGAGCTTGACCAGGTCCGGCACGTCCGTGCCGAGATCGACCTGCGAGTACCGCTGCTCGTAGAACAGCTCCTGCCACTGGCGGACCATGCCGAGGACACCGTTGTTGATCACGCAGAAGATCACCGGGACGCGCTCGGTGCTGGCCGTCGCCAGTTCCTGCAGCGTCATCTGAAAGCTGCCGTCGCCGTCGATGGCGACCACGGGGACGTCGGGCCTTCCGACCTTGGCACCGATCGCGGCCGGCACGCAGAACCCCATGGTCCCCAGACCGCCGGAGTTGATCCATGTGCGCGGTGTGCGGTACTGGATCAGCTGGCTGGCCCACATCTGGTGCTGTCCGACACCGCTGACGATGATCCCGGCGCCACTGAGCTTGTCGCCGATCGCCTGAATGACGGTCTGCGGCTTCAGTGGCCCGTCCGCCTGCTGGTCCCACTGGAGGGGATGTTCGCCCTGCCAGGCGTTCAGCTGCCGCCACCACGGATCGAGGTCGGGGACGACTGCACCGTCGGCGAGGAGCCGCTCCACCGCTTCGGTGATCTGCTGGGTCACGACGGCGCCGTCACCGACGATGGGCACGTCGGGTTCGCGGTTCTTGCCGATCTCGGCGGGGTCGATGTCGACGTGGATGACCTTCGCCCTGGGGGCGAAACGGCGCAGGTCGCCGGTCACCCGGTCATCGAACCGCGTGCCCAGCGCAACGAGCAGGTCCGCCTGCTGCAGCGCCGTGATGGCCGTCCAGTGCCCGTGCATGCCCGGCATGCCGAGGTGCTGGTCGTGACTGTCGGGAAACACGCCGCGACCCATCAGGGTGGTGACCACTGGCAGTCGGAGCCGCTCGGCGAGTTGCCGCAGCTCGGCGTGTGCGCCGGCGTTGATCATGCCGCCACCGGCGTAGATCACCGGGCGCTGTGCTTCGAGGATGACCCGAGCAGCTTCGCGGACCATCTTGGTGTGGCCGCGTACCGTCGGGCGGTAGCCAGGCAGGCTCAGCTGATCGGGATAGCGATAGTCGAACGACGCGTTGAGCACGTCCTTGGGCACGTCGACCAGCACCGGGCCGGGCCGTCCCGTGAACGCGATGTGGAACGCCTCCTTGATCGCACCGGCGATGCGTTCGGGGTCGCGTACGAGCTCGTTGTGCTTGGTCACCGGCATCGTGATGCCGGTGATGTCCGCCTCCTGGAACGCGTCGCCGCCGACGGCGGCACGCGCGACCTGGCCGGTGATCGCCACGACCGGTACCGAGTCCATGTGCGCGTCGGCCAGCGCGGTCACCAGGTTGGTGCCGCCCGGTCCAGACGTGGCGATCACCACACCGACCCGCCCGGTCGCGTGGGCGTAGCCCTCTGCCATGTGCCCCGCGCCCTGCTCGTGACGCGCCAGCACGTGGCGCAGCGGGGAGTCGAGCAGCGGGTCGTAAGCGGGCAGGATCGCTCCACCGGGATGCCCGAACATCACATCGACACCCTCGGCCTCGAGCGTCGCGATCACTGCCTGCGCACCGGTCATCTGCATGGAGGCGACCCTTCTCAAACAAAAAGCCCTTCGCCTTATGGCGGAGGGCTGGCTCGACGTCTTTGCGCTGCTACCGACCTCCGACCGAGGGCGCGATGAGTACGAGCGCGACGAGCGACTGGAGTGTGGTCCAGTGCAGCTTCATGGTCGCTTCCTCGTCTCGCGCCTCGACCAGCGCGGTAGTCGCACCCCTGCAGTCTGCGCCGTGATGACCGCCATTGCAACCTGCGGTGGACAGGACGCAACTCGACGGCCGGAAACGCGGGCCAGACGGTCGACGGCGGACCAGTCGTTACCGCATCCGCGGACTTGCAAAGAACTTTGAAGGTGTCCGAGCGAACAGTGCGCGGCTGACCACCTCAAAACCTTCCAATGGGGGTGGAATCGAGTAGAGTGGAGCACACCGCTAGGCACCATGCGGGGGGCGGGTTCCCGCCCCCTCCCCCCGCAGCCGGTGCACATTGCTCCAGCCGGCCCGGGGATGATGTCCTGGGGCTATCGCACCAGCCCGTGCCGCATGGCCGTCACGACCGCCTGCACCCGATCGTCCGCCTTCAGTTTCGCGTAGATCCTCGACAGATGGCTCTTGACGGTCTCCTCGCTGATGCACAGCACGTCGGCGATGTCGCGGGTGGTGCCTCCGGTCGCCATGACCTCGAGCACCTCCTGCTCGCGATGCGTGAGCGGTTCGATCCCGGCGTGGATCGCCAGTGGCCCGACCCGTTCGAGAAACGGCCGGGTGACGTCCGGGTGTAGGAAGCCCTTGCCGGCCGCGACCGCCCGCACCGCCTGGATCAGCTCCTTGCGTCTGACGTTCTTCGGCAGGTATCCGGCGACGCCGGCTGCGACCGCGCGCGTCACGGTGTCGTGGTCGATGAACATGGTCAACGCCATCATCCTGGTCGGCACGTCGTGCTTGAGGATCTGACGTACCGCCGTCAGTCCGTCCATGCCGATCAGGTTGACGTCGACGAGCGCGAGATCGGGACGTTCGGTCAGCACGAACTCGACGAGCTGCTCACCGGACGTCACGATCGACTGCACCTGCATGTCGTCCTCGAACGACAGCATCGTCGCGAGGCCGTCCGCGACGACCCCGTGGTCCTCCGCGATGACGATGCGGATGACCGCACTGCCGGTCGGCTGCGTGTCGATGACAGGCGTCGCGAAGGTCACCACGTCGGCACCTCGAGTCGCACGGTGGTTCCGACGCCGGACGTGCCGGTGATCTCGAAGGCGCCGCGCGCGAGTTCAGCGCGCTGCTGCATCAGCGCAACCCCATGGCTGCGCTCGCCGATCGCCGTCGGGTCGAACCCTCGACCGTCGTCCTGCATCAGGACGACAAGCCTACCCTCGTCGAGCCGGAACTCGACCTGCACAGATGACGCGTGCGCGTGCTTCTCGACGTT
>JAHELV010000082.1 GCA_024644015.1 Nitriliruptorales bacterium
CCCCACCGACCTGCACAACCTCGCCCTGGTCTGCCGCTCATGCCACACCGGCATCCACCACCGCCACTGGAAACCCATCCAACACCCCGACGGCCACTGGACCATCCAACGACCACCACGACAACCCAGCCGACCAGCTCCCGCGGGCCGCACCCGCGGCGAACAATGACCCCCGCAACCCGGCGTGTCGCGGCATCGTCCCAGCAACCGTCGGAGCCTGCCATGCGCCCACGCCCGCGGCGGACGATGATGCCCGGCCCAGTAGCACGGCATCGCTGAGCACCGATGGGACCCTGCCATGCGAACAAGACCGCGACCTCGCCGCAGACAATGATCCCGCCCGCATGTGGGCAGTGGTGCACCACCGGGCGGTCAGGGGGGCGAACCGGCGGCGTGATCAGCCAAGGCGGCGTCCAGCAGCGCGACGGCGCCGGCCTTGTCCAACGGCTCGTTGCCGTTGCCGCACTTGGGCGACTGCACGCACGACGGGCACCCGTCCTCGCAGGGGCAGGCGACGATCGCATCACGGGTCGTCCGCCACCACAGGGTGTCGGTGTCGAACGCGCGCGCCGTGATGCCCGCGCCGCCGGGGATGCCGTCGTAGACGAAGATCGTTGCGGTGCCGGTGTCTGGGTGCCACGCGGTCGAGACGCCGCCGATGTCCCACCGGTCGCACATCGCGAACAGCGGCAACAGCCCGATCGCCGCGTGCTCGGCGGCGTGCAGCGAGCCCGGCCACCGCTGTTTGCCGAGCGCTGCGGCGTCGAGCACCGGTCCGGGTGTTGTCAACCACACCGCGGTCGTCTGCAGCCGCTGGCGTGGCAGGTCCAGCTCGACGACGCCCAGCGACTCGCCGGAGAACACGCGACGGCGTTCGTACGCGAGGACCTGCGTGGTGACCTCCACCCGGCCGTACGACAGCACACAGCGGCCCCACCGCCGCCGCCGTTGCTCCTCGAGCACCAGCAGGTCGGTGTCGCTGCGGGGTCTGGTGTAGGTCGTCCCGTCGTCGCGCTCGACCGCGGCGACGCCGGTGCCGAGCTCGAGCTCCGTTACCCGCCAGCTGCGTCCCTGGTGCAGGTAGTTCGCCCCCGGGTGGACGGTGGCGGGCGCCCGCGCGGCGTCGACCTCACCGATGACGATGCCGGTCGATCCGTCGACGATCGTGACGGGCGCACCCATCGTGCTGCGGATGTGGACGGAGGCCGCCGGCGAACCGCGGCCGGCCCAGTACACACGGTCGTGGCGCCGGCGCAGCCGTCCGTCGGCGATCGCGGCGTCGACCAGCGGTTGCACGTCGGCGGGGGCGAACCACGGTTCGTCGGGGTCCAGCGGCAGCTCCCACGCAGCGCACTCGAGGTGCGGTCCGAGGATGTAGGGATTGGTGACGTCGCTGCGTGCGTGCTCGACCGGCCTGCCGAGCAGCCGCTCGGGGTGGGCCAGCAGGTAGTGGTCCAGTGGGTTGTCGTCGCCGACGAAGACGACCAGCGCCTCGTTGTCGCGGCGCCCCGCGCGTCCCGCCTGTTGCCAGAAGGACGCCGCGGTGCCTGGCCAACCCACGATGATCACCGCGTCCAGGCGGCCGATGTCGACCCCGAGCTCCAGCGCATCGGTGGCGGCGACCGCCTGTATCGTGCCGTCGATCAGCCCCCGTTCGACCGTGCGACGCTCGTCGGCCAGCAGTCCCGCGCGGTACGCGCGGACCTCCAGATCGGGCGCACTGCGGCGGGCGTGCAGCGCCAGCAGCTCCACGCCTGCCCGCGAGCGCGCGAACGCCAGCGTCGCCAGGTCGCTCGTGGCGACGGCGGCCAGCAGGTCCGACGCTTCGGCCAGCGTCGACCGCCTGGTGCGCAGCTGATCGTCGATCAGCGGCGGCTCCCACAGGCCCAGCACGGTCCGGGGGCGGGCGGCCGCGTCGGTCGACACCTCGTCGACCGGCGCGCCCACCAGCATGCTGGCATGCTCGGCCGGGTTGCCGATGGTCGCGCTGGCGAGTGCGAAGGTCGGGTCGGCGCCGTAGTGGGCGCAGATGCGCCGCAACCGGCGGATGATCGCTGCAACGTGCGATCCGAAGACGCCACGCGCGACATGGCACTCGTCGACGATGACCAGCGACAGCCGGTGCAGGAAATCGGCCCACCGGCGGTGAGCGGGCAGGATGCCGATGTGCAGCATGTCGGGGTTGGTCAGGATGACGTTGGCGGTGCGCCTGATCGCGTCCCGTTCGGCGCGCGGGAGGTCACCGTCGTACGCAGCGGCACGCACCTGCGGGATCCGGAACTCACGCAGTGCGCGCACCTGGTCACGTGCGAGCGCCTTGGTCGGTGACAGGTACAGCGCGGTCGTGCGGTCGTCGTCCAGCACGGCGTGCAGCAACGGCAACTGATAGCACAGGCTCTTGCCGCTGGCGGTCCCCGTGGCCACGACGGTGTGGTGCCCGTCGCGGATGCGCGTCGCTGCGGCGGCCTGGTGCTCGTAGAGGGCCTCGATTCCCGTCAGCTCCAGCCGGTTCGCGACCAGCGGAGCCAGCCACGACGGCAGTGCAGTCAGTCGTGCCGGTCGCGACGGCAGCACTTCGACGGCCGCCAGGCGCGATCGGCCGAGCGCATCGGGGTGCTGATCGGCCGCGTCATCGGCGAGCATTCGCAGCAGCGCGTCACTTTCCACCGCGCCCAGGCTAGGGCTGTGGGACCCGCCGGGGATCGGCGCCCGGCGTGAGGAGGTCCGGCGCGTGTTTCGTCGAACCAACCTCTGCGAAGTTTGTGCTCGGCGACCTTGGGATAGACCAGCGAACCAGGGACGTGGCCCTCACGGCCACCGCTACACGATCATCTGCCGGCGCTGGACCCCGGCGGTTCCCCAGACCGCACGTCGGGCGCCACAAGGACGACCAAGGGGTACACCGTGGAACTGACGCTTGAACACCGCACCGAGGGCGACACGACCGTCCTCGAGGTCGCGGGCGAGGTCGACGTCTACACAGCCCCCAAGCTGCGGGAGAAGCTGGTCGAACTCGTCAGCGACGGCCACTACAACATCATCGTCGACATGACCAAGGTCGACTTCCTGGACTCGACCGGGCTGGGCGTGCTGGTCGGTGGGCTCAAGCGCGTCCGCTCGCACAACGGCACGCTCGAGCTCGTCTGCAACCAGGAACGGATCCTCAAGATCTTCCGCATCACCGGCCTGACGAAAGTCTTCCCGATCCACGACACCCTCGAAGAAGCGCTGTCCTGACAGCCACGGCCCCCACCCGATGTCGGTAGCCGAGCTCCGCGTCCCGCGCGACCCGGTCTACGTCGGCTTGGTGCGACTCGTCGTCGCGCAGGCCGCGCGTCTGGCGGGCGTCTCGCAGGACCGCGTCGAGGATGTCAAGATCGCCGTCGCGGAGGCGCTGGCGAACGCGAACAGTGGCGTGGAGCCCGGCGCAGACACCATCCCGATCGAGCTGCGGTTCGGTCGTAGCGCAGCTGGCTTCGAGGTCGTCGTGGTGTGTCCCGAGCGGCGGTCGGACGCCGTCGACCGCGGGGCGGACCCTGGTGCGGAGCTTCTCGACCCGAAGCTCAGCTTCACCCTCATCGAGGGGCTGACCGACGAGTTCAGCCACGAGATCCACGGCGACCTGATGCGGCTGCGATTCGTGGTCGGCTTGACCTAGAAGGCAACCGCTCGCGTGATCGCTGTTCGCGGGGGGCGGGCGCAATTGGCATCATCAACGGACACATTCGCCAGCGACTGACGAGACGGGCGTGGATCCACGGACACACGAGACCATCGCTGCGTACGGCCGCGCCGCAGAGCGCTATCACGAGCTGTGGAAGGAACACCGGCCGTTGGACGCGGTGCGCACATTCGGCACCCTGGCGGGTCGCAACGCGCGCGTGATCGACGTCGCGTGCGGACCGGCACTCGACGTGCGGCTGCTGCGGGACCAGGGGCTGGCGGTCTTTGCGGGCGACCGCAGCGAGGAGCTGATGCGGATCGGCCACATGCTGTTCCCCAAGCGCCCGCTGGCCCGCTGGGATCTGCGGCGCCTACCGTTTCCCGACGACGTGTTCGACGGTGTCTGGGCGGCCGCGGCGCTTCAACACCTGCCGCGCAGGGAGATGCGCTCGGCGCTCGCGGAGCTGCGTCGCGTGCACGCGCGCGGACCCATCTTCGTGTCGTTCCGTGAGGGGCGCGGCGATCTGGAGCTCGTTGAAGAACCGGGGGTCGGGTCGATCTACCTGACCACCGTGACCGGCGACGAACTCAAGACGTTGCTGCTCGACCAGGGCTACCAGCAGGTCGAGATCCAAACGAGGCCCGACCCGATCGGGCGGTCGGACGTGGTGTGGGTCTACGGCTGGGGCCGATGCTGACCGGCCGCACCCTACGTCATCGGTAGCGAGACCATCGACCGGACGACGGGGCGGCAGCTCAGACGAGTTCGGACGTGCCGGCGACGGATGCCGCAGACGAACAGCACCGCTGCCCGACGGCTGAAGCGGTCCGGGTCAGTGACCTGCTGCCACCGGGCCGCGAGTTCGGCGAACACCGCATCAACGCAGTCGACGGCGATTGTGTGATCGCCACCGTGGCGCAGCGCGAGGTCGAACACCGCCGGTGCCTGCGCACGGTAGAAGGCGTCGAAACTGTCGCTGCGCTGCTCCGTCATCGATCCTCCAGGTGCTGAAGGAAAATCATCTGCCGGCGTCCCCGACGCCGGCACCCTCATCCTGCATGGAACGTCCGCAGCCGCCATTGGCCGATCGGCACCAGAGACCAGATGGACCCGCCACGAGGGGCGGGTCCGGGGTCCGTTGCCACGCGCACGTGGCCGGTCGGACTAGACGAAGGCGGTCGCGAAGATCAGCGACACGATGGTCATCACCTTGATAAGGATGTTCATCGCCGGGCCAGATGTGTCCTTGAACGGGTCACCGACCGTGTCTCCGACAACCGCTGCCTTGTGGGGGTCGGAGCCCTTGCCGCCGTGGTGGCCCGCCTCGATGTACTTCTTGGCGTTGTCCCAGGCGCCACCTGCGTTGGCCATGAAGATCGCGAGCGCGAAGCCGCTCACGAGCGCACCCGCGAGGAACCCGCCGAGCGCGTCGGTGGAGACGAACCCGATGAGCAGCGGGATCACGACGGCGAGACCGCCGGGGAGCACCATCTCGCGCAGCGCCGCCTCGGTCGAGATCGACACGCAACGCTCGTAGTCGGGCTTGACGTCGGCCTTGGTGCCGACGACGGCGCCCGGACCGGCCGACAGCGACGCCCGGAGCCCCGGCACCTCGTCGAACTGGCGGCGGACCTCCTCGATCATCTTGTTGGCGGCGCGTCCCACCGCCTGCATCGTCAGCGCGGCGAACAGGAACGGCAGCATCGCGCCGATGAACAGCCCGGCGAACACGTCGACCGTGCCGATGTCGAGCGAGATCGAGCCGCCCGCGGTCAGGATCGCCTGCTCGAAGGCTTTGAACAGCGCGAGTGCGGTGACCGCCGCCGAGCCGATCGCGAACCCCTTCGCCACCGCGGCGGTGGTGTTGCCCAACGAGTCGAGCTCGTCGGTGACCTGGCGCACCTCTGGCGGGAGCTCCGCCATCTCGGCGATGCCGCCCGCGTTGTCGGCGATCGGTCCGTAGGCGTCGACGGACACGACGATGCCGGTGGTGGCCAGCATGCCGATGGCGGCCAGCGCGATCCCGTAGACCCCGGTGTTCGCGATGTCGGGCAGCGCCTGCTCGCCGGCGAAGAACGCGGCGCCGACCGCGATCACGATCAGCACGACCGCACTGGCGACCGACTGCATGCCCGAGGCGATGCCCGACACGATGGTCGTAGCTGCGCCGGTCTCGCTCGCGCGCGCGATCTCCTTGACCGGACCGAAGTGGTCCGACGTGTAGTACTCGCTGACGAACCCGATGGCGGTGCCGACCAGCAGCCCGGCGACGACGGCGACCGGGAACCCCCACCAGTTGACGACGCCTTCGACACCGCTGAAGAAGACGAACCCGAACAGGAACGACAGCACGATCGTCAACCCGAGCGCGACGTTCTGCCCGCGGTGCAGCGCGCTGGCCAGCTGGCGTCCAGTGGCGCCCGGTGACGCCTTGACCAGGAACGCACCGATGATCGACGCCACCATGCCCAGCGCACCGATCGCCAGCGGGAACAGCAGCGCCCGTGACTGGAAGGCGCCGGCGTCGGTGAACGCGAACGCAGCCAGCGCGACCGGGGCGATGATCGAGCCGGCGTAGCTCTCGAACAGGTCGGCACCCATGCCCGCGACATCACCGACGTTGTCACCCACGTTGTCGGCGATCGTGGCGGGGTTGCGTGGGTCGTCCTCGGGGATGCCTGCCTCGACCTTGCCCACCAGGTCTGCGCCCATGTCCGCGGCCTTGGTGTAGATGCCGCCGCCGATGCGCGCGAACAAGGCAATCGAGCTGCCTCCCAACCCGAACGCGGTCAGCACCTGGAACGGCTGGTCGACCTCGAGCACCTGCACGAACACGATGTAGCTGACGGCGAGCCCGAGCAGCGCAAGCCCGGCGACCGAGAAGCCCATCACGGCGCCGCCGCGGAAGGCGAGGGGCAGCGCGAGCTGCGGGCCGGTCCTGGCCGCCTGCGTGGTGCGGGCGTTGGCCATGGTCGCGACCGTCATCCCGATGAAGCCGGCGAGTCCCGACAGCGCCGCACCGAACAGGTACGCGATGGCACCCCACGGGCGGCCGTAGTCGAGGAACGTGAAGATCAGCACGGTCATCACGACGACGAAGACCGCGATCCACTGGTACTCGCGCCGCAGGAACGCGCGGGCGCCCTCCTGGATCGCGCCCATGAGCTCGACCATCCGGTCGTTGCCGGGATCGGCGCGTTTGACGACGGTGTAGAAGTAGGCGGCCAGCGAGAGACCGGCGATCGCGGTCAGCACGCTCACGACAGGCGTGGCATTCATCGGGCTTGGTCTCCTCGCTTGGGATCCGGCACGGTAGCCGAATGCACATCTCGCGCGGTGACACCCCATCAAGAGAGCTGCGAGCAGGCGCGCGAGTGTGCGCCCAGAAGTTGCGTCGAGTATAGAGAGCACGTCCGGTGCCGCAATGCCGTTCTGGGCCGCGCGCCGCGCCTGAACACGGGTCGACGGCCGGACGTCGTGGCGCCCGGCGGCTACTCGGTCGTCACGGCGTGCAGGACGTCGACGTGACTCGCGCGCCGTGCCGGCACGACGGACGCGAAGACGCCCGCGACCAGCATCGCGATCACGGCGACGGCGATCTGCGCGACGGGGATCGAGAACGCGCTCAGCCCCTCTTCCCGCAACACGCGGACTCCGAGCCAACCGAACATCGTGCCGAGCGCCACGCCGACGACGGTGCCGACCGTCGTGATGATCACCGACTCCCAGCGCACCATCTGACGCGCCTGGCCCTGCGTCATGCCAAGTGCCTGCAGCAGCCCGAGCTCGTCGGACCGTTCGACCACCGACAGCCCCAAGGCGTTGACGACGCCGACGAACGAGATGACGACCGACAGCAGCACCAGGCCGATCACGAGATGCAGCAGCCTGTCGGTCTGATCCCGCACCTGCGCGCGCAGCTCGGCGGTGTCGGCGACGCGGACATCAGGCTGTCCGGCGACCACCTGCTCGAGCTCCCGCCGTGCGCCCGCGCGGTCCGCGTCCGGCGCGAGCTTGATGAACGCCACCAGGTCCGGCCGTCCGGCGACCGCCTCTTTGGCGGTCGAGGCGTCGACCAGGGCCTGGCCGACCCGCGTCGTGCCCGGAAGGTGCAGATCGTCGGTCAGCGCAACCACCCGCCGCGCGCTGGCCGGCCCCGACGAGCCCACCCGGACGGTGACGCTGGCGCCCAGCGGGATGTCGAGCTGCTTGGACAACGCGACGCCACCGTCGTCCAACCGCTCCAGGCTGCCCTCGACCACGTCGAAGTCGTAGACGGTTGGCAGCGTCCTCGCGTCGATGGCGAACACGGTGCGGTCGGCGCCGTTCACGCGACCCCGCGCCACCTTCGCCGCGCTGACCAGGTCGACCCCGTCGATTTCGTCGGCGGCGTCGGTGACGGTGCTCGGGTAGCCGATCTGGTCCACGGCCTGCAGCTGGTAGTCGGCGCGGAGCTGCTCGACGATCGCGCGATCCAGCGAGTGACGGAACGACGAGACGAGGATCAGCATGAACGTGACCAGGCCCAGGCCGATCAGCAACGCTGTCACGGTTGCCGCGGTCCGGCCCGGGTTGCGGACGGCGTTGTCGCGTGCCAGCCGGCCGGGGAGCTTGAGTACGGCGCCGACCGGAAGACCGACCAGCGCCGCAAGCGGGCCTGCGCCGAGCGGTGCGAGCAGCACGATCGCCACGGTGAGAGCCGCCGCGCCCATGGCGAGTGCAGTCAATCCGCCACGATCCAGCCCCGCGCCGATCAACACCGCGCACGCGAGCCCGGCGCAGATCGAGCCGCCCACCACACGCGCCGTGGACACAACCGTCCGACTGCCCGCGGATGCGGTGCGCAGCGCGTCGACCGGTGCGCGGCGGGCGGCGTTCAGCGCGGGGCCGACGGCGGCGATCGTGGTCACCACGACGCCGACGGCGAAACCGAGGACCGCGGTGCGCGGCTCGATCACGAGCCCGGTCGTCGGCAGCGGCAGCTCCACCAGGCGCAGCAGCGCGCGCAGAGCGACGGCGCCGACGACGCCGACCGCCACGCCGGCGGCCGAGCCGATCGATCCCACGATCCCGGCCTCGAGCAGCACGGCACGCATGATCTGCCGGTTGTCGGCGCCGACCGCCTGCACCAACGCCAGCTCGCGGGTGCGCTGCGCGACGGTGATGCCGAAGGTGTTGAAGATGATGATGGCGCCGACGAGCAGCGCGGCGCCGGCGAACACCAGCAGCCCGCGGGTCAGGAAGCCGAGGGACTCGCCGACCTGGGACACCGAATCGCTGACCAGCTCGTCGACGGTGCGCACCTCGACGCCGGCGTCGAGCTCTGCGGCCATGCGGTCGCGGAGCTCGATCGGGTCGACGCCGTCGCCGGCTCGCACGGCGATGTAGGTGGCGCCGTCGCGGCCGTACAGCCGCTCGGCGACGCCGTCGGTGAACACCACGGTCGTGGACCCGGCGAGGTCCTGCACACTCGAAGGCGGCTCGACGATGCCCGAGATCCGGTAGGGCTGCGCGGGCCCGTTGAGCAGCAGCATCGCCTGGTCGCCGACACCGACGTCCAGTTCGACGGCGCTCGCGGCGTCGATGGCGACCTCGCCGTCGTCGGTCGGCAGGTCGCCGTCGCGCAGCTCGATTGCTCCGGGCAAGCGGGGGGCGTCGACGCCCTGCAGTAGCGAGCCGAACCCCCCGAGCGCGGTGCCGTCCTCGCGTGCGAGCTTGGCGAGCCCGCGGTAACGCGCCTCGGCGTCGGCGACATCGGGCCGGTCGGTGAGCTCGGCCGCGAGCGTGGCCGGGACGCCGCGGGGCGCGCCGCCGTCCGCGGTGGCGCCATCCGCGGCCGAGACGACCAGGTCCGCGCCCTCGACGGTGGAACCGAACAGCCCCTCGAACGCCGCGTGGACGGTGTCGGTGAACACGAACGTGCCGGTGACGAAGGCGACCCCGAACACTACCGACAGCGCGGTCGCGAAGGTGCGCAGCAGGTGCCCGCGCACGCTTGCCCAGGCGATCCGCCACATGTGGTCAGCGCCGCTCGGGTCGATCCGTGTCGCTGCGGCGCGGCGTCGGAGCGGTGCGCCCGCTGGGTCCCGCGCCGAGCCGGGCCAGCTGCGCCTGCAGCGACTGCAGCGCCTCCATCGGGTCGTCGGTCTTGCCGGGTCGCCGCGTGTTACGCAACGACGCCAGTTCGGGTGGGATCATCCGCTTGTCACGTTGCGGTCGACGGCCCGTCCGGCTGTGTTCGACGGTGGACTGGGG
>JAHELV010000083.1:0-7968 GCA_024644015.1 Nitriliruptorales bacterium
GGCCGTGACGCCGAGGTACAGATCGCGATTGATGACATCTCGGAAGGCATGGCCGCCGCCCGCGTGGTCTCAACCGACTTCGTCGACTACCTGCACCTGGTGAGCACGTCGCATGGATGGCGCATCGCCAACGTGCTGTTCCGCAACCGCGGCTGACCGCCCACCCCCCACGCGCCGACAAGGCCCCGTACGAACAGCACCGTAGCCCCGGCTGCCCCACGGTGTGAGAGCGAGCGGGACGCGCGGAAGCGGTGTCCACAGCGCAGGCCATCGCGTGACATCTGTGCGTGAACGATCGGTAAGCTACCGGACATGAGCGACGGCGATGCCGATGTGGGTCGTGACCAGGATGCCCTGCTTCAGACGGTCGCCGATGAGACTCCGTAACTACGCCGTCGCCTACAAGGCAGGGATGGACGACACGCCGAACGACGCGATGCTTAACGCCGTCCGTGACCGGCTCGCGGCGTTCGCGCAGACTCCGGCAGGCCGTGAACGTACGCCCACGACCGCCAGACCGTTGACTCAGGATCTCAGAACCCTGCTCAGTCGTCGGCGAGCGGAACGGTGACCACGAACGTGGCGCCGCCGCCGGGTGTGGGCTCGACCGTGATGCCGCCCGCGGTGCTGTTCGACGATCTGGCTCGCGATCGCGAGGCGAGCCCGGCGCCCCCGCGGCCGTCGCGGCCCCGCGAGGTCTCCGGCCGGTAGAAGGGCAGGAAGATCTTCTTGGCCTCGTTGGGGTCGACACCCAGCCGTGGTCGATTACCTCGACGACGAGGTTGGTGTCCGTCGATCTCGCGACGAAGCGGACCGGTGTCGCCGGTGGGGCGTGGCGGCAGGCGTTGCACCCGACGTTCAGGATGGCCTGGTGGAGGCGGGCGGGCTGCCCAGCGATCCGCGCACGAGCGCCTCACGCGCCAGTTGCAACATGTCGGTGACCAGACCGCGCAGACGTTCGCTCTCGTCGCCGGATCCGGGACATCGCGCGGTCGAGCGCGCTGGGATCGTCGAGCATGCTGCCGGCGTACAGGTCGCTGTACCCCTTCATGGCGGTGAGCGGTGTCCGCAGCTCGTGCGACACGTCGCACCGACGTCGAGGCGACCGCCGAGCGCCTCGGCCAGGAACCGCTGCATCGCATCGCGTGCCTCGCCGGCGGAGCGCGCGGCGTTCTTGTGGTCGTCGATTGTCGAACGGAGTCGGGCGAGCATGAGCTCGAGCGCTGCGGCGAGATCGGCCGTCTCGCGCGAGCCGGTCGGCTGGTCGACGTCGGTCTGCAGCTCGCCGTCGGCGATCCGGGACGCGGTCGTCGCCATCCTAGTCACCGGTCGCACCGACCGTGTCGTGAGCAGCCATACGACCGTGCTACCGGACTCGGGCCTCAGCCGATCAGGTCCCGCAGATCCTGGCGGCCGTCGATGCCGAGCTTGGTGTAGCAGCGATGCAGGTGGGTGTTGACCGTCCGCGCCGAAATGACGAGCCGTTCGGCGATCTCGCGGTCGCTCAGCCCGTGCGCCGCGAGCTGGGCGATCTCGAGCTCCCGTGCAGTCAGATCGAGCCCGACTGCGACACTCAGTGCGGGTGTGCGAGCTCCCTCGCACTGGTCAGCGAGCCGGCGCGATGCCAGCTGAGCGCCAATCGCTGCGGCGGACCGGCCCTGCTCCCGCAGCAACTTCGCCAGCTGCGCGTACGCCTCGGCGGCCAGCAACAGCACACCGGCGGCCTCGAACCCGCCTGCGGCGCGCCGCACCGCAATCGCATCGCTGTCTGCCAGTCCGCGGGCGTGCGCGGCGTACAGCGGTCCCTGAGGTCCATCGATGAAGGGCTCGAGCAGTTCGAGCCGGGGCGCGGCGCGTTCTGGGTCGCCGAGCCGAACCAGGTCGTGCCACAGTTGGGCCTCGAGCAGGTGGGCGCCGACCTCTCGAGCGGCGTCAGCGCCCTCGAGCGCACGCCGCCGGGCCGACGTGAGGTCATCATGCGCGGCGGCGACCCACACGCGGGCGGTGAGCCGGTACGGAACGACGATGTCGGGGGGCCACAGTTGCTCTGCCGTCGCCAACGCCTCATCGGCCGTCGTCCGGTCGCCGCTCAGTGCGGCGGCCTCACTCAGGGTCGACCAGTACTGGGCCCGCTGGTCGTCGACGTCAGCTTTGACATCGACCTCGTACTGGCGTGCGGCGTCGGCGAGCAGCTGTCGGGCACGCGCGACGCGACCTGAGGTCAACGCGACGAGTCCCCGGCACCACGTGCTCCACACGTCGGCCCAGAACGCCACCTCCACCGACGCCTCGACCTCGTCGAACCGCCACGCCCACCAGCACGCCAGCGCACGCCCCTCGAGGCAGCCGGGCGGGTGCACACCGCCGACCTCCGTGATGGCCCGCTGCACGCCGCCGACGACCTCGATCGCCCATACGGACCGCCCGCATGGCGGAGCCCCGCTCAGAACGACGAAGGCCGCGTCCATTCGGACACGGACGTCGATCGACGGGTCGGCGAGCGCCCCGTCAGCGAGCGCGACGGCATGGGCGAGGTCACCGTCACCGAGGGCGAACAGCGCACGCCGCACCGCGATGCGGTGCCGGCTGGCCGACGTGTCAGCCGCGGCCTCGGCGAGCGCCAGCGCCTCCTCAGCCTCGGCCGGGCACCGGTGCCAGAACAGCACGTCCGCCCACAGGTCGTGGGCACGCACCCACTCGGCGGGAGTGGTCGCCGCCTCGACGGCAGTCCGCAGCTGCGCCACCGCCTCGGCGGTCCGTCCGCTCCACTGCAACGCCTCCGCCAACGCCATCATGGCGTCAAAGCCTGCGCCGGCATCCAGCGCTGCACGTGCGAACCGCTCCGCCGTGGCCGGCTCCTGGATGCTGCCGACGATCACCGCCGCCGCCGTCAGCAGCTCTGGACGGGACCGGTCACCCGCATCCAGCCGCCACCGGGCCATGTGCAGCAGATCCTGTCGCCGGCGACCGCCAGCCGCCTCGACGGCGTTGGCGAGTCGCAGCCGCAACCGTCGGAGGCGCAACGGCGGCACCTCAGCGAGCACGGCCTCCCCGTAGAGCGGGTGCGCGAGCCGCACCTGCACCCGCCGACGATCCGGCACCGCCATCAGCAGCCGCTGCACGTCGGCGGCGGCAAGGACGTCGTCACCGAACAGTTGCTCGAGAAGCTCCACGCCGATGACGTCGGCGAGCGCGACGACCGCGACGACGTCGCGGACGTCGGGATCGAGTCCGGCGATGGTCGTCCGCATCGCCTCGGGCAGTGACACAGCGTGCACCGGAGAGCCGTCCAACCGCCAGGCTCCACCGCGTTGCACCAGCGCCTTGCGGCGTCGCGCCTCTCGCACCAGTTGGCGGAGCCACAGCGGGTTGCCCTCGCTGAGGTGCGCGAGCCGCTGCGCCGTCGCTAGCGTCACCGGCCCTGCGAGCGCTAGTCGGAGCAGGGACCTGACCTGCTCGTCGGTCAGCGGCTCCAAATCGATGCGCACTGTCGCCGCGTCGGCCACCAGCCGCGCGATCACATCGGGCGCGTCCTCGCCGTCACGAACGGTCAGCACCAGGCGCAGGGGCGTCAGACTCGCCGCGCGCTGGACCACGGCTGCTGACCCCGGATCGAGCAGGTGTGCGTCGTCGACGGCGAGCGTCACGGTCGCGCCGTCACCTCGAACCGTCGATGCCAGCGTGCGGAACGCGCCCCGCAGCATCGCCAGGCGATCGGCGCCGGTCAGCTCGTCGGGTATCAGGTGCGCGACCGCCCCGAAGGGAATGGTCGACGTGGCACTCGACCCGGTCACCCGGACCACCTGTGACCCCGCAGCAGCCACGTCGTCCAGCGTCTCGGTCATCAGGCGGGTCTTGCCGGCCCCGGCGGGACCGCTGATCACCGCCGGCGGGGCACCACTGCGGCCGGCGAACGCTGCCAGCAGTCGTTGGCGAACGGCATCCCTGCCGACGAGGGGCCACTCGGTCAGGGTGTCCACGACGACGCTCCGTTCGGTCCGCCGTACCGTCACCATACTGACAGGACTGACAGGGTCGATCTGCGGATGGTCAGCGCAGCGTTGCTGCGGGGATCAGTCCCTGGTTGACCAGCCGCCTTGTGGTCGCCACCTCAGCGAGCAGCTCGTCGGGCAGCAGGCCCCGGGCGACCAGGCGCAGGGTCTCGAGTTCCTCCGGCGAGTGCTGCGGCAGCACAGCAGGTTGCGTGGGGATCAGACGGAGCGTTGCCAGGCGCGCGGTCGCGGCGGCCTGGGCGTCATACCGCACGGTAGGAACCAGACCGCGAGCAACGAGGCTCCGCAAAGCCACCTCTTGGTCGACCGCCGCCGCCGCCGGAACTGTCGACACGCTCGCAGCGTCACGCGAGGAGCGCGCGGCGATCGCAACGGCCAGACCGACCAACGCGACCAACGCGACCAACGCGACCAGCTGTGTGGCGCGACCGGGCATGCGGCGAGGCCGACGAACAGACACCTTGCCGGACTTGTGCGGTGCGGTAGTAGTTGTCATCGGAAGTCATCGCCCTTGATAGTGGGATGCTGACACCGTGACCCGAGCCCGCGACGGCGACGTCCGCAGCCGGCTACGTACATCACCGACGCCGACTGCGTAGCACCCTTCAGCACTGAGCCCGTGCTGAGGCTCCGCCCGCTTCATGTGCGGGGGGATGGACGTCGACCCGCTGTACACGGCGCGCAGCACTTCGAGCCTCGCGCGGTCGTGCGAGCATCTCGCCCGACGAGCCGCACTATGCGCATGCGTGTTCGAAGGGCAAACGGGCACGGCCGAGGTGAGCCATCTCACCGCGTTCGGTCCGCGGGGTCATCACTGCCGCATCGCATCGACGGCGTCTGATACGAGCGCAAGGCATCGCCGAGCGTCGGGGAGATCGGCGGCTTGGTGAGCGAGTTCGCTGCGCCAGCTGTGTTGTGTCGACTCTGGGACGTGCCGGTACGCGAGGCAGCCATCGTCCAGGTTGGTGTCACTCGTCTCACGGTGTCCGCGGGGGCCTCGGTCAGGTGCAGACGTAGGCCGCGAGGTGCTGGCCGGTGAGGGTGGAACGGGCGGCGACGAGGTCGGCGGGTGTGCCCTCGAAGACGATCCGGCCGCCGTCGTGGCCGGCGCCGGGGCCGAGGTCGATGATCCAGTCGGCGTGCGCCATGACCGCCTGGTCGTGCTCGACGACGATGACCGACGTGCCGGAGTCGACGAGCCGGTCGAGCAGGCCGAGCAGTTGCTCGACGTCCGCCAGGTGCAGGCCGGTGGTCGGCTCGTCGAGGATGTAGATGCCGCCCCGGTCAGCCATGCGGGTGGCCAGCTTGAGCCGCTGCCGCTCACCGCCGGACAGCGTGGTGAGCGGCTGGCCGAGGCTGAGGTAGCCGAGCCCGACGTCGGCGAGCCGTTGCAGGATCTTGTGGGCCGCCGGGATGCGCCCCTCGCCTGCGCCGAAGAACCCGACCGCCTCGGCCACGGGCATCGCGAGCACCTCGGCGATGTTCCGCCCGCCGAAGGTGTACTCCAGCACAGCCGCCTGGAACCGCCTCCCGCCGCAGTCCTCACAAGTGGTGGCGACGCTGTCCATGAAGCCCAGCTCGGTGTAGATGATGCCGACGCCGTTGCAGGTGGGGCAGGCGCCATCGGAGTTCGCACTGAACAGCGCCGGCTTCACGTCGTTTGCCTTGGCGAACGCCTTGCGGATCGGGTCGAGCAGCCCGGTGTAGGTCGCCGGGTAGCTCCGCGTCGAGCCACGGATCGCGCTCTGGTCGATCGCCACGACACCCTCGTCGGCGGGAATCGACCCGTGCACGAGCGAGCTCTTGCCGGAGCCGGCAACGCCGGTGACGACGACGAGCACTCCGAGCGGGACGTCCACGTCGACGTCGCACAGGTTGTGCGTCGTCGCGCCGCGGATCTCCAGCGCGCCGGTGGACGTCCGGACCGTCTCCTTGAGTGCGGTCCGGTCGTGGAGGTGGCGGCCGGTGACCGTTTCACTGGCCTGGAGCCCGTCGACCGTCCCCTCGTAGCAGACGGTGCCGCCCTCCGTCCCGGCGCCCGGGCCGAGGTCGACGACGTGGTCGGCGATCGCAATCGTCTCCGGCTCGTGCTCCACGACGAGCACCGTGTTGCCTTTGTCACGCAAGGCCAGCAGCAGGTCGTTCATCCGCTCGACGTCGTGCGGGTGCAGCCCGATCGTCGGTTCGTCGAAGATGTAGGTGACGTCGGTGAGCGATGAACCGAGGTGGCGGATCATCTTGACCCGCTGCGCCTCGCCGCCCGACAGCGTGCCCGACGGCCGGTCGAGCGCCAGGTAGCCCAGCCCGATCTCCACGAACGAGTCGAGGATCTGGCCCAGCCCGTCGAGCAGCGGCGCCACCGACGGCTCGTCGAGGTCGCTGACCCACGCGGCGAGGTCGCTGACCTGCAGCGCGCACGCCTCGCCGATGTGGATGCCTGCGATCTTCGATGACCGAGCCCCCTCGGCCAGCCGGGTGCCGTCGCACTCGGGACAGGCCTTGAAGGTGGCCGCCCGATCCACGAACCGTCGGATGTGCGGCTGCAGCGCGTCGCGGTCCTTGGAGAACACCGACTTGCCAAGCCGCACGAGCAGGCCCTCGTACGTCCGGTTGATGCCGTTGACCTTGACCCTGGTCCCCTCGTGGTGGAGGAAGTCGTGCAGCTCCTGGTCGGTGTAGTCGCGGACCGGCTTGTCCGGATCGAGGAGGCCGGACTCGGTGTACAGCGCCACCATCCAGCCGTCCGCGTTGTAGTTCGGCACCTTGATCGCGCCCTCGGCGAGCGACTTGGCGTCGTCGTAGACCTCGGTCAGGTCGATGTCGGGGACCGTGCCCAGGCCCTCGCAGTGCGGGCACATGCCGCCGGTGCGGGTGAAGGTGACCTTCTCGGCCTTGCCGTCACCGACCGTGATCGCGCCGCTCGCCGTGACCGACGGGACGTTGAACGCGAACGCGCCGGCCGGACCGATGTGCGGCTGGCCGAGCCGGCTGAACAGGATGCGCAGCAACGCGTTGGCGTCGGTGGCGGTGCCGACGGTGGAGCGGGCATCGGCACCCATACGCTCCTGGTCGACGACGATCGCGGTGGTCAGCCCGTCGAGCACGTCGACCTCCGGCCGCGCCAGCGTCGGCATGAAGCCCTGGACGAACGCGCTGTAGGTCTCATTGATCAGCCGCTGGGACTCCGCGGCGATCGTGCCGAACGCCAGTGAGCTCTTGCCCGAGCCGGAGACGCCGGTGAACACCGTCAGCCGACGCTTCGGGAGCTCGACGCTGACGTCATTGAGGTTGTTCACACGTGCGCCGTGCACGCGGATCAGATCGTGGCTGTCGGCTGGGTGCAGCGCAGGCGACTGCGCGTCCGTCTTCCTGGCCGTGCTCATCGTGCCTCCATCCGTCGGCGTGGCCGCGTCCGGCCGCCGGGTCGTCAGACCAACCAGTGGCCGTCGCGCATCAGCTCGCGGTCCGACAGCTCATTGACCTCGCGCCACGCCTGGATGCGGCGCGGGGAGATGCGGAACCAACGGTACGCCGTGGCCAGCACACGCGGGTCGAAGCCGGTGTGCGCGACGAACCGGTCACCACGCTCCTGCGACAGCGCATTGATCTCGAGGACCTCGACGTCGCCCTCGATCATCATCACGTCGCGGGTGTGGCCCAGCCCCAGCCGCGCGGTCCGGGTGGCGGCCAGGTTCCTGCCGGTCGGGCTGTCCGCCGGCGTGGCCACCAGCAGCGCCTCGCCGTCCCAGTCGAACGACAACGGCACCATGTACGGCGTGCCGTCCGACGAGGCACTGGCCACCCAGACATCGATGTCGTTGGCGAGCCGATGCTCGGTGTCGCGTCGACGCTGCGAACGGGAGCGAGGGTCGGCGGTCATCGGTCGTTGCGGACCTCGAAGCCGAGGGGGCGTCGCGGTAGAAGGCCAGGGAGGCGTCCGGGTCTGGTCACCTGT
>JAHELV010000083.1:8068-9918 GCA_024644015.1 Nitriliruptorales bacterium
GTCTGCTGGTCACCTGCGCGATCGTGCCACGTCGCACCCGAGTTGCCCAGCGCCGCTGGCGCCCCTCCCCACTCCGCATCCGTTGTGCCCCGGTCCGCTTCACGTTCAAGAACATCGAGTTCGTCGAGGAGACCTACGCGCTCAAAGGTCGCGAGCGGCACGAGAGCACGGCTCCACCGCGATCACGGCCACGGCGATTCTCCCAGCGAGAGCGTCATACGTCTTATAGTGTCTGTATGACGATGCTGAGCTTTCGCGTTGACGATGACGAGGCGGCCGCGGCCCAGCTCTGGGCGGAGCGGCTGCGGATCGACCGGTCCCAACTGCTCCGCGACGCGCTGCACCGCCACCTCGTCCGCCTGCGCGCGGAGTCCGAGATCGAGGCATGGGAGAGCACGCCGCTCACCGCCGACGAGCAGGCACTCGGACAGATCGCGGACTGGGGTCCAGCGGAGGACTGGTCGGACTGGGCCGATGCAGAGGGGTGAGGTCTGGTTCGCCGCGACCCCTGGCGGCGACCGACCCGTCCTCGTGCTCACGCGAAGCCCCATCGCGGACCGCATCGGCTCTGTGGTCGTTGCAGTGCTCACGCGGACAGTGCGCGGGATCGTGTCAGAGCTCGACCTGACACCAGAAGCCGACGGAGTGCCGACCGCCTGTGTTGTGAACTTCGACAACATCCACACCATCAGCCGCACGTCACTTCGGCGCCGAATCACGACGCTGTCGCCCGCCCGCCTCGCCGACGCCTGTCAAGTGCTTCGCGACGCGACAAGCTGCTGAAGGCGTGGTCGTGGGATCTGATGGAGAATACAAGCCGGTCAAAGGACGTCGCGCGCAGCGCAGGTCGGCAGGCACGCGAACATACGGCGCCGTGGGCACGTTGCCCACGATGCGGCAGATCCAATGACAGCGTGAGGCGTACGACATGACGTGGTCCACCGCAGACATCCCCTCGCAGGACGGCCGGGTTGCGGTCGTCACAGGCGCGAACGGCGGCCTCGGGTTGGCCACCGCGAGGGCCTTGGCCGGCAAGGGCGCGCACGTCATCATGGCGGCCCGCAACCAGGGCAAGGCCGCGGCGGCACGTGACGAGATCTTGCCGCGAACCCGACGGCATCGCTGGAGATCGTCCCACTCGACCTCGGGTCGTTGGCATCGGTCGAAGCCGCCGCGACGCAGATCCTTGCCTCTCATGACCGCGTCGACCTGCTCGTCAACAATGCCGGGCTGATGGCAATGCCGGAGCGGCATACCCAGGACGGGTTCGAGATGCAGTTCGGGGTCAACCATCTCGGCCACTGGGCCCTTACCGCCCGACTGCTGCCCGCGCTGTTGCGGGCCCAGAACACACGGGTCGTCACCGTTACGAGCACGGCACATCACACCGGGCGAGCCGTAGATCCGGACAACCCGCATCTGCGGGACACCTACGCGCCGTGGAAGGCCTACGGGCAGTCGAAACTGGCCAACTACCATTTCGCCATCGGGTTACAGCGCGAGTTCGAGGCTCGGGGCCTGCGGGCCTCCAGCCTCGTGGCGCACCCTGGCCTGTCCCACACGAACCTGCAGGTGCACACCGTCGACGAGGGCGGGGCGGGACGCTCCGGGCAGTTCTTCCAGTGGCTGGCGGCACACACGGGGATGCCCTCGGACCGGGGCGCGCTCCCCCAACTGCGGGCCGCGACCGACCCCGATGCGAAGGGCGGCCAGATGTATGCCCCGCGCTTCGTCAACAGCGGCCCCCCGGTCCGCCGCCCGATCCTGCGCCGCGTCGGTCTGCAGCGCGCCATCGACAACCTCTGGGCAGTGTCCCAACGTGAGACCGGAGTCGCTCTCGACTTCGACAC
>JAHELV010000084.1:0-6391 GCA_024644015.1 Nitriliruptorales bacterium
GGACCCGGCGGCGTTGATCCGCTCGCCGGGCCGCGTCAACCTCATCGGTGAGCACACCGACTACAACGACGGGCTCGTACTGCCGCTGGCGATCGAGCCGGCGTTGTGGCTGGCCACGTCACCGTGCGAGGGCCGTGTGACCGTCGTGTCCGACGACGTCGACGGCACGGTCGACGTCGCCCTGGACGACGTGGGCGACCGGATCGCAGGCTGGGGCGCATACGTCCAGGGCATCGTGTGGGCGATGACCGGTGCTGGCGTGAACATCGGCGGCGTCCGAGGCGCGCTGGCGTCCGACGTGCCGGCAGGGGCCGGCCTGTCGTCGTCGGCTGCGCTCGAGATGGCCGTCGCGCGCGCGCTCGTCGGCGACGACGCGTGGGATCCGATCCGCGCCGCAGGCTTCGGGCAGACAGCGGAGAACCGCTGGGTGGGTGTCGACTCGGGGATCATGGACCAGCTGTCGTCGGCTGCGGCGCGCCGTGGCCACGCGCTGCTCATCGACTGCCGAACGCTCGACATCGAGCACGTGCCACTGCCGGACGGCCTGGTCGTGGTGGCGCTGGACACCTCCACGCGGCGTGAGCTCACGAGCTCGGCCTACAACGACCGCCGGGCCGAATGCGCCGCCGCCGCCGCCGCGCTCGGCGTGCCGGCGTTGCGCGACGCCGACCTGGCCGCGGTCGAGCGGCTCGACGATCCGGTGCTGCGCCGTCGTGCTCGCCATGTCGTGACCGAGGTGGCGCGCACCCTGGCAGCGGCCCGCGCACTGTCCACCGATGACACGGCCGCGCTCGGCTGGCTGATGGCGCAGGCGCACGCCAGCATGCGGGATGACTTCGAGGCATCGAGCGACGCGCTCGACGCCATGGTCGGTTGCGCGGTGACGGCCGACGGCTGTGTCGGTGCGCGCATGACCGGCGGTGGGTTCGGCGGCTGCGCGGTCGCCCTGGTCGACGAGGAGCGCGTGGACGCTTTCGTGCAGTCCGTGACACGCGGGTACACGGCGGCGACCGGCGTGACACCGCGCCTGTACCCGACGGCGGCCGCCGGAGGGACGGAACGCATGGCGTTGCGGTGACGCGACAGTTGTTGCGCCGGACGGTCCGACGCCGTTGACTTGCCCGGTGACCGACATCACGTTCGATCCGTCCGACCTGATCGACGACCCCTATCCGACGTACGCGCGTCTGCGGGCCGGGGCGCCGCTGTCGTGGGACGATCGGACCGGGCTGTGGCTGGTCGCCAGGCACAGGGACGTCGACCGCCTGCTGCGTGATCGGCGACTGGGCCGCGTGTTCACCCCGTACGAGCCCCGCGACCGGTTCGCGCCGTGGAACCTCCTCAACGAACACTCCCTGCTCGAGCTCGAGCCGCCCGAGCACACCCGGCTGCGCCGTCTGGCGGCGCGCCCGTTCACGCCGCGCCGGATCGCGGGCCTGCGCGACCGGATCGTCACGCTGACCGACGAACTGCTCGACCGGGTCGATGCCCACGGCTTCGACCTGATGGCCGAGTTCGCCGACCTGCTGCCGGTCGAGGTCATCGCTGAGCTGCTGGGGGTTCCAGCGCAGCTGCGGGCTCCGCTGCGGCCGTGGTCGAACCGCATCGTCGCCCTGTATGAGCTGGGCCACGACGAGGAGACAGCGCAGGCGGCGATCGACGCCGCTGCCGACTTCACGGCGATGCTCGACGAGCTGATCGACTGGCGCCGCCGCTCGCCTGGGGAAGACCTGCTCAGCGCGCTGATCCACGCCGACGTCGACGGGGACGCCTTGTCACGCGACGAGCTCGTGGCCACAGCGGCGCTGTTGCTCAACGCGGGCCATGAGGCGTCGGTCAATGTGATCGGCAACGGGTTGGTCGCGCTGCTCGCGCATCCCGTCCAGCTTGCGCGGCTGCGGGCGGACGCCGGCGACATGGCTGGTGTGGTCGACGAACTGATTAGGTTCGACAGCCCGCTCAGCCTGTTTCAGCGCACCGTGTTCGAGCCGGTCGAGGTCGCCGGCCGGGTCCTGGAGCCCGGTGAACGGGTCGGACTGCTGCTTGGTAGCGCGAACCGCGACGAGCACGCCTTCGCCCGGGCCGACGAGCTGGATCTGCGCCGCAGTCCGAACCCGCACGTCGGGTTCGGCGCAGGCATCCACTACTGCCTCGGCGCGCCGCTGGCACGGCTGGAGGTCGGTGTCGCCATCGAACGGTTGCTCGCCAGGACGTCGGAGATCGAGCTGATCAACGCCCCGGTGCGTCGCAGGAGTTTTCAGTTTCGCGGATATCGCCATGTACAACTTCGCATGATCAAGGCAAGATCAGTGCACTGATCGTCGTTCACGTTTGACGTGTAACCGATTAGCCTGGGCGGTAGGCACCACGTATGAGCGAGGGGCCAGGGGGCAGGCCAAGGAGCCTCGATGAACTACTGGGACAGCGTCGGACGCTGGATCAACACGTTGCTGGTGTTCGTTGTCGGGATCCTCGCGTTCGACGCGTTGTTCCGCATTCTCGAAGCCAACGAGGGAAACGTCATCGTGAGCGGCGTGCGGGTGCTGTCGGTCGCGTTCCTCATTCCCTTCCAGGGGATGTTCGGCGAGCAGGAGTTCGTGCTCACCACGTTGATCGGTGTGCTGGGCTACGCGTTGCTCGCTGGGATCGCGCTGGGGGTGCTGCGCAGCCTGCAGGCCTCCCGCGCGCAACCGGCGCCGCTCGCGCCGCCCCAGGCGCCTGCTGTGCCGACTGGCGATGCCCGTCCACAGCCCCGACCGCCAAAGTCCGCCCGGCCGGCCAAGCGGTCGGCCCCGGCCGCGGCGAAGCCGGCCACGGATGCGGCGAGGCGCGCTCCGACCGCGGCGAAGCCGGCCACGGATGCAGCGAAGCCGGCCACGGGTGCAGCGAAGCCGACCTCGGAGCAGGCTCGGCGGTCGGTCAAGGCGGCGCCCACGACCGACCATCCCGACGGCGGGCAACAGGCCAACGGTCAACGGCGGCGTCGCTCCTCGACTCCCGACCCGTCTGCGCGCGCGCGTAGACGCGAACGGTCACGGGACCGCGCGTCCTCGAAGCCGACCGCGCAAGGGACCCCTGACGTCGACCGTGGGGCCTGATCCGACCGCATCGTTCTCGTCGTTCTCCATGACGGACGTCCGCCGCTAGCCTGGCGGCATGTCCGACTTGCTGCACTGGACCGATGACCCACCGACGATGCGCCGCGCGGTCCTGATCGTTGCGCTCGACGGGTTCGTGGACGCTGGTTCTGCGGCGTCCAGCGCTTCGGCGTTCCTGCGACACCGCTGGCGGGCCGAGCCGATCGCCAGCTTCGATGGCGACGAGCTGATCGACTACCGGGCGCGACGCCCAACCGCGGTCGTGGATTCCGGGGTGGTGCGCCGCGTCGATTGGCCAGAGCTCGAACTGCTGGCAGCGCGGCTTGACGACGCGTCCCACGACGTGCTGCTGCTGCTCGGGCCCGAGCCCGACATGCGGTGGCGAGCGTTCGCCACAGCGGTCGCCGCCGCCTGTGGGCGTCTCGGCGTCGAGCAGGTCGTGCAGCTTGGTGCGTATCCGGCCGCCGCGCCGCACACGCGCCCCGTCGTCGTGACAAGAGCGTGCAACCGCGTCGACCAACGGCTCGACTTCGACGGGGTGGACGTCACCGGGTACACCGGTCCGGTCAACGCGAGCACTGTGCTCCAGGCAGAGCTGACGCGGCACGGGATCCCCGCCGCCGGGCTCTGGGCGGAGGTGCCGCACTACATCGCGACGAATCCGCATCCGCCGGCTGCGCTCGCGCTCGCCGACCGCATCGCGACGGCGCTCGGCGTGTCGATCGACACGACCGAGTTGCAGGCGGCCGCCACGCTGCACCTCGAGCAGGTCGCCGAGGCGGTCGCCGAACACGAGGACGCGATGTCGATGGTGACCGCGCTCGAGCAGATGGTCGACGCCGGTGAGGTCGACCAGGAGCTGCCCTCGGGCGAGGACATCGCGGCCGAGATCGAGCACTTCCTCGAGGCCCGTCACGATGACTGACCTCGCCGAGACCCTTGCCCGACTGCCGGTCACGCTCGACGGGGACCCTCACGGCAGGGGCTTCACCCGTGCGTTGGGGCTCGTGCTGACCGAGGTCAGCCCGGCGGTGGTGCGCGCGCATGCCGACATCGGTCCGCAGCACCACCAGGAGGCTGGCATCCTGCACGGCGGCTGGCACACGTCGGTCGTCGAGACCGTCGGCAGCTTCGGTGCGCACCTCGCGGCCGCGGGGCGCGGTCAGTCGGTGGTCGGCGTCTCGAACTTCACCGAGTTCTTCCGTCCTCACCGGCAGGGCCGGCTCGACATCGAGGCGCTGCCGGTGCACCAGGGCCGCACCCAGCAGGTGTGGGAGGTGCGGATCACGCGGCCAGATGGCACGCTCGTCGCCCGCGGCCAGTTGCGTCTCCAGCACGTCGACCGCTGAGTTCTTCGGCAAGCGAGGTTTGTCCCACATGAGCACGACCGTCTCTGCGGTGACCGAGGCCAGTTTCGTCACCGACGTACTCGATGCCAGCGTCGACCGACCGGTCGTCGTCGACTTCTGGGCACCGTGGTGTGGCCCCTGCCGGCAACTGTCGCCGCTGCTCGAGCAGATGGCGCAGCGGTTCGCCGACGACGTGACAGTCGTCAAGCTCAACGTCGATGAGGCGCCGCGGATCGCGCAGCAGTTCCAGGTGCAGGGCATCCCGTCGGTCAAGGCGTTCCGCGGCCGCACGGTCGTCAGCGAGTTCGTCGGCCTCCAGCCCGCACCCGCCATCGAGCAGTTCTTCGGGGCACTCGTGCCCAGTGCCGCCGACCGGCTGGTGGCGCGCGCAGGCGCCGAACCCGAACGAGCCGAGACGTTGCTGACCGAGGCGTTGGACAGCGAGCCGAGCCACACGGGCGCGCTGATCGCACTGGGGCGGATCGCACGGCGGCAGGGACGGACCGACGACGCACGCCTGTTGCTGGAGCGGGCTTCGCAGCATGAGGAAGCACAACAACTGCTCGCTGAGTTGCGGCTCGAGGGGGCGGGCAACGGTCAGCCGCTCGACGTCCTCGCGGCCAGGTCCGAGGAGTCGCCGGAGGCACGACTGGAGTACGGGCGGGCGCTGGTCGGCGCGCAACGTCACGAAGAGGCTGTGGACGTGCTGCTCGCCGCCGTCGCCGACCAGTCGACCCGCGACGAGGCGCGCACGTTGCTGCTCGACGTGTTCCGGGTACTCGGCGATGGACACGAGATCACCAGGCGCGCGCGGCCCAGGCTCGCCAGCGCGCTGTTCGCGTAGGTGACACAAGCAGACCGAAGGACGTTGCGGTGAGTGACCAACCCGACGGGTCCGGCGACCCGCTGGACCAGTCTGCAGAGGCCGCCGAGGCCCACCAGGAGTCGGCTCATGCCGTCGAGGTCGTCGAGGAGGAACCGGAGTCGTCCGAGCCCGATGCGATCACCGAACCGGGCAAGTTGCTTCGGATCGCGCTGATGTTGCGGGAGATGCAGGAAGAGGTCCGCCGCGCCGACCCCGACGAGGCCGGGCGACAGCGGTTGCGGCAACTCTATGAGACGTCGTTGACGCAGATGCGTTCGGTGCTGACGGGCGGTCTGCAGGAGGAACTCGACGCGTTGACGCTGCCGTTCGACAGCGACACGCCGACGGAGTCCGAGATCCGCATCGCCCAGGCGCAGCTGATCGGGTGGCTGGAAGGCCTGTTCCAAGGCATCCAGGCGGCCATCGTCAGCCAGCAGATGAGCGCGCGGCAGCAACTCGAGCGGATGCGCAGGGGTTTGCCGCAGGGCATGATGGACGGCCCCCAGGGGCCGGGCGGATCTGGGAACGAACGCCGCACTGGCGGGACCGGACAGTACCTGTAACGACCCGGGGCGTCGACTGCTTTGGTCTGCTGCGGCGCCGCGGATATCGTTGCGGCAGCATACGAGCGCCCGTGACGCGCACCGCGGGTCCACGGCGCCCGGCTGCGTCTGCGGCACACTCTGCGGCGCCGCGCGTTGAGGAGATTCGATGGGTCGAGCACGAGAACTGTGGGAGCAGCTCAGCGCTGCTATGGAGAAACACGACGACGCGACGGTCGCCGAGCTGTACGCCGCCGAGTCCATGTTCCTCGAACCCAACAATCCGCCACATGAGGGGCGTTCACTGATCCGCTCGTATCTCAACTCGTGGATGCAGGCCCGCGAGGATCTCGACATCAACGTCGAGCGCCTGCTCGAGTCGGACGACGGCCTGACGATCGCGGTCGAGTGGACGATGAGCTACACCGCGGCCGGCCGGCGATGGTCCAACCTGCCGCGCAGCAGCTGGGTCGAAGTTGACCAGGGCGGCATCCGCTACCACCGCGATTACTACTAGCGCCACCACCTGATCGCCTG
>JAHELV010000084.1:6491-9657 GCA_024644015.1 Nitriliruptorales bacterium
GCGCCGATGGTTCGCACCGGTTGCAGGAGACGGCGATGATCGAAGATCTTCCGGTCGCGGTGCTGCTCCCCGCACCGCTCGACGAGCAGGTGATCGCCTGGGTCGAGCGCGATCTGGGCTGGCAGGTCGTGGATCCCGGCGGCTCGCTGCCCCCGGCGCTTGCGTTGACCGACCGGGCGTGCGACGGGCTTCCGTGGATCGGCGTGACCGACGGGCCGCCGTCGGACGACCGGGTGACCGCCCTGTTGACCGCCGGCGCCGAGGATGTCGTCGGATGGCCCGACGGCCGTGACCGGATTCCCCTCGTGGCCACGCGTGTCGATGTCCACCGCCGGGTCGCGCCGCGTGGCACGAAGCTCTCGGTGGCGGGCGTTGCCGGTGGCGTTGGCACGTCGACCATTGCGCTTGCCGTCGGCGGGCTGCTCGCGTGGGCGGGGGCGGTGGCGCTGGTCGTGGGTGGTGAGCCGCTGCTGTCGCTGGCCGGCGGCACCGGTGAGGCCGCTGCGGGCGCCCACACGCCCGTCGCCGGTGTGCCGCGCCTGTCGGTCGCAAGCCGGCGGGTCGACGCCGCGGCGGTCGCGTGGTCGGGCGACGTCGTCGTGGTCGACGACGGCACGCGGGTCACGCCGGCAACCACGATGATCGTGGCCCGCGCAGACGGCGGCCTGCGTCGCGCGCGAGAATCCGACCGTCCCGTCGTTGTCATCGGTGACCTGCCGCTGGCCCCGCGCGACGCCCAGCGTATGCTCGGCCGCCCTGCGCTTGCGCATCTGCCGCTGTCGATCCGCGTTGCGCGGGCCGGTCTGCACGGACGCGTGCCGGCCTCGCTGCCAGGCCGTTGGCTCCAGGACCTTGGTGCGGGGCTGCGCAAGCTGCAGCGGTGGTCGACGTGAGCGTCGACCTCGACCGCATCCGCGGTCGCGTCGCCCACGATCCGGTACTGGCCGCCGGTGCACCCGGTGCCAACCGCGGTCCGGCGCTGCGCGCTGCGATCGCACGCGCCGTCCGTGCCGAGGGACTGCTGCTGGACGAGCGCGGACTGGCGGCGGTGGTCCGCGAGATGACCGACCTGTTCACCGGCCTGGGGCCGGCCGAGCGGCTGCTGCGCTCCGCCGACGTCACCGACGTGATGATCAACGGCCCCGACGCGGTGTGGGTCGAACGGGCGGGCCGCCTCGAGCTGACAGCGGTCACGTATCCCGACGCCGAGTCGCTCCGCGCCGCCGTGCTGCGGGTCGTCGGGCCTCATGGACTGCGCTTCGATCGCGCTCACCCGGCCGTCGACACCCGGTTGCCCGACGGCAGCCGGCTGCATGCGATCGGCGAACCACTGACCGCGCGGGGACCACTGGTCACCATCCGGAAGTTCGCGACGGTCGCCCACACCTGGGACCAGTTGCAGCAGGCCGGAGCAGTTCCGGGCGACGTCCGCCGGCTGCTGTGTGACGCCGTCGCAGATCGGCGCGCGATCGTCTGCGCCGGCCGTACGGGTACCGGCAAGACCACGATGCTCGGTCTGCTGCTGGGCGAGGTCACCGCCGCCGAACGCGTCGTGGTCGTCGAGGACGCACCGGAGCTGGCGTTGCGGTGCCCCCACGCCGTCCGGCTCGAGACACGTGCAGTCGGGCCGGACGGTGGGGTGAGCGCCGACTTCCGTGCGCTGGTGCGCCAGGCGCTGCGCATGCGACCCGACCGGATCGTCGTCGGCGAGGTGCGCGGCACCGAGGTCGTCGACGTGTTCGCGGCACTCGCCACAGGACATGAGGGTTGCATGACGACGGTCCACGCCCGCGCGGCAGACGAGGCCCTCGTCCGTCTCGAGGGCATGGCGCTACTGGCCGGCCTGCCGCTCGACGCCATCCGCGCACAGATGGCGGTCTGCCTCGACCTGCTGGTGATCCTCGGGCGAGACGCCAGTGGCAGCCGTCGGTTGCAGCAGGTGGCCACCATCGACGGCCTGGGTGCCGACGGGCGGCTGCGCTGGCACGACGTGTGGCGCCTCGACGGCATGCCGAAGCCGGTGGCGGCGTGAGCGGCGACGTGTCCACGACCGACCTGCTGCGCGTGCGTGCGGCGCTGTCGGTCGGCATGGCACCGACCGAGGCGCTGCGCACCGCAACCGCCGCCGAACTCGCGACGATCGCCCGTGTGGTCGGGCTGGGTCAGTCGCTGACGACTGCGGCGCGCGCCGCGGCCGACGCGTCTGCGCTCGGCGCGGGTCCACTGCTCCGCGCGCTTGCCCTCGCCGAACGGTGCGGACACGGTGCGCTCGACGCGGTCGACCTCGCGCTGCGCAACCGCCTCGACGCGGTGATCGACGAGCAGCGCATCCGCGCCCGTTCCGCTCAGGCGTCGGGGACCGCACGGATGCTGACGCTCCTGCCGGTGGTCGCGTGGACGCTGCTGATAGCCGTCGACCCGTCCGCGCTGCGGTTCTACACGACGCCGTTCGGCTGGGCCTGCGCCGCGGTCACCGCAACCTTCGGCATGACCGCACACGTGTGGTCGAAGCGGCTGGTGCGCCGTGCGTCGCATGCCGGGCGGCGCGCGGACCCGCTGAACGTCACGACTGAGGTCTTCGATCGCGGCCGCGCGCTCGTCGTGGCCACACCGGTGCTGATCGCGGGTTCGGTGGTCGCCCACCCAGCGGTCGGGGCGGCTGCCGCGGCCGCCGTTGGCGCGTGGGCTGGGCGACCACCGGCGCCTTCCGAGCCGTTGCCGTGCACCGCAGTCGAACTCGTCGAGTTGCTGCGCATGCTGTTGAGCGCTGGAACCCCGCTCCCGGCTGCGCTCGGCCACCTGGCCGACGTCACCGCCGAACCGGTGGACGCTCGGCTGCGCGCGGTCGGGCAGCGCCTTCGTGCCGGAACCGATGTCGAGCGTGCCTTCGCCGGCACCGGCCTGACGGAGGTCGGCGCGGTGCTCGCGATCACCGAGCGGTGGGGCGTCGCGGCCGCACCCTCGCTGCAGTTGCTCGGCGAGGCGCTGCGTGCCCGCCAGCGGGCAGCAGCCGAAACGGCCGCCGAGCACGTCCAACTCGCTCTCGTCTTCCCCACCACCCTGCTGACGCTTCCGGCGTTCGTCGTCGCGGTCGTGCCGCCATTGGTGTGGACCGCGGTGGCGGCGTAGGCGTCAGCCAAGCAGAAAGGCACAGCATGGATTCGCA
>JAHELV010000011.1:0-19861 GCA_024644015.1 Nitriliruptorales bacterium
TGACGTGGCCAGCCACAACGCCGGCTCGATCGCCAGCGGCAGTACGAGCCCGTCGTTGTAGTCGGTGTGCTCACCGATGAGGTTGACGCGGCCCGGCGAGCGGATCAACGCCGCCGGGTCCTCGCCGAACTGGCTGCGAAATTGGGCCACCGCACGAGTCGCCCCGGTCACGCCGCGCGCATCGCCACCCGTCACGAGGGCGACAACTGCATGTAGTGGTTACCCGCCACCGCGCGCAGGCGGCGCGCCGCGTCCTCGGCCGTCAGGTCCCGTTGCGCCTCGACGCGCATCTCGTTGGCGAACAGGTCCATTTGTCACCCCTCGAGCAGCATGAACAGCGGCGGCGTCGGCCAGCCCGCCACCGTCGAGCTCGACCTTGGCCGCTGATACCTAGCGCGCCGACCAGCAGGACGCCAGTGTCGTCCTCCAGCGCCCCGACCGCGGCGCCGCCATGCCGCTCTGCGTGCGCATGGACGGGATCGTCGTCGAACGTGCGCAGATCGGCGGCCGGCACCGGCTGCACCTGCTCGTCGACCGCCAGCCAACGCGTCTGGCGATAGAACCGACGCGGGTGCAGCATGACGAACACCACGATGGTGGGGATCGCGGCCAGCAGCGCACCCGCGGCGATCAAGTTGTTGTCAGTGAACAAGAGCCCAGCAGGTGCTGCAGGGCCGTCGTGACCGGCCGCTTGCACCGGTCGACGAGCTCAACCGCCTCGAGGCCGCAAGCCTCGACGTCGACGTCGAACCGAAGTGAGCTGTCCACGGTGCTCCGGTACGATGCCAGCGTGGCCGCTGCGGACAGTGCGGGGTCGGGCCCGAAACTGATCGACATCAGCGCTCCGCTGCATGAGGGACTCGTCACCTGGCCCGGGGTGGTGGAGCGGTTCGACCGGTCGCTGGTCGCCAGCATCGACGCCGGCGACGCGATGACCGTGTCGCACCTGCACCTGGGCGCGCACGCCGGCACCCATATCGACGCGCCGTGCCACTTCCTCGCTGGGGCAGGCGGCATCGAGACGGTCAGACTCGATGCGCTGCTGGGCCCGGCGTACGTGGTCGAGGTCCCGGTCGGCGCGCGCGTGATCACCGCCGAGGTGCTCCAGGCCGCCGACGTGCCTGCCGGCACGACGCGGTTGCTCGCGCGGACCGCCAACAGCGGCTGGTCCCGCTCCACCGCAAAGTTCCGCGAGGACTACGTCGCCTTCGACGCATCGGCGGCGCAGTGGTGCCTGGACCGGTCGATGGTGCTCGTGGGCATCGACTACCTGTCGGTCGAGGCGTTCAACGCCGACGAGGACGGTTTTCCGGTGCATCGGGCGCTGCTCGGCGCTGGGGTGGCCGTGCTCGAGAGCCTCGACCTCGATGGCGTCGCAGCTGGCGTGTACGAGTTGACGGTGCTGCCGCTGCTCGTACCGGGTGCCGACGGCGCGCCAGCCCGGGCGGTGCTCCGCGCCACCTGACCGCCAGGGACGTCGGCGGTCCTTGCTTCGCGCGCCCGGATCCGCGTGGTAGCCAGCGCAACAGCACGAACGTGACCGCCGAGCCGGCGTTCATCAAGGACTACGGCCCGGGGCTCGAGGCGCTGGGACACACGTTCATCGAGACCGGTGAGATCGGCGCGGTGACCGCGATCGAGCACCTGGATCGAGGCCGCCTCCAGGCGGTGGCCGAAGCCGAGCCCCGCGGTGGCGGTGACGCGGGCGTCGTGAAGCCCGAACGGCGCCGCTGACCAGTCCGGTGTGGCGGCCGGCCACCCCCACAGGTAGCCGGCGGCCACCCTGGAGCCGCTATCGTGCGAGCGCGATGAGCCCCGCACGAAACCCGCTCGCCGAGCGCACCCCGGACCTGGTGACGACGTGGCCGCAGGTGTGTGGCTGGCGCCTGGAGCGCCAGCACGTGACTAGTCCCGCCGACGATCTGTTGACCGTGGCGGCGGCGCTCGGCGGGGTGCAGGCCCAGGTGACCTCTTCGGCACGCTTCACCGTCGGGCTGCGGTCGCCGGGCACGACCGCCGACGAGCTCGACGCGGCGTTGTGGACCGACCGCTCGCTGGTCAAGACGTGGGCGATGCGGGGCACCCTGCACTGGCTGGCGAGCAGCGAGTACGCGCTGTGGGTCTCGGCGCTGACGACGCGCGAATGGCGGATCACCCCGTCGTGGGAGCGCTACCACGGCGTGACCGCCGCCGAGCTCGCCGCGATCACCGAAGCGATCCCCGAGGCTCTCGCCGGCCGGCGCCTGACCCGCGACGAGCTGGCGCAGCGGCTGGCGGACCTGACCGCCAACCCCCACCTCGGCGAGCAGCTGCGGTCGGGGTGGGGCGCGGTACTCAAGCCCGCGGCCAACCGCGGGCTGCTGTGCTTCGGTCCCGACCGTGGCCGCAACGTGACGTTCGTGCGGCCCGACGACTGGCTGGGTGACATCGGGCCGGCGCCGGCGCCGGCCGATGCGCTCTGGCAGGTGCTCCGCCGTTTCCTCGACGCGTACGGTCCGGCCACCCATGCGGACTTCGGACGCTGGTTCGGTGTGCCCGAACGCGCGGCGCGTGCGCTGTTCGCGGCGCACGCCGACCAGTTGGTGGTCGCGGCGATCGACGGTCACAGGGCCTGGCTGACGACCGAGGGCGCGGCCAGGCTGTCCCGCAGCGCCGCCGCCGACGGCGTGGCGCTGCTCGGCGGATTCGATCCGTACGTGCTCGCGCCGATCAGCCACCGCGACGTGATCGTGCCAGCAGGCCACCTCGACGACGTGTCGCGCACGGCCGGCTGGATCTCGGCGGTCGTGCTCGTCAACGGGTTCGTCGCCGGGACCTGGACGGCAGCGCCACGCGATCGCGGGACGGCGCTGACCGTCACGCCCTTCACGACCCTGTCCGCGACCGACGTCGCAGCGATCGAGCGCCGCGGCGCGGAACTCGCCGACCGGCTGGTGGACGGGCCGGTGACGGTCGAGATCGCCGCGGCTGGCGGGTAGCCGCGCCCGCCAGGACGGCACGTCGGGGACTGGTGGCCGGCAGGCCCGAGACGGCGCGGCCACCCCCGTGGGCGCGCGGGATCACGGCCTCCGGGCCGCATACAACGGCGCGGCCAGCCCCGCGGGCGAGTGCGACCGCGAGCTCCGGGCGGATCCGGCGGCACCGTTGTGGTGTGCAGCCGGGTAGGGTTCCACCCGGAGGCGTCTGGATTCCTGGTGGGTCCCACGGTCTTCAAAACCGATGAGCCGGTAACCATCCGGCTGGCGGGTTCGATTCCCGTTCGCCTCCGCCAAGAGCCCGGCGCACCCATCGCGACCCGGCAGTGGCACCGTCGTGTGCCGGCAGCCTGAACCGATACTCAGACGATGAACACGCAACTGCCCCCCGGCGGCGCGCTCGGCCTGTCCGCGCTGCTCGCTGTGGCCGCCGCCGTCGTCATGGGGACCGCGGCGGCGCTGTCGGTGCGCGCCGCGACGCGCCCCGAACTGCCGCCCGCGCGCTGGTATCGACCGCTGCCCCCGGCAGTCTCCGCCGCCATCGACCGGGCGGTCACGCCAGCAGCGCTCCGTGCGCTTGCGCTGGTCGTCGTCGCGGTCCTGCTCGGGGCGCTGGCCACTGCCGACGGCCCGGTGCGGGGCGGTGTGCTGGTCGCGGCGATCACGGCGGCGTCACTCATCGCCGGACCACTGCTGTCGGAAGACGACCCGGCCCACTCCGTCGAAGGTGGCTCGACGCCCGCGAGCAATCGCTCCGCAGCAGGCGTCGGGTGGCCGGCGGTGGTGTGGCTGGTCGGACTGTCGCTGCTGGTGTTGACGGTCGACGACGGTCGCGTGCTGGCGGCGTGCCTCGCGGGCTACGGGCTCGCCCAGATCGGGATGACGCGTCGACAGGCTCCGGCGGGACGCACCCGCCACGACGCCGTCGCGGCGCTTGCCGTCGTCTGCGCCCCCCTCGCGCCGCTCGACCGCATGCGCGACGGCCGGCTGGCGTGGCGCAACCCGGTGGTCAGCGCCGCCCACGCCACGCCGGGCCCGGCCACGGTGTGGCTGACAGCGGTTGTGGCGGCGCTGGCTCTGACCGGCGCGAGGGTCGACGAGACGTGGCCACCGCTCGCGACCGTCACGCTGTTCGCGCTGAGCGCCGCCGTGTCCGGTGCGGTGCTGCGCGCCGGCATCATCCGTCCGTTCTTCGTCGGCGCGGCCGCTCCGCTGGCGGCCGCCTACGGGCTCCAGGCCGGCGGACCGTGGCTGAGACCCGTTGATCTGCTGACGTTCGTTGCGTTGCACGCGGCCGCGATGGCCGTGCTGCACCGCCAGGCGATTGCCCGCCACGACCCACGAACGGCCCGTGCCGTCCAGTTCCCGGCACGGCTGGCGATCGTGACGTCGGTGCTGGCCGGTCTCGCGGTGTTCACCACTGCGTAGCGGCTACGCTGCAGCGCATGCAGCAGCCTGAGCGCCCGTATCCGAACTACATCGAGCGGGTCGTGGACCGCATCAGGCGCGCGGATCCGCCGTCGCCGTCGTCACCGTACAGCGGCGCGTCGTCGCTCCACGACCGCATCGCCACGCTGGTCGAGGAGCTGCGTGACGACCTGCTGCAGCTGTCGCACGACATCCACGACCACCCGGAGCTGGGCTTCGCCGAACACAGGGCGGCGCAAGCGGTCGCGCGGACGCTGACAGATCACGGCGTCGACGCACAGGTCGGTGCGTATGACCTCGACACCGCGCTGCGGGCGACCACCGGTCGCGGCGCACCGACCGTCGCAGTGATCGCCGAGTACGACGCGCTGCCCGAGATCGGTCACGCCTGCGGTCACAACATCATCTGTGCGACGGCGGTCGGTGCCTTCCTGGCACTGCATCAGCTCGGTGACGACCTGGACGGCACAGTCGAGCTGATCGCGACACCGGCCGAGGAAGGTGGCGGCGGCAAGGAGATCATTGCCCGCGCCGGCGGCTTCGACCACGTCGCGGCCGCACTCATGGTCCATCCGTTCGGGATGGACGTCGCCGACCACCCGTGGCTGGGCGTCAGGCAGGTCGCGGTCACCTACCGCGGGCTGCACGCCCACGCGTCGATGATGCCGTTCCTGGGGCGCAACGCCCTCGATGCCGTCGTGCACGCCTACAACGGCGTCAGCCAGCTGCGCCAGCACATGCTGTCGACCGATCGCGTCCACGGCATCATCACCGACGGCGGGCAGGCACCCAACATCATCCCCGACCGCGCCTCCGCGCACTTCTACCTGCGCTCGGCCGAGCCCGAGACGCTCGCCATCCTGACGGAGCGGGTACAGGCGATCCTCGAATCGGCGGCCACGGCGACCGGCACCGCAGCGGAGCTGCGATGGGATCCAAGTCCGCCCTACCTCCCGGTCCGCACCAACCGTCCGCTCGCCGCGCGATACGCCGTCAACGTCGCGGACCGCGGACGGCGGGTGCTCCCGCGGGGCGTCGCGCCGACCTCACTGGCCGCGTCGACCGATCTGGGCAACGTCAGCGTCCGCGTGCCGTCGATCCATCCGCTGCTCGCGATCGCGCCTCCGGAAGTCACGATCCACAGCCCGGAATTCGCAGAATGGGCGGTTTCGGAGCGTGCGGACAAGGCTACGGTGGACGGCGCGATCGGCCTTGCGCGTACGGCTGCGGACTTTTTTGCGGATTCCGAGCTTCGTAAGGCGGTGACAGCCGATTTCGACGCCGAGGGCGGGATCATCGACGTCCTCGGACTGCTGTCGTAGCTGGTCATCCGGATATTTTGTGTGCGCGGCGGCCGAATTGCGGGCACAATGTCGGCCGCTGGCGCTTCCCCGCCACGACAACATGTGCCTACGGGAAACCAGGCGCGGACCCGAACGCGCAAGTGTCATCGCCTAGCGAGCGGACTGTCGCAGACGCAGGTGTTCGGTGTAGGCAAGGAGTCGTTCTACGATGACTGGTGTCGCTTGAGCGCGAAACCGTGTACCGGTCCGGGTTGTGACGACGGGGCCCGCCCCGACGTCACAGCTGAAGGCAACGTGTTGTCCAGACGCTGAACCGTAACGGGGAGGTCGCGCATGCCTGAGACCATCGCGGGCAGATATGCGTTACTCACCAACATCGGTGCGGGTGGAAGTGCCGATGTGTGGCAGGCACGCGACACCGTGCTGCAACGTGATGTCGCGATCAAGCGTTTCGCGCCCGGCCACTCGATGGACGCGGCGATGGCGCGTGAGATCGGTGCGCTGTCGAGCCTCGACCATCCCGGCATCGTGCGGCTCTACGACGCCGGCGTCGAGGACGAACGTCCGTACCTGGTCGTAGAGCTCGTCGAGGGACCGACGCTCAAGGAACGCCTGTCATACGGTCCACTGACGCTCGAGCAGGCACGGATCCTGGGCCGCGACATCGCCGAGGCCCTGGCGCACGCTCACGAGCACAACCTGGTGCATCAGGACGTCACCCCCACCAACATCCTCCTCGAGGAGGGGCGTGCCCGGCTGACCGACTTCGGCATCTGCACGCGCCCGCGCAGCGACCCCGATGCCGAGGGCCAGATCGCGACGACGTCGGGCTACACCGCGGTCGAGCAACTGCTCGGCGGACCGATCTGTCCCGCCGCCGACGTGCACGCGCTGGGCCTGGTGCTGCTCGAGGCGCTCACCGGCCGCAAGGAGTTCGACGGCTCTCCCCTGGCCGCAGCTGTCGCCCGCGTCCGGCGACAGCCGGCGATCCCGCACGACCTGCCCTCGCCCTGGCCGCAGCTGCTGTCAGCGATGACCGCCAGGGACCCGGCGAAACGGCCGAACGCGGCCACGGTCGCGGCCTACCTGGACGCCTACCAGGCCATGGATCTTCCGCCGCTGGAGAACGCGCCGACCGCCCAGCAGGTTGCGTCGGACGTGCGCGAGATCGCGCTTGCCGGGTTCGTCCGGCGCCACCCGCGCGTTGCCGTCACCTTCGCCGCCGTGCTGGCGGGCTTTGCGATCTCATGGCCGCTGAAGTCGGTGTCCGAGTCGCCGCAGGCGGAGGTCACACCGGGCGTGATGGCGTCCGAGCTACCGGTCGACGCCCCCGCCGACACGACGAAGGCCCCGAACTAGGCCGCGTCCACCGGACCGGTCGTGCACCGAGGGTGCGGGCACGCTGCTCGACCAGCGAGTCGACGTCACCCGTGAGCGGCCCTGAAGACGCCTGACCAGGCGTCTTCAACGGGCGGTCGCGAGCCCGTGCGGGACGCGCTCAGCGACTCCCAGCCGGCGGATCAACCCTTCCTGGCGCAACGACGCCGAATGACCGGATTCGCGACGTGCCCGCTGTCCCTGCTTCCCGGCGGCACGGATGGCTGCTGGCACGATCGTCGTCCGGCGCTGTCAGCGGCCACCGGCGGCGGGCCATGTGACGGAAGGGCGAGGACGTGACGGTTGACGCGCTGATGCCGATCGGTGAGCTCGCCCGCCGCGCCGACATCCCGGTCAAGACGCTGCGCCACTATTCCGACATCGGCATCGTGCCTCCCGCACGCCGGACCGACGCCGGCTACCGCATGTACGGCGAGGAGCAGCGACTGCGCCTGGAGACGGTCAAGACGTTCCGACGTCTGGGATTCGAGCTCGACGAGATCGCGATGATGCTCCGCGACCGTACGGATCAGCCGGCCGGACTCCGGGGCCAACTGCGCGCTCTCCGTGCTCGGCAGGGCGAGCTGCGACAGGTCGCGTTGGTCCTCCGGGCGGCGCTCGAACGCGACGAGCCGGCGGCGGTCCATCTGGCCCGGTTGCGTACGCTTGCCCAGCTGTCAGCCGCGGACCGCGCCGCCCGGGTCCGACATCGGGGTGGCGCGCCGCAGCCCGGCGTCGAGGGCGCCGGACCGCCCCTGCCCGAGCTGCCCGACGCCCCCCTGCCAGAGCAGCTCGACGCGTGGCTCGAGCTCGCGGAGCTCCTGGCGGACGACTCGGGTCCGCTGCGTCCGGCCGAGATGCCAACGACTGCGGATCACAGCGGGAACGCTGGGGCGGCAGGTGATCTGCTCAGCGTCCTCCACGACGCGATGGAGGCGCGCAGCGCCGGTGTGACCCCCGACGATTCCCGCGCGGACGCGATCGTCGACCGCCTGCGTCGCGCATACGACGGGGATGTCGTCCGTCAGGTCACCGATGAGGTCGCACCCGACGGCGACCTGGAGAGCCGGCGGTACTGGCGGCTCGTCGCACGAGTCAAGGGCTGGCCCGACCAGAGCCCGCAGGCGCAGGCGATGGACTGGCTCGTGGCTGCGCTGCGGCTGCGCTGCGGCTGAGCGCCGGCGACCGTGGGCAGAGCCGTCACGCAGCAGGCCCACGGCCGACGGCGCGACCCGGCGGCGGCCGGCGCTGCACCGGGTCCCGGGATTTTCGCTTGAAATGGACTGTTCAGCTTGCCAGACTTGGCCGAGCGGCAGCGTTGTGGCCGCAAGCCGACGCTTCCGGACGGGGAGATCTGCGGTGTCCACCTTCGTCATTGAACGGCCGCGGCTGCGGGGATGGTTGCACGCGGCCGCGGTGCCTATCGCCCTGATGGGGGCCGTCGTGCTGTGGCGCTCTGCCGTCGAGTCGAGCGTCGCCGGGCGCACGACCGCGCTGGTGTTCGGCGCAAGCATGGTCGGGCTCTACTCGGTCAGCTCGCTGTACCACGTGCCGTCGTGGAACGCGCGGGCGCGACGCATCCTGTCACGCTTCGACGGCGCCATGATCCAGATCATGATCGCGGGCACGTTCACGCCGATCGCGTTCCACACGCTGACGGGCGCGTGGCGGGTCTCCAGCCTCGTGGTCGCCTGGGTGGTCGCCGCTGTCGGAGCCGCCATCGCGCTGTCACCGCTCGAGGCGCCGCGCTGGCTGGGCACGCTGGGCGCGGTCGCTGCCGGCTGGTTGCTGGTGATCCCGCTCGTCAAGATCATGGCGGCCCTCCCGTGGCAGGGCACCGGGCTGATCGTACTCGGTGGCCTGCTCTACACGATCGGTGCGATGGTGTACGGGACCCGCCGCCCCAACCCCATCCCCGGGTGGTTCGGGTTCCACGAGGTGTTCCACGTCCTGGTCGTGGCGGCCTGCACCGCCCACTACCTGGCGATCTGGCGCTACGTGCTGCCCGGCTGAGCCGACGCCGACGCCGGTGGCACGTCCGGCGCGACGGTGGCGTGACGGCGAACCCACTCGTACATCGCGATGCCGGACGCGACGCCGGCGTTGATCGACCGCGTCGAGCCGAACTGCGGTATCGACAGCACCGCATCCACCTCCGTGCGCGCCGAGGCCGACAGCCCGGGGCCCTCCTGCCCGAACAGCAGGACGCACGCGACGGGCAACTCGGCGGCGCGCAGATCGATGGCGCCCGGCAGGTTGTCGATGCCGATCAGCGGGAGCCGGCGCGCACGGGTCCATGCGGCCAGCGAGCGCAGGTCCGGATGCGGCACGACGTGCTGGTAGCGTTCGGTGACCATCGCGCCACGCCGGTTCCATCGCCGACGCCCGACGATGTGCACGGCCGCGGCGAGGAAGGCGTTTGCGTTGCGCACGACCGCGCCGATGTTGCGGTCGTGCTGCCAGTTCTCGATCGCCACGTGGAACGGGTGCCGGCGACGGTCGAGGTCAGCCACGATTGCGTCGATGCGCCAGTACCGGTAGCGGTCGACGACGTTGCGCCGGTCACCGGCGGCGAGCAGGGCCGGATCCAACCTCGCGTCGGCCGGCCATGGTTGTGGATGCGGTCCGACACCAATGGCGTCGTCGTCGACCGAGGTCTTCGAGCTCTCCATGCGGCGCCATCGTAGGACGTCGACAGCGCGGTATCCGGACCCCGGTGTGGCCGGTCCGGATACCATCTGCCTCGACGTCGTACGCACTGCATATTCGCGCTCATGGCGTGGTCCAAGTCGTCGTGGATCGGGAACACTGCGCGACGATCGGCAGCACAATCGGTGGAGCCATACATGGCGGACAGGCAGCAGTTCGGAGCCAACCTGTGGCTCGTGGACGAGATGTACCAGCGGTTCCTCAGCGAGCCCGAGTCGGTCAGCGAGACGTGGAGGGACTTCTTCAGCGACTACCGGCCGGCGTGGGAGCCCACCGAGGCCAGGGACTCGCGGCCCGACGATGCCGACGCGCCGCCACGCCCGACGGCGGCGGCCGGCACCGCCACGGCGGCTCCCGGCGCGACCGCCACGGAGACCGGACCCGACGGGGACGGCACCGCTCAGGTACCCGATGACGCCACTCCGCTGCGCGGCGTCGCCGCCACACTCGCCGAGAACATGGATGACAGCCTCGGAGTTCCGACGGCAACGTCGATCCGCGTCGTGCCCGCCAAGCTGCTCGAGGTCAACCGCAAGATCATCAACAACCAACTGCGGCGAACGCGGGGGGGCAAGGTCAGCTTCACGCATCTGATCGGGTGGGCGATGGTCCAGGCGATGCGACAGATGCCGGCGATGACATCCAGCTTCCACGCCGACACGTCCGGCAAGGGCTACGTCCGCCGTCCCGACGCGATCAACCTTGGGTTGGCGATGGACCTCGAGCGCAGGGACGGCTCGCGGACGCTGCTGGTTCCCAACATCAAGGATGTCGGCACGCTGGACTTCGGCGGCTTCTTCCGCGCGTACGAGGAGGTCGTGCGCAAGGTCCGGCGCAACGAGCTGTCGATGGACCTGTTCGCGGACACCACCGCGACGCTGACCAACCCCGGCACCGTGGGCACCGTCGGCAGCGTGCCACGCCTCATGCCGGGACAGAGCATGATCATGGGTGTCGGCGCGATCGGCTACCCCAGCGAGTACAAGGCCGCCGATCCCCGCACGCTGGCCGAGCTCGGTGTGGGCAAGGTCATCACGCTGACGTCGACCTATGACCACCGCGTCATCCAGGGCGCCGAATCCGGTCTGTTCCTGTCATACGTCGAAGAGCTGCTCCTCGGTGAGCACAAGTTCTTCGACGACATCTTCACGAGCCTGAAGATCCCGTACGAGCCCGCGCGCTGGCGTACCGATGACAATCCGCGCGTGGCCGACCGGGGCTACGACAACCTCGGTGCCAAGCAGATCGCCGTTCAGGGGCTGATCAACATGTACCGGGTGCGCGGGCACCTGATCGCCAACCTCAACCCGCTGATGCACGACTTCCAGCGCCTGCACCCCGAGCTCGACCCGCTGACCTACGGCCTCACGATCTGGGACCTCGATCGGGAGTTCCTCACCGGCGGCCTGACCGCTGATCCCCTGCTGCGACTCGGCGACCTGCTGGGTGTGCTGCGGGACGCGTACTGCCGCACCATCGGCATCGAGTACATGCACATCCAGGAGCCCGAGCAGAAGACGTGGATCCAGGAGCGGGTCGAGGGAGTCGCCACGGAGCTCGACGTCGATCAGCAACGACACATCCTGGGTCGGCTCAACGGGGCCGAGGCCTTCGAGAAGTTCCTGCACACCAAGTTCCTCGGACAGAAGCGGTTCTCGCTCGAGGGCGCCGAGTCGGTGATCGCGATGCTCGACGCGCTGCTGTCGGAGGCGGCCGACGCCGGTATGGGCAACGCCATCATGGGCATGGCCCACCGGGGACGGCTCAACGTGCTGGCCAACATCCTCGGCAAGAGCTACGAGAAGATCTTCACCGAGTTCGAGGGGTACATCGACCCCGATACCGTGCAGGGTTCTGGCGACGTCAAATACCACATGGGCACCAGCGGGCGGCACACGTCCCCCGAGGGCAGCGTGATCGACGTCTTCCTGTCGGGCAACCCCAGCCACCTCGAGGCGGTCGACCCGGTGGTCGTGGGCATGACACGCGCACGACTTGATCAGCTCGACCGCCGCGACGACGAGTACCCGGTGCTGCCGATCCTCGTGCACGGCGACGCCGCGTTCGCCGGGCAGGGCGTGGTCTTCGAGACGATGTCGATGAGCCAGCTGCGTGGGTACCGCGTCGGGGGGACCGTCCACATCATCGTCAACAACCAGCTCGGGTTCACGACCGCGCCACACCAGAGCCGGTCCAGCGAGTACGCGACCGATGTGGCCAAGACCGTCCAGGCGCCGATCTTCCACGTCAACGGTGACGACCCCGAGGCGTGTGTGCGCGTGATCCGGCTGGCGTTCGCGTTCCGCCAGGCGTTCGGCAAGGACGTCGTGGTCGACATGGTGTGCTACCGCCGTCACGGCCACAACGAGGGAGACGAGCCGAGCTACACACAGCCGATCATGTACGCGGCGATCGAGAAGCGGCGCAGCGTGCGCAAGCTGTACACCGAGGAACTGGTGACCCGCGGAGACCTCACCCTCGAAGAGGCCGAGGAGGCGCTCGAGGATTTCCGGGCACAGCTCGACACGGCCCTCGACGAGACCCGCGAGTCCGCTCCGGCCGAGCCCCATGCGTCGCTGGACGCCGATGTCGATGGGGTCCTGCCACAGCTCGAGACCGGCGTCGATCGAGATCGGCTGGACGTGATCGCGAGCACGATCACGGCGTGGCCCGACGACTTCACCGTTCACCCCAAGCTCGGCAGGCAGCTCGAGAAGCGACGAGACTCACTCGATCGCGACGCTGTCGACTGGGCGATGGCCGAGGCGCTCGCGTTCGGCTCGTTGTTGCTCGAGGGCACGCCGATCCGGATGGCCGGCCAGGATTCGAGGCGCGGCACCTTCAGCCAGCGCCATGCCGTGCTCATCGACTACGAGACAGGCGCCGAGCACGTGCCGCTTGCACACCTGTCCACCGACCAGGCGTCGTTCAAGATCTACGACTCACCGTTGAACGAGTTCGCGGTGCTGGGGTTCGAGTACGGCTACTCGGTCGCCCGCAAGGACGCGCTGGTCGTCTGGGAGGCTCAGTTCGGGGACTTCGTCAACGGCGCGCAGGTCGTCATCGACCAGTTCGTGACCTCGGCGCAGGACAAATGGAGCCAGACCAGCGGCCTCGTGATGCTGCTGCCGCACGGCTACGAGGGGCAGGGACCCGAGCACTCGTCGGCCCGCATCGAGCGCTTCCTGCAGGCCGCAGCCGATGACAACATCCAGGTGGCGCAACCCAGTACTGCTGCGCAGTACTTCCACCTGCTGCGTCGCCAGATGCGTCGCGACGTGCGTCGCCCGCTGATCGTCTTCACACCCAAGGGCATGTTGCGCGCCGCGCCCGCGGCGAGCCCCGCCAAGGACTTCATCGACGGCTGGTTCCACGAGGTGCTCGACGACGCCGACGCACCGGAGGACGTCACGCGTGTGGTGCTGTGCTCCGGCAAGCTGGCCCATCAGCTGCGTGCGCAGAGGACAGCGCGCGGCGTGCCGGCCGCGATCGTGCGCGTCGAGCAGCTGTACCCGTGGCCGGCCGAGCAGATCAACGGGATCCTCGACCGCTACGACAACGCCCGCGAGGTCTACTGGGTCCAGGACGAACCTGCGAACATGGGCCCGTGGCCGTTCATCCATTCGCGTCTGCATCGGCTGATCGGCGCGGACCGGACGTTGCGGCACCACAGCCGCGCCGAGAGTGCCAGCCCCGCCGCCGGCAGCTCCCAGGTGCACAAGCAGGAGGAGAGCCTGCTGATCGACGCCGCGTTCGAGGACCTGGACTGACGCGTTACGCGGGTGCACCACCGGCCGTATCCGGTCGCGACCGCGCCCGCGTGACGTGTCAGCGTCCGAGCGCCGCGATGAACAGGTTCTCGAGGTTCTTCAGTTTCGGCGTTGTGATCACGCGTCCACCGACCGTGTCGCTGATCTCGGAGAGCTTGTCGATGTCGGGTTGATCGCCGTAGGCGATCGAGATGACCTGAATCGGCTCCTGGGAGCGGTGCAGGCGCCGCAGACCCATGATGAGCCGGTCGTGGCTGATGCTGTCAGCATCGTCGTTCCTGCCGTCCGTGAGGAGCACGATGACGTGGCGCCAGCCTGGTATGTAGTCCGCCCGAAGAGCGGTGTACGCCGCAAGCAGTGAGTCGTTGAGCGCGGTGTCGTTCTCGGCGTCGAGCGTGTCGAGCGCGTCGAGCAGGTCGTCATACCGTGACCGCCCGTCGTTGATCTCAGTGAGCGGGCCGATGGGGACGAGCTCGCGGTAGTCCCCACCACCTTGTCCACCCGCGAGTCCCGTCGAGAACTCCCACAGCCCGACGTCACTGCCGCGCGGAATGATCTGCAGGCTCTGTCTGGCGGCAGCGACCGTCGCGTCGAGGCGGGTCTTGCCGGTGCCCGGCACCGGTTGGACCATCGAGCCCGAGACGTCGACGACGAACAGCGTTCGGCTGACACGCGGGACGATCACCCATGACGATCGCAGCTTGCGGAACTCGCCGACCTCGGGGAGCGCTCCGGGCGGCTGGGCACTGACGTCCCTCATCGCCCGCAGGCTGTCGTCGGCGCGCAGGACCTCGCCGGGCATGTTGTCCCGGGAGCGGAAGCCCGCGTCGGTGAACATCGCGGACCCAGCGTCGCTCAGCAGGTACTCGCCGAACTCTTCGGCGAACTCCATGACGTCACGACCGACCCATGGGGCGTTGAGCAGCACGTACGGATAGTCCGATTCCATGGCGATGTCCCCGCCGCCCTCCGGGTAGACCGCCACAAGATCCGGTCTGTCCGATGGCGTGTCCGACGCCTGCTCGGACTGCCATGGTGAAGACGTCCCTGCCTGGTTGAACCGCCACAGCTCGCGCTCCTCGAGTGGCGTTGCCGACAGCGCCTCCAGCGGCCGGTCCGCCGTGGCATACCGCTCGAGGGTCTCGGTCGAGCTCGCGTCGATGTCGGCCAGCGCACGTTGGACCCGGAACAGGCTCAGGAGAGTGGCGGTTTCGGTGTTCTCGCGAGCTCCCGCCATGTCGAGCGCGAGCAGTGCCTGCAGGCCGGTCGTGGTGTACCGGGGGTCGGTCAGATCGAGGCGGAACGCGCCCCAATCCGGCTTGTCCGCAGCCGCCCACCCGCTGTCGGAGTCGGCCAGTTGCAGAAGATCCTCCCACGTCAGCCGCTGCTCCGGCCACCCGAGCTGCTCGGCCATCGGCCGCGGCATCGCCATGACCGTCGGCGACCGCGCCAACACCGTCGGGTCCTCGGGGATGACGGACGCATTGTCGAGCTGCGCGCGTGCCAGTTCGACCCACATCGTCGACTTGGGTATCCATACGTCGGGTCGCGGTCCGTGCGTGCTCGAACGCCACCCGTTAGTAAGGCGGCCGACGACCGCCGACGCGGTGACCGGTCGCACCTCGATCGGGATGCACTGGCGCCCCGCTGCCAGCAGCTCGCTCGTGTAGCGTTCGGCGAGTTGCTCGACGATCGTCACTACCGCCTCGTCGGCAGCGATGTGCAGCGTCTCGATGCCGCCGCCGCAATCGGTCGCCGTCCCGTGTTCCTCGGGCACGGCGGATTCACGCCCCGCGGACGTCAGGCTGGCGATCGCGACGCCGGCAACCACGCCGACGGCGAACATCGCGGCGGTCAGCCCGAGCCTCGGCAACGAGTCGTCGAGGACCCTCGACCACCTCTGTGTGTTCGCCAACCCCGCTCCGCCGACCATGAATCTCCGCTGCGCATCGACAGCCTACGGCACCATCCCGTGCCCGCGTGCACAGCAGATGGCACATTTGCACGTCGGTGTCGGGCCGCTGGAGACCGTGCGCGGGCCCGCCGCACGGCAGGCGTGCCGCAGCAAACGGCCCGACGCCGCCGCCGACTTGCGTGCGCGCACGTCTATGCTCGCCCGTCATGGATGTCGCTGACGACCTGTTGCGCTTCGTGACCGCAAGCCCATCGCCGTACCACGCGGTCGCGGAGATGGCTCGGCGACTCGACGACACGGGGTTCACCCGCCTGGACGAGACCGACGTGTGGTCGCTTGCACCGGGTGATCGCCGCTACGTGGTGCGCGACGGCGGCAGCTTGATCGCCATCCGGGTCGGTGGCCGGACACCCGCCGAGGCCGGGGTGCGAATGATCGGCACCCACACCGACAGCCCGACCCTCAAGGTGCGTCCGCGGGAGGACGTGCGCCGCCACGGCTACGCGCAGATCGGCGTCGAGCCGTACGGTGGGCTGCTCGCGCACACCTGGCTCGACCGCGACCTGACGCTGGCGGGCCGCGTCGCAGTACGTGACGAGCACGGCACGGTCACGACGGCGCTCGTCGACCTCGAGCGCCCGCTGCTACGCATCCCGTCGCTCGCCATCCATCTGTCGCGCGACGCACGCGACCAGGGGCTCAAGCTCGACCCGCAGCGGCACCTCGTGCCGGTGCTGGGCCCGTCAGGTGCGCCCGAGGTGCGGGCGCTCGTCGCGGACGCCGTCGGTGTCGCCACCGACGCGGTCCTCGCGCACGATCTGGTCACCGTCGACACGCAGCCGCCGGCGCTCGGCGGGGTTGACGGCACGTCGATCCACGCACCGCGCCTCGACAACCTCGCGTCGTGCCACGCCGCGGTGCAGGCGCTGTGCTCCGCCGCACCGGCGGACGCGACGCAGCTCGTGGCCGCCCACGACCACGAGGAGGTTGGCAGCGGTACCGCGGAGGGCGCGCGGGGATCGTTCCTCGACGACACGTTGACGCGGATCATCGGTCTGCTCGACGGCGGCGATCCCCAGGCCCGGACGCGGGCGCTGGCGCGATCGCTGCTCGTGTCCGCCGACATGGCGCACGCGGTCCATCCCAACTACGCGGACCGTCACGAACCAGAGCACCGGCCACTGCTCGGCGGAGGCCCCGTCGTCAAGCTCAACGCCAACCAGTCGTACGCCTCGGATGCCACGTCGACCGGCTGGTTCGTCGCCCGCGCCCGCGACGCAGGGGTCACGGTGCAGCACTTCGTCGTGCGCGCCGACCTGCCCTGCGGCTCGACGATCGGGCCGCTGACCGCGGCGCGCCTGGGCGTGCAGACGGTTGACGTCGGCAACCCCATGTTGTCGATGCACTCGTGTCGCGAACAGGCCAGTACCGTCGACATCGCACCGATGATCGCCGTGCTGGGCGCCCACCTGACGTCGTCGGCGGACTGACAGCCACGCCGGGCCGCCTGGCATGGCCGTCCCCCGGAAGGGGGTACGGTGCGCTGCAGCCATGGCGCCACACGTCCCGCCGGCACGCCGGGGCGCGACCGACCCGGAGATGGACCACGTGCAGTTTCGCCGACCACCGCGCCAGTCGCCGGATGACGCCGGAGCCGAACCAGACGCTGCGGCGCCGGCGCTCGCGCAATCGATGCCCACGGCGCCCAGACCGCGCACGATCCCCCGTCCTTTGACCAAACAGCCAACGATCCGCGTGGGCGCCTACGCGTGGGCGGTCATCGGTGTGGTCGGCGTGCTGGTCATCCTCGGAGTGGCGCTCGGCAGGCTGTCGCTGCTCGCGATCCCGCTGGTCCTCGCGCTGTTCCCGGCAGCCATCCTCGCACCCCTCGCCGACCGCCTCAAAGCCCGTGGTCTTCGCGACGCGCTGGTCGCGACAATTCTGGTGCTCGGCACGCTGGCCGCCATCATCGGCCTGTTCACTGTGCTCGTCCCAGTGGTGGCACGGGAGTTCGACACCATCGGTGTGGAGGTGACCCGGGGCATCGACGAGTTGCGTGTGTTCCTGGCGCGCGGTCCGTTCGGCCTCGGGCCGATCAGCCTCGACGACGTGATCCAGCAGGTGAGGGATCAGGTGCGAGCCGCCGACGTCCTCAACACCGGGACCGTCGGCGACGTCGCCGGGCAGGCAGGACGGTTCCTGGCCGGCCTGTTCGTCTTCATCATCGCGCTGTTCTTCTACCTCAAGGACGGCCCGACGATGGCCCTGTGGCTGCGCCGCCAGTTCCCGGCCGCGGCGCAGGACGACGCCTCGGTCATCGGCGGCCTGCTGTGGACGACCATCGGCTCGTACTTCCGCGGCCAGCTGCTGGTCGCATTGATCGACGCGGTCGGCATCGCCACCGGGCTGGTGATCCTACGAGTGCCCCTCGCCTTCCCGGTCGGAGTGCTCGTGTTCTTCGGGAGCCTGTTCCCGGTCGTTGGCGCCTTCTTCAGCGGGTTCGTCGCCGTGATCGTCGCGCTCGCGACCAGGGGCTTCGTGACAGCACTGATCGTCCTGGCCATCGTGCTCGCGGTGCAGCAGCTCGAAGGCAACCTCCTCCAGCCACTGATCCTCGGCCGGGCCACACAGCTGCATCCGCTGGCCGTCGTCGGCGCACTGATCGCCGGGGGCTCGCTGCTCGGCATCCTCGGCGCATTCCTGGCCGTGCCGGTCGTGGCCGGCGCGTGGCGGGCGATCTCCTACCTGCGCTGGCGCGTCCCCGGCTGACGGCCGTCATGCGGCTGCGCCGGCGCGTCGACCAGGATCCGCACCCTGGCGGTGTCGGGCAGCTCGAGCCACTGCCGTGCGCCGTCGGCGTCGTCCAGCAACTGGCGCAGGAACCGTTCCCGGTCGCCGCGGATGCCGTCGAGCACGGCGTGCTGCTCGATGACCCGCACGAGCGTGTCGCGGTGCTCGGGGTAGCGTGCGATCAGCGCAGCCAGCAGCATGCAGAACGCTCGCTGCCGCGTCGCGGACGGATCGTCGCCACGCCGCCACGAGGGGGCGGCGACGTCCAGACGCGTTTCCGTCTGCGCCGCCACCGCACGCAGCCACCCGGCTTCGGCGGGATCGACGTCGGCGCGGCGGATCGCGACCTCGGTCGCGTCCGCCTCTTCGTCCTGTCCCACAAGTCCGCCCTGCCGCTCGTCCGCCGGCTCGAGCTCGCTGGTGCGCACAACCATGGTTCCCGCGATCCGGTCATGAACGGCGCGACGATTCGGGTCGGTCCACAGCGGCACCAGGCCGAGGCCGAACACCAGCACCGCCGGTGTCCGAGTGACGGACCTGGCGGCGGCGGCGAACAGACCAGGCAGGTCGCCGAACCGGTCACGAACCTCGATGCCCAGCACCCGACGCCCGGCGGTGCTGCCCCAGCGTTGGATGCTCAAGGCGTCGTAGCAGCGGGACATACCCCAGACGACCCCCGCCCACAGCAGCGCCCGAGGCGCCGTCAGCCGGGGCGGGTCTCCCAGTTCGCCGGTCTCGATCAACAGGATCATGCCCGAGACCCAGACGACCCAGAAGATGGTGGCGTCGATCAGCCAGGCGGCCGCGCGCTCGCCCGGGGAGGCTACCGCGGCAGGCGGCCAACGAGCGTGGCGCACCGTGACCGGCGCCGCAATCACCCGTTGTCTCGTTGCGCCAGACGCCATGCGGCCGGTAGCAACGCGCCCGCCGCCAGCGCCTTGATCGCGTCACCTGGCAGGAACACGACGGCGCCCCGGAAGAGCGCCTCGCCGGCCGGCATGCCCGTGACATGTACGAGCCACGGCACCCCGAGGGCGTAGATCACCAGCGAGCCGACCGCGAACGCCGTTGCAGCGCCGAGCATCCGGCGGTCCGCTCCCCGGCGCGCGAGCATGCCGACGACCACGCTGGCCGCCATGAACCCGACGAGGTACCCACCCGTCGCGCCCCAGAAGTACGCGACGCCGGACTCGCTGTTGGTGAACACCGGAAGCCCCGCGAGCCCGGCGGTGATGTACACGGCCTGAGCGATCGTTCCGCGCCACGGCCCCAACGCGGCGGCGCCGAGCAGCACCGCGAAGGTCGAACCCGTGATCGGTACCGGCGACCCCGGAAGCGGGATTCGCACCTGCGCCGCGAAAGCTGTGAGCACCGCAACGGCGAGCACGAGCCCCACGTCGCGGACGGCAGCGCCCGGGACGAGATCGGCGAGCACCCGGCGGCGCTCGAGGGGCAATGGTGCAGTGGTCATATGTCGTCTCCCTGCATGATCGGAGCCTGGTTCCGCTGCGGCTCAGCCTCGGGCCTACGCGGAGCCTGGTTCCGCTGCGGCTCAGCCTCGGGCCTGCGCGGAGCCTGGTTCCGCTGCGGCTC
>JAHELV010000011.1:19961-54449 GCA_024644015.1 Nitriliruptorales bacterium
CGCGGAGCCTGGTTCCGCTGCGGCTCAGCCTCGGGCCTGCGCGGAGCCTGGTTCCGCTGCGGCTCTATCGCGACGAGGAGGTCGCCTTCGAGGACCGTGTCCCCTGCTGCCACGCCGACCGTCGTGACCCGGCCACCGACCGCCGCGAGTATCGGAATCTGCATCTTCATCGACTCGAGGACCACCAACGGCTGATCAACGGCCACCCGATCCCCGACCGCCACCTCCACGCGAACCACACTGGCGGCGATGTCTGCGGTGACCCGTCGCGTCATGCCGTGACGCCGGCACCGAGGCGGCGGCGCTGCTCCAGTGCGGCGCCGAGCCTGCCGGTGACCGGCGCGCTGTCCGGCAGGCCGTGGTCGTCGATGCCGACCAACGGCAGGACCGGCCGCACCGACGAGCACGTCAGCACCTCGTCGGCTGCCAGCACGTCATCGAGGACGAAGCGGCCGTCTACACAGTCGATGCCTTCGGCTGCTGCGATCTCGATGATCGTGCGACGGCTGATCGAATCGACGAGACCGAGTGCGAGATCAGGTGCACGCAGGGTGCCATCGTGGACCCACATGACGGTGAAGGTTGGGCCTTCGAGTACCAGCCCCTCGAGCGAGATGAGCAGCGCGTCATCAGCGCCCGCGCGCACGGCCGCACGTGACGCCGCCATGTTGGGGCCGTACGACATCGTCTTCGCCGAGGAGGGTCCGTACGTGCCAAGCGGTCGGATCCACGGCGCCGGCTGACAGCTCAGGCGCCGCAGCGGTTCGCGGGACGGCGGATCGGCCAGCACGACGATGCTGGTGCCGGTGGCGGTCACGAACACGCGGATCGCCCCGTCGCCCGACTGGTCCCGCAGCGCACGACCGATGTCTCGCCGGATGGCGTCCGCGGGGGCAGCAGGCAGACCGATCGCGGACAGCGACCGGTCCAACCGCTCCAGATGGTCGTCCAATCGGAACGGCCTGGCGTCCCACACGCCGATCGTCTCGAATGCACCGTCTCCGCGCACGACGCCGGCGTCGGTCAACGCCAGGCTCGCGTGCTCCAGTGGAGACGCGACGCCGTCGACGAACGCGATCTGCGTGACCATGGCCATCTCCTGTGTCACGTGATGGACCGGTGCCATTCATCGCAGTCCGTCAGCGACGTGCACGACCAGCAGCTTAGCCTGGATCCGGCTCATGCCCTGGCGCATCACCCGACGAGAATCGACCCGGCACCGACGAAACCATCCGCACGCAGGTCAGTCGGGCAGGGTGATCCCGCTGGCGGCCGTCGGTGCCCGCACCGGCGTCGCGTTGGTCGAGAAGCCGTCCCACCAGACCAAACGACGCGGGTGGAACACGAAACCGCTGTCGACGTGGCCGCGTAGCAGTACGCCCAGCTTGGTCGACGGTCGTGGCTCGTCGTGCGCGTCGACCACGATGCAGGCGGGCGTCAGCGGATCCGGCACCGCGCTGGCACCCACATCCAGACGATAGCCCGCACTCCAAATGGCGGGCTGGACGGTGAGCACGCCACCGCGCTGCGACGCCAGCGCCACGACCCTTGTTCCCGTGACCGCCCGACGGACGTTGGCGGGCAGCTCGGGCGGCAGCACCGGCCCGACCCCGGTCTGACGCTGCGGCGCCAGGCGGCTGCGCGCGCGGTCCACACGCACGCGGATGAGCACCCGGCCATGAGGCATCCAGCGGGGTGGCAGCCGCGGAAGGTCGCGCACATAGCCGGCCAAGGCAGATCTGTGGACGACGGCCAGCGCAGCCAGTGCCGCCGAGATCGTGGGCCCGTGCAGTGCCAGTCCGATCGGATCCGACACGTCGTAGACACGCGCGGTGCCGTCGACCGACACGCCGGGCTCGGTGGGATCCGGCGGTTCGATCCACAACACACAACGGGGGTCGCGCCGCAACGCGGTGACCTTGGCGGCCTGTCGCGACGTGGTCATCCACAGACCGCCACCGTCGGACCAGCACGACATCGGTGTCATCGCCGGGCCGTCGCTGACGCGGTAGGCGATCAGACAGCGTGTCGCGTCGGCCAGCAGGGTGTCGGTTCCAGGCATCTGACCGGTTCTGCCCAGCCGTTGACGCCGTCATGCATCGGGCCGGCACGCGGCCGGTCGCGGATTCCGTGGCACGATCGGGTGACCGTTACCATCAATCCGTAGGAGCAGGCCATGGCGTTCGTCGCGATCAACGTGTTGACTGTGCCGCCCGAACGGCGGGACGTGCTCGAGCAGCGCTTCGCCACCCGTGCCGGGGAGGTCGACAAGACACCCGGTTTCCAGGCGTTCGAGCTGCTGCGTCCAGCCGACGGTGACGACCGGTACTTCGTCTACACCCGCTGGGACTCGCGCGAGGCATTCACCGCATGGACCGAGTCGCAGGCATTCGACCAGGGTCACGCGCAGCGGCCGGCGGGCGGCCCCGCCGCCAGCGGAGCACAGCTGTGGACGTTCGAGGTGGCAGAGCACAGCGAACGACCGGGCGACCGGGCCTGATCTTGCCCGTCTGGGCACTGCACCTCGACGCCGATCTCGACGAGGCCAACCTGGCTTGGGCGGCGCTCACGGCGGCGGGCATGGTCGGCGCCGCCGAGGTCGACGGTCGAGCCGCCGTCTACTTCGCGCAACGTCCCACCGCGGCCCCGCTGCCGGGTCGATGGGAGCGCGTCGCCGACCGCGACTGGCACGAGCGCTGGCGCGCCGGTCTGACGCCCGTGCGTGCGGGCCGTTGGACGGTCACACCCCCGTGGCTGTCGACGGCCGCGGCCGACGAACTGATCATCGACCCCGGTCAGGCGTTCGGCACCGGGGACCACGAGACGACCCGGCAAAGCCTCGACGCGCTCGACGGGGTGGCGCTGCCCGAAAGGACCGTGCTCGATGTCGGCACCGGCACCGGTGTGCTGGCGATCGCTGCGGCGCGTGGCGGCGCATGGGTCACGGCGATCGACATCGATCCCCTGGCCGTCGCCGCGGCCCGCGACAACGCGCACCGCAACGGGGTCACGATCGAGGTTCTCGCCGTGGGCATCGACGACCTGGCGGGCCGTACGTTCGACGTCGTCGTCGCCAACCTCGACAGCGCGACACTGATCGCGTCGGCGCCTGCGCTGCAGGCCGCCCTCGCCGTCGACGGCCTGCTGATCGCCGGCGGGGTGAGCAACGTCCGTGGGGACGAGGTCTGCGCCGCCCTGGAGCGGTCGGGCCTGCGGGTGCAGCGCGCCGCCGGCACCGAGTGGAGCCTGCTGCGCGGTGAGCGGGCCGGTCCGTGACCCGCGCCGAGCCCGACACCGTGGTCGAGCTGACACCGCACGGATTCGCGCACGGTGGAGCGGCGGTCGGCCGGCTGCCGGACGGACGCGCGTGTTTCGTCGACTATGCGATCCCTGGCGAGCGGATTCGTGCGCGCATCACCGACGACCGGCGTCGCTGGGCGCGCGCGACGGTGGTGGAGGTGATCGACCCGTCGCCGGATCGCGTCGAGCCACCGTGCCCCTTGTTCGGCCCCGGCCGCTGCGGTGGCTGCAAGCTGCAGCACATCACGCCATCCCGGCAGGCCGAGCTGCTCGGCACGGTGATCGCCGACCAGCTGCGACGGATCGCGCACCTCGAGGTGCCCGGCGACGGTACTGTCGAAGTGCTGCGTCCCCACTCGCGAGACGGTCTGGGCTACCGCAACCGCGCGCGGTTCGTCGTCACGCGGTCGGGCCGACTCGGGTTCCGTCGGGCGCGCAGCCACGATCCGGTGATCGTCGACGACTGTCCGTTGCTCGAGCGCTCAGCCCGGGCGATTCTGAGCCGGATCCGGTCGGGGTGGAGCCAGACCTCACAGGTGCAGCTTCAGGTCGGGTCCGACGGCGGTGGCGCGCTGACCGTGACCGGGCATGGGACTTCTGTCCCGTCCGATCTGCCGGCGGTCGTCCACAGCCCCGGCGGGCCCGATCGTCGCCTCGGTGATCCGCGAGTGCACCTCGACGTCGGGGGTCGGCGGTTCGTGGTGAGCGCCGGCAGCTTCTTCCAGGCCAGCGTCGCGGGCGCGGAACTGCTGGTCGACCTCGTGCGCCGCTTCACCGCTGCGTCGCCCGGGGCGCACGTGGTCGACTGCTACGCGGGAGTTGGGTTGTTCTCGGCCTTTCTCGCAGCTGACGGCGCGCGTGTCACAGCGGTCGAAGCCGGTCCGGCGGCCTGCGCGGACGCGCGGGTCAACACCGCCGCACTGCCCGTCGAGGTCGTCCTGGCGGATGTGACGACGTCACCGGCCGTGGCGCCGCCGGTGGACGCCGTGGTGCTCGATCCGCCCCGGGCGGGCGCCGGCCCGGTGGTCGTGGCGTGGGTCGCCGGACTGGAGCCCGCCCGGGTGGTCTATGTGTCGTGCGACCCGGCGACGTTCGCGCGCGACGCACGCAGCCTCGCCGATGCCGGCTACCTGCTGACCCGGATCGTTGGCGTCGACCAGTTCACCCACACCGCACACGTCGAGATCGTTGCCGCGTTCACCCGCCAGAAAGCCTGATGTGGTGACCGCGGCGGCGGTCAGCCCATGGGCCGCGTTCGGACGGCGAGATGCGGCCGCCGCGGGAGCGCCGTACGTGCAACGGCGTGCCTGCAGCGCGCTGTCGGCGCGAAAGAGCCGCAGGCGGTGCGGCGGAGGGGTCGTTCGTTGGCACCACCTGCGGCTGGTCCGCTAGGCGGACGGACGGAGTATGGCCCACGAGCGTGCGCTTAGCAAACGTTAGTCATGCCGCCGGCGTCGCCGAGCCTGTGACGACGCCGGCGACACCGATTTTGCGCCGACGGGCCTGAGGGGTTGAATGGGCGGCAGCGGAAGGTAGGGGGGCCGCCACGCATGGAGCGCCAGACTGCCAGGCTGCTGACGCTTCAGGAGGCGGCCGAGCAGCTGAATGTGCACTACATGACGGCGTACCGCTGGGTGCGCCGGGGCGACCTGCCCGCGTTCAAGACCGGGGGACGACTCCGTGTGCGTGCCACCGACCTCGAACGCTTCCTTGCCGACCGGGAGCTCGACGTGGCCATTGGCGGCCGTGGGACGAATCACACCGACTGGGATCGTCATGTCGAGCGCCTGACGTCCGCGCTGCTGGTCGGCGACGCGGTGCAGGCGCGGGGCGAGGTGCAGAAGGTCATCTCGGACGGCGCGACCGCCGGCAATGTCTACGTCCACCTCATCGCGCCCGCACTGCGCGACGTCGGCAACCGCTGGGCGCATGGCGACATCGGCGTCGCCGAGGAGCACCGGGCCAGTCAGATCTGCGTGACGATCGTCGCGCAGCTCAGCGACCTGTTCCGCCGGCGCGGTCCCTCGCGCGGCACCGCGGTGACGCTGACACCGCCAGACGAGCGGCACGCCATCGCCTCGGCGATGGTGGCCGACTTCCTGCGGGCCGCCGGCTATTCGGTGCACCACCTCGGCGCGGGTGTTCCGGCCGCGGACCTGTCGATCTTCCTGGCGGCCGTGCCGGCCGACCTGGTCTGCTTCTCGGTCACACAGCCGATGTCGGTCGAGGCGTACGCCGCCCTCGCGGCTGCCAGCCGCGACACCAACCCGGACGTGGTCGTCGTCTTCGGCGGACAGGGCGTCGACCCGGACGCCGCGGTGGCGACCGGCGCTCTGGTCGTGACCGACATCGGGGAACTCGCGGAGCACATCGACCAGCTGTGATCACCCGGGTCCCACGGTCTCCGACGGTCGCCGGAGGTCGGCGTTTCGCCGGCACCGAGATTCGCAACGATATCTCCGGGGCGACCGACAGGTCCGCGCGTTCGCCCTCCGGCCCATCCACGCGGCGGGACAGGACGACCAGGTGCACAGAATCGCAGTGTTGACCAGCGGCGGCGATGCGCCGGGCATGAATGCGGCTCTGCGTGCCGTTGTGCGCTCCGCGGACGCACGCGGCATCGACGTCTATGGCGTTCGGAGCGGCTACGAGGGCCTGATCGACGGCGAGCTGTCGCCTCTGAGCGCCCGTAGCGTGTCGAGCATCCTGCACCTGGGCGGCACCATGCTCGGCACGGCACGGTCGGAGCGCTTCCTCACGGTCGAAGGCCGTCAGAAGGCGATCAGCGCGCTGGCTGCGCACCAGATCGAGGGCCTCGTCGTGATCGGTGGGGATGGCTCGTTCCGGGGCGCCGACGTGTTGTCACACGAGTGCGATGTCGCGGTCGTCGGCGTGCCCGGCACGATCGACAACGACCTGTCGGGGTGCGACTACACGTTGGGATTCGACACGGCCGTCAACACGGCACTGGACGCGATCGATCGGATCAGGGACACCGCGGCCAGCCACAAGCGCGCGTTCTTCATCGAGGTCATGGGTCGCTCGAGCGGATGGATCGGGCTTCACTCCGCGATCGCCGGTGGCGCGACGGACGTGCTGCTGCCGGAGCGTCCGACCGACATCGACGAGTTGCAGCACCGCATCCACGAGGCGTTCCGCATGGGTAAGCAGTACTGCCTGATCGTCGTCGCCGAAGGCGACGACGCGGGCGGCGCGTTCGAGGTGGCCCAACGGTGCAGCGAGGGTCTGGCGGGCGTGAGCCACCGCGTCACGGCGCTCGGCCATGTGCAGCGTGGAGGCCCGCCGCTGATGCGCGACCGCGTCCTCGCAGCGCGCCTGGGGGATGCGGCCGTCACGGCGTTGATCGACGGCGAGAATCGCGTCATGGTCGGTGAGGTCCACTGGGAGGTCGTGCGCACGCCACTGGAGCACACGTGGACGGCTGTCGACCCCCCGAACCGGGAGCTCATGGAACTGATGGATCGTCTGGCGCGCTGAGCACAGCGACGCCTCACCCCGACAATGCGTCCAGGCGCGCTTCGAGATCGGCACGTGGGATCGCGCCCAGCACCCGCTCGCCGTCGCCGGTGGCGGCGTCGAGGAACACCCACGCCGGCTGCCCGACGACACCGAAGCGCTGCCACACCGCGCCCTCGACGTCGGCGATGTTGACCATGTCCTCGAGACCATGGCGTGCGACGAACTCCTCCATCGCCGGACGCTCATCCCTGCTCGCCACGCCGATGATGTCAATCTTGTCGCTGTACTGCTGCACAACCTGTGCAACCTCGGGAGCCTCCCGATTGCACGTCCCTCACCAGGGTGCCCAGAACCACAGCGCCAGGCTGTCGCCGGCATAGTCCGCACCGTCGAGGCTGGCACCGTCGACCGTCTCGACCACGCCGAACGGCACGATGTCCGGCGACGCTGAAGAAGCCTGGTCGTCCGACGCGCCGTCGCCGGCTGCGGGCGACGGTGCAGTCGCCCCGGTGTCACCGGAGTCGGCGCCGGCCACGTCCGCTGTGGTGCCGTCCACTGACGATCCGCACGCACCGAGGACCAAGCCGACGACAATGAGCATCACAAGTCGTCGCACACGTCGCAGCATACCGAGCCCGGCTACGTAGGGTGCCGCCAAACGGCAACCCGCGCGACAGTGTGGGTCGCCGATCAGGGCGCCGCACCCCGTGGGTGGACTCTGACTGACCGGTTAGTCTGGGTCGCACGCCACTCGGGAGCCGGTATCCATGAGCACAGGCTTGCTGTCGAACGAGCAGCTCCGCGAGCGCAGCGCCGCCTGGCCCACGGCGGCCGCGGCTGGTTCTACGATGCCGCGGCATTCATGGCACTGACCGACGAGCACGTGTGGATCGAGTTGCCCGGACTGCTGTGGCGCCACGTGGTCGCTGTCTACGGACGCGATCGGGTCACGGCCTCCGCCGGGCGGATTCCGGGCGCGTGACCGCCGATGGACTGCGCGGCATGCGGCACCACCGCCAGATCGGGTGATCGCTTCTGTGCCGCGTGCGGGACACCGCTGCCGGTCGCCGAACCACGAGGAGCCGCACGCCCGAGCATCTCGGGTGAACGCAAGATCGTCACCGTGCTGTTCGCAGACACCGTGGGGTCCACCAGCCTGATCGAGAACGTCGATCCCGAAGTCGCCGTCGGCCGGCTCCAACCGGTGCTCGACAGCATGACCAACGCTGTCCACGCGTACGGCGGGATCGTCAGCCGCGTCGCCGGCGATGGGATCCTCGCCCTGTTCGGCGCCCCCGTCGCCCGCGAGGACCACGGCGTCCGTGCGGCGTACGCCGCCCTGCAGATGCTCGACGACGTACGCGCCGCGACGCGCGGGACGATCGACATCCGCGTCGGCTTGCACTCGGGCGAGGTGCTTCTGCGCACGATCACAACCGACCTGTCGAGGGACTACACGGCGTTGGGTCCAGCGGTGCACCTGGCGTCACGCATGGAGCGCATGGCCGCACCGGGACAGGCGTTGATGACCGGCGACACGGCACGCATGGTCAGCGGATTCGTCGTCGCCGAGCATATGGGGCCGCGACCGGTCAAAGGCCTGGACGAGCCCGTCGACGTGCACCGGCTGGTCCACCGGACCAGCGCCGTCGGCACCTGGATGCCGCGCCAGCGTCGCGAGCTGACGCGCTTCATCGGACGGCAGGGCGAGCTCGGTACGCTGCGGGAGGCGTTCGGCGAGGCGCAGCGCGGTCGCGGACGTCTGACCGCGGTCACCGGCGAGGCCGGTGTGGGCAAATCGCGGCTGGTCCACGAGTTCCTCGCCACCCTTGGCCCCGACGTCTCGGTGCGGCGACTCCAGGCATCGCCGTACGACGTGAGCACCCCATACTTCCCCTTGATCCCGTTGTTCCTCGGCACCGGTGACGCCAGCGGGGAGACCGAAGGCGAGACACGACAACGGATCACCGCGGCGATCGCCGCGATCGATCCGGCGCTCGTTGCCACGGCGCTCGATCCGGCGATCGCCCTGACTGGTGGACAACCAGACAGCCCGGCATGGACGGCGCTTGACCCACCCCGCCGCCGCCGCCGGATCCGCGATGCCGTGCGGGCGCTGGCCATCGCCGCCCCACGGCGGGGTACAGGGGTCTTCGTCGTCGAGGATCTGCACTGGATCGACGAGGACACGCAGGCGGTGCTCGATGACATCGTCGACGTCGTCGACGACATGACGATCCACATGGTCGTGACGTACCGGCCGGAGTACGTCGACCACTGGGCGGACCGGGCCTTCTACTCGAAGGTCCACCTCGAACCGCTCCTCGGGGACCACGCGGTTCAGCTCCTCGATGCGCTGCTCGGCGCACACCCGAGCGTCGCGCGGCTGCACGAGGCGCTGCTGGCGCGGACGGACGGCACGCCGCTGTTCGTCGAGGAGACCGTCCGGTCGCTCGCCGACACCGAGGCTTTGCATGGCCACGTCGGCGACTACCGCTTCGTGGGCGATCCGGACGCTTTGGAGCTGCCCGACACGGTGCAGGCGGTCGTGGCCGCACGCATCGACCGGTTGCCGCGCGCGGACAAGCGTCTTTTACAGGTCGCCGCAGTGATCGGCGAGACGATGCCGGTCGACATCCTGGACGCGACGGCCGGCAACGACCCACGGGCCATGCGCGACAGCCGTGCGCGGCTCGAGGCGGCGGACCTCCTCCACGAGGGCCATGTTGCGGGAGAGCTCGCGTTCAAGCACAACCTCATCAGGGAGGTGGTGTACGCAGCGATCCCGTTGGAGCGCAGGCGCGTCCTGCACGGCGCGGTGGCGGACGCCCTCGCGGCACGACAGACACCGGACGCACCCGTCGAGCGCCTGGCATACCACGCCTACAACGCGCAGCGTTGGGACGACGCCGTGGCGTACCTCTGGCAGGCCGCGGCGCTCTCGGAGCATCGTTCGGCCTACCCACAGGCCCGACGGCTGCTGACGATGGGGCTGGACGCGTCGACGCGGCTGCCCGAGACCGCCGAGCGGATGGCCCGCTTCATCGACATGGCCGGTGCGCTGCGGGTCGCCGCGACCGGCGCCGGACAACACCTGTTGTCCACGCTGCGCGATCTCGATCGCGCCGCCGTGTACGCCGACCGGCTCGGCGACCGCCGCAGACTCGCGACGGTCGCAGTCCACCGCTCCTACGTCGCAAGCATGACCGGCGACCACCGCCTTGCGGTCACCGCGGCGCAGACCGCACGCAGGCTCGGCCTCGAGCTCACCGACAGCTACCTGATCGCCGAAGGCCGGCTCGCGGAAGGACAGGCGTTGGCGATGGCCGGCCGGCCGAGCGCCGTGCCGGAGCTGCTCGCGACCGATCTGGAGTTCTTCCGCGAGATCGGTGCGGACCGTCGTGGGCTGGTCACCAGCCGGATCTCGACCAGTCTGACCTTCATGGCGATGGCCCATGCGCAGATGGGCCGGTTCGACGACGCCGACCGCGTCTACGCCGACCGCACGGCCATCGTGAACGCTGGCGGACGCCCCTTCGAACTGACGTTCGGCGCATGGGCGGGCGGCGCGATCGACATCTACGCGGGCCGCATGCAGGCGGCGGAGGCGAAGTTGACGGCGGGGTTGGCCGTCGCGCAACTCCACGACATGATGTACAACGACGCACTGATCAGTGCCTACCTCGGGTACGTACAGGCCGTGCGGGGCGATCCTGAGACGGCGATCGCCACGCTCGACCGCGCGGTCGAGCTGGCGCGGGAGATCGAGTCTCCGTACATCGCGGGTTGGGCCCGGGCACATCGCGCGTACGTCCATCTGGCCCGACACGAACCGGCGCCGGCCAGGGCCGACGCCCACGCTGCACGGATCTTCGCCCGCGATCACGGTCAGGCACTCCTCGAAGCGGTCGCGCTCCGCGAGCTCGCGGCCGCGACGGACGATGACGTCCAGGCCGGCGCGCACCTGCGGGCTGCCGTGGAGATCTGCGAACGGGCCCAGCTGGTCGCGCTGCGCCAGCAGCTCCGTCACGCCCACGCCGACGGATGAACCGCGTCGCCTGCTTGCTGGTCAGCGCGGACACACGCGCGTCGGTCGACAGCGGTCGCGGACGTCACCGCGTCCGGCCCGTCCGGTGCACGCCGACCGCCGGCGCCTCGTCCGGCGCGCGCGGTGGCGGCGCCGACGGCTCGGTGGTGCGAGCCCGCAGCGCCGCCGCGACCACGCCGGGAGCGAACAGCGACGTGGGACGCGACAGCATGCCGATCACCCGCGCGTACGCGTCCGCCGCGCCCGGCTCGCGGGTGGATGCGGCTGCGACCCGATCGACGTAGCGGTGCAGCAACCGGGTGCCCGCAGTCGTCCGCCCACCCGTGGTCGTGGGGAACCGCAGGTCCTCACCGGTGGACAGCAACCATGCGCCGCCGTTGCGCCTCGCGAGGCGACGCTGGAACTTCGCTGCCAGCCCCGTCAGCCCGAGCTCGTCGCCCGCTTGCCGCCGGCGGCGGCGCAGGCACTCGTCCAGCGTGCGGGCCGCGATGGCGGCGGTGCTGATGCCCTGCCCGTACACCGGGTTGAACGCGCACGCGGCGTCACCGAGGACGACCAGCCCGTCGGGCATGGCGACGCGCTCGTAGTGGCGCAGCCGGTTCGCGGTGCCGCGGTGTGCCCGGGCGGGTGTGACGGGCTCCGCGCCGGCGATCGCGTCCGCGAGGATCGGGTGGCGGAGGCTGCGCGCGAACGTCATGAAGCCCTCGGGATCGGTCGGCGGATGCTGTCCGGCGGCTCCCATGAGGCTGGCCATCCAGTGGCCGCTCTCGATCGGGAACAGATAGCCGGTACGCGGCACCACCGGTGGCCGCGAGAGCAGCATCAGCGCCTTCCAGTCCACGTCGAGCCCGCGTGGGATCCGCAGGACCTGACACGCGTAGGCGATGTCGGGATCGACGACGGTCTCGGGCGGCGCGCTGGCGCCGAGCTCCTCCAGCCAGGCGGGAGCGCGTGATGCGCGTCCGGCGGCATCCACGACGAGATCCGCATCGAGGGTGCCAGACGCGTGTGCGGCGATGGAGCGCACGGCGACACCGCGGACCGTGCCACCCCTGTCGGCGCGCAGACCGGTCACGTCGTGACCGTCGAGCAACTGCACGCGGGCGTTGGCGCGCACACGGACGCGCACCATGAGCTCGAGCAGCGGGCGACTGGCCGACAGTGTCGTCCAGCCGCTCGCACGCCGGTCGGCCCAACCCGGCGGCAGCAGCATGAGAATGTCGCCCGGCACGTGGATCGGGACGGCACCCGCCGTCTCGAGCGCCCGGCTGTAGCCGGGGAACATCTGCTCGATGATGCGCAGGCCTCCCGGCAGCAGTGCATGCAGCAAACGGCCCTGGGGGACGCCTCTGCGGGTAGCGACCGTGTCGTCGAGCACGTCGCGCTCCACGAGGGTGACGCGCAGGAAGTGCTGCGCGCACACGCCGGTCGCCAGCAGGCCGGCCATGCCACCGCCGATGACCACGGCGTGGCCGGCGTCAGGCCGTGGTGATGGCGACGCCGGTCTGCGCTGTGCCATGACGGCTCCTCCGCGCGCGGTGTGACACCACACCTTGCGCCCGCACTCGCAGCAGCGGCCGAACGGCTCGCGCTCGGCTCCCGAGTGGGCGTGGCAGGTCGTAGGTCACGCAATCGTACGTGCGCGTGGCTCCCTGCTGCGGCCCGTGCGTATCGACGGATCCTCGTCGGATCAGGCGCGCATGCGGGCGCCGGTCGGGTCGAACAGGCAGGTGTCGAGCAGGACGGCGGCACGGCGCTCGCCGACCACCTCGATCTCGAAGCCGTCCCGGGCGTCGGCGAGTCCGGCCGGCACATAGCCCAGCGCAACGGACGCCTGCGACGCGTGTGCGTAGCCGCCCGACGTCACCCAGCCGACGACCTCGTCGTCGTGCCAGATCGGCTCGTCACCGACGGCATCGGCGTCATCCGCGTCGATCGTGAACGTGACCAGGCGGCGGTCCGGCCCGTCGGCGTGTACGCGCGCAGCCGCGTCGCGACCGATGAACGGGCCCTTGTCGAGCTTCACGAACACGCCCAAGCCCGCCTCGTATGGATCGTAGATGGGTCGGTACTCGGTCGCCCACGCGCCGAAGGACTTCTCCAACCGCAGTGAATCCAGCGCCCGGATGCCGAACAGGCGCAGCCCGTGGCGGGCACCGGCAGTGGTCAGCACGTCGAACAGTCGCGGCTGGTAGGCCGGCTCGACCCACAGCTCGTAGCCGAGGTCCCCGGTGAAGCTGATCCTGCCGAGCAGCACGGGAACCGCCTCGATCTCGACGCGGCGCATGTCGAGGAACCGCAGGGCCCCCGCCGACACGTCGGTGTCGGTCACCTCGGCAAGCAACGCACGCGACGCCGGGCCGGCGATCGACAGCCCGCACAGGTTCGGTCCGAGGCTGCGGTAGCGCACCGTGCCATCGGCCGGCAGGTGCGCGTCGAACCAGCGCTCGTACCAGCGTTCGGCCGCACCCGTTCCGAAGATCATGAAACGCTCGTGGATCCCCTCGACGGCGTCGCCGGGGGTCGGAGGCAGCGCCGCCACGGTCAGGTCACCGATCAGGCGGCCGTGCTCGTTCAGCATCGGCGTCAGCGCGATGCGCCCGACCGCGGGAATGCGGTTGGCCAGCAGGCCGTCGAGGAACGCGCGGGCCCCGGACCCGGTGAACTCGAACTTCGCAAAGCCCGTGGTCTCGATCAGGCCGACACCGCTGCGCACGGCCTCGCTCTCGTGGGCCACCGCATCCCAGGCGTTGGAGCGACGCAGGGTCGGTGTCTCGTACGCCTCCAGCCCGTCCCGCTGGAACCACAGCGCGTACTCCAACCCGTAGGCCACGCCCCACACCGCGTTGGCGCGGTCGAGCCGGTCATAGATCGGCGACGTCAGCAACTGGCGGCCGGCCGGCAGCTCCTCGTTCGGGTAGGCGATCCGGAACCGGCGGCCGTAGTTCTCACGCACCTTCGTGTTGGTGTACGCCGGGGTTGCGAAGTCCCCGAACCGTGCGACGTCCATGCCCCAGACGTCGAACCCGGGGTCGCCGTCGGCGATCCAGTTCGCCAGCGCCAGACCGACGCCGCCGCCCTGGCTGAGACCGGCCATGACCCCGCAGGCTACCCAGTGGCCGCGCTGACCGCGGATCGGGCCGATCAGCGGGTTGCCGTCGGGGGCGAAGGTGAACGGCCCGTTGATGACCTTGCGGATCCCGACCTCATAGAAGATCGGGAAGTGCTCGAAGGCGACCTCGAGGTTGTCGGCGATCCGGTCGAGGTCGGGTGGCAGCAACTGGTGCCCGAAGTCCCACGGCGTCGACTGCGGCGACCACGGCACACCGTTGGGCTCGTAGGTGCCCAGCAGCAGCCCGGTCCCCTCCTTGCGCATGTAGACCTCGCCGGCGAAATCCATCGCGTGCAGGCCGCTGCCGGGCCCGGTCACGTTCCAGTCCTCCAACTCGGGCACCGACTCGGTCAGCAGGTACATGTGCTCCATGGCCAGCACCGGCAGTTCGACGCCGCACATGCGGCCGACCTCCCGCGCCCACAGCCCACCGGCGTTGACGAAGTGCTCGCACGTGATCGTGCCGGCCTCGCCGCAGTCGAGGTCCCACAGGCCGTCGGGCCGCCGGCGGATCGCGTCGACGCGGGTGTGCTGGACGACGTCCGCGCCGGCCAGCTGGGCCGCCCGCGCATAGGCCCACGTGACGCCGGACGGATCGACATGTCCCTCCATCGGGTCGAACAGCGCGCCGACGAAGTAGCGCTCGTTCATGAACGGCAGGATCTTGGCGGCATCGGCGACGTCGAGCAACTCGGTGTCCATGCCCAGGTAGCGGCCGCGCGCGTGCGCCATTCGCAGCCAGTCCATGCGTTCGTCGGTGTCGGCCAGCATCAGCCCGCCGGTCAGGTGGATGCCACAGTCATGGCCGGAGATCCTCTGGATCTCCTCGTACAACCCCACGGTGTACTGCTGCAGCGCCGCCACGTTGGGATCGCCGTTCAGCGTGTGCATGCCGCCTGCCGCGTGCCAGGTCGAGCCCGACGTCAGCTCGCTGCGCTCGACGAGCACGACGTCGGTGATACCGACCTTCGTGAGGTGGTACAGCACGCTCGCGCCGACCACACCGCCACCGATCACCACCACCTGGGCGCTGGTCCTCATTGCAGCTCCGGATCAGAAGTCGGTTGCCACGCCGCCCTCGGCGACGCGTCTGGAGACGAACTCGTCGAGCTCCTCGGCGACCGCCGGGTCGAGACGTGGCGGTTCGTAGTCGTCGAGCAGCGCGCGGACCCGTCGCCGGGCATGGTCGACAGCTGTCGGGCCACCCGCTTCATCCCAGGTCTCGAAGTTGCGCCAGTCAGAGATCGCCGGGCGAAAGAACGCGTCGCGGAAGCGGTCCTGCGTGTGCTGGGCACCGAAGAAGTGACCGCCGGGCCCGACCTGGGCGATCGCGTCGATCGCCATGGCCGCGTCGTCGACCACGACCGGGTCGAGGAAGGCCGCGACCATCTGCAGCAGGTCGGCGTCGATCACCATCTTCTCGAACGATGCGCGCAGCCCGCCCTCCATCCAGCCGGCGCCGTGGAGCACCACGTTCGCCCCGCCCATGACGGCGCCCCACAACGAGAAGACGCTCTCGTACGCGGCCTGGGCGTCGACGGCGTTGGCGGTGCACACGTTCGACGACCGGTACGCGACACCGGCGCGACGTGCGAGCTGGCCGCCGATCATGGCGGCCTTCATGAACTCGGGGGTGCCGAACGCCGGAGAGCCCGACTGCATGTCGACGTTGGACGTGAACCCGCCGTACACCACTGGCGCACCTGCGCGCACCAGCTGCGTGAAGGCGATGCCCGCGAGTGCCTCGGCGTGCTGCTGGACGAGCGCCCCGGCGAGCGTCACCGGCGCCATGGCACCAGCGAGTGTGAACGGAGTCACGATCACGGCCTGGTTGCGCGACGAGTACTCGAGGATGCCCGCGAGCATCGGATGGTCATAGCGCAGCGGCGAGCTGGCGTTGATGACGGTGTGGATCGAGGGCTGCTGGTCCAACGTCTCGTGATCGACCTGCCGAACGATGCGGACCATCTCGAGGCAGTCCCTGTTGCGCTGCGCTCCGAGGCTGTAGGCATGCAGGACCTTGTCGGACAGCGTCAGCAGCATCCGTGTCGCGTGCAGGTGGCGGACCGACGCGTGCAGGTCGACCGGCTCGACCGGGTATCCCCCGTGCAGGTGCACCGCGTTGAGCTGCTGGCTGAGCCGGACGAGGTCGGCGAAGTCCCGTTCGTTGCCCTGGCGACGACCGCCTGCCTCGTCACTCACATAGGGTGCGCTGGCCACGGCGGTGAACGCGATGGCGTCGCCACCGATCTCGAGGTCGTGGGCGGAGTTGGGCGCATGCAACGTGAAGCGATCGGGCGCCTGTGACACCAGCGCGGTGACGAGCGCGGGGTCGACGCGCACCCGTTCACCTTCCACTTCGGCTCCGGCGTCCGCCCACAGCTGCCGTGCGCGGGGGTGCAGGAAGTCCATGCCGATCTCGGCCAGCACTCGCAGGGCACCGCGGTGGAGTTCCTCGAGCTCGTCGTCGGAGACCGCCCGCACGGGCGCGAAGCGGCGACGTGGCTGCCGCCAAGCGGGCTGTGACGGTGCGGCAGCGCCCGCTGCGCGCTGCCGGCGCCGGCCCGTGCGACGGCGGTCCGTCCGACCACCTGCGGCTGGTCCGGCTGTCGCGGTCTCGTCGGTGGTCACTGCACCACAGTCCTTCCGGTCCTGGCGTTCCAGGCGTGGGAGATGCGCCGCGCCATCTCGACGAGGCGTCGCTCGGTCTCGTGGGTCGCGCCGTCGGGGAAGCGGTACGACGGGCCGTACACGTACAGCGCCGCGATCCCCCGTCCCGAGTCGTCGACGATCGCCGCCGCGACGCTGGACAGCTCGTCGACGTAGTCGCCGTGGCTCCACGACACGCCAGCGGCCCGGGCGGCAGCGATGCCGTCGCGAACGCGGCCGGGATCACTGCTGCCATCCAGCAGCTCGTCGACCTCCGACTGCGACCACGTCGCCATCAGCGCGTATCCGGTGCCACCACCGAGCAGCGACCAGCGCGTGCCGTACCAGTCCTCCGCCTTGACCGCCCGTGGCGCGTCGACCTGCGCGATGGTCACGGCGACACCGTCCACCGGAATCGACAGGCCGACGGCCTCGTCGACGGCCCCCACCAACTCGACCATGTGCGGGTGTGCCAGCGCGCGCAGGGAGGACCCGACATCGCCGGTCGACACGAGCGAGATGATGGTCGGGCCGATGCGGTAGATGCCCTCGTCATCACGACGCAGGGCGTGCAGGTCCTCGAGGGTCGCCAACAGCCGCGCCGTTGTGGTGGTAGGCAGTTTCGCCGCATCGGCGAGCTCAACCAGCCCCCTCGGCCGGTGCGCGACCTGCTCCAGGAGAGTCATCGAGCGCACAACGCTCTGGACGGTCGTCATATGGCGGCGTATATTACCGCTTTGTGGCAACTAAGCCAATCAATTTCCACATGATGGGAATCGCCGGATCGGGGCCGCATGGCTGAGCACGATCAGAGCACGGACGCGGTGATCATTGGCGCGGGCGTCATCGGGGCGGCCGTCGGCTTCGAGCTCGCCAGACGCGGGTGGCGCACGCTGAACATCGACGCGCTGCCGGCCGCGGGGTTCGGCTCGACGTCCAACTCGTGCGCCATCGTGCGGTTCACCTACTCGACCTACGACGGTGTCGCCATGTCCTGGGAAGGCCTGCACTACTGGACCGACTGGCCCGCGTACCTCGACGCGTCCGACGAACGCGGTCTCGCCAGCCTGGTGCAGTGCGGCACGCTGCTGCTCAAGAACCCCGGCGGCCACCACGGGCGGGTGCAGCCGCTGTTCGACAAGATCGGCATCCCGTACGAGGACTGGGACGCCGACACCCTGCGCAAGCAGATGCCTGCGTTCGACACCGGTGTGTTCGGGCCGCCGCGTCCCGTCGACGACGACGCCTTCTGGGAGACGCCGACGCACAAGCTGCCGGGCGCCATATGGACGCCCCAGTCCGGCTACGTCAGTGACCCGCAGTTGGCCAGCCACAACCTGCAACGCGCTGCCGAGGCCAAGGGCGCGCGCTTCCGCTTCTCTACCAAGGTGACCGGCATCCAACGGTCCGGCGACCGCGTCACCGGTGTCACGCTGGACGACGGCACGACCGTCGGTGCGCCGGTCGTGGTCAACGTGGCGGGGCCGCACTCTGCGGTGATCAACGACCTCGCAGGTCTCTCGGGGAGCATGCGGATCGGCACCCGCCCGCTGCGCCACGAGGTGCACCACGTCGCCGCACCACCGTCGATCGACTACGAGCACACCGGCGTCCACGTGTCCGACGGCGATACGGGCGTCTACTTCCGCCCGGAGACCGGCAACAGCATCCTCGTCGGCTCCGAGGACCCCGAGTGCGACGCGCGGGACTGGGTGGACGATCCCGATGACTTCGACCGCTCGATCACCGCCGCGCAGTGGGACGCGCAGGTGCTGCGCCTCGCACGCCGCATCCCCGACCTGGGCGTACCCAACCAGCGCCGCGGAGTCGTCGACCTGTACGACGTCGCCGACGACTGGATCCCGATCTACGACCGCACCGACCTCGGCGGGTTCTACGTCGCGATCGGCACGTCGGGCAACCAGTTCAAGAACGCCGGAGTCGCGGGCCACTGCATGGCCGAGCTCATCGAAGCCGTCCAGGGTGGGCACGACCACGACGCCGAACCGTTGGTCGTGACCGGCAGATACACCGGCCTCGACCTGCACCTGGGTTCCTTCTCCAGGAACCGCGCGATCAACCCCGACAGCTCGTTCTCGGTCAATGGCTGAGCGCGCGGACGGAGACCCTGCCATGAGCGACGAGGACCTGGACCTGTCGACGTTGCCCGACGAAGAGCTCGTCGAGCAGATGCACGACGACCTGTACGACGGCCTCGCCGACGAGATCGCAGAGGGCACCCGCGTCCTCCTGGACCGCGGCTGGGAACCCCAGCGTGTGCTCAACACCGCCCTGGTCGAGGGCATGCGCATCGTCGGCATCGACTTCCGAGACGGCATTCTGTTCGTGCCCGAGGTCCTGCTGGCGGCCAACGCCATGAAGGCCGGCATGGCCATCCTGCGCCCGCTGCTCGCCGAGACCGGGGCCGACACCATCGGCAAGGTCGTCATCGGCACCGTGAAGGGCGACATCCACGACATCGGCAAGAACCTGGTCGGGATGATGCTCGAAGGCGCCGGCTTCGAGGTCGTCGACATCGGCATCAACAACGACGTCAACGCCTATCTGCACGCGCTCGACGAGCAGCAGCCCGACATCCTCGGCATGTCCGCGCTGCTGACCACGACGATGCCGTACATGAAGGTGGTCATCGACGAGCTGGCCGAGCGCGGTCTGCGTGACCGGTACATCGTGCTGGTCGGCGGCGCGCCCCTGAACGAGGACTTCGGACGTGCGGTCGGTGCCGACGCCTACTGCCGGGACGCCGCCGCGGCGGCCGAGACCGCACAGGCGCTCGTGCTCGCACGGCGCGCGGCGACGGCGGGCTGACGGTGGGCGATCGGATCCTGGTGGTCGCGTGCGGGGCGCTGGGCCGCGAGTTGCAGGCAGTGATCGGGGCGAACCGGTTGGACGGGATCGACGTCGCCTACCTGTCCGCAGCGCTGCACAACACACCGGACCAGATCCCCGGCGCGGTCGACGAGCGTCTCACGGCCGCCGGGGCGCAGTACGAGAAGGTCTTCGTCGCGTACGGCGACTGCGGCACCGGCGGTGCGCTCGACGTCGTGCTCGAGCGCCACGGCGCGCAGCGGCTTCCCGGTGCGCACTGCTACGAGTTCCTCGCCGGCGCCGACGTGTTCGCGCACCTCCACGAGGCCGAACCGACCACCTTCTACGTGACGGACTTCCTGCTGCGCCAGTTCGACCGGCTGGTGTGGCGCGGGCTCGGTCTGGACCGCTGGCCACAGCTGCGCGATGACTACTTCGGCAACTACACACGCCTGCTGTACCTGTCGCAGTTCCGACCCGACGCCGAGCGACTGACCGCAGCGCAACGCGCCGCCGACCAGCTCGGTCTGCGACTCGAGCACGTACACGTCGGAACCGGTGACGTGGCGCCGGCGCTGCTGTCGATCGCGGGGAGGCCTTGACGTGAGCCGCCGCCGGGCCGGACCGACGCTGACCGTGATCTGGTGGCGGGACATCCCCGCGCAGGTCGTGGCGCGCGACGCCTCGCGCTCGGCGAAGGCGGCGTTGCCCGACCGCTTCCAGGCCGCGATCGATCGTGCCGCCATGCGTGCGGGCACCGCAGGGTCGGGCGAGTACCTGGACCTGTGGGACCGCCGCACCCGGCCGTGCGGCACCGACCTTCACGCGGAGGTCGACGCCGAGATCGCCGCGCTCGACGCGCGTTTCCCGCCCGCCACGCTGGCGGCCCTGGCGAACGCGACCCAACACGACCGCTCCGCCGACCCGGACAAGGACGCCCGCACATGACCCACACCGTGATGAGTTCGGCGACCCGCGAGATCGTGCTCGGCTTCGATCGCCCGTTCGTCGTGATCGGCGAGCGGATCAACCCCACCGGGCGCGCGTTGCTGTCCGCGGAGATGGCCGCCGGTGACTACCACAGGGTGCGCGCCGATGCCGTCGCGCAGGTCGAGGCGGGCGCAGCGATGCTCGACGTCAACGCGGGCATCCCCATGGCCGACGAACCGGGCATCCTCGCCGAGGCTGTCCGTCAGGTGCAGGCTGTCGTCGACGTGCCGCTGTCGATCGATTCGTCGATCGTCGCGGCGCTCGAGGCGGGCCTGGAAGCCTACGACGGCAAGCCGCTGGTCAACTCGGTCACGGGAGAAGAGGAGCGCCTCGAATCGGTGCTGCCGCTGGTGGCCAGGTACGGCGCGGCCGTGGTCGCGATCACCAACGACGAGTCCGGCATCTCCCAGGATCCCGACGTCCGGTTCGACGTCGCACGCACCATTGTCCGCCGCGCCGCGGATCACGGCATCCTCGCCTCCGACATCGTCGTCGATCCCCTGGTCATGCCGATCGCCGCGGTCAGCGCCGCCGGTCGCGACGTGATGGCGCTGGTGGGCCGCCTGCGCCGCGAGCTCGGCGTCAACACCACCTGCGGCGCCTCGAACATCAGCTTCGGGCTGCCCAACCGCGGCGGGATCAACGCGGCGTTCCTCGCGATGGCGATCGGCGCCGGCCTGACCTCGGCGATCACGAATCCCCTGGAACCCGACATCCTCCGGACCGTGCTGGCAGGCGACGTGCTGACAGGCAACGACGCGAACTGCGCGGCGTGGATCCGACGGCACCGGGCGGCCAACGGCGACGGCGACGGTGCGGCGTCCGGCCGACGCCGCAGCAACCGCCGAAGGGCCCGGTCCGGTGGCTGAGACACCGTCGGACGACAACCCGGCGCGCGCCGCCACCGCTGCCGGCCGTCCGGCGGCAGCGTTGGTCGACGTGTCGTTCACCCCGGCGGGCCGGCGCGGCCCGGTGCCCGCAGGAACGACGGTGCTCGACGCCGCCAGAGTGCTGGGTGTCGATCTCGACTCGGTCTGCGGCGGCCGCGGGCTGTGCGGTCGATGCCAGATCACACTCGGCGAACAGCCGGGTCGACATGCCGACACGCGGCGACTGAGCCCGCCCGGCACGATCGAAGCCTCGTACCGGGGGCGGCGCCCGCTGGCCGACGGCAGCCGGCTGGGGTGCGCCGCGCGGATCCTCGACGACGTCGTGGTCGACGTCCCAGCGGACAGCCAGGTCCACCGGCAGGTCGTGCGCAAGGACGCGGGCGCGACGACCCTGCCCGTCGATCCCGTGGTCGTGCTGCGCTACGTGGAGGTCGCGCCGACCGAACTGGCCGGCACCGGCGGCGACCTGGAACGGCTGCGCGAGGCTCTGCTCAGCCAGTGGGGTGTGGCGGACCTCGACATCGATCTGGCCGCCCTGTCCGCGCTGCAGCCGGCACTGCAGGCCGGTGATCGCGGCGTCACCGTGGCCGTGCGCGACGGGCGCGACGTCGTCGCCGTGTGGCCTGGCCTGCGTGACACGGTGCTGGGGGTCGCGTTCGACGTCGGATCGACGACCCTGGCCGGCCACCTGTGCGAGCTGGCGTCGGGACAGGTGCTCGCATCGACCGGCCGGATGAACCCGCAGATCCGCTTCGGCGAAGACCTCATGAGCCGTGTGTCATACGTCCAGCTGCACGCCGACGGCGCGGCACGGCTGACAGCGGCGGTCCGCTCGGCGCTCGCCGCCATGACTGTCGAACTGTGCGCGCAGGCCGCGGTCGATCCCACCGACGTGCTCGAGGTCTGCATCGTCGGCAACCCGATCATGCACCACCTTGTACTGGGCCTGGACCCGCGAGCGCTGGGGTCGGCGCCATTCACGCTGGCGACCACGACCGCGGTGACTGCGCGGGCCACCGACCTCGGTCTCGGCCTGCACCCGGGGGCCCGCGTCTACGCGCCACCGTGCATCGCCGGGCACGTGGGCGCGGACGCGGCCGCGATGGTGCTGGCCGACGGCCCGCACCGCCGCTCCGAGTTGACGCTGCTGGTCGACGTCGGCACGAACGCTGAGGTGGTGCTCGGCAACGATCACCACCTGCTCGCGGCGTCGTCGCCGACCGGCCCAGCGTTCGAGGGGGCGCAGATCTCCTGCGGCCAGCGCGCGGCGCCGGGAGCCATCGAGCGGGTCCGCATCGACCGTTCGACCCTGGAACCGCGACTGAAGGTCGTCGGCGCCGACGTGTGGTCCGACGACGAACGGTTCGGCGACGCGGTCGGCAGCAGCGGTGTGACCGGCATCTGCGGCTCGGGGATCATCGAGGCGGTCGCCGAGCTGTTCCTCGCCGGCGTCGTACAGCCCGACGGACGGATGCGCCGGCCGTGGGCGAGCCCGCGCCTCGTCGACCGGGGGCGCACCGTGGCGTACCAGTTGTGGGACGACCCGGTCATCGAGGTGACCCAGAACGACATCCGCCAGATCCAGCTCGCGAAGGCGGCGCTGCAGGCGGGCTGCCGGCTGCTGATGGACCACTTCGGTGTGACGACGGTCGACCGCATCCGGCTGACCGGCGCGTTCGGCAGTCACATCGACCCGCTGTACGCGCTCGTGCTGGGCCTGCTCCCCGACTGCGACGTCGAGCGCGTCGAGGCGATCGGCAACGCCGCCGGCATCGGCGCGATGATGGCGCTGCTGTCGAGCGCAGCCCGGACGGAGATCGAGGCGCTGGCGCCGCGCATCACGAAGATCGAGACAGCGATCGAGCCCGACTTCCAGGCGCACTTCGTCGCGGCGATGGGCCTGCCGCACTCGCACATGCCCTACCCGGCGCTCGCGGCGCGGGTCACGCTGCCCACACCGGCCCCGGTGGGCGGGCGTCGGCGCGGCCGCCGGACCGTCGAGCGCGAGCCCACCATGTAGCAGCGCACCCGGTCAGCGGCCGGAGCGCCGGGTCATCGCGAGCGCGGCGTCGGCCAGTTGGTCGATCCGAGACGGCAACGCCGCTGCATCGGGGTGCGTGCCCCCGTAGGCGCCCGAGGCGAACCGGGAGTAGACGCCCTGCAGGATCGCGGCCAGACGCCAGTAGCTCAAGGCCAGGTAGAAGTCGAAGTCGGCGACGTCTCTGCCCGAGCGCTCGGCATACCGCGTCACGAGCTCGCCACGCCGGAGGAAACCCGGCAAGTGGGTGGCCGCCTGGGGCAGCGTGCGGAAGTCATCGTCGGGGTCGGACCAGTACGCGGCCAGGATCCCCAGGTCGCCCAGCGGATCGCCGAGCGTGCACAGCTCCCAGTCCACGACGGCAGCGACCACGCCCTCCGGCGAGAAGATCAGGTTGTCGAGCCGGTAGTCGCCGTGGACGATCGTCACGCCGTTCTGCGGAGGGATGTCTGCGCGCAAGCGCTCGTGGACCTGTTCGAAGGCCGGCACCGGCCGATCCACGACATGTTCCCACTGGCGACGCCAGCGACGCAGCTGGCGGGCACAGTAGTCCTCCCGGCGGCCGAGGTCGCCCAGGCCGACCGCATCGGCGTCCAGCTCGTGGAGCGCGACGAGTGTGTCGATCAGCGACTCGCTGATCAGCCGGCGCGACCGCTCATCGGTCTGGCCCGCAACGATCTCGGCGTTGCGGTAGACGGGCCCCGGCACGTACTCCATGACGTAGAAGTCGGCGCCCGTCACCGACGGGTCGCCGCAGAGTCCCACAGCGGCCGGCACCGGCACGCCGCTGCCGGACAGCGCGGCGATGATCGTGTACTCCCGGCCCATGTCGTGCGCCGACTGGATGACGCCATGCAGCGGGGGACGCCGGAGGACCCAGCGACGACCCGCGGAGTCCCGGACGAGGTAGGTGAGGTTCGACAGCCCGCCGGTCACCCGTTCGAACGCCAACGGCAGGTCCACCGGGCGGACGTGCCGCGACCACCAACGCCCGAGGCCGTCGGGGTCGATGCCGGGCAGCTGCGGCTCGCCCTCATGCATCGCCGGCAAGGCTGTCGCGCAGCACGTGCTTGGAGATCTTGCCCGTCGAGGTCTTGGGCAGCTCGCCGAAGTGAACCTCGCGCGGCGCCTTGTAGTCGGCGATCCGCTCGCGCACATGGGCGATGATCGCGGCGGCGTCGACCTGCGCACCCTCGCGCAGGGTCACGAATGCGACGGGGGTCTCACCCCATTTCTCATCGGGTCTGGCCACGACTGCCGCCTCGAGCACGCCCTCATGGCTTTCGATCGTCCGCTCGACTTCGACCGACGCGATGTTCTCGCCGCCCGAGATGATGACGTCCTTCTTGCGGTCGGACAGCTCGACATAGCCGCTGGGATGCATCACGCCGACGTCGCCGGTCCGCAGCCACCCAGAGTTGGTCACTGCCCGGGTCTGCTCCTCGTCGTTGAAGTAGCCGAGCATCACGTTGTTGCCGCGCAGCGCGATCTCACCCTCGGTCAGCCCGTCGGCCGGCACGTCCTCGTCGTTGTCGTCGAGCACCCGCGGTCGCTCGCCCACGACATTGGCCACGCCCTGACGTGACCGCAGCTCGGCCTGGCGCGCGGCGTCCAGGTCGTTCCACTCGGGCTGCCACTGGCAGATCATGATCGGCCCGTACGACTCCGTGAGGCCGTACAGGTGGGTGACCTCCATGTTGAGATCGGCCAGCGCGCTCAGCAGCGTCGGCGATGGTGGCGCGCCGCCGGTGTCGACGTGGATCGTCCGGGGCGCTGGGCCCGCGGCGGCGGCCCCGCAGTTGGCGATCATGTTCAGCACGGTCGGTGCCGCGCTCATGTGGGTGACCCCCCGCTCGCGGATCAGGCGCCAGATCTCGTCCGTGTCGATCGCGCGCAGGCACAGGTGGAGCGCGCCCGCGGCGCTGACTCCCCACGTGAAGCACCAGCCGTCGCAGTGGAACATCGGCAGGGTCCACAGGTACACGCTGTCGGCCTGCATCTGCGACTGGAACGCCATGGCGAGTGCCTGCAGATAGGCGCCGCGGTGGGAGTACATGACGCCCTTCGGCTGACCGGTCGTGCCCGACGTGTAGTTGATCGACAGCACGTCTGACTCGTCGACGTCGACCGCGTACTCGTCGGCGCCGGCGAGCAGCGACTCGTAGTCGTCGCCGTCGCCACCGACCTCGATCAGCGCGACATCGTGCCCGGTGCGTGCGACGGCGTCACGCGCGTTCGCGCCCAGCGACTCGTCGTAGATCAGCGCTCGGGCGCCCGAGTGCGACAGGATGGCCGACAGCTCGCCGGGCTTCTGGCGGGTGTTCATCGGCACCAGCACGGCACCTGCAAGCGGCACGCCGTTGTGCGCCTCGAGCAGTGCCGCGCTGTTGGGCGCCAGTGCGGCGACGCGCTGTCCGCGCTCGATGCCCAGTCCGGCCAGCGCACCCGCCAGGCGGCTCGATCTCGACCACAGCTGCGCGTACGTGTGCGCACGGTCACCATCGCTGACGGCCGGTCGATCACTGAACACGTAGGCCGCCCGGCGGAGGAACGACGTGGGGGTCAGCGGCTCGTACGAGAACGTGGTCACGTCGACTCCTATCTGGGCGCCATCCGGATGGCGCCGTCCAGGCGGATGACCTCGCCGTTGAGCATCTCGTTGGCGATCACGTGCAACGCCAGCGCCGCGTACTCGTCGGGCCGGCCGAGGCGGCTGGGGAACGGCACCTGTTCCGCGAGCGACTCGCGGGCCTTCTGGGGCAGGCCCGCCATCATCGGCGTGTCGAAGATGCCCGGCGCGATCGTGACGACGCGGATGCCGTGTTGCGCGAACTCGCGCGCGACGGGCAACGTCATGGCGGCGACGCCACCTTTCGACGCCGAGTAGGCGGCCTGACCTATCTGACCGTCGAACGCCGCGACCGACGCGGTGTTGATGATGACGCCGCGCTCCCCCGCGTCACTCGGCGTGTTCTCGGCCATCACCGCGCCCACGAGCCGGATCATGTTGAACGTGCCGATCAGGTTGACCGTGATCGTGCGCGTGAACAGCTCGAGCGGGTGAACGCCATCGCGGCCGATGACCCTGCGGGCCGTCGCGATGCCCGCGCAGTTGATGAGCCCGCGGACACCACCGAACTCGGAGCGTGCCAGCGCGATCGCGCCGTTCGCGCCGGCCTCGTCGGTCACGTCTGTCTCGGCGAACCGCGCCCGGCCACCGATCTGCGACGCCGTCGAGGATCCTGCGTCCGCGTCGACATCGGCGAGCACGACGTTCGCGCCGCCCGCCGCGAGCTCGCGCGCGGTGGCGGCGCCCAGCCCCGATCCCCCACCGGTGACGATGAACGTCGCGTTGTCCAGGTGCACGTGCACTCCGATCCACTCGAGGACGGTCGCGAGTGACCTACCCCGCCACGCGCGTCTCACCCGGCGGCGCCGCAGCGGTCGGCGTTCGGGGCGTCGGCGGATCGCGGCCGCGCAGGTTGCACTACGCTCGTGGCGACGAGCCGGGAAGGAGTCGAGATGGCTGTGTCCGCGATACCCGACCACCTGCAGTCCGTGACGCCGTCGCTGGTCTGTACGCCGTGCACCGACGCGATCGATTTCTACAAGCGGGCGTTCGGCGCCGAAGAGATCGGGCCGCGCATGACCGGGCCCGACGGCATGGTCGGCCACGCCGAGATCCGCATCGGCGGCAGCGTGATCATGCTCGCCGACGAGTGGCCTGGTGGGCCCACGCAGTCGCCCACGAGCCTGGGTGGATCCACCGCCGCGTTGTTCATCTACACCGACGATGTCGACATGCTCTGGAAGCGCGCCGTCGACGCCGGCGCCGAGGAGGTCTTTCCCCTCGAAATGCAGTTCTACGGCGACCGGTCGGGACGGCTGCGCGATCCGTTCGGTCACACCTGGGGCCTCGGCGAGCACGTCGAGGACGTCAGCGACGACGAGATGCGGAGGCGGATGGCCGACTTCTACGAGGACGACTCCGGCTGACCGGCGGGCCTTCCCGCACCGGATGCGGGTGCACCACCGCCCGCATCCGGGCGCACCCGCACCCGCGCCAACCCGCCGCCTCCACGCGGGCGCACGGCCGCCCGCATCCGGTCGCACCCGCACCCGCGCCGGACGGGGTGATCGATGGTGTGACGGTGAACCGCCGCGGTCGCGGGTATCGTCCCCGTCGACGTCGTGCGTGAGGAGAGTTGATGGCAGGACATGTCGCGTTCTTCGAACTCGGTGTCGACGACCTCGAACAGGCACGCCGGTTCTACGGCGAACTGTTCGACTGGACGTTCGAGCCCGGACCGTCCGGTGAGGGCCTGGCCATCAAGACGCCCACAATCCCCGGTGGCGTCCACGCCGGTGACGCAGGAGGCGGACCGTACCTGTTCTTCGCGGTCGACGACCTCGACGCGGCGGTCGAGCGGGTGCGCGAGCTCGGGGGCGCCGTCGATGACGTCGACCTCGACGGCGACGAGCAATCGCGGTCGACGTACGGCCGCTTCGTGCTCTGCCAGGACGACCAGGGGTCACCGTTCGGGCTGCACGAGGCTCCCCCCGGCGAGTAGCACCTGAGCGGTCGCACACCCGAGCGAGCTCGGGTCCCGACCATGAACCCATTCACACCATGCGCTCGCGCTCATCCACCGTGGACGAACCAGACATTCGGTTCCCAGTACTCGCAGCGATCGCGGTCCAGGTCGACCACAGTGTCGAGAGTCCGCCAGGAAAGACGAAACGGCCCGACGCGGGCAGCGCCACCTCCGCCGCAAGACCCCGTGAGCGCGCGGACGGCGCGATCTCGGCGGCGACGGCGCACAGCGCAGTGAACGACCGACCAGCGTCGTACCGACCGAATGAGTCGACCAGGACGTCGTCGATGCCCGCCGCGAGACCCGCGTCGGTCCCATCCCAGTAGCAGCACACCGTGTGCGCGGGCCGTGCAACGCACGATGCCGGTATCACCAGGGGACCCGCGTGCTCATTCTGTCCGAGCACGCGGCCAGGCGCGGCCACGGCCGGTGGTTCGACCTCATGTCGACCGCAGCCCTCGCGCGGCCGTCGTGCGCAGCCGGCCGCCGACATGCAAAGGCGTGGTCCACTGTGCGAGACGACACGCAGGCCCGGACGATCGCGGCGACCGTGCGGGAGGGCGCGAAGCGTCGCGTGGTCGGAGCCGGTGGCGTTGGCAAGACCTTCCTGCTCGACGCGATCAGCGGTGCGTTCGACCGGCCGCCGGCCGTCAGGTGGAATGCCGGCATCGAGCCTGATCGGCTGCCGCCGGACGAAGGCGTCGTGCTGGTCGACGACGCCCACCTGGCGACGGCTGACGCCGTCCAGGCACTGGTGCGCAGGACCGACGGCGTGGTCGTGGCGCACCGGCCGACCCGCCGCGAAATGGGGGAACTGCTGGGCACCATGGATAGTGCACCAACCGTGCTCGGCCCACTGGGATACGGCGCGGTTCACGACCTGCTGGCCGACCGGTGGGGCACCCAGCCGGACGCCGCGATTGTCGCCTCGATCAAGGCCGCGACGGGCGGGCTGGCCAAGCTGGTCACGGCGGTCGCCGGTCACGAGCCGATCACCGAGCCGCGTCGCACCGCGACGCTCGACGAGTTGGTGCGGTCGGACCGGGAACGTCTGCGCGCCAGCGCACGTGGCCTGCTCGACGCCGCGGCGATCCTGGGCGATCTCGACCTGTCCCTCCTCGCGGCGGCCAGCGGTCTGCCCATCGACGACGCGACCGCCGCGGCCTCCCATCTGGCGGCCGTCGGTCTCGCGCTCGACGCTGGCGTGCGTCTGCCACCGCTGGTCGGCGCAGTGGTGCGGTTCCTCGCGCCGGCGTCAGCGGTCACCACGATCGCTGAGCGGGTGGCGTCAGCGGCGCTGGCAGGCGCGGGTGATGTCACCCGGGTCGCCGGCCGTCTGTACGACACCGGGGTCACCGGGCCGGCGACCGCTCGCTGCCTGCTGCTGGCGGTCCGCAAGTCCTTCCACGCCGACCCCGAGCGCGCCGCACGCTGGATCACCGCGGCGGGCCAGGGCGGGACGTCGACCGCCGATCTGGCGGCGCTGCGCGCCCTGGTCGGCTTCAGGAGGGGGCAACCGGAGGAGACGGTGGGAGCCGCCGACGAGTTGTTGCGCGCGGACGCGTCGCTTGACCAGTGTGAGCTACGCAGGACCGCCGTCGAGGCGGCCGCAGTGGTGCTCGCGCGGCGGGGCGCGTGGGTACGAAGCGCCGAGCTCGCAGAAGCGGTCGGGCCGGCAGGAGACAGTGCGACGGCGGTGGCGGCGACGGCACGTCTGGCGGTCGGCGACGCGGTCGGCGTGCGCGCCGTGCTGGACGACTTCGAGCGCTCAGCGCCGCCCGGTCTCCGCCCGGCGGCCGCCGCCGCAGTAGCACGTGGGCTGCGCGCGACCCTTGATGACGACCCGACACACGCATTGCCGCAGCTGCTGGAGGCCGCGCATCTGTACGAGCTGTCGGTGCCGTCGGTTCCGCTGCCCGAGTCCCCGCAGGCACTCGCCGCGGTCGTCGCTTGCCACCAGTGGGAGTTCGACGTCGCGTCGCAGATCCTGGCCGACGTCGCCCCGCATGACGCGGTCGCCGTCCGCCACGCCCTGCTGGGCGCCTGGGCGGCGCTACGACGGGACGATCTGACCGCCGCCGGGGCGGTGATCGAAGGGCTGCGTGGGTCGGTCGACGACACCCGCGACAAGCTGGTCGCCCTCGCGATCGGTGCCGGCAGCGCGCGCCGTCGTGGTGATCTCGACGGCATGGAGTGTATGTGGCGCCAGGCGCGCCCGTTGCTGCTGCGGCAGGCACCGGACCTGCTGCTGAGCCAGCCGATCGGTGAGCTGCTGATCGTCGGAGCGCGGCTCGGGGAGCGGGCCACCGTGCACAGCTGCATGGCAGGCCTGCGCAAACTGGTGGGCGACGCTGGTGCGCCGCCCCTGTGGGCCCTGTCGCTGCGGTGGGACGAGCTGCACGTGGCCGTGGCGCTCAACGATTCCACTGCCGCCCACGCGGCCGCAACCGCGGCCCGCCACCTGCCCGCGGTTCTCGGCCGGCCCGGCATGGTCGTCGCGGCCGCCACGTGCTGGGCGCAGCTGCTTGACGGCGTTGCCGATCCGCACCGCATCCGCGTCGTCGCTCGTGACCTGGCCGCAGTCGGCCTGGCGCGTGACGCCGCCCGGCTGGCGGGAGCCGCCGCCATCCGGGTCGCCGACAGCGCACAGATGCGCGGCCTGCTGCAGTTGGCGCGCGACCTGCACGGCGACCGTGCGCCGGCAACGGCCAACGTCACCGACGACCTGTCAGAGCGGGAGCGCGACGTGGCTCGACACCTGATCGCGGGACTGACCTACCGCGAGATCGGGAGACAGCTGTATCTCGCCCCGAAGACGATCGAACACCACGTCGCGCGTATCCGCCGGAAGCTCGGCGCGGGATCGCGTGCCGAGCTGCTGCTCGCGCTGCGCCGTCAGCTGTCGGTGCCCGCGAGCTGAGCCAGGCCGTCCAGGATCCCTTCGCAGCTCCGGGCAACCAGGCCCGATGCGTCGACCACACCGCGCGCCGCGAATGGGTGCTCGGCCCTCCGACGCCACCGCGTGAGCGCGTCCATCGCGGCCTCGCGCAGGATCGCGGCGTCTGCTGTGCCGTCCTGCGTCGGGTCCTCCACCAGTCCCAGGCGCACCACGGCGGCGTCACCGGCGCCACCGAGCAGGCGCTCGGCCTCTTCGGCGGCGGCACCATCGAGCTGGACGGTGCCGGCGCGCAACGCGTTGAGCAACCGGGCCTCGGCGAACGCGTGTGTGGTGGCCGTGATGCGCTCGACCTCACGCCGCAGGTCCTCGGTCCCGGCACGTGGGTGGCTGCGGAGCACCGCCGCCAGCACCGAGAGGGCCGACCTGGCCTGCAACAGATCGGCGCGGGCTGCGAACTGGGTCACGAGTGTCTCACGCAGCTGCTCCACGCCGCTGCGCCGCAGCAGGGCGGCCGCCAGCGCGGTCGCGCTGGGCGCCTGACCGCTCCGGATGAGTGCCAGGCTCACGCGGATGCCGAACACGCCCAGCCGGCTGAGAAGCGCACGCCGGACATCGCCGGACGCCTCCACCGGGGCATCAGGCGCGGCGAACCGATCGGCTGACAGCAACAGCTCGTTGCGCGCCTCCAGGTCGAGGTCGACCAGCGTCGTCAGGGCCGCGTACTCGTCCTCGCGCAACGTCGCCCCGGTCTCGGCCAGCAGGCCGGCGACCGGCACCACCGTCTGGCAGAGCCGGCGCACGCGCGGATCGGCGCGGTAGCGCCGGGCAATGCGGTCCGCCACCTCCAAGGCGTTCAGCCGCCCGGACCCGATCTCGTCAGCGCGGGACAGCACGCCGACGGCATTGAGTGGTGTCCCGCGCGCGGCATCGTCGTCGTGGAACGACTCCAGGAAGTGCGCGTCGGTCGCGTGGAGATGACGCATCAGGTAGCACACCGCGTCGGCGTCCCCAGGACGATCGTCCGGAGCGAGGAACGCCTGTGTCCGTGCCGACACCTCCGTCGACAGCGACCCGATGCCGGGCGTGTCGATCAGTGTGATCGTGCGCAGCGACGCGGACGGCCACTCGACCTCAAGATGGTCGATGTCCGCCGGATCGCGGCCCTGCAGTCGCACTGTCAGCACGCCGCGGTCCCGCCGGAACGCAACCGGCACCCCCGGACCATCGACGGGGTGCATCGTCACCTTGTACGTCAACCCATCGCGGTACCAGGTAACGATGCGGGTGCACTCCCCGGCGTCCGTCGGCGCCAGCGGCTGACCGACCAGCGCGTTGAGCAACGTCGACTTGCCGGCCTTGACCTTGCCGGCGATCGCGACCCGGAGCGGCGCGTCCAACCGGTCGCGGACGCGTCGCAGGGTGTCGGCGGCCTCCGTGCCGCCATACCGCGCGGTCGCTCGCCCGAGCAGCGCGGCGACCCGGGTCCGCAGCGCGTGGTGCGCGCCCGCCGACGGCGCAGTGCGGTCGGGGGTCGTCATGTCAGGCTCCTGGCCTGCTGGTCGAGCGTCCGGATGCGGTGGAGTTCGGCGTCGACCTGACGCAGCCTGGTCGTGCGTTCGGCCTCGCCGGCGGCCAGCGCCTCCTTTGCCGCGTGCAGGGCTTCGCCGGTGCTGCGCTGCAACTCCTCGGCCTGCGCCGTGAAGGTGTCCCGCAGATCCCGCTGGAGCCTGCGCAGGCCGTCCCTGGCGTCCTTGCCGACCGAGAAGCTGACGTCGTCGACGTAGCTGCGGCAGGCCTGCCGGGCCTGCTGGCGGCGTTGGGCCAAGGCACGTTCGCGCTCGTCGCGGATCGCCTTGCGTCCGAGGATCACGCCGAACCCAAGCGACACCGGGTTGATCAGCCCCCAGCCGATGACGCTGCCGAGCATGCCGATCATCATCACGCCGCCGTACGACCCGCGCATCGCGGTCAAGCCCCGGGCACCGAGTCCCATCGTGCCTTTCTCGACCCCGGGTGCGGCGCCGATCTGGCGCAGTCGCTCGAGTGGCGCGTCGACACGCAGGCTCGCGGTGGCGACGGACTCGCCGTCGGCGAAGTGCTCGGCGACCAGCGACGCAAGCTCTCCGGCCCGGTCGGTCACCAGCGCATAGTGGGCCGCGACGCCGTGCGTCACCATGCGGTACAACCACTGCTCCATCTCCGCCCACACCTTGCCGGGATCGACGTCCGTGATCGCGTCGTCGACCTTCTTCAGCACTCCGCGCATCCGTTCACGCAGGTCGTAGTCGGCGTCGGCAGCGAGGTCGGCGAAGCCGTCCGACAGCGTCTGCTGCCACCGGGCGGCCCTCCCGCGAAGCGCTGCCGCCTGCTCCTGCGCACGCTCGAGGTTGGCCACGAGCTCGGCGGAGTGGCCGGGGTCGGCCAGCGCGTCGCGCTCTGCGCTGAAGCGCGCATCGAGCTGTCCGGTCACTCCGGTGACAGCCACCGACACCGCGCGGTTCATGAGCTGTCCGGCACTGCCGACGACCTGTTCTCGCAGAAACGCGAGCAGCGCCGGGTATCCGGACTCGATGTTGAGCTGACCATCGTTGCGCGCCGCCGCCTGCGCCCGCAGCGTCGCCGACGTGGTGATGACTGTCGCTGTCAGTCCGTGGTCGCGCAGATGGTGTCTGTTGAGCTCTGCGATGCGCCGCCACTCCGGATGGAAGTCGGTCTTGGTCAGCACGCAGGCGATCGTCGGGCACAGGTCCCGCGCCATGTCGAGGAACCGCAGTTCCGGCTCGGTGAGCTCCTGGGACGCGTCGGTCACCAGCAGCACCGCGTCCGCGGACGGCAGGGCGCCGATCGTCGTGGCGCTGTGTGCGGAGCCCAGGCCGCCGACGCCGGGCGTGTCGACCAGCACGAGACCGGAGCGCAGGACCGTGCGTGGAAGCCCGACCTCGAACGCCCACAGGTTGCGCTCGTTGGCCGGGTTTCCGGCCTCCGACACGTACTCGCGGATCCGGGCAACGTCGACCGCTTCGCGGCGCGGAGCGTCATCCGCCCCTTCGCCCGGGTGGAGCGCGACCGCGGCGGCCGGGTCGGCATAGTGCACCGCGGTCGGCACCGAGGTCGCGACGTCGTCGTCGACCGGGCACACGTCGGCGTTGACGACGCCGTTGATCAGTGAGCTCTTGCCCTGTTTGAACTCGCCGACGACGAGCACGCGGATGCGGGGATCGACGACGCGCTCGCGCACCGTAGCCAGCCGGCGCCGCAGGTCCGGCCGCCCGTAGGCGGTCGCGGCGCGCAGCGCACGATCGAGCAGAGTCAACACGGTCTCGTCGTGCGACCGTGATGCGTGCGTGACGGTCATGACGCCTCCGCTTCCCTACTCACGCCACCTCGCGCGTGGCGGCGGCTGGCGGCGGCTGAGGCCACCGGCCGCCGTTGCCACGCGACGACACGGTCACCCGGCGTCGACGAACTCGCCCTCGCCCGGGTCGATGCCTGGGTCGCCTGCGTTGTCGGGCGCGACGTCCGCTGTGCGCGGGAGACCCCCGCCGAGATCGTCGCCCTCGTCGAGCGCGAACGCTGCGCGTTGAGGTAGCCCGTCACCGTGGCCGTCCAGGTCGATCACGTCCTTGTCGTCGATCACGTCCTTGTCGTCGATCACGTC
>JAHELV010000011.1:54549-93834 GCA_024644015.1 Nitriliruptorales bacterium
CCCCGCCGAGATCGTCGCCCTCGTCGAGCGCGAACGCTGCGCGTTGAGGTAGCCCGTCACCGTGGCCGTCCAGGTCGATCACGTCCTTGTCGTCGATCACGTCCTTGTCGTCGATCACGTCGTTGTCGTTGAACGAGTCGTTGATCGAGTTGTCGGTGTTGTGCTGCACGCCACCGACGTTGACGTTGCTGACGTCGCCGGTGCTCCCGCCACCGGTCACGGCGACTCCCGAGTCGCCACCGATGATGTTGGCGTTCTCGCCGTCACCGACGGCCTGCCCGTAGTTGTCGTCGCCGACGAGGACGGAGTCGTCGACGTCGCCGCCGACGAAGTTGCCACCGACGTCACCGGTGACGAGGTTCGAGTCCTCCAACTCGTTGCCGACCACGTTGTCGTCGCCCTCGACGTTGTTGACCTGTGCGTCGTTGACGTTGTCGCCGGCGTTGATCCCGAAGTTGTCGCCAAGCACGACGCCTTCGGCGTCGTCGCCCGCGAACGCACCGTCACCGGAGGCCACGTTCTGGTCGAAGTCGACGTCCCCGTTGGCGGTGATGGTGGTGACGACGTCGTTGTCCTCGATGTAGCTGTAGTTGTTCTCGTACACGTTCTGGATGTTGTAGACGTGGCGGACCACGGCATCGATCGGTTCCTCACCCGGGTACGGGTCGGCGTGTGCTGAGGCGGCGACCGCGGCAGTGCTCTCGGCGATGCCGGTGGTGTGCGAGCCGCCCTGCTGCACGTTGAACGTGCTGCCGGTGTTCACCGTGTTCACGGTGTTCATGTAGTCGTAGATGCTCCGCTGGTACGCCAGCGGCATGTCCTCGGCGACAAGCGGCAGGCACTCGAGCAGTTCGCCCGGCTCGACGTCCTCGAACCCGTGGTCGTCCATGGCGGCCTCGAGATCGCCGTCGTACTGCGCGCGGAAACCGGCGTCGGTCAGCCACCGCTCCAGAAAGCCCTGCAGGGTCGTGATGATGTCTTGCATGCTCATGGGTGCTCCTACCGGGAGGTGTGCGTCCGTCCCGGCGGCGCCAGGACCGCTTCCGAACGTAGGGACACAAAGGGCGTGGCGCGTCGGGGAAGAGCCCCCCGTTGTCGCGCCGGCAACGGGGCCCCTTCGGGGCGGCGGGCGGGGACGCCGGTGGACCTTCGGGGGTGGCACGGGGCTGGTAGGGGGATCGGGAATCCACCCGAAGACGGCGTATCAGGCGCGTGGGTCAGCGCTCGTCTGGACGACTGATCGGCGCATGTGGGCGCCGATGCATCGAGCCGGAGTGCAACCATGACGGCAACAGGCAGCTACCGACTGGGCATCGACCTCGGGACCACCTACGTGGCGGCCGCCGTGGCGCGCGCCGACAGGGTCGAGGTCGTCGGGCTCGGCAACCGGGCGGCGGCGGTTCCGTCGGTCATCCACCTCGCGGCCGACGGCACCGTGCTGACGGGCGAGGCCGCGGATCGACGGGGACCGTCCGAGCCCGACCGGGTCGCGCGCGAGTTCAAGCGCCGCATCGGCGACCCCACTCCGCTGCTCCTCGGCCGCGCCCCGCACTCCGCCGAGTCGCTGACCGGCATGCTGCTGCGCTGGGTGATCGACAAGGTCGCGGAGCTCGAGGGTGGGCCGCCCCGGCACATCGCGCTGACCCATCCGGCGAATTGGGGTCCCTACAAACAGGACCTGTTCGCGCAGAGCGTCCGGTTGGCTGACGCCTCCGCAGCGATGACGCTGACCGAACCCGAGGCGGCAGCCGTCGCGTACGCGGCCAACGAGCGGGTTGAGCGCGGGTCGGTGATCGCCGTGTACGACCTCGGCGGCGGGACGTTCGACGCCGCGGTGCTACGCAAGACGGCCGACGGCTTCGAGATCCTCGGCCAGCCGGAGGGCATCGAGCGGCTGGGAGGCATCGATTTCGACGAGGCGGTCATCGGGCACGTCCGAGGCGCGCTCGGCGCTGCGCTCGACAAGCTGGATCCTGATGATCCGGCCACGCTGGCGGCGCTCACGCGGCTGCGTCGCGAGTGCATCGACGCCAAGGAGGCGCTGTCGAGCGACACCGAGACCTCGATCCCGGTGATGCTGCCGGGGCTCCAGACCGATGTACGGCTGACCCGAGCGGAGTTCGAGCAGATGGTGCGGCCCACGTTGGTCGCGACGGTCGACGCGATGCGCCGCGCGCTCGCATCGGCCGAGGTCCAACCGGCGGCTGTCACGTCGGTGCTGATGGTGGGCGGGTCGTCGCGGATCCCGCTTGTCGCCGAACTGGTGTCCGATGCCTTCGACCGGCCCATAGCGATCGATGCGCATCCAAAGCACGCGATCGCGTTGGGTGCCGCGATCGCGCTCGACCAGGGCGAGCATGGCGCGACCAGCGCCCCGGGACCGGCCGACGTGGCGGGCGTGGCCGGCGTCGCTGCGGCCGCGGACCGCATGCGGGACGCCGACGACACCCGCGTCGCCAGCAGCAACGAGCCCGCGCGACCGGTGCGCGACACGTCCCACGCGTCCGCTGCGCAGGACTCCGACAGCTTCTGGTCGGAGGTGGCACCCACCGACGACGCGGGCAGGCCGGCCTGGGCACTGCCGGTCGAGCGTGGAGCCGCGCGGCGGCGGATGCGCAGGTCGGTGCTGGCCGGCGCTGGTGCCGTCACGCTGATCGTGGTGCTGGTCGCCGGCGCACGAGCGATGGGTGGCTCGGACACCCCTGCCGGCGCCGAGGTCTTGCCGGCCGCACGGCCGACACCGACCGTCGAAGCCGCCGAGGTGCCCCAGCCCCCGGCCGGCGGTGCCCGCACGAGGGCCTCGTCCGACGGGGGCGGCGGCGGTGCCGGCAGTAGCGCGCGCGGTGTCGATCAACCGGCAACCGTGCCGGATGTCGCTGACCGCCACGACAACGAGATGGAGAGCCAGGTCGAGCCGGAGCCGTCCGCTGCAGCGACCGAGCCCGACGGAGGGCCGACGGACGCCCCCGGCGACGACGTGAGCGCGGACGACGCCACGACACAAGACACCGGCGACGCCACGACACAAGACACCGGCGACGCCACGACACAAGACACCGGCGACGCCACGACACAAGACACCGGCGACGCCACGACACAAGACACCGGCGACGCCACGACGCAAGACACCGGCGACGGTCAAGGCGCCGCCGAAACGTAGATTGGCGCGATGTCTGTTTCTGCGCGGGCGTCGATCGGCGACCTGTTCTCCCGCCGGCTGCGCGGCGCGACGATCGCGATCCTGCTCACCGTTGCCCTGGCGGCCTTCGAGGGCCTCGCGGTCGCGGCAGCGCTGCCGCAGGTCGCCGCCGATCTCGGTGGGATCGGCCTGCTGCCGTGGGTCATCACCTCGTTCCTGCTGACGTCCGGCGTCGCGACGGTCGCGACCGGTCCGTTGGTCGACGCGCTCGGTGTCCAGCGGGTGTTCAAGACGGCCGTCGTGGTCTTCACACTCGGTGGTGTGCTGGCCGGGCTCACGACGTCGATGCCCCTGCTGATCGCCGCACGTCTCGTGCAGGGCGCCGGCGCAGGTGCGACGATCGCGGTGTCGCTGGCGGCGGTCGGACTTGCGTTCCCGGCCACGTTGGTCGGCCGCGCGTTCGCTCTGAACTCCACCGTGTGGGGCGTGATGGGCGTCGCCGCACCCGGGCTGGCCGCGGCGTTGCTGACCGTTGGATCGTGGCGTTGGATCTTCCTCGTCAATCTGCCGCTGGGGTTGATCGCGCTCGCGGCGGGGTGGCGCGCGCTGCCCACCGGGGTGGCTGCGCGGGGTCAGGTGCGCGTCGACGTCACCGGCCTGGTGCTGGTGACGGCCTTCACCGCGGCGTTGCTGGTGGCGGTCGATGCGATCGGCCTGACCTCCCTGCCGGCGGCCGGCGTCGCGCTCGGGCTGGCATGGCTGTACGTGCGTCATGCACGGGCCACGGTCGCGCCGGCTCTCAAGCTGCGGCATCTGACGGCCGCGCCGTTTGGCCCGTTGGCCTGGACCGTGTCGCTGTTGCTCGCGGGATCGTTCAGCATGGTCGCGTTCGTCCCCTTGTACGTTTCGGGCGGTCGGGGTGTGGGTGCGGCATTGACGGCCTGGTCGGTGTTGTTCTTCACCGTCGGGTGGACCGCGGGCGCGAACGTGTCGTCACGGGCGCTCGATCGTGCCTCGGAGTGGATGGTGATGGCCGTCGGGGTGGTGCTGGTCGTGGCCAATGCGTCGGTGGTCGGCGTGCTCGCCCTGATCGATGCGCCGCTGTGGACGGTCTTTGCGGCACTGACGGCAATGGGTACCGGGGTCGGCGCCGGTACGAACGCCGCACTCACGCTGCTGCGCGCGGTCGCCGACGACGACGAGATCGGGCGCGCGACCGCGGCCCACCAGTTCCTCCGCAACCAGGGGTTCGCGATCGGGGCCGCACTGGGCGGCGCGGTGATCCTGCTGGTCGTCGGCAGGGTCGTCGGGGACGTCGAACGCGTACGGGGGCTGTTGGCCGGCGACGTAGCGGACGCCTCGGCGTTCGTGGGCACCGCGGTCGCCGACGGCTTTGGTGTCGCCGCCCTGACCGGTGCGGCCGTGGCGGCGGCCGGCGTGTTGCCCCTGATGTCGCTGCGCCGCCACCTCGCACTCGCCGGACGGTGACCGACTGCGCGAGCGGAGGCGGCCTATCGGGGCGGCCGCATGGGCCGGCGGTCGACGGCGAACGCCCACCGGCCCGATCGCAGGCGCCAGACGGTCAGCACCGCACGCGCGATCATCATCACGATCATGCCGGCCCAGATGCCGGTCAGGCCCCAGCCGTAGCGCAACGCCAGCAGGCACACCGGCACAAGGCCACCGAGGGCCGCCAGCGCTGTGGACCACCACAGAAACCGGAAGTCGCCCGCTCCCATGAGGATGCCGTCGAGCACGAACACGACGCCACCGATCGGCTGCAGCAGCGCGACCATCCCCCACACCCCTCCCACCGCGACGAGCACCGCGGCGTCGGTGGTGAACACGCCCGGCAGCACGCGCGCCAGCGCGAGGTAGCCGACACCAACCAGGAAGCCGAACCCCGTGCCCCACGCGACGAGCCTGAAAGCCACGCCGCGCGCCTCTGCGACGAGTCCCGCGCCCAGCGCCGTCCCGATCATCGCCTGGCCGGCGATCGCAAAGCCATCCTGCACGAGCGCGAGCATGGTCCACAGCTCCCGCGCGATCTGATGGGCGGCGACGGTGACCGTACCCATGCGCGCCGCCACTGCGGTCGCGACCAGCAGACCGGACAGCAGCGCGATGGTGCGCAGGAACAAGTCACGGGAAATACCGGCGATCCGCCGCATCGCCTGCGGTTCGATGCGCAGGCCCGGCGGGGCGAAGCGGCGGTGCCCGAGCACCAGAAAGGTGCACGCTCCCGCGGTCTGCGCGAGCAGCGTGCCCCAGGCCGCACCCGCGATGCCCAGACCGAACGGGTACACCAGCAGCCAGCTGACCACGGCGTTGCCGACGTTGACCGCGATCGTGATCCACAAGGGCGTGCGCATGTCCTTGCTGCCGCGGAACGCTCCGTGGCCCACCAGCACCACCAGCACGGGCACCGCCGCCAGCCCGCGCACACGCAGATAGACCCAGGCGGCCTCGGCCACGTCACCGGTTGCACCCATCGCGCGGATGAGCAGTGGTCCGGCGGCCACGAACACGACCGTCGCGACCACGCCGAGGGCGATCCCAAGCCACAGCGCCTGCAGCGCGTACGTCGACGCGTCCTGCGGGCGCCCGGCACCGCGCAGCCGCGCGACCTCTGCCGTCGTGCCATACGTCAGGAAGTTCAGGCCGAAGAAGGCCAGTGTGAACAGCGCGACACTGACGCCGAGCGCGGCCAGCGGCACGGCACCCAAGCGCCCGATCAGCGCCGTGTCGACGAGGCCCAGCAGCGGGTCGGCGGCCAGAGCGGCCATGGCCGGCAGCGCGAGGCCGACGATCTCGCGGTCGCGGGTCGCCAGACGCATCGCGCCAGCCTAGGAACTCGCAGAGCCCGCCGCGGCGACGGCGTCACGGGCAGCGTCGACGTAGTCGCCGGCCGCCCCGGTCGGCGACTACGGTGGCCACACGCGAGCACCGAGGTTGGACGTGGGTGATGATCTCGAGCTGGCCGACGGGACGACGATCCCCGCGCACGAGCTGGATGTCCGGTTCGTGCGCTCCGGCGGGCCCGGCGGACAGCACGTCAACACCAGCGCGACCAAGGTCGAGTTGCGGTTCGACGTGGCCGGCAGCGGCTCGCTGACCACGGAGCAGAAGCAGCGGGTGACCGACGCGCTCGACTCGCGGCTGACCACACACGGCGTGCTGGTGTTGCACGCCGACGAGTTCCGCTCACAGGCGCGCAACCGGGCAGCCGCCGTCGGGCGCCTCGGCGTGCTGCTCTCGGAGGCGCTGCGGCCCCGCCGATCCCGCCAGCGCACGCGCATCCCCCGGGCGTCGCGCCGGGCACGCCGCGAAGCCAAACGCCGGCGCTCCGAGCGCAAGCGTCAGCGCCGTCGACCGACGCCGGACGGCTGAGCTCAGCCGCGCCGCCGCAGCGAGCGCCAGCGCAGCTCCGCGTCCTGCCACACGTCGAGCGGTTCGACCACCTCGGCGACCGCGCCCAGCAGGATCTCGAGCTCGTCGGTGCGTGACGCGGTCTCCCGCGTCGCTTCGATGTGATCGAGCGACTCGGTCATGGCTGTTCGACATGCCAGCCACTGCGACTCGACCTGCGGCACGAGCCACGCGTCGAGCTCGGGCAGGACGGCCAGCAGCTCGTCGCGCAACAGGTCCAGGCCAAGCGGGATCGGCGCCGGGTCGACCCGGCCGACCGGCAGGCAGCCCAGCAGCGCCCGACGCGCGTCCTCGACACGCGTGGCCTGCGCGGTGAATGCCGCCCACGGCGCAGCCAGGTGGGCGGGCATCTGCTTGCGGCGGAGCACCCCCAAGACCCTACGGCACGACGAGCCGCTGCCGTGCGAGCGCACCGGACGAACCACGCCCGGGCGGGTCGTGCGGTGCGCCGTGGGGGCGCTCGGAGGCCGCGTGTGGCCGACCGACCTGACCGGCGAATCCACGATTGTTGGGTCGGCGGGCGCGGAGACGTCCCCGCACCGTGCGTACGATGAGTGGTCAACCGACCGGCGGGACCCGACGACACGCCCGTGGCGCCGCACGACAAAGGGCCGTCCCCGACCATGCACAGTTTCCTCGACACAATGCAGCGACGCGTCATCGTCCTCGACGGGGCGATGGGTACGTCTCTGCAGGCCCGTGACCTGGCGGATGCGGACTTCGACGGACTCGACGGCTGCAACGAGGTGCTCGTGCGCACCCGTCCCGACATCGTCGCCGACGTGCACGCGCGCTTTCTCGCCGCCGGCTGTGACGCGGTGGAGACCAACACGTTCGGCGGGGCGCCGTGGGTGCTCGACGAGTACGGCCTCGGTGACGACTGCGAGGAGCTGAACCGCGCCGCCGCCCAGATCGCCGCACAGGCGTGCGCCGATGCGCAAGCCGGCCGCGACGCCGGCCCCTGGGTCGTCGGTTCCATCGGTCCGGGCACCCGCTCGCCGACCCTGTCGCTGGGCAGGTCCCCCTCCGCCACGGACCACCTGACCTACGACACGGCGGTCGACGGGTACGTACGGCAGGCGCGGGGGCTGCTCGCGGGTGGCGCGCAGGTCCTGCTGATCGAAACGTGCTACGACCTGCTGCAGGCCAAGGCGGCGATCTGGGCCTGTCACCAGGCGCTGCAGGCTGAAGGCGTCGCGGCGCCCCTGCTGTGCTCGGTCACCATCGAGCAGGGCATGGGCACCATGCTGCTCGGCAGCGACATCAGCGCCGCGATCGCCGCGCTGGCACCGCTCGGGATCGACGTGCTGGGGGTGAACTGCGCGACCGGGCCGGCCGACATGCGCGAACCTGTTCGGCACCTGTCACGACACAGCCCGCTCCCACTGCTGGTGATACCCAACGCAGGCATTCCCGAGATGGTCGACGGCCGGCCGCACTACCGGCTGTCGGCCGAGGAACTGGCCGACGCCCACGCCGACTTCATCACCGACTACGGGGTCCAGATCGTCGGTGGCTGCTGTGGCACGACACCCGACCACATGGCGACGGTCGTCGCGCGCTGCGGCTCCCTGGCCGCCGCGTCCCGCACGCCGACGACGCCGGCGAGCGTGGCCTCGCTGTACAGCGCGGCCGCCCTGCGCCAGGACACGTCGTTCCACATCATCGGCGAGCGGCTGAACGCCAACGGCTCCAAGCGCTTCAAGGAGCTGCTCCTGGCGGAGGACTGGGACGGCATCACCCAGATGGCCAAAGACCAGGCACGCGGTGGCGCCCACTCGCTCGACGTCTGCGTGGACTACGTCGGCAGAGACGGTGCCGCGGACATGATCCAGGTCGTCGATCGGCTCGCCACCCAGTCGACACTGCCGCTCGTGCTCGACTCCACCGAGGTCGACGTGGTGGCCGCCGGGCTCCGACGGCTCGGTGGGCGAGCGGTCATCAACTCGGTCAACCTGGAAGACGGCCGGCGGAAAGCCGATCGATTGTTCCCGCTGGCACGGCAGTTCGGTGCCGCGCTGGTGGCACTGGCCATCGACGAGCAGGGCCAGGCGCGCACGGCGGACTGGAAGGTCGACGTCTGCCGCCGGATCGCCGACATCGCCGTCGACGACCACGGCCTGTCGCCGGATGACCTGATCTTCGACACCCTGACGTTCCCGTTGGGCTCCGGACAGGAGGAGCTGCGCCGCGACGGCATCGCCACGCTCGAGGCCATCGAGCGGGTCAAACTCGAGATCCCCGGGTGCCACACCGTGCTCGGCGTGTCCAACATCAGCTTCGGCCTGTCACCGGCGGCACGCCACACACTGAACTCGGTGTTCCTGCACGCTGCCGTACAGCGGGGCCTCGACGCGGCGATCGTCCACCCTGGCAGGATCCTGCCGCTGCACCTCATCGACGATGACGCCCGTCAGCTGTGCGAGGACCTGATCTTCGACCGCCGGCACGGCGACTACGACCCGTTGCACGGGCTGATGGCGCACTTCGAAGGAGTGACGGAGGCGCGCGGCAACCGGCAGGACCTCGCGGAGCTGCCGCTGACCGAGCGCCTGGAGCGCAGGATCGTCGACGGCGAGCGCGACGGTATGGCCACCGATCTCGACGCGGCGATGCGGCACGGCATCCCGCCGCTGGACATCATCAACCTGCATCTGTTGGCGGGCATGAAGACCGTCGGCGACCTGTTCGGCGCCGGTCAGATGCAGCTGCCGTTCGTGCTGCAGTCGGCCGAGACGATGAAGGCGGCCGTGCGGCACCTCGAACCGCACCTGGAGCAGGCCGACAGCGGCGGCAAGGCGCGGGTGGTGCTGGCGACCGTGAAGGGCGACGTCCACGACATCGGCAAGAACCTCGTCGACATCATCCTGACCAACAACGGCTATGACGTCCGCAACCTGGGCATCAAGCAGCCGATCGACGCGATCATCGACGCCGCCGAGCAGTTCTCGGCCGATGCGATCGGGCTGTCAGGCCTGCTGGTCAAGTCAACAGTGGTCATGCGTGACGACCTCGAAGAGCTGGCCCGCCGCGGCCTGGACCACTATCCGATCATGCTCGGCGGCGCTGCGCTGACCCGCGCCTATGTCGAGGACGATCTGCGGCGACGTTATCCGGGACCGTTGTTCTACTGCCGCGACGCTTTTGCCGGGCTGTCCGTCATGGATGCGCTGGTCGCCCACCGCACCGCCGGTGGTGCGCCCGCCGACTGGGGCCGCGGGGCACCGACCCGCCCGGCGCCGACCCGGCGGCGGGCCGTGGTCGAGGCTGCGGCCGGCGCCGCCGAGCGGTCCGACGTGTCGGTTGACGTGCCGCTACCGATCCCACCGTTCTGGGGCAGCCGCGTGCACCGCGGCGTGCCGCTCGAGACGGTCCTGCCGCTGCTCAACACCACCGCGTTGTTCCGCAACCAGTGGGGCTTCGGCCGGGATGACACCGAGCAGGCGCTGGCCGCGCTGCGGCAGACCATCGAGCTCGTCCGGACCGAATCGCTGCTCGCACCGCAGGTCGCCTACGGCTACTTCGCGTGCAACGGCGATGGCGACGATCTGCTGATCTACGAGGCACCGGACTCCGGCACGGTCGTCGCACGCTGGACGTTCCCGCGGCAGTCCGGTGGCCGGCGCCTGTGTGTCGCCGACTTCTTCCGGCCCGTGGAGTCCGGCGAGCGTGACGTGATCGCGTTGCAGTGCGTCACGGTCGGCGACCGGGTGAGCGAGCGTGCGGCGGAGCTGTTCGCAGCGGACCGCTACACCGACTACCTCTACCTTCACGGGCTCGGTGTCGAGACCGCCGAGGCACTCGCCGAGCACTGGCACGCCAGGGTGCGGGCCGAGCTGGGCATCTCCGGCGCCGACGCCACCACCGTGCAGGACCTGTTCCGTCAGGGCTACCAGGGTTCGCGATTCTCGTTCGGGTACGCGGCGTGCCCGGATCTCGAGATGCGGGAGCCGTTGATCGAGTTGCTCGACGCAGGACGCATCGGGGTTGTGCTGTCCGAGAGCTTCCAGTTACACCCCGAACAGTCCACTGACGCATTCGTGGTGCACCATCCTCAGGCGCGGTACTTCAACGCACGTTAAGTCTTCGTGCTAGTATTCCTTGCGCAAACAGTTCTATCGGTTTCTGTCACAACTACGAATACCCACGCGTGACACCAAACGAAAGCACCGGACATGGCCAGTACGCAGGAATCGTCGGTACGTAACTATCTCCTCTCCATACGCAATCCGAGCGCGCTCCGCGACGACAGCGCGATCGCGACGCTGAACAGCAAGCTCGAGGAGTCCACCGACGAGCTCGAACGCCTCCAACTACGCCAGCAACTGCTCGACGCCGAGAGCCCGGCTCTCGAGCGCTACGAGGACGCCTTCGTCGAACACGCCAAGCAGTGGGCCGAGCGTACGGGGATCAGCGCGGATGCGTTCCTCGCTGAAGGCGTGCCGGCAGCGGTGCTGCGCCGCGCCGGGTTCCGGGGTGTCGGTGCCGGACGTCGCCGCGGGGCTGCGACGCGTTCGACCGGCACGCGCACAACGACGCGCAGCCGCGTCAGCTCCGACGAGGTTCGCGCGGCGATTCCCAGCGGCAGGTTCACCGTGAAGGACCTGCAGGAGCGCAGTGGCGCGTCAGCGGCCGTCGTTCGCCGCATCATCCAGGAAGAGGTCGAGTCGGGCAACGTGTCCGACGAGGGTGCCGATCCCGACCACAGCGGCCCAGGTCGGGCTCCGAACGTCTACAAGGGCGGCAAGTAGGCGCCCGCGAAGCGAACGTAATGCGGCTGTGGTGTTTGGTGACACCACAGCCACCAGATACGGCGCGTTGACGTAGAGATGATTGTCCTATTGGCCAGGTCTGTTATGTCGTGATGCTGCGGGCCGGCGCCAGCGCTGCAGGTCGCAACAAGAACCGCGCGGCCACCGCGCCAAACACCCCCGTCCAGAGTGATCATTGCGTCACATCACGTCATCCGCGGCATCACGACACCATCCGGTGGCCGCCCGACGCTTCGGAGCGTTCGGAGAACCTACGCTGGGGGCGGTGAAGCAACAACTGGTGCTGTCGCCGTGACGTGGGAGGAGCCGCCGCCACGCGTCCTCCGACGACCGTGGCTGCTGGCGGCCGGCGTGGGCGTCGCGGTGCTCGCCGCGCTCACGGTGCTCGTGCTCGTCGCGCGCGACGAGCCCCCGTCGGTCCTGACGGTCGGACCGACGCGACAGCCCGACGATCCCGGACTCGCGTCAGCGGTCGACCCACGGGACTTCGTGCCAGAACGCCTTCCGCCGCTCGAGGTCGCAACCGAGCGCGCCGGTGACGGCGCGCTGCTGCCCGACCCGCCACAGGATCTGACGATCATCGCGGCCGACGACACCGGCCTGCAGATCGTCGACGCGGACACCGGGGACCAGCGTCGCGTCCAGGTGGTCCGTGGCGGGCCGGCCTCGCTGACCGAGACGTTGTTCGTGGTGGGCGACAGCGTCATCTTCGATGCGGACGCCGACGTCGTGCGGATCCGCGAAGGCGACGTGCGACCACTGCGGGTCGCCGACAGCCACCGTGCCATCCGCACCATCGACGACCGGTCTGTCTGGGTGTTCGACAACTTCTCGCCCTTCGTCGAGGGTGTCGCATCGCGTGTGAGCTTCGACGACGGTGCCGTACGTCACCAGGTCCGCCTGCCGTCGGTCGCGCAACCGCTGGTGGGCACCGCTGACGGCCTCGTGGTCGGGGCGCCCGGCGCGATCTCGTACGTCTCGGCCGACGGCGACCGGCGGCTCGTCGCCCGCGGCATGGCGGTCGCAACCGACGGCGAGCGGCTTGCATGGCTGCAGTGCGCCGACGACATGTCGTGCGCGGTGATCCTCGGCACGCTCGACGACCCGGACCAGGTGCGTACCACGCTCGACCCGGCGGTGCTGCCCGCCGGCTTCTTCGGCCTGCCGACAGGCACGTTCTCACCGGACGGACGGTGGCTGGCGTTGCCCCTGTACCAGAGCCGGGGCAGGCGCGGCGTCGGACAGGTGACCGTGACCGTCCTCGACGCACGCACAGGTGCCCCGGTGTTCGGTGCTGACGGCTCGTCGCTCACACCGTTCAACACGCCGCTGGCCTGGAGCCCCGACAGCCAGTGGCTGGTCTTCATGTCCGACGCCGAACTGCGCGCGTGGCGCCCCGGTGCCGACAGGTCGACGGTCGTCGAGGCCGACCTGCGGGCCGTCCGCGCGCTGGCGGTCCGATGAGCCAGGCCGTCGACGTCGCCGTGCTCGGCGGCGGCCCCGCTGGACTTGGTGCCGCCTACCGCCTCGCCGGCTACGGCGCCGCGGCCGTCGTGCTCGAAGCAGGCGCGCGGGTCGGTGGCCTGGCGGGCAGCACCACCATCGGCGGGATGCGGGTCGACTTCGGCAGCCACCGCCTCCATCCGAGCGTGGCGCCCGACATCCTGCGCGAGCTCGACGACCTGCCCGGCGTCGACCTCCAGCGTCGGATCCGGCGCGGTCGCATCCGGCTCGGCGGACGTTGGGTGGCGTTCCCTCTACGCCTCGGCGACGCACTGCGACACCTGCCCCTGTCGCTGGCCGCCGGTATGGCGCGCGACGCCGTGCTCGCACCGCTGCGCACGGCGCGCACCGACACCTTCGACGAGGTGCTGCGCGCCGGTGTCGGTCCGACGCTGGGACAGCGCTTCTACTTCCCGTACGCCCGCAAGATCTGGGGCGTCGAGCCGTCGACGCTGTCGGGCGACCTGGCCAGGCGACGCGTCAGCGCGAACTCGGTGCTGACCATCGCCCGCCGTGCGCTGCGCGGCCGCGACGACCCACCGTGGTTCTGGTACCCGCGCACCGGGTTCGGCGCGATCGCCGAGGGGCTGGCGGCCGCCGCACGACGGCGAGGCGCCGACGTGCGCCTCGGCCAACGGGCGGTGCAGGTCGAGCGCACGGCCACCGGCTGGCGCGTCCACGCTGCGGACGGCACCGTCGTGAACGCCCGGCACGTGTGGAGCACGCTGCCCGTCACTGTCCTGGCGACCCTGCTGACGCCCGCGCCTCCGGCGGCTGTCCGGCGCGCGGCCGAGACCCTGCGATACCGCGCGATGGTGCTCGTCTACCTGGTCCTCGACCGTGAGCGGTACACCGCGTTCGACGCCCACTACCTGCCGGAGGAATGGACACCGGTCACGCGGATCTCCGAGCCCAAGAACTACCGCGACGGTCCGGATCCACACGGCACCACGGTGCTGTGCGCCGAGTTGCCCTGCGTGCCGTCCGACCCGTGGTGGACGCAGTCCGACGACGACCTCGCCGGCGTCGTGGCCGACGCCTGCGAGCGCGCGGGACTTCCGCGGCCTCGTCCCCGCGAGATCACGGTGCGGCGCCGCCGCAGCGCGTACCCGGTCGCGACCGCCGAGAGCGTCGCGCAACTCGAACGCGTCGAACAGTGGACCGCCGGGCTGCCCGACCTGTTGACGTTCGGGCGCCAGGGCCTGTTCGCCCACGACAACTCCCACCACGCACTGGCGATGGCATGGGCCGCGGCCGACGCGTGGTCGTCCGCCGGCGGCCTCGACGCAGCGGCGTGGGCGGCTGCCCGCCGGCGGTTCCGCGCCCACGTCGTAGAGGACTGATGGGTCACCCGACGGATGGATCGACCCGCGTCAGGATGTCGCGACCCCGCTGTGACACCGCCGGTCTGGCGCCGGCACGTCAACCCAGGGCCGCGCGGACCTCCTCGTCGAGACCGGCGTGTCCAGCGATGTACTCCGCACGCTCACGTTTGATCTGAGACACGCGTGCCGCGTAGGCGTCCTCACGTCCCTGCGCGGCGTAGCGCAACCGTGGGTTCAACAACTCGGGGTCGTCGATGCCCGGGACCTCCTCGGCGATCCAATAGCCGAAGTCGGGATCCGGCACCCACCGGGCGGTGTCCTCGGCGATCGCCTTCACGATCGCCGACGAGTGCGCGATCTGCACCGGCTTGCCGCCGTCCGGGTCGTCGGGTCCGCCGATCTCACCCGTGTTCAGGACATACACGCCGAAGTCGTAGTCCATCGAACGGATGAGCTCGCCGAGACGATTGCCCTGCATGTGGTCGTGCTGGAGGAAGAACGGGTTGGTCCCCGGCACCCGCAGCGCCTTGCCCGCTTCGGCCTTGCCGCCCGCCGACGTACCACGTGTCTCGCCGAGCATGAAGTACGCGACGGCCTGCTCGATCGACGTCATGCGGGTCACGGCCGGCACGATGTTGTTGTTGCGGTTGAGGATCAGCAGGAAATCGGCGCGGCCGAGCTTGCGCGGATCGAAGTGGGGGATGTCGGCCAGCCCGAACGTTCCCCGCCCGTTCTTGGTGTGGCTCGCGTCGGCAAAGTCGACGGTGCCGTCTTCGTACACCGCGACGTTCTCGAGCCAGCTGCCCGGCGACGTGAGCGCCCGGTGGATGGTGGGCTCGTGACGCGGATCAAGGCTGAACGTCTTCGCGAAGCAGCCGTTCTCGGTCGAGTGGACCGCACCACCCGAGGCGAGTGCGACGAAGTCGTCCTGCACCGGCAGCGAGTTGTTCTGCCGGGTGAACGTCGTCGTGGTCTTGCCGGTGCCCGACAGCCCGACGATCAGCGCGACACGGTCGCCGTCTGGCGTGGGGATCACCTTGGCTCCGGAGTGCATGGCCAGGCCGCCGCGCTGGTAGACCCATTCGTTCCACATCCGCAGCGCACCCATCTTCGACTCGCCGAAGTAGTCGGCGCCGGAGACGCGCGTCACCCAGTTGTCCAGGTCGATCGCGATGACACGGCCGTCCGGATACTCCGGGGTCGGCAGCGTGGGCGTGTAGATGACGGTGAAGGCGTGCGCGGGGTCCCACTGCTCGTCGGGCGGGAAGTACAGCTGCCGCTGCATGGCCGGGATGTTCGCGGCCGACCGCTCGATGTACAGCTGGGCGGGCACCCGGAACGACGAGCCCTCCGGACCGATGAACCCACGCATCGCAATCATGTCGCAGCCCGCGATGTGCGCGTCCTGCGCACGCGCCAGCGTGTCGAAGTCGCGGCGGGTCATCGTCTGCTTCGACGTGCGGTCGGGCTCGTCGGTGGAGATGTACGTCGATCCCGCCGAGCGAGCGGTGACCCGGGTCATGACGCTGTAGTTGCCATGCTGCGTCCGTATGGCGTTGGGCATGTCATCGACCCACCGACGCAGTTCCTCCTCGGTCGGATTGTCTGTAACGCTCCGCGCGACCGGCAGCTCAACAGACATTGCCCGATCCCCTCCTCGTGCTCGTCAGGTCCGACACCGCTCCTATCGGATTCCCCGACGCGCCGATCCCAACCGTCGCACCGGCCGCCTCACTCGAGCTTGCCGAGCAGGCGGTCGAAGGTCCAGCGCCCGTTCTCCCACCGGTAGAGCGCCGATGACCACTGCTGTGTCGGCACCGGCTTGTCGTTGCAGATCGCAACGATCAGCGCCCGGCCGTCCGCGGCACGGTCGACGTCGGCGCCGATCAGGCCGAACGTGTTGGTACCACTCCAGCACCCGCCGCTGGCCTCCATCCGCTCGAGCTCACCGTTGCTGTAGGACCACAACGTGAGACTCTCGCCCGCGGTCGCGACCCACTGACGGGTGTACACCTCGGGCGAACCGTCGCCGGTGAGGTCATCAGCCACCAGGTCGACCAGCCGGTCAGCGGCCGCTCCGGTCCGGGACCGGCCCGCTTCCCATCGCCCGTCGACTGCCCGTTCGACCCGGATCATCACCTGGTCGGCCACGATTGCGGACCACACGCGTTCCTTCACGCCGTCGCCGTCGAGGTCGACCAACACCACCCGCTCACCGCGCGGCGTCGAGACCACCGTGATCGACGGCATGCGCTCGGGATCGTCCCTGCTGTACAGCCCCGACCCTCGGCCCGGGTTCGGCAGGACATAGCGGTCGGCGCCGGTCCCACTGTCCGGCACCGGTGTCGCCGGCGGCGTCGCTGCGGCGCCGTCAGGGTCGCCCGCGTCCGTCGGGAGCGGCGGGACGACGTCGGCATCCGTGGCCTCCGCCGGGCCGCCGGGCGTCGCGGGGGTCCGCTGCCCGTCCGCGCCGGCCTCGCCGTCGGGCGCGATGTCCTCGGCGGCGTCCGTTGCGCCGCGGGTCGAACCGGCGGCGCCGGTCGCGCCGGCGCCGTCGACGACCCGATCCGCCTCCTCGCTTGCGCTGTCAGCGGTAGGGGACGCAGCGCCAGGGCTGACCGACACGGTCACCGTAGGCACCTGCTCTGCAGCCTCCGTGGCCGGGTTGCCGGTACTGGTCATCCACAGGATGAGCCCCAGCAGCGCGACGATCAACGTCGAGATGCTCGCGACGACCACGTTCGCCAGGCGGTCGGACGTGTCGATCGGGTAGAACGCCCGCTTACGTGCCACGCCACCGCCCCCCGACGCACGCTGCGCCGCCCTGCCGCTGCAGATCGGCGAGATGCGCGTTGACGCTGCGGGCGGCCGCCGGGCGCAGCCCGGAGCCGAGGCCGGGATAGACCTCGGCGACGATGCCGTCGACGGTCTCACGGCCGGCGGCCAGCGCCGCCTTGATCTGGTCGGTTCGTTGCGCGCGGTGCGCAAGCAGGCCGTCGATGTGCTCGCGCGGGTTGTCGATGACCTCGCCGTGCCCCGGATACAGCGCGGTCGGCTCGAGGTCGCCCAACGCACGCAGTGAGTCGAGGTACCGACCCAGGTCACCGTCGGGCCATGCGATGACGGTTGTCCCCTCTCCGAGCACGTGGTCGCCGGTGAGCACGACACCGGTGTCGGGAATCGACAGGCAGAGGTGGTCAGCGGTGTGGCCCGGTTGATGGTGCGCGACAACCTCGAGACCGTCGACGGCGACCACGGCACCGTCGTCGAGCGGCTCGGTGCCCGGGATCCGGTCGGGGTCGAAGGCGTACGCGCGAGCCCCCCAGTCCCGCGCCCAGCCGACCGCCTCCGAGTGATCGCGGTGATGGTGGGTGACCACGATCGCTGTGATCCGGCCACCACGTGCCGAGACCGCCTGCTCGATGGCCGCGCGGTGGATCGGCAGCCGCGGTCCGGGGTCGACGACGACCAGGTCGCCGGAGGTCGGCTGTCCGAGCACGTAGGTGTTGGTTCCGGTCAGTGTCATGGGCGATGGATTGGCAGCGCGGACCCGCGTCGTGACCGCATCGAGCGTCACCACGCGGCCAGCCTCCACCGCATCTGTCATGCTGGCATCGTTGAGCCGTTACGCCTACGGCAAACCTCGGACCGGGTGGGCGACAGCGACAGGTCGCGTAGCGACAGCGGGAGGTGACCGTGTGGAGGGCACCGATCGGCTGCGTCGTCTTCCAGGCATCGACCGGCTGCTGTCCGACTGCACGGAGCTGATCGCACGGTACGGGCGTCAGACGGTCACCGACGCACTGCGCACCGCGGTCGACGACGCCCGCGAGGCCGTGCGCGCCGGCGCTGCCGCGCCAACGAGCGACGCGCTGATCGCGGCGGCCGCGGCATTGATCGCACGGCGGCGGCCACCCGCGCTTCAGCCCGTGGTCAACGCGACCGGTGTCGTCGTCCACACCAACCTGGGCCGGGCACCGCTGCCGGAGGCGGCGCGCGATGCGCTGCTGGCCGCCGCCGGATACTGCGACCTCGAGTACGACCTGGCGACCGGCCGGCGCGGATCGCGGGGTGGGCGGCTCGAGCCGCTGTTGTGCGACGCGACCGGCGCCGCCGCTGCGCTCGCGGTCAACAACGCTGCAGCGGCACTGGTCCTGGTGCTGGCCACGCTGGCCGGCGGGCGCGACGTCGTCGTGTCCCGCGGTGAGCTGATCGAGATCGGCGGGTCGTTCAGGCTGCCTGACATCATGGGTGCCTCCGGCGCGCGACTGGTCGAGGTCGGCACGACCAACCGGACCCGTGCGGATGACTACCTTGCCGGCGGCGGCGACGCAGCCGCCATCCTGACGCTGCATCCCTCCAACTACCGCATCGTCGGGTTCGTCGCCCAGCCCACGCTGACCGAGCTCGCGGGCGTCGCTGCCAAACGCGGCATCCCACTGATCTACGACGTCGGATCGGGGTTGTTGCAGCCGTCGACGGGCGCGCTGACGAACGAACCTGCAGTGGCGGATGCGCTGCGCGACGGCGCCGACATCGTGCTCTGCAGCGGCGACAAGCTCTTGGGCGGACCTCAGGCGGGGCTGCTGTTCGGACGCGCTGATCTCGTCGCCGCGTGTCGCCGCCATCCGCTTGCGCGCGCGTTCCGGCTCGACAAGCTCAGGATCGCCGCGCTGCAGGCGACGTTGGAGCTGCACCTGCGCGACGAGCGTCGCGAGGTCCCCGTGTGGAGAATGCTCACCGCGCACACCGCGGGCCTCGAGCAACGATGCCGCCGCATTGTCGACGGGCTGGTCGCCGACGGCGTGCCGGCCGAGCTCGCCGAGGCGGCAGCACTACCCGGCGGCGGAGCGGCGCCCGACGCGACGCTGCCGGGGCCGGTGGTCCGCGTCGACGCCGGCCGGCCGACGGACGTCGCCATGCGGCTGCGAGCCCAGCGACCCCCGATCGTGGTCCGCGTCACCGCCGCGGCGATCGTCGTCGACCCGCGAACGGTCGACGAGAACGACGACGACCTCATCGTCTCGCGCCTGGTGGCGGCGCACAGGGCCTCCGCGCGATGAGCGGGGTCGTGCCGTCTTCCTGCCCCGACGGCGGGGACCGGCACACGGCCACGGTCCGGCAGTTCAACTGGATCAGGGCCCACGAGGGCGAGGCGGCCGGTGACCGGGTGAGACGTCTGCGTCGCGAGGCGCTGCCGTATCTGCAGGGCGAGACCCTGATGATCTCGCTGGCGATGGGCGTTGGACTGCTGACCGGTGTCCTGGCAGCGGCGCTCATCGGCGGTATCGCACTCGTCCAGCGTCTCGCGTTCGGTACGCAGGTCTCGTGGCTGCTGGTGCTGCTGGTGCCCACCGTCGGAGCGCTGGTCGTCGGCGTCCTCGTGACGTACGTGGTGCCCGAGAGCAGCGGCAGCGGCGTGATCCGGGTGATGACCACGATCGCACTGCACGGCGGACGCTTCCGGTCCCGCGTGCCGGTCGGCGGCATCGCGGCAAGCTCGATCGCACTGGGCACCGGCGCGTCGGGTGGACGTGAGGGACCGATCGTGCTGATCGGCGGGAGCGTCGGCTCGCTGCTCGGACGCCTCTTCGCCGTCGGTGAGGAGCGCATGCGGACGTTGGTCGCGGCGGGCGCGGCGGCCGGCATCGGCGCCTCGTTCAACGCACCGATCGGCGGCATGCTGTTCGCGATCGAGTTGATCATCGGCCGGCTCCGGACGTCGGTGCTGCAGGCGGTCGTCGTGGCCTCCGTCGTCGGCTCCGTCACGGCGCGCGAGATCATCGGTCCGGAGATCATCTACGAACCCGCCACGCTGTACACGTTCGGAGACTTCCGCGAGCTGGGGCTCTACGCCGTGCTCGGGCTCGCGGCCGCGGTGTTCGGACTCGCGTTCCTGTATGGCGCGGATCTCTCCGAACGGCTGTTCGCACGGTTGCGGATCTGGCGACCGCTGAAGCTGGCACTCGGCGGGTTTGGCGTCGGCCTCGTAGCGCTCGCCGTCCCGGAGGTGCTCGGCACCGGTGACAGCCTGCCCCCGATCGATGGGCTGCGGGATCCGATCAAGACGATGCTCGACGGTGGCATCGGCTCGGGCTATGCGGCGGTCGGCCTGCTCCTGCTCCTCGCGCTCGCGAAGCTGGTCGCCACCTGCCTGTCGATCGGCAGTGGCAACGCGGTCGGCAACTTCGCACCCACGATCTTCTGTGGCGCAGCAGTTGGCGGCGCTGTCGGACACGTGGCGGCCGTGCTGTTGCCGAACGCTGGTGTGCAGCCGGGCGCCTTCGCCCTGGTCGGAATGGCCGCGGTGTTCGCGGCGGCCGCGCGGGCACCGCTGACCGCCATCGTCATCGCGTTCGAGCTGACCGGCGACTACGAGCTCGTGCTGCCGCTGATGCTGGCCGCGGGCCTCGCGACGTTCATCGCCGATCGCGTGCAGACGGAGTCCGTCTACACCTGGCCGCTCGCCAAGCGGGGCATCGTCTACGGTGATCCCGAGGACGTCGACATCATGCAGACCGTGCGGGTTGGTGAGGTCATGACCGTCGATCCCGACGTGCTCACCGCCGGCATGTCGATGGACGAGGCTCGGGAGGAGTTCCGGCGCACGGGCCACCACGGGTTCCCAGTGCTCGAGCATGGCAAGCTGCTCGGCGTGTGCACCCTCAGCGACTTGGCGCGGGCGGACATCACCTCGGGCGCCGTCGCGGCCGCGGCCCTGAAGGTCGGTGACATCTGCACCCGCCAGCCATTGACGGTCACCGAGGTCGATCCGGTGTACCGGGCCCTGCGCCGCATGGCAACCGTCGACGTCGGTCGGCTGCCGGTCGTCGCCACGCACGATCACCAGCAACTGGTGGGCCTCATCCGTCGCTCTGATCTCGTCACCGCATACCGCAAGGCCGTGACGAAATCCCTCGCGTCCCAGCAACGCGACGAGCTGCGCCGGCTGCGCGACCTTGCGGGCACCGATTTCATCGAGGTGCGCGTGATGGAGAACGCCGACGTCGTCGGGCGACCGGTCCGGGCCGTGTCCTGGCCCCCCCACACGCTGCTCACGAGCATCCATCGCGATGGCGACCTGATCACGCCGGAGGGCGACACCGAGCTGCGTGTCGGGGACACGGTCAGCGCCATCGTCCACGACGGGCACGTCGCGGAGGTCCGCGAACTGCTGACGGGCAGACCCGACTCCGACGCGGGGGAGGACTCGTGATGCACGTCATCTGCACTGCGGGTCACGTCGACCACGGCAAATCCAGCCTTGTCGCCGCACTGACCGGCATGCAGCCCGACCGCTTCGCCGAGGAGCAACGGCGGGGCCTGACCATCGACATCGGGTTCGCGTGGTTCGACCTCGACGACGAGCACACGATCGCCTTCGTGGACCTGCCTGGCCACGAACGTTTCATCGGCAACATGCTCGCCGGTGCCGGGCCGATCGAGATCGCGCTGCTGGTGGTCGCGGCCAACGAAGGGTGGATGCCCCAGAGCCGCGAGCATCTGCAGATCCTCGACCTGCTGGGGGTCCGCCACGGCGTCGTGGCGCTCACCAAGATCGACACGGTCGACGACGAGCTCCTCGAGCTCGCCGAGATCGAGGTGCTCGAGGGTCTCGACGGCACCAGCCTCGCGGGCGCGCGGATCGTACGCACCAGCGCGCGCACCGGTGCCGGGCTGGACGAGCTGCGTGACGCGCTGCGACAGGTCTGCGAACGCGTCGGCCAGGCGACCGACCGCGGGCGGCCCCGGCTGTGGATCGATCGCGCGTTCACCATCCGGGGTGCCGGAACCGTGGTCACCGGCACGCTCGGCGGCGGCACGCTGCACGTCGGCGACGAGCTGACCGTGCTCCCCGGCGACGCCCGCGGTCGGGCGCGCAGCCTGCAGAGCCTCGACACCGATCGCGATCGGGTGGCGCCGGGCAGCCGCGTCGCGGTGAACCTCGCCGGGGTCGAGCGCAACGCCGCGGAGCGCGGCAAGGTACTCGTACGCGGTGCACAGTGGCGCTCGACCCACGCGTTCGACGCCTGGGTGCGGGTCCTGCCAGGCCAGCGGCTGCGGCACACCGGCGCCTGGCACGCGCACATCGGATCGTCCGACCACGTCGCGCGGATCTGGCCGTTGGGTGCGCACCACATGGAGGGTCCGACCGAGGGGCCGGTACGCGTGGAGCTCCGCGGCGCGTGTGTCGTCGAGGTCGGCGACCCCTTCGTGCTGCGCGAGGTCGGACGTGGGGCCACGGTCGGCGGCGGCCCGGTGCTGGACCCGGCGCCCCCGAGAAGGCCGCGCGGCGCCGTTGGACGCCAGCGGCGCGCGGCACAGCTGCGGGCCCGCCTCGATGTGCTCGACGACCGTGACCGGCTGCTCGCGCTGCACACGGCCGAACGCGGCGCGACCGCGATCGCCGACGCGCACGCCCTGGTCGGGGTCACTCCCCGACGGCCACCGGCCGGCGTCGCGGTGCTCGGCGACCACTACGTCGCCACCGGGCATCTCGACGAGTGGGCGCAGGCCATCCGTGCCGCGCTGGCCGACCACCACCGGCAGCACCCGCTGGCCCGGACCGCACCGCGAGCGGTCGTCGACCACGCGGCACTCGACAGCGGTTGCCCCGACGCAGTGCTCGACGCGGTCGTCGCGTGGTCTGAGCACGAAGGGCTGATCACGCGGGACGGCGCCGGGTGGCGGCACCCGGAGCACCTGGTCGCCCTGGATGCCGACCAACGGCACGCGCGCGATGCGCTGCTGGCTGCACTCGACGTCGCGCCGTTCGCGCCGCCGGCGCTGCAGGACGCCGCGGCGGTCGCAGGCGCGTCGCGGGCGTTGCTGGGTGAGATGGAGTCGGCGGGACAGCTCGTGCGGCTGGCCGGTGACATCGCCATGACCTCTGCGGCGGTCGAGCGCGCCGCGACGCTGCTGCGCGACACGGCCGCGCAGGAAGGACCACTGACGGCGTCGCGCGCACGTCAGGTGCTGGGCACGAGTCGCAAGTTCGTGCTGCCGCTGCTCGAGGAACTCGACCGGCGGGGCGTGACGACGCGCCGGGGCGACACCCGCACGTTCACCTGACGTAGGATCAACGTGCTGCATGGATGCTCGGGATCTCCACCGAGCGAAGCTTCGGAGGGCAGTGTGTACTCGAACCGTGTCTTGTGGACCGTGCAGATCGTGATGGGCGTGTACTTCGTGGCGATCGGCATCCTGCACTTCGTGGTCCCGGACGGCCTGCCCGCGCAAATGGAGTGGATGTATGCCATGTCCACCGGCTTGCATGCGGTGGCGGGCACCGCAGAGATCCTCGGTGGCCTCGGGCTGATCCTGCCCGGCCTCACGAGGATCCAGCCGCAGCTCACCGTGTTCGCCGCGGTCGGGCTCATCCTCGTCATGGCCGGGGCGACTGTTTGGCACTTGACGCGAGGAGAAGGAAACGCACTGCTGAACCTGATCCTGGCGGCCATCCTGGCCTACATCGCGTATGGCCGTTGGCAGAAAGAGCCGCTTCCTGGCTCGTTCGGCGCCGCCACCGCGTGAGGTCAGCGGTGGCCGACTTCGATCACGGCCTCGATCTCGACCGGGCTGTTGAGTGGCAGCGCCGCCACGCCGACGGCTGACCGCGCATGACTGCCGATCTCGCCGAACACCTCGCCGAACAACTCGGACGCGCCGTTGGCGACGAGGTGCTGCTCGGTGAATCCGGCGGCGCTTGCGACGTACACCGTGAGCTTGACGATGCGGCGGACGTCCTCCATGCGGTGGCCGGCGGCCGGTACCTGCGCGAGCACGTTGATGGCGCACTGGCGCGCGCACCGTGCGGCGCTCGTCATGTCGACGCCGTCACCGACCAGTCCCTCGGCGAGCAGCCGCCCGTCGAGCAACGGAAGCTGCCCGGCCGTGTAGATCAGCGCGCCGCTGATGACGTGGCCGACGTAGGACGCCGCGGGGCGCGGGGCGTCGGGGACGATCACGCCGAGCGCCGCCAGCCGCTCGGACGGGCTCAACTCGTTGAACGCGCGCGCCGCCTCATCATCGCTCACCGGCGCATTGTGAGGACGGCGACCTGCGGAACCCCGCTCACTGCTTCGGGCGCTTGAAGTAGGCGACGTTGTCGGCGACGGTCACCAACTCGTAGCCCTCCTCGCCCCAGTTGTTGAGGATCTCCTGCAGGGCGTGGCTGATGAGCGGCGCAGTCGCGTACTCCCACTGCTGCATCGTGCGTGCCTTTGCTCGACTGGCGGATCAGCGGGACCGTAGCGCACGACCGCCGCGGTGTGCACATGACGCCGCGGTCCGACCCGATCAGCCGGCGGCCACCACCCGGGCCGGGTGCCGCCCGCGGTTGCCGGCGACGACCTGCCGTTCGCGCTCGGTCAGCCCGCCCCAGACCCCAAGCCGCTCCCGATGCGCGAGTGCCCAGGACAGGCACTCGGCGCGTACTGGACACGCCGAGCACACGGCCTTGGCCGCGCTCTCACGTGCCTGGCGCTGCTCGGACGACTCTGATTCGACCGGTGGAAAGAACAGATCCGGATCGAGATCACGGCAGCGACCGCGATCCTGCCAGCTGACGCTCGCACTCACTCCGCACCTCATGTCTGACCCTTTGTAGTCGCGAAACTACGCTAAGATGCTAGACCGGTGCTCGCAACGCAGCGACTGCACAAGTGGCCAGGTGTAACAAGCGCGTCAAGACGACCGCGTCGGTGCGCTGGCCCGCCGCGATCTCTACACGTGGTTCGCGTCCCGTGGTCGCTCGGCGCCAACCCGCTCGACCGGCTCGACCAGCAGCGTGAGCTCATCGGCGGCGCCGGTGACGCGGACCTGGCTGCCGGTCCGTACCTGTCCCGCGTCAGCAGGCGCCTGCGCCCGCCACAGCGCGCCGCCGACGAACACGTGCCCCTGCGGGTTCAGTACCGACCGGACCACACCGGTCCTGCCCATGACGGCCTCCATGCCGGCGCGCGCCTGGACTCCCTGCGCGCGCAGCACGGTCGTCATGACGAACACGAAGAAGATCACCGTGGCCAGCACCACGAGCGCGATCAACCATGGGGCGAGCTGCAGCGCCTCCGGTCCGCGATACAGCCACCACGAGCCCGTCGCGAGCGCGAGCGTGCCAGCCAGGGTGATCGCACCAAGGCGTGCCATCGCGAGGTCGAGCGCCAGCAGCACCAGTCCACCGACGACCAACGCGAACGCCCACCACTGCGTCGGCAGCGCCATCAGTCCGTAGACACCCAGGCCCGCCAGCAGCGCGCCACTGATGCCGGCCACGCCGAAGCCCGGCTGGAACCACTCGAACAGCAGTGCGACGATGCCACCGACCAACAGCAGGTACGCGAGCGTCGGTGTCGACACCGTGTGGAGCAGCCGGCCCAGCAGGCCCTGGTTGTTGAAGCGGATGGTGGCCGTCTCGGGATCCACCGACAACCGTCTCGTCGACCCGTCGACCCGCGTGACGTCGCGACCGTTCAGCTGGCGCAGAACGTCCGGAAGGTCGACGGCGACCATGTCGACGATTCCGCCGTCGACCAGCGCTTGCTCACCCAGCAACTGCACGTTGTCGGGGTCGACCGCCCAGGGCAGCACGGCGTCATCACTCAGCGCTTCGAGGCCGTCCGGCGCGGCCACGACTGCGGCGCCGTCGGACGCGAAGCGCATCGCGGAGCCGACAGCGCGCCCGCGCGCCCGCGCCAGGCGGCCCAGGCGCGCGGCGCCGTCACGGCGGGCGGCGTCGGTGGGGGTATCGCCAAGATCGGCCGGGACCGCAGCGCCCAGCACCGCACCCGGTGCCATCGCCAGCACATCGGCGGCGAGCGCCAGTTCCACCCCGGCGCCGGTCACGCGGGCGCCCGGTGGTCCCACCCACACCGCGACGGGGACCCGACTGTCGACGATCGCATCGACGAAGCGCGCGCTGGGCACCCCCAGCGAGCCGGGCGTCGACAGCTGCAGCACGACGACCTCGATGCCCTCGTCGGCCGCGGTTCGCAGCGCATCATCGAGGTAGCCCGCGACGGTGCCGTCCAGCGCGCCGCTGACCTGCAGGATGTCGATCTTGGGGTTCGTAGTCTGCGCGGCGGCGACCGAGCTGAGCAACGCCAGCAACAGCGTCAGCGTCAACAGGGCGAGCGACCGGCCGCGCCCGAACGTGCGGATGCCAGTCACCCGGCCAACTATAGGACCCCGGGAGCATGTGACGCCGCGTCGCGGAAGGCGAGGCGGGGCAACGGTCGGCGCGCCACACTGGGTCGCACTGTTGTCACCCCTGAAAGGCACTGACACCCGTGGACTCCCGTGCACTGCTGGATCCGCGGGTCCTGCTCGTGACCGGCAAGGGCGGCGTCGGCAAGTCGACCGCTGCGGCGGCCCTCGCGATCGCCAGTGTCCGCACGGGCCGGCGGACGTGTCTGGTCGAGGTCGAGGGTCGCCAGACGATGCGGGCGCTGTTCAACACCGAGCAGTGGGACTTCGACGAACGCGAGGTGCGTCAGGACCTGTTCGGCCTGTCGATCGACCCAGAGGCGTCCCTGGCCGAGTACCTGGCGATGTTCTACGGCGCGAAGCGCCTGTCACGGCTCGTGGTCAACTCGACGGCCGTCGAGTTCGCGACGACCGCGGCGCCCGGCATCAAAGATGTGCTCCTGATCGGCAAGGTCAAGGAGATGGAACGACGGCGTGACGCGGACGGCCGCTTCGTGTACGACATGATCGTCGTCGACGCCCCGCCGACCGGCCGGATCCTCAACTTCCTGCGCGCGCCCGAAGCCACGACGGAGCTGGTCCGCGTCGGCCCGATCCGCGAGCAGGCGCAGTCGCTGATCGACCTGCTGCTCGATCCCAACCGCCTGCGGATTCAGCTCGTGACGTTGCTCGAGGAGATGCCGGTCGCCGAGACCGCCGACAGCGCCGACGCTTTGGCCGAGCTCGGTGTGCAGTTGAATCCGATCATCGCCAACCGGGCGCTGCGACCGCGGATGGATCAGGCGGCTGCGAAGGTGTTCGAGAGCGGCATGACGGCTGAGACCGTGCAGTCCGTGCTCGGGGGTTCGGGTCTGGAGGATGCCAGAACGGCAACGGCCCTGCGCGAGCTCGGAGAGCGCCACCTGCGGCGGCTGGAGCTGCAGGACGAGATGCGCGCCGCCCTGCGGGCGCAGACCCAGGTGCCGCTCTTCGAGCTGCCCTACCTGGCGACGCGATCCTTCGCCGAGAACGAAGTTTCGCTGCTGGCCGACGTCATCTCGGCGGCCGTGTCCGGCGACGAGGTACCGGTTGGCACGGACCCGGAAGCGCAGCGGTGAGCGCGCTCGACGAGGCGCGGCGCGGATCTCTCGACGAGATCGTGGACGGCCGTCACGTCATCGTCTGCACCGGCGCGGGGGGCGTGGGCAAGACGACCACCGCGGCGGCGCTCGCGATCGAGGCGGCCCGCCGGGGGCGGCGCACGATCGTGCTCACCATCGACCCGGCACGCCGTCTCGCACAGTCGCTGGGGCTGTCGCGGCTGGACACGTCACCGCGACCGGTGCCGGGCGTGGAGGGCCTCGACGCCATGATGCTCGACATGAAACGGACGTTCGACGAGATCGTCGAACGTCATGCCACCAGCGCCGACCGCGTGGAGCGGATCCTCGACAACCGCTTCTATCAGCAGTTGTCCGCGTCGCTGGCCGGCACTCAGGAGTACATGGCGATGGAGAAGCTGTACGACCTGCATCAGACGGGTCGCTACCAGTGCATCGTCATCGACACCCCACCGACGCGCAACGCGCTGGACTTCCTCGATGCGCCGAAGCGCCTGACCGACTTCCTCGAGGGCCGGTTCCTCAGGATGTTCTTGTCGCCGGGCATCGCGGCGGGCCGCTTCGCCACGCGTGCCGTGGGTGTCGGAACCGGGCTGTTCATGCGGGCGGCGTCGCGCATCACCGGCGCGACGGTGCTCGACGACCTTGCTGAGTTCTTCCAGTCGTTCGAAGGCATGTACGAGGGCTTCAAAGATCGGGCACAGTCCGTCTACCACCTGCTGCAGCAACCGGGCTCCGCCTTCGTGGTCGTCAGCTCACCGGAACCGCCGTCTCTGCGCGAGGCAAGCTACTTCCTGCGGAGGCTGGCGCGGGACGGCATGCCGACTGCCGGCGTTGTGGTCAACCGCGTGACGGTCACACCCGGAGGCGAGCTTGGGATCGTGCCGCCATCCCACATCGCTGAGGTGGCGGCCACGATGGACCTCGACGACGACGTCGAGCGTGCCACCGCCGCGCTGCTCACGCTGGCGCTGGAGGCCCGGGCCATCGCCGCCCGCCAGCAGCAGGCGATCGATGCTGCGTTCCACGGCCTGAACCCGGGTCGGCTGATCGAGGTACCGCTCGCCAGCGGCGACGTCCACGACGTCGAGGGGCTGCGGTGGGTCGCCGAGCGTCTGGTCGCGTCACGGTCCTGAACGAGGCGCCCGGCGAGCATTCCCCCATGGACAGCACACGGACAGGTGCCAAGAGGCGGCTGGACCGCGACGGTGGTCACTGTATCCCTGACATCGGCCACTGTGACGGGTATGCGAGGGCGTCTCACTTCTTTTACCGCATTGTGTGCTTTGCTGATGCTTCTGACGCCGCCGGCGGCGCTGGCGGACACGCCACGCCAGCAGCTGGCGCGGGCGCAGGAGCGCCTCGACACGCTCAGCCGCGATCTCGAAATACAGATCGAGGAGTGCAATCTGAGCCGCGAACAGCTGAAAGCAGCCAAGCGTGCCGTCGCAGACAACCGCGCGACGTACGAGAAGGCCGAGGCGAAACTCGCGCGCGTCGCTGACCAGCGCAGCAGGGTTGCGGCGCAGCTGTACAAAGAGCGGACGGGCGGCCACGCGCTGGCGTCGCTGACCGTGTCGGCCGAGAGCCTGACCGACTACGCCGAGCGGATGGCGTGGCTCGACATCACCCAGCAGGCCCGCACGACCGCGTTCGAGCGCTACGCGTCCACCCGCACCACACTCGCCGCGAGCGGCGACGTGCTGGAGGCGGCCAAGCACGAGGCCGCAGGCGCGAACGCGACAGCACAGCGCAGCTGCGACGCGACCCGCCGCCGGGTCGAGGCCGAGCAGGACCGCATCGCCGACCTGTCCGCGGAGGTCGAGCGCCTCGAGGCCGCCGCGCGCGAGCGGTCGCAGGCGCGCCGCGCGACCTCGACCTCGGCGCCCGCTGCGGCACCGGCACCGGCACCGGCACCCGCACCGGCCGTGTCGGGCAACGCCGGGGTCGCCGTGCAGTTCGCGCTCGCCCAGGTGGGCAAGCCGTACGCCTGGGGCGGCTCGGGTCCGGGCTCGTACGACTGCTCGGGGCTGATGATGGCGGCGTGGGGTGCCGCAGGAGTCTCGCTACCGCACAACTCGGGCATGCAGTACGGCGCGACGCGGCGGGTCGCTCGGGATCAGCTCCAGCCCGGCGACATCCTGTTCTTCGGCAGCCCGATCCATCACGACGCCATGTACATCGGCAACGGGCAGATGGTCGAAGCCCCGCGGACCGGGCTCAACGTCCGCGTCGTGTCGATGGACCGCTCCGACTACGTCGGCGCAGGCCGTCCCTGACGTTCGCGCTTCTCTGAGTCCCGCCCGTCGGGCCGCGCGCGACCTCGCCGGGCGCCCACCGGACGACACCGCGCCGGGACGGGCGCCGACCGGACAATCACAGCGAATGCAATGCTGGATACTGCCCATCTCGCCACGTCCGGCGCGTCCGGGGCCCCTGTATGATCCCAGAGCGATCGTGCGCCCACCGTACGGTCGTCACTCGTATGCGACTACAGACGTTCGAACCTCCTCCCGTGAGCTGGCAGGCGCCGGAGAAACCCGCGCCGCCGGCCCCCCCGTCGCCGCCTCCGTTGCGCCGGCGACGGCACGGCCGGTCTGCGTTCGAGCGCGGCATCATCGCGCTGTGTACAGGCGTCGCGCTCGCGTTCGCGCTGACGGTCCCACTGCTGATCGCGGTCGCACTGGCCGTCAACTCCGCTGATGCAAAACTCAAGGCCATCCCCCCGCTGCCCGACGAGTTGGCAAGCCCGCCGGAACGCAGCGTCGTGCTCGATCGTGAGGGTCGACGCATGGCCACGCTGCAGGTCGAGAACCGCAGGTCGGTCGATCTGGACCGCGTACCCGAGCACGTCGTCAACGCGGTGCTGGCCACCGAGGACCGGACCTTCTGGCAGCACACGGGTGTCAACTGGACCGCGATCATGCGGGCGGCCGCACGCAACGCCAGCGAGGGCGAGATCAGCGGCGGCGGGTCGACGATCACCCAGCAGCTCGTCAAGAACCGCGTTGTGGGCGATGAGCGCTCGTTGGATCGGAAGATCGCCGAAGCGGTCTACGCCACCCAGCTCGAGCGCCGCAGCAGCAAGCGCGAGATCCTCGAGATGTACCTCAACGACGCCTACTTCGGCAACGGTGTGTACGGCATCGCCACCGCGGCCGAGCACTACTGGGGCAAGCCGGTGCGCAAGCTGACGTTGCCACAGGCGGCGCTTCTGGCCGGGATGATCCGCGCGCCGGAACGCAACAACCCGGTCGACGACCCGGAGAACGCGCTCGCCCGGCGCGAGGTCGTGCTCGGACAGATGGTCGACCAGGGCACGATAACCCAGGAGCAGGCCGACAAGGCCGCCGCGACCAAGCTCAAGCTGCGGATCCGCGATCGCGCGAGCAACGGAGCGCCGTTCCTGGTCGATGTGGTGCGGCGCGAGCTCGAGACCGATCAACGGCTGGGAGATACGCCTCAGGAGCGTTGGAACACCGTGCTCACCGAAGGCCTGCGCATCCGCACGACCTTCGATCTGCGGCTGCAGCGCATCGCGGAGCGCACGATCCGCGAGCTGCTCGACAAACCGAAGACGGACCCGCTCGCGGCGATCGTCGCCGTCGACACGTCCAACGGCGAGATGCTGACCGCGGCGGTGGGTCCCAAGCGGTACGGCGATGGACCGGCCCGGACGACCATCAACCCGACCGTCCCCGACCTCGGCGGCACCGGCCGGCAGCCGGGGTCGACGTTCAAGGCATTCGAGCTGGTCACCGCACTCGAGCACGACGTGCCCGTCAGCTACGGCTTCAATTCGGAGGCCACGGTGACGTCGGCCTCGCCGCAGTGCCCGCAGTACTCGGTCTCCAACTACGGCGGTGCCGATCTCGGACTGCAACAGATGGCACAGGCGACCGCGACTTCGAGCAACACGTACTTCCTGCACCTCATGGACCTGTCGGGCGGACCCGAGGCGCTGGTCGAGACGGCGCAGCGGATGGGCATCGACAGCGAACTCGATCCGTACTGCTCGCTGGTCCTGGGAGCGCAGGAGGTCTTTCCGGTCGAGATGGCGGGGTCGTTCGCGACGTTGGCCAACGACGGGGTCCGCTGCACTCCGCACGCGGTCCGCCAGATCCGCGACCGCGACGGCGAGCTGCTGCGCCGCAAGAACGGTGGCTGCGAGCGGGCGGTCTCGCAGCGCGTGGCACGGCAGGTCACCAGCCTGCTGCGCGGCCCCGTGGAGAACGGGACCGCCAGCCGACACGGCCAGATCGGCCGCCCCGCAGCGGGCAAGACGGGCACCACGACGGACGGCAAGGATGCGTGGTTCGTCGGGTTCACCCCACAGGTGGCGGCGGCCACGTGGGTCGGTCACGAGCTACCCAAGCCACTCGTGCACCCGCTGTGCGGTCAGGTGACCGGCGGCTGCCTGCCGACGATCCTGTGGCAGCGGTTCATGACGCAGGCGGTCGCAGAGCTCGGTCTCGAAGCGGCGGACTTCCCGGACCCACCGCCACCGCCGGAGCGACCCGTGCCGTCGGTGGTCGGCATGAGCGAGACGGCAGCGATCCAGACATTGATGGAGGCCGGCTTCCTCGCCGACGCAACCGTGGTGCCCGACGAACAGCCTGCAGGAACGGTCGTGGCGCAGACGCCGGCTGAAGGTGACAAGCTGCAAGAAGGCGCAGCCGTGCAGATCGCGCTGTCGGACGGCGTCGGTATTGTGGAGTTGCCCGAGCCATCCCCACCACAGCCGGACGACGGCGAACAGCCCGTCATCCGGTTCCCTGAGGATCGTGGTGGCCCGGACAACTGGCCGTTCCCCTTCCCGGATCCACGGAAGGGCAACCGGAACGGGCCACGAATCGAGCAGCCACAGGACTGAGCATGAAGCGCCTGCTGAACGCCACGGCCACCGTCGCGGTCGCCGGCGTCACGTGGGGCGTGATCGAACACCGCTGGTTCGTGCTCCGGCACCAAACGGTCCCTGCCATGGGCGGCCCCGACGCCACCGCGCTGCGCATCCTGCATCTGTCCGACCTCCACCTCGGGCCAGGCGATCGACGCATGGCCGGCTTCGTCCGGCGGACCTTGGCTCACGGACCCGATCTCGTCGTCCTCACCGGCGACATCCTCGGCCACCCCGACGCCATCGACGACGCGGTCGCACTGCTGACCGCGATCGGCGACGGCCGGCCGGCCGTCGCCGTCCTCGGGTCGAATGATCGCTACGGGCCCGTCCTTCGCAACCCGCTGCAGTATCTGTGGGGTCCCACGCGTCACCACCGCGGCGTTCGGCTTGACACCGAGCGCCTGGTCGCAGGGCTCAAGGAGGCGGGATGGCACGTGCTCCGCAACGAGCGGGTGACGATAGAGACCGCCGCGGGCAGCCTGGACGTCGTTGGGCTCGACGATCCACACATCGGTGCGGACAGCCCGGAACAGGTCGACTGGTCGCAATCCGCCGGCCCCCGCGCACCTCTCCGGCTCGGCGTCGTGCACTCGCCATACCTCGACGTGCTGGGCCTGTTCGCGGACCAGGGTTTCGACCTGACGCTCGCCGGCCACACCCACGGCGGCCAGGTACGCGTGCCGGGCATCGGCGCGCTGGTCACCAACTGCGATCTCCCCACGCGGATGGCGCGTGGCCTGTCCGCGTTCGACGACGAGATGTGGTTGCACGTGTCGGCCGGCCTCGGAACCTCCAGGTTTGCGCCCGTGCGCTTCGCATGCCGGCCGGAGGCCAGCATCCTCGACGTCGTGCCGCGACCTGCGGCGACGTCGGCGCTTTGAGTGCCGTGACCCGGCGGGCTACGCTGTAGCCGCACGGGATGTAGCGCAGCTTGGTTAGCGCGCCACGTTCGGGACGTGGAGGCCCCGGGTTCAAATCCCGGCATCCCGACCAAACCAACGGGCCGCGGTTCAGCACGGTCCGAGATGTTCATCGCGCCACGTACGAGCGGTAGCCTGCCAGCGGTATGGACCTCGCGGCATTCCAATCGCAGATGCGTGCGCTGTACGGCGACCGCGACCGCCAACGCGGCACGGCGCGAACGTTCGCGTGGTTTGCCGAGGAGTGCGGGGAGCTGTCGCGGGCGCTGTTCCGCGGCACCCACGCGGACCGGGTCACCGAGTTCTCCGACGTGCTGGCGTGGTTGACATCGCTCGCGGACCTGTCCGGGGTCGACCTCGCCGACGCTGCGCAGCGCTATGCCTCCGGGTGTCCCCGCTGTCACGCCGCGCCGTGCCGCTGCGATCGCGGCTGATCGGCCTCAGCCGACCGTGACGGCCGTGCGCATGCCCTCCTCGTAGTGGCTCTCGAGCGTGCCGTCGGCCCTCTCGTCGACGAGGTTGCAGAAGAAGACGTAGTCGCCTGCCGGGAGATCGAATGTGCCCGTGCAGGTGTCGCCGGCCGGGAAGCTCTCGATCTCGCCGACGAGGGCGCCGACGGGCAACTGGGCCTCCTGCACCTGCCCGTCACTGACCGGGAGGGAGTCGATGTCGTCGGTCCGCACGATCACGACCTCGTGGTTCTCGCCGCCGATGTTGCCGGCGGTGATCGTCACGGTGCCCGCGGGGATCTGCTGGGGCGTGTTGACCGCGTACTCCTGCAGGGTGACGGCGATCGCGGTACCCGATGGCTCGCTCGGGGGCGCACACGCGGTGCCATCGGCCGAAGACGATGTACCGCTCGCCGAACCCGACGCAGCCTCCTCGACGCCCGAGGCCGATCCCGAACCGGAGGCGCTGCCCGACGCCGGTTCGCTGCCGAGCGTCCGCACGCCCTCGTCGGCGCCGCTGCACGCGCTGAGCGACAGCACGAGAACGATCAGAACTCGCAACCACATGAAGGTACTCCGACTAAGGGCAGGTTAACTTTGGGCGCGACCCTACACGATGCCCTGATCGACCAGCAACTCGGCGATCTGGACGGTGTTGAGCGCCGCGCCCTTGAGCAGGTTGTCGCCCACGACGAAGAAGTTCAGCGCGCGCGGGTCTGCGAGATCGCGGCGGATGCGACCGACCGCCACCTCGTCGCGGCCGGCCCACTCCAGAGGTGTCGGCAGGTCGCAGACCTCCACGCCCGTGAAGGCGTTGAGCACCGCGACCGCGCGGTCGACGTCGACATCGGTCGAGAAGGCGGCTCGAACCTGGATCGCGTGCCCGACCATCACGGGCACGCGGACGCACGTCGGCGCCACCGTCAGCTCGGGAAGGCCCAGGATCTTGCGCGACTCGTCGCGCAGCTTCATCTCCTCGTCCGAGTAGCCGTCCCGCGCGGGCGACCCCAACCACGGCACAACGTTGAAGGCCAGCGTCGCGGCGTGCACCTGGTGCTCGACGAGCTTGGCGGCGGCGGCTCCGTCGCGACGCAGCAACCCGGGCTCGGCCAGCAGCGTCGGGACCTGCGCGAGTAACTCACCCATGCCCTGCTGCCCGGCGCCACCGGCCGCCTGGAAGCTGGTGGCCACCAGGTCGACGAGGCCGAACTCGTCGTGCAGCGCCTTGCACGGCAGCATGGCCGCCATGGTCGTGCAGTTGGGGTTCGCGACGATGCCCCCTGCCATGTCGTCGAGGGCGCCAGGGTTGACCTCGGTGACGACCAGCGGCACACCAGGGTCCATGCGCCACGCCGACGAGTTGTCCACAACGACGGCGCCGGCCGCGACCGCCTGCGGCGCATACTCGCGCGAGCGCGCGCCCCCCGCCGAGAACAGCGCCACATCGACGCCGTCGAAGACCCCGGGATCGCCCAGCGCTCGAACGGTCACCTCGCGGTCGCCGTACGGCAGGCGACGGCCGGCCGAGCGCTCGGACGCGATGAACACGACATCGTCGTGCGGGTAGTCCCGTCGGAGCAGCAGCCGTCGAAGGTCCTGCCCGACGGCACCGGTGGCCCCGACGATCGCAACCGTACGTCCCATGCTGTCGTCCTTGTGTCCGTGTCGCCGCGCGTACGGCGACACCCATGATCACGATCCTCGCGTCGCGAAACGGGTGGTGCACCGCCTCACTGGCGGGCGACCGATTCGCCGAACGGGTTGCTCTCGCCGCCGAGCCCGAAGTGCTCGTGGACCGCGTTGACGGCCGCCTCGACGTCGGACCGGCGCACCACGACCGAGATCCGGATCGTCGATGTCGAGATCATCTCGATGTTGACCCCCGCGTCGCTCAACGCGCGGAACATCGCCGCCGCCACACCGGGATGCGTCTTCATGCCTGCACCAACCAGCGAGACCTTGGCGATCTGCTCGTCGAACGACACCTGTTGTGCGCCGATCTCCGACGACACATGCTCGAGCAGGTGCAGCGCACGCGGGCCCTCGGCGCTCGGCAGGGTGCACGAGATGTCGGTCGTGCCGTCGTCGCCGACGTTCTGCACGATCATGTCCACATTGATGTTCGCATCGGCGAACGCCGTGAAGATCTGGGCCGCGACCCCGGGCTTGTCGGGCACCCGCCGGATGACCAGCTTGCCCTCGCCGGTGTCATGGGCCACGCCCGAGATGATCGGATGTTCCATCGTTGAGGCCTTCCGCACCCAGGTGCCGTCCTGCCAGCTGAACGAACTGCGGACATGGATGTCGACACCGTGATTGCGCGCGTACTCGACGCTGCGCACCTGTAGCACCTTCGCACCGCACGCCGCGAGCTCGAGCATCTCCTCGTGGGAGACCTCACGCAGCCGCCGTGCCGACGACACCAGACGGGGATCCGCCGTGTACACGCCGTCGACGTCGGTGTAGATCTCGCAGACCGGCGCGGCCAGCGCGGCCGCCAGCGCGACGGCGGTCGTGTCGCTGCCACCGCGGCCCAGGGTCGTGACGTCCTTGGACTCGCGCGACACGCCCTGGAAGCCGGCGACGATGGCCACATGCCCGCCCTGGAGCGCCTCGGTGATGCGTCCCGGCGTGATGTCGAGGATCCGTGCTCTGCCGTGCACGGCATCGGTGATGATGCCGGCCTGACTGCCCGTCAGGCTGCGCGCCGTGAGACCCCGCGCATGGATCGCCATCGCCAGCAGCGACATCGAGATGCGCTCGCCGGCCGTGAGTAGCATGTCGAGCTCGCGACCGGGCGGCTCGGGGCTCAGCTCGTTGGCCTGCTGGACGAGCCGGTCGGTCATCTGCCCCATCGCCGACACCACGACCACGACGCGATCGCCTGCGCGCGCGGCGCGCTCCACGCGTTCGGCCACACGACGGATGCGGTCGGTGTCGGCGACCGACGTGCCTCCATACTTCTGTACAACGATCACGACAGTGCCCAGACCTCGGTCGCATGATGGTCAGCAGAGCGCGCCGCCCACCAGCGCGGCACGGCGACAGCCCCGACAATGCTAACCATCCGCGGCACATGCGCGCGTGGCCGGCGGATCGATATGGCACCCGGGTGACCTGGTCGCGACCACGACATACGCTCGTGGTGTGGACGACGTGTTCGAGCAGCTCGCGCACCTGGTCGGCCGTGGGGACGTCGTGGCGCTCACCGGCGCGGGCATGTCGACCGACTCGGGCATCCCTGACTACCGCGGACCGACCGGAGCCCGTCGGCGGCATTCCCCGATGACCTACCGCGAGTTCGCGTCGGATGACGCGGCCCGGCGGCGGTACTGGGCGCGCAGCCACCTCGGCTGGAGCCACGTGCTGCGAGCGCGCCCGAACGCCGCCCACGTCGCCCTTGCGGAACTCGAGCGTATGGGCTGTGTGTCGGGTGTGATCACCCAGAACGTCGACGGGCTGCACCCGGCGGCCGGCAGCCGCGCCGTTGTGGAGCTGCACGGCAATCTGGCGTGGACCGTCTGCGTGGACTGTGGTGACGTCCGCCCGCGCCACGAGCTCGCCGACCGGCTGGACTCCATGAACCCTGGCTTCGATCTGCGACCCGCGCGAATGGCCCCGGACGGCGACGCCGACCTGGTGTCCGAGGCCGAGCGCGGATTCGCGGTCGCGCCGTGCACCACCTGCGGCGGCGTGCTCAAGCCCGACGTCGTGTTCTTTGGCGAGAGCGTGCCGCGGGAACGGGTCGCCAGCAGCTTCGCGATGGTCGAGGCCGCCAGTTTGCTGCTCGTTGTCGGCTCCTCGCTGACCGTCATGTCGGGGTACCGGTTCGTCATCCGCGCGCGCAAGCGCGGCACACCCATCGCCATCGTCAACCGCGGTCCGACGCGCGGCGACGCCGACGCGGCGGTGCGGATCGACGCCGGACTCGGCGATGTCCTGCCGCGACTGGTCGACCGGATTGGCCACCGCCTGCGGACCCGGACCGGCTGAGCCGGCCGGCTCGCAGGGCTACAGCGCCCGGCGCCCGGCGAACGCCCGCCCGAGTGTGATCTCGTCGGCGTACTCGAGGTCACCGCCGACCGGCAATCCGGACGCGATGCGGCTGACCTGCAGCTCCATCGACTTCAGCAGCTTCGACAGGTAGCTGGCGGTCGCTTCTCCCTCGATGTTCGGGTTGGTCGCCAGGACGACCTCGGTGACGTCCTCCTCACCGATCCGCGCGACGAGCTCGCGTACCCGCAGCTGCTCGGGGCCGACACCGTCGATGGGCGAGATGGCGCCCCCCAACACGTGATAGCGCCCCCGGAACTCGTTGGTCTTCTCGATCGCGAGCACGTCGCGAGGTTCCTCGACCACGCACAGCACCGTCGGATCGCGACGGACGTCCCGGCAGATCCGACAGTGCTCGAGCTCGCTGACGTTGAAGCAGCGACGGCAGAACTGGACTTTCTGCTTCACTGCACGGATCGCGTCCGCAAGGCGTTCGGCGTCGGCGATGTCGACCTGCAGCAGATGAAACGCGATGCGTTGCGCACTCTTGGGGCCGACGCCCGGCAGACGACCCAACTCCTCGATCAGGTCCTGGATCGGACCCTCGTACACACTCATCGCGCCTCGTGGGGCGTCGGGGACCTGTGGTTCAGATCAGGCCCGGTGGCAGGCCAAGGCCCCCGGCGAGGTGGCCGAGCTTCTCCTGCTCGAGCTCGCGGGCGCGCCGCAGACCGTCGTTGACCGCAGCGACAACGAGGTCCTGGAGCATGTCGACGTCGTCGGGGTCGACCGCTTCTGGGGCGATCTCGATGCGCGTCAGCTCACCGGTCCCGGTGACCACGGCGCTGACCGTACCGCCGCCGGCGCTGCCCGTGACCTCGACCTCGGCGATCTCCTCCTGCGCCTTGGCGAGCTTGCGCTGCAGTGCCTGGGCCTGTTGCAGCATCTGGTTCATGGCGTGTGCCTAGCGCTCGACTGTCGGTATCCGCGGCTCAGCCTACCCCGCACCCGCGTTCCCAGAAGGGTCGACGACGGTCGCGCCGAGGTTGCGCCGCAGCATCTCGATCGCCTGTCGGCGCACCTCTTCCTCATCCGGCAGGTCACCGGCCGCCTCCATCGCCTCGCGCTCGGCGACTGCTGCCGCCTCCGCGTTCTGCGACTGTGTGTGCAGGTCTTCGCCGTCGGTCGCCACCGTGCAGCGCAACCGTGCCCGCAGGCCCACCACGTCGCGAATCGCCTCGCCGATGACGCGCTGCCCCTGCTCGCCGGCGCACTCGTCGGCGTGGAAGCGGTGGCCGGCCTTGAACTCGAGCGTGACCGTCTGATCGTCGAGCGCCACCGGGCGGCTCATCGACACGAGCGCGTGCCAGCGCACCTTCTGCTGTTTGACCCGGTCGAGCACCGCCGGCCACGACTGCGTCAGCAGGTCCAGGTCGACGTCGCCCTCGGTCGGCGACTGCGCGGTCGTGGCGGCGCCGGAGGCGGATGCGCCCGCCGCGGCGGGCGCCGGGGCCGGGGCCGTGCTCGCGGGCGGTGGCGAGGCGGTCGGCG
>JAHELV010000085.1 GCA_024644015.1 Nitriliruptorales bacterium
TCTCTAGCCTCATCTTCGGCCGCCTCGGCGGGGTCGCGCTACCGGATCTGCGGCTGGTCGACCCGCCGCGCATCGCGCGGTCCTTGCGGGACGAGATCACCGTCGACCAGGTCCGCGCGCTGCTCGCGGCGACCGCGGACAACCCGCGGTTGGACGCCATGCTGCAGATGGCGTGCCACGTGCCGCAGCGGCCCGGCGAGCTTTCGGCTGCCGAGTGGGACGCGATCGACCTGGATGCGGCGACGTTCGACATCAGGGCACAATCTGGGGGATCAACTCGTTCGACCAGTGGGGCGTGGAGCTGGGCAAGGTGCTGGCCGGCGTGATCGCCAAGGAGCTCACCGCTGACTTCGCCGGCACCCACGACAGCTCCACGACGACCCTCATCGAGCGCTAGCGGCAGGCGCGGAACAGGACGCGGGCTACGCGGCGGCTGACATGACGTGACGCGCTTGCTACCGGACCGCGGCGACGGAACGCGTCGGGCGGTCGGCGCAGCGCCGCTCACCAGCGGTGGATGAACCACACGTTGGGTTCCCAGTACTCGCCCCGGTCGATGTCACGGTCGACGTCGAGCGGGGCGAGGCCGTCGGGGAACACGTAGGTGCCTGAGACCGGCAGCGGCAGGCCGGTCCACGCCTCCCACTCCGCGACGCTGCCCGTGATCCGTAGCGATCGGGGCAGCGGCGGTCCCATGCGCGCGCCGAGGCGCTCGTGCGTGCGCATCCACGGGTCGAACAGCAGCCCGTCGGCCCGCCGCCACGTCATGTACTCCGCGATGGGGAACAGCGGGTAGCGCGCCTTCCACGACGGTCGCACGGGCGCGATCAAGGCGTCAAATTCGTTCGCGGCAGCCACCCGGCGCATCTGCCGCAGCACCTCTGCGGCCAGGCCGCGCCCCCGGGCGGCCGGCGCGACGACGCCAACCAGCGCACACAGGGTGTTGGCCGGCAGGCCCACGTCGATGCGGGCGACCGCGTCGGCCATCGTCGCGACGACGCCGGGGCCCAGTCCGTCGTCGGTGCCATCCCACCAGCACGGGAAGGCGTAAGCCTCGGCAACCACCGCGCCGGAATCCTCGTCCCAGCACACCGACTGGAACTGCGGGACGGCGTCGAGCAGCCGCAGCCACAGCGCGTCGATGTCGTCGCCGTGCAGGCTGTACTCCGGCCAGACGTCCGACGGCGGGATGTCTGGCAGGTCGGGACGTTCGTCCCGGGTCGCCCACTGCACCGACGTCGTCCTTCCGACCGGCGTGTCGCGTCACGCTTTCCAAGGGTCCTGCGAAACGCTAGCAGGGCCGGGATCATGATCGGCGTGCTGGTGGACGTCGCCGTCATGACGGTGCGGCGGTTCTGCGGCGGTGGAGCGCGCACCGGGCATGGCTCGACGCGCAGCTGCGTCGGCTCGTCCGCTTCTCGCTGCGGACCGTGCGTTCCAGGGTGGCTTCCACTACGACCGGGAGGGGGCATGCTCCACGAGTCCTTCGCCGCCGACTGGAGCACCAGCGAGCAGTACCGGGGCGCCAACGCGACGATGCACGGCGTCGAGGCGTTCCTCGCCATCGGCGACGTCACCGGTAGCCGGCCGTGGCACGACCGCGCCTCCGGCCGGCCGGCACTGGTCTGTCGCTCTGACGCTCTTGGGCCAGGTGAGGCTCGTGTCCGGGACGCACGCAGGACGTACCCGTGTTCCACCGAGCATCCCGTAGCGGTCCTCGATCGTGCGAAATCGGTGCTTAGCGACACTCACGGGTACGCACCGGAGTGCGTCGTGGTGACCCCGCACCTCCACTGTTTTGCATAACTCTCGTTATCTGAGATGCACATGCGTGATTCTCGGCGGTCTTAGGCCCGCTCTGGCCGGTCCGATGGCCGTACGAGATCGGATTGGGGCATGCCGGTACGACGCCGCGGACCTGGCGAGGGACGGTCAAGCGGTGCGCGAATGGCTCGTGGCGCCGATCGATCGGTCCGCGTGGCGCGCCAGTCGAGTTGTGTGCGACCGCGCCGACGCGTCAGGCCGCGGTCGATCGACGTGCGGGCTCGATCCGGCCAGGTCACTCGCTGTGAGACGGTTGGGAGAGCGTGACCACCACAGTTCCCGTTGTATCGCCGCCTTCAGAACGTCGGTAGGCATCCCTGATCCGATCCAACGGGTAGCGCCGATCAACAATGGACCTCAAGGCGCCGGTTTCGACGAGGTTCATGACTTCCTCAAGGAAGGCCCGACGCTTGGCGATCGGCAACAGACCCGTCGCGGAAACCACGGCTCTCTTCTTGCCGATCATGGAGGTCCACATCATCTGCAGGAGAATTGCCGGGCCGGGAAAGGTCCGGAGATACATCCCATTCGGCGTCAACAAGCCCTTGCAGCGCAAGTAGGAGCTCTCGCTTTCGGCGTCGAAGATGATGTCGTAGGTCTCACCTCTTCGGGTGAAGTCTTGGCGGGTACTGTCGATGACCTGATTGGCTCCCAAGGATTCGATGAGGTCCACGTCTGCGGTCCTGCATACGCCGGTCACGTGGGCTCCGAAGTGCCTGGCGAGCTGTATCGCATGCGTGCCGTGGCTGCCAGACGTGCCAATGATGAGCACCTTCTGCCCGGTCTGCACGTCTGCCTTTTCGCGCATGAAGTTCCAGGCCGCCAGCGCTGAGCAGACAGCGGCGGCCTCCTCATAGGTCATTCGACCGGGCTTGACGGCAACCAAGTCATGCTCGGAGATGCACGCATACTCGGCGTAGCAGCCGGCCTTGCTGCCTGTGGAGCCCAAGACCTCGTCACCCTTCTCGAATCGCGTCACATGGCGCCCTATGGCCTCGACCTGTCCCGCGAACTCGGAACCCTTGATCGGTCTCCTGGGTCTTCGTAAGCCTGTGAACACCCTTCCAAAGAGCGGGCGCCCGGTGCGGGCGATCGTGTCCGATATCGAGACCGCTGCCGCATGCACTCGTACCAGTAGCTCATCATCCTGGGCCGTCGGCGTCGCCATCTCTTGGACGCGAAGCACGTCGTGAGAGCCGTATGAGGACTGCACCACGGCCTTCACTGCGCCTCCGACCTAACATCAGCCCGATCGACTACGTCGACCCGTCACGGTTCGATCCCAGTGTCCCGGGAGTGGCGTGAGACCACTGCTGGTTCAGGCTACCGGGTGGATTCTGAAGTCCGGCCGGTGGACCGGGCAGATGCCATCGCCGCGCAGGACGTACCGGTATTCCACCGTGCATCCCGTGGCGGTGCTCGATCGTGCGGAATCGGTGCTCAGCGACAACTACGGGTACGCACCGGAGGGCGTCGTGGTGACCGCGCACCTTTGCCCTTCCTTGGCGGCCACCGCTCGACCCGCGCCCGCCGGGATGTACCACCCAGCGTGGCCTGTCCGCCGTCTTCTATGTAACAGGGGGCTACAGGTAGGTGGTCGGGCGATGTTGCGGACATCTTCAGTTGGCAGTAGGACCACGGTGCTACCATGACGCCCATGGCAGTGAAGAAGCTCTCAGTCGCGCTCGACCCCGACGTTGCCGACGCGGCCGCATCGGCAGCTGAGACCTCCGGTCAGAGCCTGTCGGCCTGGCTCAACGATGCCGCACGGACCCGCCTGCGAGTCGAAGACGGCCTAGCTGCCGTCGCCGAGTGGGAAGCCGAGCAGGGTCCCTTCACCGCCGAGGAGCGCGCCGCGGCCGACCGCCAACTCGACAAACTCGGCGGTCGACCGTTGCCGCACAGCGCGTGATCGTCTACGACACCGGCGCTCTGGTCGCAGGCGAGCGCAACGTCCGGCAGATGTGGGCGCTGCACGACGCCGCGCTGCGTCGCGGGATCACGCCGATCGTTCCTGCGGGCGTGCTCGCACAGGCATGGCGTGGCGGCCCACAGACACGGCTGTCGCAGCTGCTGCGGGGCTGCGTCAGCGCATCACTGGACGAGCCGCTGGCACGCGACGTGGGATCGCTGTGCGCTACAGCAAACACATCGGACATCGTCGATGCGTCCGTCATCCTCGTCGCGCGATCACGCCGCGCGGCAGTCGTAACCTCCGACGAACCAGACATCCGACACCTCGCGTCGTCGGCAGCCGCCTCGTTCACGATTCACACGATCTAGGGAGCACACGGCTCCCCCGATGGGTCTGACGGCACCAGGCAGCCGGGGATGGTATGGGTTGACGACGTGGTCAGGTACGAGGCTCTCGACCGGGACTCTGCCGCCATGGCCGAGCCTGGTCGGAGCGGCCGCTGCGTGACGGTGGGCGAGCGGCGCGGGTCGTGTCCGACCCGACCGTCGGATCGCGTCACCCACTCGGAGATCGGGGCGGTCGGCACTCGCGGCGTGGGCGTCGATATGCCCCCATGGCCCGCGACGAAGCAGCACGGTCTTGAGGCCGAGTTTGTACGCGGGCAGGATGGCGTTGTATAGGCGGTCGCCGACGTTGATGATCTCGTGGGCATGTTCTTCCGGGCCAGCCACGCCTCGGTCCATCGAGTTCGCTACCACTGCGGACGCCTGGTGTTGGAGTCGGTCAACGAGGACGCGTTTCTTCGTCAGGCTGGGGTGCTGACCCGCTAGCGGTCGACGCCGGCTTCCACGGCCCGGTTGCCTTCCTGACCGGCTCTGGTTCGCGGTCCAGCGTCGTGGGCGCCACCGGATTCTGCCTCGCCCACTCGAGGTATTGCTCCTCGGCCACCGGAAGGGTCGGGAACAACATGTCCTGATTCGTCTCGTCGATGACCTCGGAGCGCCACAGCGCCTGGTACAGGTCGTTCTTGATCCTCACGAATCCGAGTTTGATGTCCTGAGCGGCCAGATCGTGCTGAATATCGGCCAGACCATCACAGGCGGTGATGTCGATCTGGGACACGGCCTCGACGTTGAGTAGGAACCACCGCAGCGGCTCACCCGGATAGGCCTTCTGCTCCTCGTCGATGATCCGTTGCACGTGGCGGCGGAGATCGCCGATGTTGGCGAAGAACAGTGGGGCGTCGTAGCGATAGATGATCAGTCCGGGCAGGGTCTGGGCTTGGGGATAGTCGACCACGCTGTGCATGCCGGCAACGCCGGGAACCCGTCCCAGCACGGCCGATCGGGGCCGGGCCACTCGCTGGCCCATGTCGAGCAGAGCCAGAGCCACTGCCACTCCGACGCCAGCCAGGATGCCGTAGATGACCGTTCCGACCAGGGTTGTGACCGCTAGGAGGAACTCTCGGCGACGGAACCGGAATAGCCGAACGAACTTGTCGATGTGGACCAGACGGGTGGCGGCGTACACCACCACGGCGCCCAACGCGGCGTTGGGAAGGACGGTGGTGATGCTCCCGGCCAGCACGATGACTGCCAGCACACACACCGCAGCCACCAGCGAATAGACCTGGGTTCGGGCTCGCCCCGCCACGGCCAGAGCCGTCCTCGACCCCGAAGACGAGACCGGGAAGCCGCCGAAGAGCCCGACGGCCACGTGGATCGTTCCCAGCGCCGCCAGCTCGCTCTGGGGATCGACCTCCCGATCCGAGGGCCGTTCCCCCGGCAACGACGGCGATGGGAAGGCCCTGGCGAAAAGCATGTTGTCGCCATAGGCCATGATGGCCACACCCAACGCGGCCACCACGAGACGCTGGAACTCGGTACCAGAAACCTCGGGAAGACGGGGCGTGGGGAACCCGGAGGGAACCTCACCGACGGCCGTCACCCCGTAGGCGTCAAGCCCGAACACCACGAAGGCCAGCATGGACCCGACCACCCCGATGAGAGCGGCTGGCCACTTGGGGCGCAGGAAGTGGATGCCGAGAATGACCGCGTACGTGATCACACCGACAGCAAGGGTGGGAAGGTGGGCCTCGGAGGCCCCCGCGGCGAAGCTCGTGACCTGGGCGATGATTGACTCGCCTTCCACAGTGGTCCGTGTCAGTTTTCCGAGCTGCCCGGCAATCATGAGAGCGGCAGCTCCGGCCAGGTATCCCACCAGTAGTGGCTCGGACAACAGGTCGGCGATCACCCCCAGTCTCAGAACCCGACCCACGAAGCACCAGGCGGCCACCAGCAGGCTGAGAGCTGCGGTCAGCTCCACCACCCGAACCGGATCGCCCTGGGCCAAACCAGCCACCGATAGCCCGGCCAGCAGGGCGATGGTCGATTCGGGGCCCACCGACAGAATCCGCGAGCCGCCGACGATGGCGTAGACCACCATGGCGATCAGGCATGTCCACAAACCGGTGACCGGCGGCACCCCGACGATGGCGGAATAGGCCATGACCTGAGGTATGAGATAGGACGACACAGACAGGCCGGCCATCGAATCGCGCGACAGCCACGACCGGTCGTAGCGCTCACGCAGGAAGGTCCAGCCCGGGGTGGCCGCCTTGATCAGGTTGAGAAGCCAGGCGTTGCTTTCCGGCTCGAGGTGGTAGTCGATGGCGGGACGACGGCTCAGGGCCGGTCCGGCTTCATGAGCCGATTCGGTAACGGCCCCGTCGGAGCCGTCGCCCACCTCGATTTCCGGCGGCGCCACGCCGGCGGCTCCCTGGGCGTCCTGAGGCGAACGATCGACAGCATCGCCGTGGTCGCCGGACTCCCACACCTGCTCACCTGACGATGAATGTTTCCGATCCTGTGGACTCACCCTTGCCCCCTGGTCGGGGAACGATGAAGTCAACCTAGCCACTGGCAGGTCCGAATGTCATCTTGTCGGCGAATTCCAGTCACCCGACCACTACGACAGGTCACATCCCATGGGCCTGTCCGTTGCACCACCACGCACTCGCTGACGTCCTCACTGACCTCGACGGCGCGGCGGTGCTCTGGCGACCGCCCGGCCCGTACGAGTAGCGGTCCTCGATCGCGCGGAACCGGTGCTCAGCGACACTTGCGGGTACGCACCGGAGGGCGTCGTGGTGACCCCGCACCTCCCACTGCTGGGCGTATCTGACGTGGACCGACGTCGAGCAGGTCGACGATGGCCGGCTGACGGCCACGACCCGCGAGTACTACGTCGGGCAGGTCCACAATCACATCGTCAGCCGCCTCGGCGCGGTGGCACTGCGGGATTCTGTCGGCGGCGACCGCCCACAACCCGAGGTTGGGCGCGTGCTGGTACGTCGCTCGGGCGCCACAGCCACAGCTGCTCGGGTTGAACCGTGCGTCCCGTGACGGCCAGTAGTTCGTCGACCAGTGCGTCGGCGTTCAGTTCGTGACGGACCGCGTCACTGAACGCCGCCACCGTGTTCGCCGCATCAAACCGTTGGCGATTGAAGCGCCGGTCGACCAGCTCCTGCGTGCGTGAGCGAAGCGGCCGAAACAGCGCGGCCGCGGTAAGCGTCGAGATCGCGACGACGAGGTCGGATCGCCGACCACCGCTGACCGTGCTGCCAGCAACCAGGACGCCGCCGGCGTACACAAGGCTGAGCGCAGCCGTGACCACGGCGTAGACGATCGTCCGCCGGATGATGAGGTCGATGTCGTACAGCCGGTAGCGCAGCACCGCCACACCGATGGCGATCGGCAGCGTTCCAATCCCAAGAAGGAACACGACGTCGGACATCGATTGCGGCAGCGCGTTCGGTGCCACCGCCACGTGCGCGAACAGCAGCGCGACGAGCGCCAGCGCGTACAGCAGCCACTTCAACTGGAGACGCTCGGTGCCTCGACTCCGACGAAACCGCACAAGGAGCGCCGCTGGATCGGCCAGGACGGGAAGAAGGATGGTGGCAAGCGATGCCCGCTCGAGCGTCGCAAGGAGCTCTGCAGCACCCCCGACGCCGAGCGGATTGTGCGGCAGCGGCGACCATTCAGGCACGGCGGGGTTGAGCGCGCGCACGGTGGTGATGGCCGTCAACCACGCCACGATGACCAACGCCACCGGCCGCCACCGCGCCGACGGCAGTCGCCCGTCAGGAAAGACCAGCGGGATCAACAAGAGCACCGAGACCCAGGCGGTGCCCAGCCAGAGATCGAACCAGCCGGCAGCCAGCGCGCCCGGCAGCCCGCCCGGCAGCGACATCGAAAGCTCTGCATAGGCACCGGCACCGAACGCGAGTGCGGCGAGCAGACCCCCCAGCCAACACAGCCATCCGACGACGTTCCGGCCTCGACGCACGATGATGAGCGTTCCAACGGCGAGGAGGGCCCCGACCGGGACCATGAAGGCCATCTCCGCCATGGCTGGATGGTCGGCGAGCACGAGCGCTGCGGCCGCCGCGCTGGCACCAAGGCCCGCCCCAGCGACGGCAAGCTTCTGCTCTGTTCGCTGGGGCCCCGGGAACCGTTTCGCACCCAGCATCGCCCACATCAGCCGACCTCGTTGTCGCGCTGACCATGGTGTCGGGTGAGCGTCTCGTGAGCGTTACGAGCTGATCGTCGGACAGAGCGGTGGACCATCTTGTGGCGGTTGGCCGTCGTCGCGGTGGCGGCGACGCCGAGCGCCAGCGCTCGGCGGACTGCGGACCTGCAACCGCTCGATGCGCTGCCCCACACCGCATCCGGTGGTCCTCCTGGACCCAGACATTGTTCTGGCCAGCCCTCGCGTGCGTCCTGACGCGCGGTGCCGAAGACGGGCAAATCCGCGAGCGCGGCGCGTCACCGGCCACACGGCCTTCGATCCGCACGAGCCGTCGCCACATCACACCGCTCGTCGGTCGGAGCACCCGACCGCAGGCCAACACGACCCACACGTGCGAGGCGAAATCAGCGCTCCTGGAGCGGGCGGCACCCGGCGATCGTGTCCGGCCAATGACGACGACCACCACGACCGCAAGGGCCAGGACGAGCAACGGCGCGGCTGACATGGCGTCCATCGTCGAACACCGATGACCATGCCACATCGGCGATCCTGCTCATGCGTGTCTGCCGGTCGGGCCCGACAACAGCAAGCATGCGCCGAGTAGTGAACTGCGCATGCAGAGGAGCACTGTCGGGGTACCGGGCCAGCCCGGGGTCTCCGGATAGTGCGGCACTGGGATTCTCAAGGCGTTGCGGCACGGACGCGGCCGAAGCCGGCCGGCACTGGCCTGTCGCTCGCAACAAGCCACCGCGCGGCCGGGCTAGACGCCCGGGTCCTGCGTAATGCTCTGCGTGAGTGTGGATAAGGGTCTCGCCAGCAGGCTCATGGGGATTCTGAGTGTTCGGCCATGCGATCGATGAAGGAGTTCGAGCACGTGCCGGCTGGGTCGACGGTGTTCTCACGTCGCGCGTCAGGAGTATCCGCCTCGCGGTGCGGCGTGCCCAGCGCTCTCGGTCCGAGCTGTACAACCTGATCGAGTTGGTAGGGGTCGCGACGTTCGTGCCGGGACGAAGCGCGCCTCACCATATCCAAGAAGGCGCTGAGCGGATGGCACACCCGTTCCGCCTTCCATATGGCGAGGAGGTCTGTGGTCGGCGCAGGGGCAACGAACGGACGGCACACGACGGTGTCGTTGGGTAGCAGAGCGGCGCGGCTCTCGGAGACGATGCCGATACCGCGCCGTGCGACGACCGTGCCGTAGAGGCTCTCCAGCGTCGGCGCCTCGAGAACGACGCTCGGTGCAGGTTCGAGTCCGTCCAGCAGATCGGCGACGAGATGCTCGAAGACGCCGGGTTCGGTTTCTCTGGAAGGCAGTACGAGCCGCGCGC
>JAHELV010000042.1:0-6089 GCA_024644015.1 Nitriliruptorales bacterium
CGGGCACGCGATGCGAGTTCGTCGCGTGTCTCGTCGGGGACGTCGCGGATGGTGATGGACCTGGCCATGCATGCATTATGCTGTTGTTGCATGTATTGTGCAAGCCGCCCGCTCGTGATCCGGGATGCCCGCGGGAAGCCGACGATCTGCGACGACGACGGGCGGCGCCGTGCGTCTCGATTCGCGGAAGATGCCTTTCGAGCGCAGCGACTCCGCGATGACGTTCTGCACGCTCGTGCTGCCCTGCTTGCCGCACGCCTACGTCACCCATCTGTTGGCCAGCGATCTGCCCCTGCTGATTCCCAGAGCATGGCGCTCGACGGCCCGATAACTCCGGCGGCTCGCTTTCGCTGCGACGACGACGCATTCGACCTAGTCATCGGCATTGCTGAGGGACACCTCGACGTCGAACAGATCGCCGATCGGCTCACACGCGCATAGCCGGTCTTCCCTACCGGATCGAAGCGCGGCGACAGGCTGGCACTAGCACGGATGACTCTGGGGATGTCGCTCGGCCGTGATCTGCGTCTTCGCTGGTCAGCATGGCGTTCGGTGCGGTCTAGCTCCATAGCAGACGGCCGCAGGTTCGATCCCGCCGGGAACACAACCCAGCTGCTCGAAATCTCACTGGGCTAACGGTCGTCGCACGAGCGCGTGATGCGCTGCGGGCTCAGGCGTGGGATGCGCTCGACCTCGCAGCGGGCCTCGAGGTCGACCTTGGTGTATGCGTAGGTGCGCGTGTTGCCGGTGGGGAAGGCCGGGTGGCCGTGGAAGCGCTCGTCCGCGAGCCCGAGTGCGCCAGGTCACGGTGGGACCAGTTGGCTCTACAGCCGCGGCGGATGCGCGCCACCCGACAGCGCGCGGTAGACCTGATCCGCTGCACGGCCACCGGTCGGGGCGGTGGTCACCGTGACGGCGGATCGGCTGGACGCCTGGTGTGAGTGCGTGCGCATGGTCGGAGCCGAGTGGCTGGTGGAGTCGGCGCCCACTGGTGCCGCGCCGGCCCGGCGTGAACGCGTCCGCGGGCCGCGCCTGCAATGCGCCCTATCGAGTGCCAGTGCCAGCCGCAGGGTCCGGGCCGCGCGTCCGCCTCGTTCAGACCTGTGTGATGCCGGCGCGGATCTGGCGCTCCAGCTGCGGGGACACCTCCGTCAGGCCGTGGGCGTCGGCCGCGTGGCGAGCGGCCGCAGCCATCACCTCGTCCTCGGTCTCGCCGGTCACCACACCGTCACATCCCGCCACGACCTGTGCACACTCGAACTGCCGCATCGCTGCCTCCTCGCTATTCCTGGGTGTCGAACGTCAGCCCGGCCGGACCATCGCCCGCGCCTGCTCGTCGCTGAGCTCCATGTCATGCACCGCGCGAGCGTGCTGCCGCGCCGCGGTCACGACGGCGTCCTCATCGTCCTCGCGAAGCACCGCGCCGCAGGGACACTCGATCGTGTGGCTCATGTACGTCACCCTCTTCGTCCGTAGACCGTACATACTGCTGGTAGGCAGATGCTTGGGAAGAGCTTGGTGCGGATCTACCTGACGGGAGGGCTACGGGTCGAGGGTCCCGGTGGCACGCTCGTCGACCGCGACCTGCCGGGCGCGCAAGGCCGGCTGGCCCTGGCAGCGCTGGTGGTGCAGCGCGGCCCGCTCGCGCGTGACCAACTCGCCGACATGCTGTGGGACGAACAGTTGCCACGACGCTGGACGGGTGCGCTGCACGCACTGGTCAGCAAGCTACGCTCGCAGCTGGCGTCGATCGGTCTGGCCGACGCCGTGTCGTCGGTCGGTGGCACCTACGCATTGGTCCTGCCGCCGAACACATGGATCGACCTCGAGGACGCGCTGCGCCGGCTCGACCGTGCCGAGGGGGCGCTGCGGCACGGCGACGCTGCGACCGCGACCGCCGAGGCCACGGTCTCGTCGGGCATCCTCCAGCGACCGCCGCTGGCGGGTATCGACGGGGAGTGGGCGGAGCGTCAACGCCGCCGGATCTCGACGGCGTACTACCGGACCTGCGTCGTGCTCGCCGAGGCGTGGCTCGAGCGCGGCGACCACGCGCTGGCCGCGACCGTTGCCGAGACGGCGATCAGCCTCGACCCGCTACGCGAGATCGGCTACCGGCTCGTCATGCGCGCCGAGTGGGAACGCGGCGACCGCGCGGCGGCGCTGCGCGCATTCGCGCGCTGTGAGCAGATGATGGCCGACGTGCTCGGTGCCGCACCGTCGCCGGAGACCGCCGCGCTGGCCAGCCGCCTGCGTGCCTGACAGCGCGACGCCAACACCGCGCGTCGTGGTCAGCCTCCCGGCCGATCGAGCGCGCACACGTAGGCGGTCTGCCCGGCCGGCTCGACGACCTCGACCGGCCGCCGCACGTGCTGCTTGCAGACGTAACGGTCGCCAGTGTCAGCCCGGTCGGCATCGGCATCGGCAACCGGCCGGCGTTGGATTTGCGTTGGGCTACTTGCCCGAGCACCTCGTACTCGCGCTCGGTGAGGTCCTTGGTGGCCCGAGGGGCAGATGTCTTTGCCCTGGCGAGCAGGCCCTCGACCACGAGGGGATCGATGACCGATCCACCCCCGTGACGAGCCCCGACCTCGATCATGTCCGTCGGCCGTAACCGACCACGTGGTTCGCGAGCCCCCGAGATCGGAGCACGTCGTGTTGAGCGCGGGAACCACGCTGGACATCGGAGATCACACCGTCGAAGTGCTTGCCAATCCCGGGGACCGCTCTCTCACGGTCGAGGGCCGATGACTTCCGACGGCGGCGGCACGATATCGCCATGGGCAAGAGTCCCGCGGCCCGAGAGCGACGCTGCACTCGCTCGACGGGACGAGCACGCGCGTGATCACGTATCACGTGTGATACATTGTGTCACATGAGCGAAGTGAACGTGCGCGAACTGCGCAACCACGGCAGCGAAGTGCTGGACCGCGTCACTCGAGGCGAGACACTGACTGTCACCCGCGCCGGGATCCCCGTGGCGGAGCTTCGACCGCTGCCACGCAAGGCGACCACGGCCTCCGTGTTGCTTGCCAGGTGGCGCCGACTGCCTCACATCGATCCCGACCAGATGCGCAGCGATCTCGACGCCGTCGTGGACGCCAGCCTGTGACCGAACCGGCGGCACAGGGGCTATTGGATACCAGCACGGTGATCGTCCTACCGCGACTCGACGACCCGTCGATGCTGCCCGCCGAGCCGCTCATCAGCACGATCACGCTCGCCGAGCTATCCGTCGGACCGTTGGTCGCGACCTGCGACGAGCAGCGCGCCGCCCGGCAGGCGCACGTGCAGCAGGCCGAAGCCGACTTCGACGCGCTCCCATTCGATGCGGCCGCTGCGCGAGCATTCGGCCGCGTGGCGGCATCCCTGCGAACCGCAGGACGCAAGACCAGCGCGCGGGCGTATGACGCGATGATCGCCGCGGTGGCCATCGCCAACGGCCTAGCGGTCTACACCGTCAACCCGGGAGACTTCTCAGGCATCGACGGCCTCGACGTCGTCGCCATCCCACACCCCCAGATCGCTCGATAGCCCGCCACGGTTGTCTTGACGGCACGGCCGTTCAAGTCCTCACATCGGCAGTGCGCGCGAATCATGCGAGTTCGTCGCGTGCCTCGTCGGGGACGTCGTCCCGCACCGCGGTGGCGTACGCCCGCCCGAGAACTGTTACAGACCCGCTGTGTCGAACCGCCAAGGCCCCCGCAACTTCGAGCGGGTCACGGCCCGTCGAGAACGCGTTGTGCCATCGACGCAGCTCCTCGGCATCAGAGCGCGAGACTATCGTCGATGACGGCGTCCACGGAGCCGCTGGACGGCGGAACACGGAAACGCGGATGCCGTCCGGCCGACGACGGAGAGGACCCCAAATGACGTCTCGGCACCCGCCGGACCCTGGGGTGCTCAAAGCATTTTGGCGGCGCGTCTGCGCCGACCTCGGTCTCGAGCCGACCGAAGAGATCGACTGGTTCGGCTTCGGTGACTCGCAGGGAATGGCCGACGAGTTGGCGGCAGAGGTCGCCAACGGCGCGAAGCGCGCGACCGCTGGTCTGGTCGCCGAGATGCAGGCCGACAACGAGCCGAGGCCGACGCAGGGACAGCACTGGATCGTCGTTGACGGTGCCGGTCAGCCACGGGTGGTGATCCAGACCCGCGAGGTCCGCCTGGCGGCGTTCCGTACGGTCGACGAGGCGTTCGCATGGGATGAGGGCGAGGGCGACCGCAGCCTGGCGTGGTGGCGCGCAGCGCACATCGAAGCGTTCAACCGCAGCTGCAAGCGCCTGGGCATCGCCTGGTCAGAAGACCTCGACGTCGTGTTCGAGCGCTTCGACGTGGTGTGGCCCGTGTCGTCGGCTCACCGGCTGGTGCTGCGCCGTCCCTGCGCCGACACCGAGTGGGATGCCTACCATCAGCTGCGCCGGACCGAGCTGTTCGCCCGCTTCCTGCCGCACCTGGTCTACGACCCCGACTTCCCTGACTCGTGGACGCCTGAGGTCTTCCACTTCGGGTTGTTCGCGGCGGGCGCGCTGCTCGGCTGCGTGCAGGTGCGGTGGATATCGGCGTCGGAGGCGTCGATGCACCTTGTGGCCGTCGCCCCACAGCGGCGCGCCGCCGGTCTGGGACGCGAGCTGGTGCGCCGCGCCGAGACGTTCGCGTGGGTCAATGGGCGACGTCGCGTCCGCGTGCTCAGCACGCCGTCGGCCACCGGGTTCTATCGGGCGTTGGGATACGTCGACCGTCCCGCCTGGTGCTCGGCGCCGGCCGATCCGGCGTCGCTGCCACTGACCCGTCAGCTCGATGCCGCGTCGGTCACGCAACGCCACGTCATCAATGTCGAAAGTGAGTAGGTGGCGAGACATCTGTCTACCGGCCGCAGGCCCCACATCCGCCGTGAAGCGCCGTGCCGGCCGAGCGCGCGGCCGACTGGTTGCCATTCGCCGCCGACGTCGCGCAGGACCTCAGCGGGAGTCATCACGCCGCACCTCGCCCGGTGGCACGACGCCTCGCCGCTGCGTCCCATTGAGGCCGTACGACGCCGCGGTGACACCGACCGGTGTCACGATCTGCGACAGGGCGGCCCGGGGTTGTACTCGGCCCCTTGGCACCCCAGCAGCGTCCGTCCGCCGAGTGGTTCCTCCAGCGTCACATCCACGGTGCTGGCCACGGCACTCCCCGAGCACGGGACCGGCTGCTGTGTCCAGCGGACCTGGATCTCGACAGCACCCGGCGACTCGACCACGGATGGGGAATGGATCCACGCGCACGCGCTCGTGATGACCTCGACGGTGAGGGTCTGCCCGCGCATTTCGACCAGCCGCCAGCCTTCATCGAAGGTGTTGGTCCGGTAGAACGATGAGCCCCACGCGACGGTTGAGATGGTCATGCCAAGGATGACCATCCCGAGCGTCCACTTGATGACCGTTCTCAACCTCGCGACCTACTCGGGTGACACCACCCGCGCCATGCCGGTCGTACATCACGACTGCTTCAAGGTGTACTGCTCGAAGAGATGCAGCGCACCACCGGGTGTGTCGGGCATGGAAGAGGGCGGGCGCCGGGATGGGAGGTCTGGCAGGCTTCCTCGCGTACGTCAGCGACGATGTCGGCTGCTCACGGCACGGAATCGGATCGCAGGCGCGCCAGCTCCTCCAGTGCGTCGATGAGCTGCTGGTACAGCTGGAGGCCCTGGTCGCGGGTCAACGCGAGCTGGTTGGTCTGCAGCATAGCCAGCGAGCGGCGCTGCGATTCGAGTTCAGCCATATGGCGGTTTCGGTTCGTCATACCCAGCACCCTAACCGAACTCATGTTCGAGTACGAGGATCAGATCCTCGATGCTTCGGGTGGGCTAGCCGGCGTAGTCAGCCGGGTCCTGCGCATGGCACGTGCGGCCGTTGCGGGCACCGAACCGCGCGCGCCCGCCCGGCCACCCCACGCCGACGCGGGTGCACCACCGACCGGATCCGCACCGAACCGCGCCCGCCCGGCCACCCCACGCCGACGCGGGTGCACCACCGACCGGATCCGCACCGAACCGCGCCCGCCCGGCCAACGGGCAGCGGACGGCTACCGGACGCGGACCTTGGTCCTGACCG
>JAHELV010000042.1:6189-34771 GCA_024644015.1 Nitriliruptorales bacterium
CGCGCCCGCCCGGCCACCCCACGCCGACGCGGGTGCACCACCGACCGGATCCGCACCGAACCGCGCCCGCCCGGCCAACGGGCAGCGGACGGCTACCGGACGCGGACCTTGGTCCTGACCGTCGATGAACCAAGACTCGCCAGAGCGGTCTCGACCTGCACGTCGCACATGTTCTTCTGGGACCGTGACCAGACGGTGACCCAGCGGTAGGCGCCGGGCTTCACCGTCCTCGTGAGCCCCGGCCGTGATTTGCCGGACTTGTTGCCGTTGTGCCAGCAGGTGATCTCATAGGCGTAGTCGATCCGCTTCGTGGAGCCGTACACCTTGAAGCCGAGTTGAACCTCCGCCACCGCTCTGGAATTCGCCCACGCATAGCTGTACGACGGCTCGGTCTCGCTCTCGTGTCCCTGCGCCACCACCGTGACGACCGTCCGCCAGGTCGCCGCCGACGCGGGCGCGGCGAGCGCGAACACGAGCAGCAGCGTGACCGACGCCGCCGTCCTCCGCAACATCCTCATCTCACGCCTCCGCTCTGGCGGCGCCGCCGAGGCGTGCCGCGACCACCGCAGGCATCCCCCCGGGCGACCTACCGCTCGAAACCTGTCGCCACGGTGCGCCAGAGCGCTCCGCCGAAGATGTCGGCATCCTCACTGGACGCGCCGTGGCCTGTCAATTCATCCACCCAGGATTGAACCACGACATGGCGTCCCGAGGCTGGGCGGCAGCACGCGGCTACCAGCCGGACGCAGCGACGAATGTTACGGTGCGCCGCCAATGCGGCCACCCGAGCAGCTCGACACCGCGCGCCTTCGGCTCAGGCAGGCGCACGTCGATGACGCGCAGGCGCTGTTCGATACGTACACCAGTGATCCGCACACGACGCGATACTTGTCGTGGCGGACTCACGAGTCGGTCGATCAGACCATCGAGTTCCTCACCGACGCGACAGCGCGTTGGAACGACGGCACCGAGTTCGTGTGGGTGTTGGTTCTGCGCGGGGACGATCGGCCGATCGGCGCGATCGGGGCCGCCAACACCGCGCACGGCGTCGAGATCGGCTACGTGGTGGGCCGGCCGTGGTGGGGCCGCGGGTTCGCAAGCGAGGCGCTCGGCGCGCTGATGGCGTGGCTGCGCACGCAGCCCGACGTGTATCGCATCTGGGCCTACTGTGCGGTTGACCACCACAAGTCCGCTCGGGTCCTGGAAGGTTCGGGTATGACATACGAGGGCACGTTGCGACGCTGGGTGGTGTTGCCCAACATCGCCGCCGAACCGTGTGACTGCAGGGTGTACAGCTGGATACGGACCGAGTCGTGACACGCATCCTCACACCGACGCCGCCTGCGGGGAGAGCAACGATGGCAGCGACCACGACCGTCACGCCGTCCGACGATCTCGCCGTCCGCTTGCATGGCACAGTGCGCTGGTTCTCGCACAAGGGTTTCGGGTTCATCGCCTGCGATGACGGCGATGACGTGTACGTGCACCACTCGGCGATCGTCGGCTCCGGCTTTCGAACTCTGCCGACCGGCGCTCGGGTCCATTTCTGGGCGCGCCAGACCCGGCGGGGACCTGAGGCTGCCGACGTCGTCCTGTATCACGACGACTGACAGGGACGGACTCACAGCAGTGCGCGCACCGCCGAAGCCGTGGCGGCGGCACCCAGTACGACGACCACGAAGGGCGCCCTGACCCACAGCAGGACGGCGGCGACGAGTAGTGCCGGGAACCGAGCGTCGACCACGAGGTGGCGTCCGACGGTCAGGGTGCTCGTGACCACCAGCGCAGCCAACAGCGCGGCTGGCAGCAGCACCGCAGCCCGCTCGACCACGGTGGACAACGACCGGCGACCCAGCAGCAGCGGCCCGGCGGCCTTCAACGCATACGTCCCGGCTGCAAGCACCAGCAGCGTGATCACGGCGGCGGTCACTGGTGCACCGATCCGATCCGGGCCGCGGGCGGACACGATTGCCCGCCGCCGACGACAGCCGGCGGGCGTGATCGGGCGGCGGCGGCGACAGCCGGCGGGCAGCGCCCGGGCGGTGGGCTCGACGATCCGTGCGCGTCCCTCATCGCTGGCGGTCAGCGGATCGTGCGAACTTGAGGGCGAGCGGGACGGCTGCTCCCGCGGCGATGATCGGCAGGCCGGCGGGCAGCACCGGCGCCAGCGCGAGGGCGATCGCTGCGCCCAGCGCCGCGACGCGACGTTGCACCGGGTCGGACAGCCGCGGCCACAGCAGGGCGAGGAACGCCGCGGGGATCGTGGCGTCGATGCCGAGATCCTCAACGAACGTGCCGGTGCCCGGTACCAGCATCGCACCCGCCAGCGTCGCGAGATTCCACGTGACGAAGACGCCCAGCCCGCCCGCCAGATACCCGAACCACCGCAGCCTCGGATCGTCGGTCGCCGTGCCGACCGCCATCGCCTCGTCGATCATCAGCTGGGACGCCAGCGCTCTGGCTGCACGCGACCGTGGGAATGCCGGCGCCATGACGATGCCGAACGCCAGGCACCGTAGGTTCAGCAGCAGGCCCGCCAGCACTGCCGCAACCACCGTGCCACCGTCGTCGAGCACGGCGACGGCCGCGAACTGGGCGCTGCCGGTGAACACCAGTAGCGAGTAACCCGACGCGACCAGTGGGTCCAACCCGGCCTGCGACGCGAGCACGCCGAACGCCAGACCGAAGGGAGCGACCGCCGCCGCCAGGGACAACGCGCGCGTCAGCAGCGACCGCCTTGCAGGGTCGGTCAGGGGGACGCTCACGACGGTCCCGGTCCCTGACAGCTCCTGCACCAGTACGTCATACGTCCCTGCTCGCCCTGCCGGGCCGCGGCGATGGGCCGCTGACACCTCGGGCACGGTCGGCGCTGCCTGCCGTAGACGTACAGATCGTCACCGCGGCCACCCCGACCTGTCGTGGTCCGGCGCGTTCGACCGGACTCGACGTTGGCGCGCAGGAGTCGCACGGCGGTCTGCAACACCGCATCCCGGGTCGCCTCATCGATGGTGGCGACCGGTTGCCACGGATCCAGTCCATGGATGAACAGCACCTCGTTCTTGTAGACGTTGCCGACGCCGGCGAGGACGCGTTGATCGAGCAGCGCCTCCGCCACGCTGGTGTCCGCCAGCGCATCCAGACGCCGCCGGGCCTCGGCCAGGTCGACCGTTTCGCCGAGCGCGTCGGGTCCCAGCGTGACCAGCGACGGGTGTCGCGCGACCTGCTCCGCCGACAGCAGCTCGACGACCGGCGCCGAGAAGCACACCGCGACCCATTCGCCGACCTCGAGGCGGAACCTCGCGAGGTGCCGAGGTTTGCGCCAGCGCTGCCCCTGCCTGTACAGATGCCACGATCCGGCCATCCGCATGTGCGTGTGCAGCGCGAGATCGCTCGGGGCGAACCAGAGCAGCAGATGCTTGCCGCGTGGCTCGACCGCGCGCACTGTCTGCCCGATCAGGCGGCCTTCCCCCAGCGCGCGGACCTGACCAACCGACGTCGACACGCCGGTCACGGTCTGGCCCTCCAACGCATGGCGCAGGGTTCGTGCCGCACGGAAGATCGTGTCGCCTTCGGGCACGCTCAGCCGGCCAATGTCCCGCTGACCGTCCGGCCGTGCCCACGCCGTCGGACGAGTCCACGCGGATGATCGACGAAGCCGGCCGCACGTAGATGATCGAGCACCGGCTGGTCGAGCGGCGCGGCACCATCGATGCGCTGCAGTTGCAGGCGCTCCACTCGACCGTCCTCGACCAGGGCGGCCAGCGCGTCGGCGACGACGGCCAGCTGGTCGTGGTCGGCACTGAACGTCAGCAGCGTGCGGCCACCACGCTCGACGAACGCCGCCAGCGCACCGGCGGCAATGACCACGTGCGCCCCCGCGGACCGCTTCGGCAGATGCCGGCCGTCGTGCAGCGGCGCCGGCCACTCCAGCGCAGCGCCGAACGGGTTGGCTGGGTCGGTCGCAGCCAGCACGACGACGCCGGCGTCATCGCCGGACACCTCGGCGGTTCGGACCGCCCGCAGCCGGTCGACCGCGCCCGGCACGGCGAACTGCGCACCCCCGAGCCCCTCCACGAAGTAGCCGCGGCGGGTCCGGCCGGAGTCCTCCATCGCCCGGAGCACGCCGTACACGGCGCTGAAGCCACCCAGGACGTCCTCGGCGCGCACCGCGTCGCGCGTGAGCACGCCGTAACGGTCGAGCAGTTGGGCGGCCAACGCGGTCGCGCGCTCGGTGGCGCCGGCCTGCGGGCCCAGCAGATCGGCCACGACCGACCACCGTCCGGCGGCGCGCGCGGGTCCGCTGCGGGTCGCGACACGTCCGGGACGGCGCCGACGCCCCGAGGCGGCGCGACGCGGTCGCCGGCTGCGGAGGGCACGCAGCGGCTGCAGGCTGTCGTTGGTCGCCACGCCCGCCCACACCAGATCCCACAGCGCCTCGACCACCGCCGTCTGGTCTCCCCCACCGGCCGCCGCGTACAACTGCGGCCAGAACGAGGCCCCACGGTCGCGCAGGTGCGCCAGCAGCGCCCGATGTATCGCCGTGTCCAGCACGTCGTCCAGCTCGTCGGGTGGCCGGGGGGCCAGCAACGGTGCCTGGTCGCGCAGGTACAGCGCGACCCTGCCGTCATCCGAGCCGAGCGGGCCTCGGCCGACCCATACGATCTCGCCGGTCGCGGTCAGCTCGTCCAGCCACGCCGCGTCGTACTGTGCGACGCGTGTCGGCAGGATGTCGACCTCGAGGATGCTGGCGGGCAGGGGTGCACCCTGCAACTGCTCGACGGCCTCGAGTGTGCGGTCCACGCCGCGCAGCCGACTGCCCACGCCCTGCCACGCGGGCAGGAACCGGGCGAGCGCGCCAGGCTCGACGGGTTCGACCTCCTTGCGCAGCGCCGCGAGCGACCGCCGCCGGACGCGTCGCAGCACATCGGTGTCGCACCACTCGCGCCGGACACCACCGGGCCTGAACTCGCCCCGGGTCACCCGCTCCTCCCGTTCGAGCTCCGCCAACGCCAGCTCGACGGCGTCGACCGGCAGCCCGAGGCGAGCGGCGACGTCGGCCGCGTGGAACGGGCCGTGGGTCCGCGCGTAGCGGGCCACAAGGTCGATCAGCGGGCGCCGGACGGGCTCCAGGAACGCGTCGGGCAGCCCCGACGTCGGTGGGATGCCCAAACCGTCCCGCAAGCGTCCCGCATCCTCGGCCGCGACCCACCGCTGCTCACCGCCGACCGGGGCCTTCCAGACCCGGCGGGCCCGCGTCAGTTCCTCGAGCCACGCCGTGACCTCCGACCGGCCCGCGCTCACCCGCGCCACGACTTCGTCGGTCCGCAGGTCGCCAATCTGACGAAGCAGATCGTGCACGCCGTCGGGGTCGCGCGCCCTGCGGTCGTCGGCCAGGCGCTGCAGCTCGAGCTCGAGCTCGGCCAGCGCATCGGCGTCGATCAGCTCCCGCAGCTCCTCGCTGCCGACCAGCTCGGCGAGCAGCTCCCGGTCGAGGCTCAACGCGGCTGCCCGGCGCTCGGCCAGCGGAGCGTCCCCTTCGTACATGTAGCTGGCGATGTAGTTGAACAGCAGCGAGGACGCGAACGGCGACGACACCGCGGTCTCGACCTCGACCATGCGGATGCGGCGTCCCGCGACATCACGGAGCAGCCCCACCAGGGCCGGCACGTCGAACACGTCGCGCAGGCACTCGCGATAGGTTTCGAGCAGGATCGGGAACTGCCCGAAACGGCTGGCCACGGCCAGCAGGTCGGCCGCCCGCTGCCGCTGCTGCCACAGCGGGGTGCGCCCGTCCGGGCGGCGCCGGGGCAGCAGCAGCGCCCGCGCGGCGCACTCGCGGAACCGCGACGCGAACATGGCCGAGTTCGCCAGCTCGGTGACGACCAGATCCTCGACGTCGTCGGGGTCGATCGTCAGCAGATCCAGCAGCGACAGGTCGGTCTCGGAACCGTCGGGCACACGGACCACGATCCCGTCGTCGGCGTGCATGGTCTGCACCGGCACACCGAACCGTTCGCGCAGGCGTGCCTCGATCGCCAGCGCCCACGGTGCGTGCACACGGCCGCCGAACGGCGACAGCAGACAGATCCGCCAGTCGCCGATCTCGTCGCGGAAGCGCTCGACGACGAGGGTCCGGTCGCTCGGGATGACCCCGGTCGCGTCGAGCTGCTCGCCGAGGTACGTCGCAAGGTTGTTCGCGGCCAGAGCGTCCAACCCGTAGTCGCTGGTCAGTGCGCCGCTGCCCGCGGCATCGGTCACCTCTCGGAGGAAGGCCCCGACGGCGCGCCCGACCTCGATCGGCCGTCCAAGACCGTCGCCGTGCCAGAAAGGCAGCTTGCCCGGCTCGCCCGGAGCGGGCGACACCAGCACCTGGTCACGGGTGATGTCCTCGATGCGCCATGTTGTCGAGCCGAGGGTGAAGGTCTCGCCGGGGCGTGTCTCGTAGACCATCTCCTCGTCCAACTCGCCGACCCTGCGGTATCCGTCACCTTCCCCGGCGATGAAGACGCCGTACAGCCCACGGTCGGGGATCGTCCCGCCCGACGTGACCGCCAGCCGTTGCGCGCCGCGCCGCCCCTCGACGCGGTCGGCCACCCGGTCCCAGTTGATCCGCGGGCGCAGCTCGGCAAACTCGTCAGACGGGTACCGTCCGCTGAGCATGTCGAGCACACCGTCGAGCTGGCCGCGGGACAGATCGGCGAAGTTCGCTGCGCCCCTGACGGCTGCGAGCAGGTCGTCGACCGGCCAGGCGTCCATCGCCGCCATCGCCACGATCTGCTGGGCCAGCACGTCGAGCGGCATGCGGGGATATCGTGTGTGCTCGATCTCACCGTCGAGCATGCGTCGAACCACGACGGCGCACTCGACCAGATCGCCGCGGTACTTCGGAAAGACCTTGCCAACGCTGACGCCGCCGACGTGGTGGCCCGCGCGACCGATCCGCTGGAGCCCACTGGCGACCGACTTCGGGGACTCGACCTGGACAACCAGGTCAACGGTGCCCATGTCGATGCCGAGCTCCAGCGACGAGGTCGCGACCACGCAGCGCAGCTCGCCCGACTTCAGGGCCTCCTCGATCTGCAGGCGCTGCTCACGTGCGACCGAGCCATGGTGGGCGCGTGCGAGCGGCGGCGCCTCGGGGTCTTCGTCTGCCGCCAGATCGTTCAGGCGCGAACACAGACGCTCGGCCAGGCGACGGGAGTTGGCGAACACGATCGTCGACCGGTGCTGACGGATCAGTTCGAGGATCCGGGGGTGGACGGCGGGCCAGATGCTCCTCCGGACCTCTCCCCCGCCCGCCGCGGGTCCGGTCGCGGGCTCGTCGATGAGCTCGCCCAGTCGGCCCATGTCCTCGACCGGCACGACGATCTCCACGTCGAGTGGCCGGTGCGCCGGAGCCTTGACGATGCGCACCGGCCGCGGCGTCCACTCCCGGTCGCTCACGGTGCCGCCACCGAGGAACCGCGCAACTTCTTCGAGCGGTCGCTGGGTCGCCGACAGCCCGACGCGCTGCAACGGCCGTCCGGTGCCGCGGGCGGTGCGCAGTTGCTCGAGTCGCTCGAGGGTGCTGGCCAGGTGCGCGCCCCTCTTGGTACCCGCGACCGCGTGCACCTCGTCGACGATCACCGTCTCGACCGCCGCCAAGGTCTCCCGCGCCTGCGATGTCAGCACCAGGTACAGCGACTCCGGGGTCGTGATCAGGATGTCTGGCGGGTAGCGCGCCAGCCGCCGTCTCTCGTCGGTCGGGGTGTCGCCCGTCCGCATGCCGGTGTCGACGGGTCGCGCGTCGATGCCCAGTCGCTCGGCGGCGTACGTGATGCCGACCAGCGGCGCCCGCAGGTTGCGGTCGACGTCGTACGCCAGCGCCTTGAGCGGCGACACGTACAGCAGGCGGGTGCCACGGTTGCCGTCGGGCGGTGGTCCAAACAGCAGCTGATCGATGCCCGCGAGAAACGCCGCCAGGGTCTTGCCGGATCCGGTGGGCGCGCTGACCAGCACGTTCGCGCCGTCGCCGATCGCCGCCCATGCCCCGACCTGCGCCTCGGTGGGCGCGGCGAACGACGACGCGAACCACGTCCGCGTCGGCTCGTGCAGGTGGTCGGGCAGCGTGGTCATCAGCGGGGTGGGCCTGGCTCGGCCGCCCGGCGCGCCACCGCGGGCTGCGGGCTCGCGGGTGAAGCACTCAGGCGTCGCACTGCATCATCGGTCCACACGGCGTCACCAGCCTAGGCGCGCTGCACGAGCGCCTTCAGGACGTCTGCTGTGACTCCGGTGCCGCCTCCCGTGCGATGTCCTCGAGCTGCGTGGCGATGTCAGCGAGGTGCATCGCCGCCATGTGCGCGTCGGCCTGTTCGGCCTCTTGCGACAGCTCGAGCATGCGGTCACCAAGCTCCCGCAGTCGCTCGGCCGCAAGACCACGGAAATAGGTGTTGATATCAATGGCCATCGTCATCTCCAATGGATACCGACCCCGCCGTCGAGTGGTGACTCGTTCCCTGATCGGTGCCTGCACATGCCAGTCGGTATTCTTCCACCCGCAGCTCTCGGAGGATCACTTGGACACACCGACCGTCACACTGCGGGTTCCGCCGCTCGCGGACCACGTCGCGCTACTGCGAACGGTGGTCAGCGGCTTGGCCGCCCGGCGGGACTATACGCTGGAGCAGGTCGACGATCTGCGGATGGCCGTCGAGGAAGCAGCAGTGCTGCTTCTGCGGAACGGCCAGGGCAGTCCGCTCGAACTCAACGCCACGGTCGAACCGGAGGAACTGTGTGTCGAGTTGTCGACCGACATCGCCGGACCGGACGCTGTCGTCGATCCGACATCGTTCAGCTGGATGATCCTCGAGGCCCTCACCGACGACCTGTCGACAACCGTCCAGGGCAGACGCGCGAGCCTCAAGCTCGTCAAGCATCGCCAGCCGCCGACCACGTCTGAGGGTCAAGGGTGAAGACGAGTTACACGCGCGACGACACCAAGGACCTGTTCGCGCAACTGCGCGACACCGGCGATCCCGAGATCAGGGCAACGCTGGCGCATCTGCACCTGCCACTCGTCGAATACCTGGCCAAGCGCTTCCGTGACCGCGGCGAACCACTCGACGACCTGATCCAGGTCGGCAGCGTCGGCCTGCTCAAGGCGATCGACCGCTTCGACCTCGGTCGTGGCGTCGAGTTCTCGACCTATGCGACGCCGACGATCGTCGGTGAGCTCAAGCGGTACTTCCGCGACAAGGGCTGGGCCATCCGCGTGCCACGCCGCCTACAGGAGCTGAGCCTGAGGCTCAACAAGGTGGTCGCGAGCCTGACGCAGCAGCTCGGGCGGTCACCCACGGTCGCAGAGATCGCCAAGCATGCCGGTGTCAGCGAGGAAGACGTGCTCGAGGCGCTCGAGAGTGGTCAGGCGTACTCGACGACGTCGCTCGACGCCCCCTCGGGCTCGGAGGACGACGACTCGCCCATGCGACTCGACCGCATCGGCGAGGACGACATCGCGTTGGACAACCTCGAGTACTTCGCGTCGCTCGCTCCCCTGATCGCCGAGTTGCCGGAGCGTGAGCGCACGATCCTGTTCCTGCGGTTCTTCCGTGGCATGACCCAGTCGCGGATCGCCGATCACGTCGGCATCAGCCAGATGCACGTGTCCCGGTTGCTGACGCGCATCCTGGAGTTCCTGCGCCGGGGCATGGACAACGGCGACGCCAGCTTCTAGACCCTCCCCGGCCGAAAGGGTCGCCGTGCGGGCGCTGCTGCTGTACAACCCGACCGCGACCACGACCAACGCGGCCGTCATCGACGTCATCACGCGTGCCCTCGGCAGCGCGCTGCGCCTCGAGGCGGTGCCGACGAAGCGTCGCAATCACGCAGGCTTCCTTGCGGCGGGCGCGGCCGACGAGGGGTACGAGGTCGTGATCGTGCTCGGCGGGGACGGGACGGTCAACGAGGTCATTCAGGGCATCGCCACCACCGGTGTCGCGCTGGCGGTGATCCCCGGCGGGTCGACGAACGTGCTGGCGCGCAGCCTGGGCCTTCCCAACGAGCCGATCGCCGCCACCACCGCGATCCTGCGCTGCCTCGCCGACGACCGCGTGCGGTCGGTCAACCTCGGGCTGGCCAACGAGCGCTACTTCGCCTTCCACGCCGGCTTCGGCTTCGACGCCGAGGTGGTGCGGCAGGTCGAGCAGCGGTACCACCTGAAGCGGACCGTGCGCCAGGCGTCGTTCGTCTGGTGCACCGTGCGCGCCTACGTCGGCTCCCCAAACGTCCGCCGCGCCCGCATCGTGGTGCGGACCGCTGACAACCCGCTGCTGTCGGCCCAACGCTGGGTCGTGTGTGCCAACGCCCGGCCGTACACGTACCTGGGATCACGGGCCGCGGACCTGTGTCCGCTCGCTGACATCTCGGCCGATCTGGCTCTGACTGGGCTGTCGCGCCTCAGCGTCTCGGCGATTCTGCGGGTCGCGAGGACGGCTCTGACCTCGTCGAACATCGGCCACCTGCGGTTCGTGGACGTGTTGTCGGACCTACCCGAGGTGAGCTGCGAGGCCGATCGCCCACTGCCCCTGCAGCTCGACGGCGACTTCGTCGGTGTGACCACGTCGGTGGAGTTCCGCAGCGCCCGTGACGCGCTCCGGGTTGTCGCCTGAATTGTGCTCGCGGCACGCAGGAAACCCGTCAACATACCACAGGGTTCGAGGGGGTTATCGGCCGAAAGAACAATCTTTACGGTCGCCGGGGGCGGGAGTACAGTCATCCACACGACGGGCTTGTGCTCCGTTTCACAAAGAATCGTGGCGTCGCGACATCCGGCAGCTACCGGTCGCACTCCCCCGATTCTGATGTCGACTCTTGGTGAGAAAGCGAGCATTCCGCTATGGACTGGCGACAGCGAGCTGCCTGCCTCGATGAGGACCCCGAGCTGTTCTTCCCCGTGGGTTCAACCGGACCCGCGCTCGAGCAACTCGAGCGGGCCAAGCAGGTATGCCACCAGTGTGAGGTGATCGACTCGTGCCTGGAGTGGGCGCTCGACACCAATCAGGACGCCGGCGTCTGGGGCGGACTGAGTGAGGACGAGCGGCGCTCCCTGCGCCGCAGCCGCCAGCGGCGCCGCCGGCTCGCCAGCTGACCGTTTCGCACCCCCCGCGGGCCGTTCACGAGCGGCCGCGGGTCTGAGGCCCGCGGCACCGCGTGCACGGCTCGGCGTACGCCCGCCGTGCCATCGGTCGGTGCACGCCCACGGTCCCATCGGCCGGTGCACGCCCTCGCCGTCCCGGCCGTCGACAGCAAATTGTCCCCCGCCGCGAGCCGCAGGGCCAAGGCCCCGACCGGCGCTGTGACGGTCGGTCGACCGGCAGGGACCGCCGGACCTACGGGACGATGGTCGAATCGAACAGAGGGCCATCGTCGATGGCCTGGCCGTCGCCGACGGGGACCTGGACCGAAACCTCGCCCGTGCACGTGCCGCCACGCGTGTCGGTTGCGGTGAAGCCGATCTGGTACACGCGGCCATTGCCGTTGGCGACGCGCTCGGCGCGAACCCACGGAATCCGGCGGCCGATACCGAAGCCGTCGGGCGCGGTATCGCCGCTGCCGATGGCATCGACGGCCTCGTCCTGGAAGATGGAACTTGTCCGTATCCGCACCCAGGCATCTTCTGAATCGGTCACCCCACCGATCCAGATCGGCACGAAGTTGCTCTCCTGGTACCGCAGGCGCTGTGGCAACGCACGCGCGGCGTCGCAGACCGGAGAGGCGTCGAGATCGAGTCCCACGATCACCGGATCATGGTCCGACGACCGGTACTGGTTCGGCTCGTAGACCGCGACCTGCTCAGCGCTCTTGAACGAGGTGTCGTAGTCGAGGATGTCGGGCTCGTCGGCGTTGATGCGCCAGGCGGTCACTGCGGTCACCTGCTCGGTCATCGTGCGGCTGGACATGGCGTGGTCGAGGTAGCCGGACAGCCCGTCGAACACGAAGGTGTACGCGAGCTCACCCTGGTACCTGCGGAGCAGGTCGGTGTAGTCGTCCTTCGTTCCGAGCTGGTCGTCCGTGCCCTCGAGGACGGCGTCGACCGGGTCTTCCCTGTCGTAGCTGTTGAGGTCGCCGACGATCAGGTAATCCTCGTCGCCGCTGTTCGTCGGGTCGCCTGCGAGCCAGTCGACCAGCGCCTCCGCGGCCTTGGTGCGCGTCGTGTTGCAGTTGCCCTGGCCGTCGCCGGCGTCGGGGTCTCCGACCGCGTCGCACGGCGAACCCTTCGACTTGAGGTGGTTGACCGCCACCGTGAACACGCCACCGTCGCTGTCAGCGAAGGTCTGCGCGAGCACCGGGCGGTTGAAGTCGTCGAGGAAGCGCGGATCCGCCGACGAGTCGAGGATCGCGAACTCACCGATCGGCGAGACCGTCCCCGGCTTGTAGACGATGCCGACCTTGATCGCGTCGCCACCGATGGTGCCGGTGTCGACGTAGTCGTACGTGCCGGCGCCGAGCAGGTCGTTGAGTCCCGCGACGATATCTGCGAGTGGCTCGACGCCGGTGGTGTTCTCCATCTCGATCAGGCCGAACACGTCGGCGTCGATCGCCGCGAGCGCGGCGAGTATCTTCGCGCGCTGGCGCCCGAACCCGTCGGAGTCGTCGGCGCCGCGGCATCCCTGGCTGCGGTCGGGACCGCAGTCGTTCTGCCCCCGGTCGATCGTCAGGAAGTAGTTCAAGACGTTGAACGTCGCCACGGTGACGTCACCGCCGACGTGTTCAGGCGCGGCCGGGCGCGGGTTGGCGGCGACGTGATCGGCGCCCGCGGTGGGCTGGATGCGGTAGCGACCGAAGGTGTCGTCGATCACGCCGGCGGTGTTCGTCACGGTGTCACCGCCGCGGAAGCGGTTGCCCAGCGTGAACAGCTCGCCATTGGGGTGGCGGTTCGCGTCGGGGTTCTGGTCGGCCCGTCCGTCGTCGAGCGTGATGCGGCGCAGCGCGATCTGGGCCTGCAGCCCGTTGGCCTCCGCGCCCGGCTCGACCACGGCCGTCGGCTGGTACAGGCGATCCTGTCCCTCGAACGGCAGGGACAGCACGATCTCGCCGAAGCGGTCGTAGTTGAAGTACTCCGAGATGATCAGGTCCTGCGGGAAGACCGTCCGCATGCCCTCGACCTGCTCGAACGCGCCGGGCGACGTGATCGGCAGCTCGACCGTCGTCGGGGCCGGCAGCGTCGCGGGGTCGCACGTGAGCGTCTCAACCACCGAACGCAGCTCAGTGCGCGACGAAGCACCGCCGGAGGTCTCGGACTCCGCGGCGGTGCCCAACACGCGGACGACGTCGCCGGTCCGCACGTCGTCGGCGCCCGGGGCGAAGACGAACACACCCTCGGACGTCGCGGGATCGGCGTCGGCGTCGCTGTCCTCCTCCTGGACGAAGAAGCCGTCGAGCTGGCCGTCGTCTGACGCGGCGTTGTCCTGGAAGTCGCCGACGACAACCCCCTCGACGACGACCTCGGTGCCCACCACCGGGCTCGTCGCACCCGTGCCCTGGACGGCGTGGATCCCGGTGGCTTCCTCACCGCACGCGCCGATGCCGGTTCCACCGTCGTCCGGCTCGGTGCGGTTCTCGGCGTCGGGAGTGTTGAGCGCCTCACGCTCGTCGAGCGTGCCGACGAAGCCGTGCAACCCCGCGCCGTCGAAGTCGTTGCGGGTCCAGTCGGCCACCATGTCGGTGTCGGTGGCGTCCGGGATACGCGACGCGCCCCCCGGTGTGACGATGATCTGGTCGAAGTTGGGCGCCAAGGTGACGTCGGCATACGTCAGGTCGCCCGGTGTCGCGCGGTCCGTGACCGCGACGCCGTCGACGACCCGGTCCCAGGGCGTCACGTCCGGCGCGCCGTCGTCGTCGGTGTCCACGTCATCGCCGACGCTGCCGGTGAAGTTCTCGACCAGCAGTAGGGTCATCGTGCCGTTCTCGATGACGTTGCTCAGGAACGCGGTCGTCCAGTAGCCGTCAGCGCTCGTGGTACCGACATCGAAGACGCTGTCGATCACACCCGGCATGCCCCCGTTGCCCTCGATCTGGATCACGGCGAAGGTGGAGTAGTCCGTCGACGCGTCGCCGTTGACCTCGACGAACTCGAAGGTATCGGATCCAGTGTGGTTGGCCACGAACTCGTTGATCAGCGGATCAGCGGTCGTCTGGACCGGCACTGGCGCCGGTGTCTGGGCCGGCACTGGCGTTGGCGTCAACACCACCAGCAACGCCGTCAGCACGCCAACGATACGACCGAACAGATGTGAGAAGATCACGCGTCGAGGCCCTCGCTCTGGGCAGCGCCCGCCGCACCGCCCGTAGTTGCCGCACCCTAGCAACAACGTTGCGCCGCGCGCCAATTCGGTGACGCGCGGACCGGCGAAAGTACGCTGCAATGCACAACGCGCCCGCGGGCGGGCCGTACCCGAGGAGGCGTCATGACCATCTCGTTCGCACTGTCCCCGGAGCAGGAGGAGTTCCGCAAGGTGGTGCGCGGCTTCGCGGACGAGGTGATCGATCCGGTTGCCAACGACCTCAACGCCAGCAGCCGGTTCCCGACCGAGATCGTCAAGCAGATGGGCGAGATGGGCCTGTTCGGCATCCCCTTCGACGAGCGCTACGACGGGATGGGCGGCGACTTTCTGACCCTGTGCCTGGCGATCGAGGAGATCGGCCGGGTCGACCAGTCACTGGGCATCACCCTGGAGGCCGCGGTCGGACTCGGCGCGGCACCGCTTGACGCGTTCGGCACCGACGCCCAGAAGCAACGTTGGCTGCCGGCCCTGTGCCGCGGCGAACGACTGGGCGCATTCGGGCTGTCCGAACCGGGCGGCGGATCCGACAACCTCGGTGGCACGGCGACCCGGGCTGTGCGCGACGGCGACGACTGGGTGATCAACGGCTCGAAGGTGTTCATCACGAATGCCGGCACCGAGCTGACGTCGATCATCACGATCACCGCGTTGACCGGAGAGAGAGAGCTCACGTCGATCATCGTGCCGGCCGACACGACGGGACTGACCGTCGCGCCGCCGTATCGCAAGGTCGGCTGGCACGCGTCGGACACCCGTGAGCTGTCCTTCTCCGACATGCGCGTCCCTGTCGAGCACACGCTCGGCGAGATCGGCGCGGGCTTCCGTCAGTTCCTGCACACGCTCGATGACGGCCGCATCGCCATCGCGGCGCTGGCAACCGGGCTGATCCAGGGCTGCATCGACGAGTGCGTTCGCTACGCCACGCAGCGCACCGCGTTCGGAACCGCGATCGGCAGGCACCAGGCCATCGCCTTCAAGATCGCCGACCTGGAGGTCGCCGCCCAATCGGCACGACACCTGTACTACAACGCCGCGTGGCGCAGAGCCGAAGGGCTGCCCTACAAGAAGGCGGCCTCGATCGCCAAGCTGTACTCATCCGAACAGGCCGTCACGGCCGCCCGCGAGGCGACGCAGATCTTCGGCGGGTACGGCTACATGACCGATTCGCGGGTCGGGCGTTTCTATCAGGACGCCAAAGTGCTCGAGATCGGCGAGGGCACATCGGAGATCCAGCGGATCCTGATCGCCCGCGAGCTCGGGCTGTAGCGCGACGACCGCGACGCGGGCGCACCCCCGACCGCATCCGGCCCCAACCGCACCCACGCAGAACCACCCACCCGACGCGGGCGCACCCCCGACCGCATCCGGCTTCAACCGCACCCACGCAGGCGGCCCGCCCGCCCGGCGAACCCGAGCCTCGCGTGCGCCGCCTAAGCGCTCGGATGGCGCAACGGGACGTGCAGCTCGATCGTCGTGCCCGGATCGCCGTTGCGGACATCGAACGTGCCCCCGAGTTCGGTCTCGAGGAGGGTGCGCGCGATGCGTAGTCCGAGGTTGGACAGATCGTCCAACGAGGCGCCCTCGGGCAGACCGACGCCGTTGTCGGCCACGATCACGGTGAGATCATCGGCAGACCGATCGAAGTGCACCGAGACGCGTGCGTCGTCGGCCGGCGGATCGTGGTCATAGGGGAAGGCATGCTCCACGCAGTTCTGCAGCAGCTCAGCCAGGACGAGCGCGAGTGGCGTGGCGACCTCCGCGGACAGCTCGTCTGGGTCCCCCGACATCTCGAAGTCGATCGGCAGGTCGGGCCCGACCAGGCCCTGCGCCAGCATGTCGATGACCCGTTTGGTGATCCTGGTGAACGGGACGCGTTGCCGTGCCTCCTCGCTGAGCGTCTCGTGCACCAACGCGATCGACGAGATCCTCCGGACGCTCTCCGACAGCGCGGCACGCGCCTCGTCGCTCTGCAGCCGGCGGGCCTGGAGGCGAAGCAGCGCCGCGACGGTCTGGAGGTTGTTCTTGACCCGGTGATGGATCTCCCGGATCGTCGCGTCCTTGACCATCAGCGCGCGCTCGTGCTGGCGCAACTCGGTCACCTCGCGCACCAGCAGCAACGCACCGATGATCCGCCCACCCGAGATCAGCGGGATGAACCGACGAATGACGACTGCGTCGTTGACCTCCACCTCCGCGTCGACGGGGATGCCGGTGCGCAGGCTTTCGAGCAGCTGCCGTGGCTCGGGATCCAGCCGCTCGACGTGGGTGCCCATGACCGAGTCGAGTCTGCCCAGGCGGCGGTACGCCGAGATCGCGTTCGGTGACGCGAAGCCGACCACGCCGTCGGCGTCGACGCGGATGATGCCGTCACCCACCCTGGGGGCCAGTTCGCGTTCGTCCCGGTTCGCATCGGGATGCGGCAGCGTGCCCTCGGCCATCATCTGGGCCAGCTCGCCGGCCGTCTGCAGATACGTCAGCTCGAGCTGCGACGGCGCACGCGCAGTCGACACGTTCGATTCGCGGGTGATGACCCCGATCACGTCGTTACGGAAGCGAATGGGGATCGCTTCCTCCCGTACCGGCACACCGGTCGACCAGTCCGGGTCGGCGTCCCGGATGACGCGCTGCTCGACGAGAGCGCGCCCCACCATCGGTCGCGCGCTGGCGGGGTAGACCTGACCGACCAGATCCTCGGTGTAGATCGTCTGCGTGGTGTAGGGCCGCATCTGCCCGACGCACAGGTACGCGGGACGTTTGTCCGCCAGCTCGCACCGCACCCATAGCAGCAGGTCGGCAAATGACATGTCGGCGAGCGTCTGCCACTCCCCCAGCAGGGCCTGCAGGTGATCGACGGCGTCCGCCGGCAGCGTGCTGCGGTGCGCGAGAAGGTTCTCGAGCAGCGTCACGTCTGTCTCCTACTCACGCCAGCCCCCGTCGGTCGCCGTCCGCTCCGGTCCACCGACGAGACGCACTATCTCGTCGCTGCCGGGCTGCCACAGATACAGGTCACCGATGAATGGCGACAGCCCGACAGCCGCCAATGCCGGCCACATGCCCCCCAGCGCGATCGTCACGGTGGCGGGCACCGAATCGCCGACCAGCCCCTCGGTGGGATGCAGGCCGCTGGGCAGGTCCACGGCCACGATCGGCGCCGAGTGGCTGCGCAGCGCCAACATCATGTCCAGTGGAACCCCCCGTAACCGTCCGCGCAGCCCACTGCCGAGCAGCGCGTCGATGTACAGGTCCGCACGAGGCAGCCGGCCATCGAATGCCTCGCTGCGCACGCCCGCGACCATCCCGCCCATTGCGGTGACCGTGGTCACGCGCACGCCCGAGTCCATCAGGCGCCGCGCAGCCACCAGACCGACCGCGCCCGTTCCACCCGGCCCAACCAGCACCACCACCGACTCCGGTGCCGCGCGCAGCCGTCCGAGGGCACGCCCGATCGCCGCGCCGGCGGCGTCCGTCCGCGCGCGGTCCACCGGTCCGGGTGGGCCGACACCGTCGCGGCGTCGCGTCGGTGCACCCGACAGCCATGCCGGCAGCGCACGTCCGCGCAACCTGGGGTCCAGCCATGGCATCATTTCGCTGTCGTCGGGCAGATCCGCGGGCACCACACCGCCGCGCCACTCGGGCTCGATCACGTCGAGCAGCATCGTGACCACCATGCCGGTGGCGCCCCACAGCAGGTGGCCGTCGTCGAGCAGCCACGCCCACGACCAACCGGTGACCGGCAGGCGCACCTTGCGCCAGCGTTCACGGTCCATGAGGTGGGAAAGCGGGGCGCGGACGATGGCCGCCACCTCGCTCTCCTGCGCGCGCAACGGGTGGGGTTCGAGCCAGCGGGCCACGACCGGCACCATCCAGTACCGCGACGGACCGATGAAGAACGCAGGCAGCTGCCCGATGATCTCGACGGTCTCGGCGCGTAGCGACACCTCCTCGGAGGCCTCCCGCAGCGCCGCCGTCTCGGTGCGCTCCGACTCCTCGCGGCGTCCGCCGGGGAACGACACCTGTCCGGGGTGGGTCGGCAGGTCGTCGCGACGACGAGTCAGTACGAACTCCAGGTCGTCGTCACGCTCCGCCAGCAGCGCGAGCACCGCACCGACCCGATCGGCACTGCTGTCGAGATCGGACGCCCGCAGGTCGTCGAGGTGTTCGCGCAGTCGGCGCCAGCGGAACGTGTTGGCGCTCACGTCGAACCGACACGCGCCGACGGCCACGCGCCGACGGCCGCACGCAGCGCCACGCCGTCCAGCAGATCCGCCACCCGCGCCTGCACCGCCGCGAAGCCGAACCGGGCGGCCACCCCCGCCAGCAGGAGCGCCCCGGCAACGATGACGTCCTCGCGTCCAGGCACGATCGGCGGGTAGGTCAGGCGCGCGGCCGCCGGCAGCCACGCGAGGTCCTCGATGACCTGCGCGAGCTCGTCCGCTGTGAGCACCGTGCCGTCGACCAGGTCGGCGTCGGCCTCGGTCGACCGGCGGGCGACCGCGGCAGTGGTCAACGCGGTGCCCGCGACCGCCAGCAACGGACGGCCGTCCTGTGGGCGGAATGCGTCGGACACGACGTCGAGCGTCGACTCGACGTCGGCGCACAACGCCGCGTACTCGGCCGCGGTTGGTGGATCGTGGTGCAGGTGCCGCTCACGGAGCCGGACGCTGCCGAGCTGCAGGCTCACCCAGTGCCCGACCGCTCCGGCACCGCAGATCAGCTCGGTCGAGCCGCCGCCGATGTCGCACACGACCCGGTGACCGGCGAGCCCGACCGTTGCGCCCAGGAACGTCAGCGCGGCCTCCTGCGCCCCGTCCAGCACCACTGGCGGCGTCCCGGTGGCTCGGCGTACGGCGGCGACGAAGGTGCCGGCGTTCACCGAGTCGCGGACCGCGCTGGTGGCGCTGACGGCGACGCGGGTCACCCCCGCGTCGCGCCAGCGCCGCGCGTAGCCCTCCAGCACGGCGACGACACGGGTGATCCCGGCGTCGGTCAGGCTGCCGGTCGCGTCGACCCCGGCACCCAGTCGGGTGATCGTGGTGTGTCGCGACACCGGATGCACCGTGCCGTCGTCGACGCGGGCGATCAACAGCCGCGTCGAGTTGGTGCCGCAGTCGACCGCTGCCACCGGCCGCCCGCCACCCGGCTCGTCACTCATCGTCGGCATGCACGCACGGCGCCGGGCAGGCCATCGGTTCGATCCGCTCGGCAACCCAGGCGCCGACGGGGTTGTCGCGTGTCGCAAGATGATGGCCGTACAGCGCGTGCAGGCACTTCACGCGACCGGGCATGCCGCCTGCGCTGGGTGCGCCCGGCACCGGCGGACCCAGCTGGTCCCGTGCCGCGACGTAGCGGTCATGGGCGTGCCGGTAGGCGTCGGCGAACACGACGTCCTCGGCCAGCCGCGCCGTCAGGTCACCCATGACCCCGCTTGATTCCAGGCGACCGACCGCACGGTTGGCGAGCGGGCAGCTCAGCCAGAAGGTGGTCGGGAAGGGGGTGCCGTCGTCCAGGCGGGGTCCGACCCGCAGGACGGCCGGCAGACCCCACGCACAGCGCACCGCGGCAGCCGACGACCCGCGCAGTGGCCGGCCGATCATGCGCGCCGCCAATGCCGCCTCGGGATCTGTCATCGGGGCTCGGGCGAGCTGCGCCTCGTACGACGCGTCCGGCGCCGGGCGTAGCGCGTCGTCGATCACGGTGTCGGTCCCCAGTGACGGAGGGCTTGACGCATCGGGACGTGAGCGATGCCGTCCTCGTCGTAGCCAGGACCGGCGACGACGAACCCGCGCCGCTCGTACCAGCGTTGCAGGTGCGCCTGTACCGACGCGACGACGGGACCTGGCGCGACCGCGACCGCGTGGCGGACCAGCCGCTCCGCCAGTCCCCGCCCACGGCAGGGTGCCGCCGTCACGACCCGGCCGATCCGCGTGAGACCGTCACCGTCGTCGAGCACCCGAAGGTATGCGCACACCGCACCAACGTCATCTGCGATCCACAGGTGCCGGGTCGTGGGTTCGGTGTCTCGACCATCCAACTCACGATAGGCGCAGCGCTGCTCGACGACGAACACATCGCTGCGCAACCGCAGGATCTCGTAGAGGGTCGTGTTGTCCAGCTCGGCGAAACCGGCGGACCGCAGCGCCCATCTCTGCGCCGACGACGCGTCGGTCGCCGAGCCACGCTGCGGGTCACTCACGTCACGACATGGGGAGCATCTCGGTCACGGCGTCCAGCAGCCAGCGGTACCACGCTCGGTGACCGGCCCCGTCTGGCGGCTGCCCGTCCGTGCGGAGCTCGTCTTCGGGGGTGACGACGACGTAGGCGGTCTCGCCGGGCTTGACGAGCCCGAACTTGGACCGCGCGAGCAGCTCGACCTGCCGTGGGTCCTGCAAGCGGGTCTTGCGATGTTCGAGATCGGTGATGCTGGTGGTGAGCTGATGCTTGGTCGCCCGCAGGTACTCGACGCGCTGGTTGGCGGCGTCGAGGCTGCGGATCGGCGCGGACGCCATGAACGCGAGCAACGCCAGCAGGGCCACGAGTCCGGCCACGAACCGGCGCGACGCGCGGATGGTGGCCGCCAGCCGTCGGCCGGCGCCCACGACGTGGGTGCGCGTTCGGTGGGTGATGGAGCGGGGGGAAGGAGCCATCAGGGGGCCACGCTCTTCGTCGGTTGCTGTGCGGCGGAGCCGGTCCCGCACCTTTTGGTGGAACCAGGCTCCGCGAAGCTGTCAGTCGTCGGGTCGGTGGTACGTGCGGGGAAAAGCGTCGACGCCCGCGTAGCGCGCGGCGTCTCCCAGCAGCTGTTCGATCCGCAGCAGCTGGTTGTACTTGGCGACCCGGTCGGTCCGTGCCGGGGCACCGCTCTTGATCTGTCCCGCGTTCGTCGCGACCACCAGATCCGCAATCGTCGTGTCTTCGGTCTCGCCGGAACGATGACTCACCATGCAGGTCCATCCGGACCGGTGTGCGAGCTCCATCGTGTCCAACGTCTCCGTCAGCGTACCGATCTGATTGACTTTCACGAGGACGCTGTTCGCGCTGCCCTCTCCGATGCCCCGGCGCACGCGCTGCGAGTTGGTGACGAACAGGTCGTCGCCGACCAGTTGGCAACGGTCGCCGACGCGCGCGGTCAGGTCACTCCAGTGGGGCCAGTCCTCCTCGTCGAGCCCGTCCTCGATCGACACGATCGGGTAGCGGTCGACGAGATCCGCCAGCAGGTCGACCATCTCGTCGGGCGTCAGCTCCCGCCCTTCGCCGGCGAGCCGGTAGCTGCCGTCGACGAAGAACTCCGTTGCGGCGACGTCCATGGCCAGTGCCACGTCGTCTCCCGGGCGGTAACCCGCCTTCTCGATCGCCTCCATGATCAGGTCGAGCGCCGCGACGTTGGATTCGAGCTCCGGTGCGAAGCCCCCTTCGTCACCCAGACCCGTCGACAGGTTCGAGCTGTTCAGCACGCTCTTCAGCGAGTGGTACACCTCGGCGCCCATGCGAACGGCTTCGGCGAACGTCGGTGCGCCGACGGGAGCGATCATGAACTCCTGGAAGTCGACGTTGGAGTCGGCATGCGACCCACCGTTGACGATGTTCATCATCGGCACGGGCAAAAGGTGGGCGTTGGTGCCGCCCAGGTAGGCGTACAGGGGCAGCGCGCGGGAGTCGGCCGCGGCCTTTGCGACGGCGAGGCTGACCCCGAGCAGCGCGTTGGCACCCAGCGTCGACTTGTCGTCGCTGCCGTCCAACGACACCAGGTTCGCGTCGACCACCCGCTGGTCGGTGGCATCCATACCGATGATCTCGGGGGCGATCGTGACGTTGACGTTGTCGACGGCGCGGAGCACACCTTTGCCGCCATAGCGATTGTCCCCGTCACGCAACTCGACGGCCTCGAACTGCCCCGTCGACGCCCCGCTGGGTACGACGGCACGTCCGAAGGCGCCGTCGATCAACGCGCAGTCGACTTCGATGGTCGGGTTCCCGCGCGAGTCGAGCAGCTCCCGCGCCTGAATACTCTCAATCTCCACTTGAGATTCACACTCCTCGACAAACCGACGAACGTTCCATACGACCAGTCATTCCTTCAACGCTTCGAGTCGTCCTCTCTCGCGGTCTAGTAGAGGAACATGGGCTTGCCGGCGACGTGTCGTACCTTCGGGCGGTACTGCTCGGCGTCGTAGAGCGCTCCGACATCGACCCGCTTCGCCCCTTCGCCGGTGACGGAGATGGGGACGTTGGTGTACGTGCCGCTGCGCAGCGCCACCATGCGGCCACGGGAGCCTTCGACCGCGAGATCGGCCGCCATCACCGCGTAGTTCGTCGCCACCATCAGATCGAGCGAGTCCGGGGCACCGGAGCGCATGAGGTACCCCAGCTTCTGCGCGATGATGCCCTCACCCGTGTGGGCCTTGATCTCCTCGCCGAGCACCTCACCGATCCCACCGAGCTTGCGATGGCCGTAGGCGTCGGCCTCGCCCGTCACCAGCATCTGCCCGCCCTCGATGGTGGCGCCCTCCGACACCGTGACCATGGCGTAGTTGCTCGGGTTGGACCGCTTGTCGGCCATCAACAGGGCCGACAATCTGTCGACGTCGACGGAGACCTCCGAGATCACCGCGCGGTCGACGCCCGCGAGATAGGCCGACACCAGGGAGGTCTCTCCCGAGTACCGCCCGAACAACTCGATGACCGCGATGCGCTCATGGGACCCGGTCGACGTACGCAGCGAATGGATGAACTGCACGCTGCGGCTGACGGCCGTCGAGAAGCCGATGCAGTAGTCGGTCCCGTGGACATCGTTGTCCATCGTCTTGGGGATCGCGATGACCGGGACGCCCTCCTCATGCATCCGCACCGCGTAGGACAACGTGTCGTCGCCGCCGATGGGCACCAGGGCGTCGAGGCCGAGCGTTTCAAGCACCGTGAGCACGTGGTCGGTGAAGTCGTACGGTCCCGCCCCCTTCGCGCGATCGCTCAGGAAGTCCGGAACCTCTTTGGGGCGCACCCGGCCCGGGTTGGTGCGCGACGTGTGCAGGAACGTGCCGCCAGAGCGATCGACCCGCCGGACCACGTTGCGGTCGAGCGGCAGCGTGTTGTCCTTGATCGTCATCGGATCGTCAGGCCGGCAGTTCAGGAGCCCACCCCAGCCCCTGCGGATGCCGAGCACTTCGTGCCCGTCATCGATCACCCGGTGAACCACTGCCTTGATGCAGGGATTCAGCCCTGGGACATCGCCTCCACCTGTGAGGATCCCGATCCGCATGCCGTCTCGCCCTTCAATCGTCCGTTCAGGCTTGCCGTACCTGCTGCACGCTATACCGAAACGCCGCACATCCAGAACCTGCGACGGCGCACGCGGGCCGACACCGAGATCCGCTCGGCTCAGCACGCGCGTCCGCGGCTACCGTGGCGGTGTGACAGCCACCGACTGGTTAGGCGGCCGTCGGCCGGTGCAGCCGGCCGTGTCGATCGCCGCCACGATGCCCAATGGCCTGCCGGTCGTCCGCGCCGGCGTCCAGGCCTTCATGCGCCGCGTGTTCGGAGCGCGGCGGGCGGCGCCGGCAGGCGACCCGGACCCGGGCCTGTGCGGGCCGGACTCGCCGTCGTGGCAGATCATCGCCGAACCGGCGGCGATCGCCGGTGGGGTCCGCGCACTGCTGCTGCAGACACTGCATCCGCTGGCCATGGCCGGCGTGGCGGACCATTCGCGCTTCCGGGACGATCCGCTGGCCCGCCTCCAGTCGACCTCGGCGTGGGTCACCACCGCGACGTTCGGGACCACGCGTGAAGTGCTGCACGCCGCACGCGCGGTGCGCCGCGCTCACCGGGTCGTCCGCGGCACGGCGCCCGACGGGCGGCCGTACCGTGCGGGCCACCCCGCGCTGCTGGCCTGGGTCTCGATGGCGCTGACCTCGTCGTTCATCACAGCCGACCGGCTGTGGGCGCCCCACCCGGTCTCGCCCGCGGCAGCCGACCGCTTCGTGGTCGAACAGTCACGCCTGGCGGCGCTGCTCGACGAGCGGATGCCGCTCGCGCGACTGCTGCGCGATCCCACCGCCGGCGCGCGACTGCGGGCGGGCGACGTCGATCTGCCCCTCGAGGACGACCTGCCCCGCAGTGTCGCCGAGCTCACGGCCGCGCTCGACGAGGTCGCTCCGCAGCTTGCGGTCGGCGCACAGGCTCGGGACGCGGTGCGGTTTCTGCGCTGGCCGCCACTGCCCAACACCGTCCGTGCCGCATACCTGCCGCTGTTCGCCGGCGCCGCCGGCTCGTTGCCACGACGGCACCGACGCGAGCTCGGCCTGCGCGTGGGACCGCTTGCTGCGCGTGCGGCGGTGGCCAACGCCGGCAACATGCTCGGGGTGTTGCGTTCTGCGGTCGGCCGCTCCCCCGCCTACGCGCTGGCGACCGCCCGCGTCGACGCGGCCGCCTGATGCGTCGCCCGCCCGGCTCGCCCGCGAACCCGTCAGGGTCGGCGGGAGGTCCCCGCCGAGCACCGTGCCAACGCCCGTGACCCCTGTCGCCGTCGTTCGGACGGGTCTGCAGGTGGTGGCCGCCCACGTGCGCCGCCGGCCTGTGCCGTTCGTGATCGCGGTGGCCGGTTCGCTGCTGTTCAGCGCAGCGGTGGTTGCGTCCGCCCTCGTGCTCGGGTGGGTGACCGATGCGCTGATCGTCCCCACGCTCGATGGCACGGGTACCGGACGCGCTGCGCTGGCGGTCGGACTGATCGTCGGTGTCGGCGTGGCCAAGGCCGTCGGCATCATCCTGCGTCGCGCGGCGGCCGCGTCGCTGCAGTACGGCACGAAGAACGACCTGCGCGAACGCATCGTCGACCACCAGCTCGGTCTGACGATGCGGTGGTACGACAGCCGCGCCACCGGCGATCTGCTGTCGGTGGCCGAAGCCGACACCACCCAGGCCACCTATGTCCTGGCGCCGCTGCCCTACGGCGTCGGTGCGGCCGCGCTGCTGGTCGCTGCCGCGGTGATCATCGCGGTCACCGACCCGTGGATGGGCGTGATCGCGACCGTCTGGGTGTGTGCGAGCGTGCTGATCAACATCCGCGGGAGCTGGCGGATGGCGCGGCTGGGGCAGTCGGTCCAGCAGCTGCGCGGCGTCGTGGCCGGCACCGCGCACGAGAGCTTCGACGGCGCCCTGACGATCAAGGCGCTCGGCCGGGAGCACCTCGAGACCACGCGGCTACGAGGCGCCGCCGAACGCCTGCGTGATCAGCTCGTCGAGCTCGGGGTCATCCGCGCGACCTACAACGTGGCCCACGAGGCACTGCCTGGCATGGTCACCGTGATCGTGGTGATGCTCGGCGCTTGGCGCATCACGCTCGACGCGATCACCGCCGGCGACCTGGTGCGCGTGACGTTTCTGCTGTCCCTCGTGCTCTGGCCGTCACGGCTCATCGGCTTCACCCTCTGGCAGCTCGGTGACAGCGTGCCGGCCTGGCAGCGCGTGCAATCGGTGCTCGCCGCCGACGACGGGGTGCGCTACGGCGACCGGCAGGCGGCGGACAGCAGCGACCCGGCCGCGGTCGAGGGCGACCGCGTTGGCTTCGCCTACCCCGACGGGCCTACGGTCCTCGACGGCGTGCAACTGGACATCCCAGCGGGTCGGACCGTCGCGGTCGTCGGTGCGACGGGATCGGGAAAGACCACGCTGACCCTGCTGCTGGCGCGCCTGTGGGATCCAGGCAGCGGTGTGATCCGGCTCGACGCACGAGATGTGCGCGACTTCGCCGCCGGCGAGCTGGCGCGTGAGCTGGCGTACGTCGCACAGGACGCGTTCCTCTTCGACGACACCGTGCGCGGGAACATCGCCCTGCGCAGCGACCTGGCCGAGGACCGCGTCGAATGGGCCGCACGGCTGGCGCACGCCCACGAGTTCGTGTGCGCGCTGCCCGACGGCTACGAGACCCGGGTCGGCGAGCGGGGGGTGGCGCTGTCCGGCGGGCAGCGGCAGCGTCTCGCGCTGGCGCGCGCGCTGGCGCAACGACCAAGGCTGCTCGTTCTCGACGACGCGACGTCTGCGGTGGATCCGTCGGTGGAGGCCGCCATCCTGCGCAACCTGCGGGACGCGGAGCTGCCGGCGACCGTGTTGATCGTCGCCTACCGGCCGTCGAGCATCGCGTTGGCCGACGAGGTCGTGTTCGTCGATGGCGGGCGCGTCGTCGCGCACGGCCACCATGAGGCGTTGTTGCGCGACGTGCCGGCCTACAGCCGGCTGCTGCGCGCGTACGAGCAGGACACCCTGCGCCGCCGCCTGGACCATGCCCCGAGCGGCACCGGCCACGGGCGCTTCGCATGACTGCCCAGACGATCGGCACCGTCGGCGCGCTGCGCCGCGCGCTGCGGCTGGCTCCCGCGTTGCGCCGCGGCCTGGCAGGCACCGTGGCGTTTGCTGTCGTCGGCTCGCTCGGGCGACTGGTGGTACCGATCACCCTCCAGGTCGTCATCGACCGTCACGTCATGGCGACCAGCGGAGTCGACATCGGCGCCGTCGTATGGCTCGGCGCGCTCGCGATCGTTGCGCTGGCGACCGCGACGATCGCCAGTCGCTTTGCACAGGTACGTATGAGCACGGCCGCCGCCAACGGCCTGTGCGAGCTGCGGGTCATGACCTTCGCACACCTGCACCGCCTGTCGGTTCTGCACGTGCAGGGCGAGCGACGAGGCGCGCTGGTGGCCCGGGTCACGTCCGACGTGCAGGAGATCCAGCAGTTCCTGTCGTGGGGGGGCGTCAACCTGTTGCTCGGGGTGCTGCGGGTCGCGCTCGTCCTGGCGGCGATGGTCGTGTACCGCTGGGAGCTGGCGGTCGTCGTCGCGGTGGTCACCGGCGGCTACGCGATGGTGCTGCGGTGGTTCCAGCGTCTGCTGCAGCATGCGTACGACCAGGTCCGCGTGCGTGTCGCCGACAGCATGGCGGCGATCGGCGAGGCGATCGTCGGGCTGCCCACGGTCCGGGCCTACGGCGCCGAGTCGCGCACCCGCAGGCGCCTGCGCGACCGCCTCGCGGCACAGTTCTCGGCGGAGTACCGCACCCACCGCACCGCGGCGGCGCTGTTCAGCACGGCGGAGATCTTCTCGGCCGCGGTCCAGGCGATCGTGCTGGTCATGGGATTGTTCGTACTCGACGGGATGTCGGCGGGGACGCTGATCGCGTTCATGTTCCTGGTCAACCAGTTCATCGAACCCGTCCAGACCCTGGTCGAGACACTCGATCAGGCCCAGGTCGCCGCGTCGGGCGTGCGACGGATCCTGCGGGTGCTCGACATCGACCCCGACCTCGACGAGCGCGCCGACGGTCGGGGGCTTGCCGACGGGGCGTTGGCGGTGCGCGCGCGCGGCGTGAGGTTCGCGTACGGCGACGGCCCCGACGTGCTGTGCGACATCGACGTCGAGATGCCGGCCGGACAGCGCATCGCGATCGTCGGCGAGACGGGCTCGGGCAAGACGACCTTCGCCAAACTGGTGGTGCGGCTGCTGCGGCCCGACGCCGGGCAGATCCTGATAGGCGACGTGCCACTCGACGAGGTCAGCGGGTCCGCGCTGCGGGCCCACGTCGCCTTCGTGCCGCAGGAGGGCTTCCTGTTCGATGCGACACTGTCGGACAACGTGCGCTACGGCGACCCGGCCGCGAGCGACGACCAGATACGTCAGGCCTTCGCCGACCTCGACCTCGACGGCTGGCTTGCCGGCCTGCCCGCCGGGATCGACAGCCGCGTCGGGCAGCGCGGCAACCGGCTCTCGGCCGGCGAGCGGCAGCTGGTGGCGCTGGTGCGTGCGTGGATCGCCGACCCCGCCGTGCTGGTACTCGACGAGGCCACTTCAGCGGTCGACCCCGCCCTCGACGTGCGCCTGCGTGACGCGATCGAGCGGTTGACCGCAGGACGCACCAGCATCACGATCGCCCACCGGCTGGCGACCGCTGAGAGCGCCGACCTGGTGATCGTGTTCGACGCGGGACGCATCGTCGCCCGTGGTACGCACGCCGAGCTGCTCGCCGGCAGCGACGTCTATCGGCGGCTGCACGCCGACTGGGCGAGCGGCACCACGCTCGCGACGTCTTAGACGTCGGGACAGACCGGTGCGGGAATGCTCGTCGCCTACGCGCCCATGCGCGTGTGGGCGCGCGTATAGGCACGCACACGCGCGAGGCTGTCGCGGTCCGTCACGTCGGCGACCGACCGATGTCCCGGCATGCCGTAGACGCCGGCAACCACCTCCCAGCCGGTGGGGCGAACCCCCAGCTGCTTGCCCAGC
>JAHELV010000086.1 GCA_024644015.1 Nitriliruptorales bacterium
GGCGTGCTGCTACGTGATCGGATTGCGCGGCAGGCCAACGGTGCGGCGCCAGGCCTGTTCGCGCTCGATGTAGCCGGCGAACCCCAGGCGAAGTGCCTCGTTGAACGTCGCGTCGGCCACCGACAGCAGTTGGCCGAGCATCCGGTCGAGCTCGCTGTCGGTGACGGCCGCGATCGGCAGCACACCGACGAGGAGCACGTCACCGTCGGGGTGCTGGGCGAACCGCAGCGTGTAGCTGCGCAGGTTGCGACGCAGGAGTAGCGAGTAGACGCCCGCGCGGTCTTCGTCGGGTGCCCGCATGAAGAACGACTGCACGGTCAGGGTGTGATCGCCGATCGAGATGGTGACTCCCACCGTCCGCTTGTGCTCGCCGGCAAGGGTGACCATCCACCGGTCGTCGTCCCGCTCGGCGGGCACGTCGTGGTTGGCGACCCAGCGGTCGACGACCGCTCGCGCTCGGGCCACGTCAGGCGCCGCGCCGGCCACGTGTCGCCGTCGGTTGCCGTGACATGAGCGAGCGGTAGATGTCGAGGGTCTGCTGCGTCGTCTGGCGCCAGCTGTACGTCTGGGCGCTCCGTACCGCCGCGTCCGACGCGGCGTTTCGTGCGTTGGAATCGACAAGGTACGGGAGCACGGCACGCGCGTACGCGTCGGGATCATGCGCTGCGACGACGGTGCCGCCGCCGTTGCGCAGGATGTCGCCAAGGCCGCCGACGTCCGCGCCGACGACCGGCGTGCCGCACGCCTGCGCCTCGAGCGCGACGAGACCGAAGCTCTCGGAGCGGCTGGGCATCAGCACCGCATCGGCGGCGCGATACAGGGGTGCCAGCGCGTCGTGGGGCCGGGGTGCCAGCAGCGCGACCCGGTCCGAGACGCCCAGCTGCTCGGCCAACTGGCGCAGCGCGGCGGGATCGACGGTGCCGTGACCGTTGCCACTCGCGCCGCCGACGATGATCAAGCGGGTGGGCACGCTGTCGTCGGGTAGGTGGGCGTCGAGCGCAGCCAATGTCCGCACCGCCAGGTCCGGTCCCTTCAGCGGTTGCAGGCGGCCGACGAACAGCAGCAGGCGGCCACCGCCGAGATCACGCCGGGTCGCGAACCTGTCCGCTGCCGGCCGGAACACCTCGGTGTCGACACCCGGCGGGACGATGTGGACCTGATTGCCCGGCGCGCGGTACTCCCTGCGCAGCAGCGAGGCCTCGCGAGCGGTCGCTGCCAGTACGGCGTCGGCGGCTGCGACGACACGCCGTTCTGCGGCGAAGCGCAACATCGGTTCGGGCGCCTCGCCTGCCGTCCGGCCTGCGTCCTTGGCGCGGGCCAGCGTGTGGAACCGCTGCACCAGTGGGACGTTTCGTCGCTGGCGCAGCTTGCGCCCGACCCATCCGCTCATCCAGTAGTGGCCGTGTAGCAGCTGCACCGCCTCCATGGCGGGATGACTCGCCACCCCCAGGTAGAACGCGCACAGGTGTGACGCCAGATCGTCCTTGCGCAGCGTCGGCGGACCCGCGTCGACGTGGTGGACCCGGACACCGTCGTCCAGGGTGACGGTCGGCGGGAGGTCGGCGCCGGCAGTCCTGGTGAACACGTCGACCGCGATGCCATGACCACTGAGGTTGGCGGCGAGGGCCGATACGAACACGTTCAGCCCGCCGCCGTCACCGACGCCCGGCTGCGCCAGAGGTGACGTGTGGACACTGAGTAACGCCACGCTGCCTGGCAGCGGGCCCGCGCGGTCCGACGGCCGCTCGTCGGTGACATCGAGACCGCCGTCAGCTCTCCCAGGCATGTCCGCCTCCTCGCTCGCGACACCCACCCCACCGGGAGGCGGCCACCGAACGATGGTAGCCACGGGCGGCGGCGGTGGAGCCGACCCGACACACGTCGGTGCCCCCGACGGACCGTCGGGGGCACCGATGCTCTTCAGGCCGCCTGCGACGTTGGCGCGTCCGCCGCCACGAGGCCGCCGGGCGGGTCAGGAGGAACGCAGCGCGGCAATTAGGTCGGCCTTGTTCATGTCCGAGCGTCCCTCGATGTCACGCGCCCGGGCCAGGTCGCGCAGCTCGTCGACCGTCATCGACTCGTAGTCGACGTCCGCCCGCCCACCGACCGTGTCGGCAGCCTCCTCGACGGCGTCAGTCGCGGCCTCTCCGGCCCGGCGAACGCTGGTTGCCGCCGCCTTGACCTGGCTGCGAGCTACGCGGGCGCGCTCACCGGCGGCCTGTGTGGCGCGGTTGCCCTGCAGTGCCGCAACGACTTCGCGGCCCCGGCCGGCAAAGGACTCGAAGTGCTGCTCCACGCCGTCGCCGATCTCGCGCAGCGTGGCGGAGACGTCGTCGGGTGTCGGCAGCTTCAGCGACCGCAGGCCACCACGGACCTCGCTCGCCTTTTCGCTCAGATGACGGACGTACGAAACGGCGGCGTCGGTCGCGCCGATGGTTGCGTAGCCGCCGTCGCGAAGCAGTTCCGCGGTCGATCGGTTCGCTGTGCTTGCCTCGTCGGTCACCGCACGCGTGCGGTTCTCGGGTGTGTGGGTGGTCATTGGTGCTCCTCGGTGTTCGGTGGTTGTACTGCGGTCTGTGTGGACGCGTTGTCCGACACGAAGGACGTGTAGATCTCGAGCAGCGCGCGCTTCTGCCCTTCGGTGAGCTCGCTCGCTGCACGGATGTCCTCGTCGAGTCCGCCGCGACGCTCCTCGAGCATGCCGGCCTGCACATACAGTGATTCCGCGCTGATGCGCAGCGCATCGGCCACGCGCTGGAGGATGTCGGCGGACGGGCGTCGCAGCCCGCGTTCGATCTGGGACAGGTACGGGTTCGAGATGCCGGCGCGCGATGCGAGCGCACGCAACGACAGCTGCGCGGCGGTGCGCTGCTCGCGGATGAAGGCGCCGAGGTCGCGGACTCGTGCGGCTGCGGCCTCCGCAACCTCGTGGGTGTTGCGGTCGGATGGCATCGGATCGCGCTCACTCATCGTGCTTGCTGCGAGCAAGCATAAACTCCAGCAAGCACTTCTGCAACCACCGCTAGCGGTGTGTGGTCATCCCAGGTCGGTCAGTGAGCGCTGCAGCTCCGGCGCGATCTCGATCGCACCGTGCGGCACTCCCCCACCCAGCACAGCCGGGCGACGCAGGCCCGGCGCTCCCCGCAGGCCCAGGCGCTCGAGGATCGCAACCGCCACGGGTCCCACGGCGCGCGGGTGGCCATCCGCGACCTTGATGGCGACGCCGTACCGCTCGGCGGCCCGCCCCACTGTGAACGCGAGCGTCCCCTCGGCTCCCCGCTTGGCGAGGACAGCGTGCTCCGCCGCCATCAGTTCAGTGTCGACGATGCCGGGCCCACCGACGAGATCAGCGTGCGCCCGCATGGCGGCGGCCACATCGGCCAGTTCGTCGTCGGCGCCTGCCAGCGTGGCGAAGGCCACCGCCAACGACGCGAGTGGAGCCCGCCATGCCGGGGCACCACAGCCGTCGACGCCGGGCCCCAGCAGGTCGACCCCGCAGACTTCCCGCAGCAGTGTCAACACGGCTCGTTGCACGGTGGAGTCGGCGTCCAGGTAGACACCCGGATCGCCACCGACGCACAAGGTGGCCAGCAGGAAACCAGCATGCTTGCCGGAGCAGTTGTGTGCCAGCCGCGTCGGCTCCGGTCGCCTCTGGGCAGCCTCCGCAGCGCGTGGCAGCGCAGGTGGGCAGCGCAGTGCTGCGGCGGTCAGGCCGCCGCGGTCGAGTAGCCGCACGACCGCCGCCTGCTGACCGTACCCGCCGACGTGCGACGCGGCCATGATCGCGATCTCGTCCGTATCCAACGTGGTTCGTGCGAGCGCCATCACGGCGGCGGCCTGGAACGGTTTGAGCGCCGATCGCGGGTAGATCACGACCGCCGGGTCACCGTGTGCGGCAACCACACGTCCGGCGCTGTCGGTGACCGCGACATGCCCCGTGTGCAATGAGTCGATCGCGCCATCTCGAACGACCCGAACCAGGGGCTCCCCTGGTGTCAGGGGCCGTCCGACGTGAGTGCGACCTCGTCGATGCCGGCGCGGCCGTCACGGTAGCGCTCGACGAGCGCCGCCTGGAGGCGGTCGAGATGGCCCAACAGGACCGCCCGGCGATCCGACAGCGTGCGCTCGCGTCGTCGCAGCCGTTCGGCGTGCGCGGCCAGCGCGCCGTCTTCGAGATCCGGTAGGCGTGCGGTGCCGACGTCGTCGAGCTCGTCGCCCGCGTCGGGTGGCTCGTACAGGGCGACCGCACGCAGCGATACCGCACCCGATGCCGCACCGGTCATCGTCCGAGAGACCCGTGCGACCAGTTCCTCGGACTGCGTGCCGTCGCGTCTGGCCAGCTCCGCGGCCGCCAGGTCAAGATGACCCTGAACCATGCGCCGTACGTAGCTCAGCCGTCGCTCTTCGGCACGGCACTCGTCACGCATCTCACGGATGCGCACGGTGTCGGCGCCGGCGATGTCATTCAGGTACTCGGCCGCGGTGATGCGTGCCAGTCTGCGGTCGCTGTCCATCGTCGCGGAGTCTAACCGCTCACGAGCGGCAGAGGACGGTCACCAACGGTGTCGGGTTGACAGGACCGCCACCGCCGGGGTGGTACTGGAAGTGCAGGTGCGGCGGGGTGAAGCGGGCGTTGCCGGTGTTGCCGACGGCGCCGAGCACCTCGCCCGCGCGAACGCGCTGGCCGGTGACCACGATCCGCTCGGACATGTGGGCGTAGTAGTAGGCGTCGCCGCTGCTTCCAGCAAGGTGCACCGACACCCCGCCGAGCGAGTTGTCGCTGGCCCGGACGGTGCCGGGCTCGAGCGCGTACAACGGCGTGCCGTGGGCGGCGAACATGTCGACGCCCTGGTGGCTGCGACCGCCTGAGCGCGGAGCGCCCCAGCTGTCGGAGAACGCGTTGGGGCGCCCGACCGGGCACACCTTGCCGTCGACCGGTGGCAGCGGGCCGCCGCCGGCCTGCCGATTCTGCGCCAATCGCAGCTGCCGGACGCGCTGACGCTCCAGGCGCCGGCGCTCCGCTTCCGCCGCCACGGTGGCTTGCACGGTCCGCAGCCGGCGGTCGGCGGCAGAGACCTCGGAACGCGCCCGTGCGAGCGCCGCACCGAGGTCCGAAGCGCGATCGCGGCGCACACGCAACGCATCGCGCACACCGGCGGTCACGACGCGGTAGTCATGCTCGGCGGCCTGCACGCGGACAGCGACACGCTCTGCGCGGGCCATCTTCGCGGCACCGCTGCGAGCGAGCTGGTCGATGAGCTCGAGCTTGTGCAGCGTCTCGCCGACGTCCGCAGCCACGACGGCCCGCGTCAGCGCGTGCAACCGGAGCTCCGGGTGCTTGTAGAGGGTGACCAGCCGGTCGCGGACCTGGATGTCGACCTCGGTCGCGTTACGTTGCGCGTCGGCCACCTCGAGCTCTGTCCGCTGCTCTTCGTCGCTGAGGCGACCGAGATGAGCCTGTGCCTCTTCATAGTCCGCTGCAGCCCGATCCAGCCTCGCCGCGGTGGCGGCTGCCGCCTCGCGGGCCTGCTGCAGTTCGGCACGCGACCGTTCGACCCGTCGATCGAGCGCGCCTGCCCCGCTCGCGGGTACGAGCACGACGAGCATGACAATCAAGGCGAGCCGACGACGGAGGACGCGCATACTCTGCCCACAGTCGTCCGCCCATCGACCACCTTGAGCGTCCGCATGGATCTCCGCCCGAGCCGGATCACCACGTCCGCCGACGGATGGACCTGGCTCGCGGCCGATCGTCGGGGCGCTGAGCTGCGCATGGCGTTCTGGTCGATCGTGTTGTCGGCACTGCTCATCGTGCTGGCGGCGGCAGCGACGCTGCCGCCGGCGGTGATCGCGGTGCCACTCGTGGCCCTCGTGCTCGGCGGCGGACTGTGGCTGGCGGTCGGCCTCTGGACCCGCGCCTTCAGCGCTGTCGCCGTCTCAGAGCTCGGCATCGCCGTCCGCTCCGGCTTCGACGTCGCACAGATCAGCTGGCCCGCGCTGCGGGCGGTGGTCTGCGAGCCAGCCGGTGCGCGTATCCGCATCGTGGTCCAGGCGCAGGGCGTCCGACACCGGACGGCCGCGACGTTCAGCCGCCAGGTCGGCCTCGACTGGCTGTCGACCTGCGAGGCGCACGCCAGCCGCCATCACACGCACCCGCAGCCCGTCGAGGGAGGCACGGGCTTCCGCACGACCTGACCACCGCGGCCGGGCCGGGCGGTGTTTCACAGACCGGCCTCCGGACACGATGCTCGTGGCAACGACGACGGGTCGGCCGGGGGACGTCCGGTCGGGTCCCGAGACAAACGGAGCGCGCGTGAAGTGGCGCCGCATGGGCCGGCAGGGACGGATTGACGATCGCCGAGGGGCAGGGCCGGGGCGGTCCGGGAGGCCGATGTCGAGCATCCCGATCCCGATGGGCAAGGTCAGCCTGCCGGTGCTGCTGATCGCCGTGGTCGCGTTCTTCCTCCTCAATGGGGGATTCGGTGGCGGCAGCGGCGTTGACGTCAACGCACCCCTCGAGCAGTTTCCGGGCGACACACCGGCCGCGCCCGAGGGCCAGGTGTCGGTGCCCGACGCACCACCGCCGGACGAGGGCGGCCAGTTCGTCGCGCAGGTGACGCGCGACATCGAGGAGCTGTGGAGCGAGCAGTTCGTGGCGGCCGGGCGAGACTACGATCCGGTCGGGCCCGCGAGGACGCTCGCGGAGGCTGCCGAACAACCGGGGCCGGTCGTGTTCAGCGGCCGCACCACCACGGGGTGCGGCATCGGCTCCGCCGCGACTGGCCCCTTCTACTGCCCCGCCGACGAGCGGGTCTACATCGACCTGACCTTCTATCGGCAGTTGTCGCAACGGTTCGGCGCGTCCGGTGACTTCGCGCAGGCCTACGTGCTCGCGCACGAAGTCGGCCATCACGTGCAGCATCTGCTCGGGGTCGACAACCAGGTTCGGCAGCTTGCGCAGCGCGATCCGAGCAGGCGCAACGAGCTGTCGATCCGCCAGGAGCTGCAGGCGGACTGCTTCGCCGGTGTGTGGGCCCATTCGGTCTACGAGCGCGAACTGATGGAGCAGGGCGATCTCGAGGAGGGACTGCGAGCGGCGGCAGCGATCGGTGACGATCGGATCCAGGAGCAGACCACTGGCCGGATCTCACCGGAGTCGTGGACCCACGGCTCGTCAGAGCAGCGCGCCCGATGGCTCCGACGAGGGTTCGAAAGCGGCAGCCCTGATTCGTGCGACACGTTCGCCGGTGACATCTGACCCGTTGGTGCGCGCCAGCGTCGTCGGTCTTCTCCGGTCAGCCCACCCGCACACCGGGCACGCGCCGCCCGGCTCGCCGCCGCCGGTCCCGGAGTGACGCTCAGCCCACGACGGCCGGAACGAGACCGCCGACGAAACCGGCGACGAAACCGGCGAGTGCCGCCCGTCGCCACCATTGGTTTCTGAACATGGTTGTGATCGCTGACATCGTGCTCCCCGCCCGCGGTTGTGAGATCTGTGCCTCGACTCAGGCACAGCATCCAGGGTGCGAAGTGCTCGATCCTGTCGCATCCACAGAACTGGTGAATCGCCCAAGCGGCTTCTATGGCCCATCGCCGCAGCGCTCCGTGCACCCGCCCGTCATCGTGCCTGCCGTCGTCGGAGGCGTCCGGGAGCGGGTCATGTGGGGGGTACACGACCCACCCCCGAACGATTCGATCGCAGTTGACGCGATCGCAACATCTGCGCGGCACCGTGCATGCCGTTGCAGCAACAGGGAAAAATCCGGGGCCAGGCTACGGAGGGGGGAGACGCAGCCTGGCCCCGGAACCGTATGCATCTCCCGCCATGCACAAGGTTCGATTCACAAACTGGCACCCAATCGTCCGCGCGGCATCATCAACTCTGACGATTCGCCGGCGGCAATTTCGTTCGCACCTGCACGAAGCGGCTGAGGAGTACCTAGCGGCGCGGGTCCGCCACGGTCCGCAGTCTCGGTTTCCCGCGAATCTGATACCACACCCACACGACGCCGCCGCCGGCACCGACGACGAGTGCGACGATCCGAGCGAGCCGCTGCCACGACCGCACAGAGGGCGCGACGCCGGTGTCGACGATTGTCGTTCCGTCCGTCACCTCGACGACGGCTCGCACACCTTCCCGCTCCAGAATCACAACGCCGTCGCCCGCGCTGGAAACGACCCGCCAGCGCTGGCGAACGGCGTTCGCGACCACCTCCGGCAGACCGCCGTCCGGTGTGTCGAACCGCACGGTGTAGACACGGTCGAATGCCGCGTAGCGGTCGACCTGCTCGATGGGCGGCTGTGCGGTCTGGCCGTCGGGGACCAGCCGTTGTGCGCCGAGCTCGAGCACGATGAAGCGCGGCTGCAGCAGAAGGCCGACCGCGATCGTGATGAGCACCGCGCCCATCGCGCCGAAGACCCCCCCGCACAGCAGCAGGATCCAGCGGCGACCCGAGCGGTCGACCCGCCGCAGCCACGACTTGAGTCTGTCCCTCCGCGACAACGGAGGCGGGGCCGGTGACCTTGGAACCACTGGGGACTGCACACCTCCAGCGTGCGCGGGCACCCGTGTCAGCCTGCGACGTCGATGTCGAACCGGCGAACGCGCCCGTCTGCGGTGCCGACCAGCACCCAGCGGTCGTGCGAGCCCAGCGCGGTCACGGCGCCGATGTCGGGCACACGCAGCAACTCGTCACCAGTGCCGGCGTCCAGGACGGTGACGACATCGTCGCCGTCCACCATCGTCACCGAGGCATCGCTCACTGCGACCAGGTTGCCAGGGCTGCCCGGCGATACGCTCCACAGCGGAACGCCCATCTCCAGTTCGAGCGCGACGACCGCCGCCGGGGTGGCCGCGACGACCCCCCGGCGATTCTCGACGACGGTGGGTGGCGCGCTCTCGCTGCCTGGCACGGCCTCGCACCACGCGAGCGAACCGGTGCCCGCGCTGTACACGCAGATCTCGCCGTTCCTGGTCGCCACGGCCACCCCGTTCAGCAGCGGAGCCAGCAGCGGCCAGACGTCGCCGACGTCAGCCGTCCAGGCCGCCCCGACGGTTGCCCGGCTCTGCTCGCTGCCTACGCTGCCCGAGGGATCCATCGCCACCAGTTGGCTTCCCTGCAGCATGTAGACCAGCCCCCCGCCGACCCCGACGGTCGCCGGTGAGCCGCTGGCCTCGGTCGACGCAGAAGCGCGCCACAACTCGCTCCCGTCGCCGAGGTCGACAGCCCGAACCTGTGGACCTGGAACGGCCTCGTACGCGCCGACGACCGCGTCACCGGTGATGTGCAGCGAGCTCGGTGCGGCACCGTCCACACTCCAGCGCCGCGCCCCATCGGCCGCATCGATCGCGGTCAGCACAGCGCCGAC
>JAHELV010000087.1 GCA_024644015.1 Nitriliruptorales bacterium
TCGGTCACCGCCGGCATGAAGATCGGCAGGGCGATGAAGCTGATCTCGAGGAACTCCAGGTTGATGCCGAGGATGAACACGGCGATGTTCGCGACGATCAGAAAGCCCCAGAAGCCGCCGGGCAGGCCGGTCAGCCACTGGGTCGCCAGCCGTTGCCCGCCGAGCTGATCGAACACCAGGGCGAAGAACGTCGACGCGAACAGGATCATCAGCACCAGCGCGGTGATGTTCGTCGTCGTCTGACCGGCCTCTTTGATCATCTTCCACGACAGGTTGCGGTTGGCCGCGGCGAGCAGGCACGCGCCGACCGCGCCGACGGCGCCCGCCTCGGTGGGGAACACGATGCCGAAGAAGATGCTGCCGAGCACCGCAAAGATCAGCAGTAGCGGCGGCACGACGGCGACGAGTGACTCCCGCCACAGGTCGGCGCCCGACAGCTCGCGATCCTCGGGCGGCAACGCCGGCACCCGCTCGGGGTGGCGCCAGCCCACGTACAGGATGTAGACGGCGTAGATCGCGGTCAGCAGCACGCCGGGGATCAGCGCACCGACGAACAGGTCGCCGACCCCGACGCCGGCCACTGACGCCAGCACGATGAGGACCAGGCTGGGCGGCAGGAGCTGCGCCAGCGTGCCGGATGCGGTGATCACGCCGGTCGCGACCCGGTGGTCGTAGCCGTAGCGGATCATCGTCGGCAGCGAGATCATGCCCATGACGATGACGGTGGCGGCCACGACGCCCGTCGCGGCGGCCAGCAGGGCGCCGACCACCACGACGGTCAGCGCCAGTCCGCCGCGCAACGGCCCCATCAGCAGGCCGATGGTCGACAGCAGCCGTTCCGCCAGGCCCGACTTCTCGAAGATCGACCCCATGAAGACGAAGAACGGGATGGCGAGCAGGATCGGATCGGACATCGACCCGAACCACCGGGAGAACAGCACACGCGCGGCGCTGAAGTCGACGACGCCGAGCGCGAGGCCGACCGCGCCGAAGACGATGGCGGTGCCGGCGAAGGAGAACGCGACCGGATAGCCCGACAGCAGCAGCACGAGGAACAGCACGAACATCACGATGGCGAGCCATGCCAGCTCCACGCCGCGCCTCCTCGTGTTGTTACTCGATCCGCGTCGGACCGTCGCGGACACTGCGATCGACGAACCGCGCGTGGCCGGTCAGCACCGCGACCAACTTGACCATCTCGGCCAGCGCCTGGAGCAGCAGCAGGCCGAGGCCAACGAAGAGCAGCGCCTTGATCGGCGCTCGCGGCAGCCCCCCAGGGTCAGGTGACCCCTCCCAGATCTCCCACACCGCCAGGGTCCGCCAGGTTCCGTCGGGGCTGCGTCCGAACGAGCGCAGGACCTGCGGGTACACGACCCACAGGCCGACCAGGCAGAACGGCAGCAGCCCGATCAGGTTGCCGACGAAGTCGATCCACGCCCTGGTCCTGCGTGACCGGTCCGCGAACCAGAAGTCGACGCGCACGTTGATGCCGTGCTTGAGGATGTAGGCGAACGCCAGCAGGAACAGCGCCGCGTACAGGTACCACTGCAGCTCGATGTAGCGGTTCGACGCGAGCTGGCGGCCGGCGAACCTCCCGATGTAGCGCAGAAGCGCGTTGAGGAACCCGATGACGATGACCGCGACCGCCAGGTACTTGGGCACCGCGCCGACCACTTCGGTCAGCCGGTCGGCCGCCCGCTGGTACCACAGAAGGGGGCGCAGCCACACCGGCGCATCGACGATCTCGAGCTGCGGATCCGGCGCGGACTCGACCTGTGACAGGACGGCGTCGACCTGCTGATGGACCTTTCGACCGCCGCGACCTTCGGCTCGTGGCCGGTCCGCGTCGTCGGCCACGCCCGGTCAGCCGGTGTTCGATCCGCCACCGCCGCCGGTGGCCCCCTGTTCGAGCATCGCGAGCTCGGCCAGCCCGAACCACTCCTGCACACTGCGGCGGTACGGGTCCCACTCGTCGAACACGGCCTTGAAGTCGCTGTCGGACGAGGCGAACCCGTCGAAGAGCTCGAACGAGGCTGTCCTGGCGGCCTCGAGCACGTCGTCGGGGAACGGGCGCAGCTCGGTGCCCGAGTCCACGATCGACTGCAGCGCCGGCGGGTTCTTGACGTCGTAGCGGGCCATCATGATGGTGTTCGCCTCGTGCGCCGCGGTGCGCACGATCTCCTGGTACGGCGTCGGCAGCTCGTTCCACTGGTCGAGGCTGATCTGGACCTCCAGGGTCGGTCCCGGCTCCCACCAGCCCGGGTAGTAGTAGAACCTGGCGGCGTTCTGCAGGCCCAGCTTCTCGTCGTCGTACGGTCCGACCCATTCGGCCGCGTCGATCGCTCCGGTGTCGAGCGCCTGGAAGATCTCCCCGCCGGCGATGACCTGCACCGTGGCGCCCAGACGCGACATCACCTCGCCGCCCAGGCCCGGAATGCGCATCGTGAGACCCCGGATGTCGTTGACCCCGTTGATCTCCTTGTTGAACCAGCCGCCCATCTGCACGCCGGTGTTGCCGGCCGGGAACTGGATGACGTTGAACCGCTCGGCGTAGATCGCCTGCAGCATCTCCAGGCCACCGCCCTCGAACAGCCACGCGTTCTGCTGGCGATCGGTCAGGCCGAACGGCAGCGCGGTGCCGAAACCCATGACGGGGGTCTTGCCAACGTAGTAGTACGACGCGGTGTGTCCCATCGGCACGCCACCGCTCTGGACCGCATCGAGCACCTCCAGCGGCGGCACCAGCTCGCCTCCAGCGCGCGGGGTGATGGTGAAGCGTCCTCCTGTCATCGCGCCGACCCGCTCGGCGAACACCTGGGCTCCGCCGAAGATCGTGTCGAGCCCCAGCGGCCAGGACGTGGCCATCTCGATGTTGATCTCGGGCAGCGACTCGTCGAGCGCGACCTGCTCGCCACCGGCGGCACCGGCGGCCGCACCGGTTGCCTCGTCACCACCACCCGTGGTGTCGGTCACGGCGCTGCCCGTGCATGCGGTCAACCCCACGGCCGCTGTGGCAACGGCTCCGGACAGAAGAAAGTCGCGTCTCTTCACGACGGCCCCCGGTTTCTATCGGCCGCGCGCCGACACAGCGACGCCGTGTCCGCTGCACGACAGCTCGACACTGCCGATCTAGGTATCCCACGCCACGTGACGGTACGCAAGAGGCACATGTGTGGACATGCTGACGGCGCGGGGTACGGCGTCGGCGCCGCCACTGCCGCCGAACAACTCCATTGACGAGGGCGGCAGCACGTCACGCGTCAGGCTGGGCCGGCGGCAGGCGTTCGGTGGTCCCGTCCGCGCCGACGAGCTGATCATGCAAAGGCGGCGGGTTCAACCCGTGGTCGACGCCTCGCTCGTCATGCGGTGGACCGGCTCCGAAACGAACAGCGCCGCGACCGCGATCAGCAACGGGATCGGCACGAGCAGCGACAGGATCGGCGCGTACGACCCGGCTACGTCGTAGCCGACGGCGAGCGCCAGGGGACCGAACGCCGTGGCGCCCACGTTGAGCGCGAACAGCAGTCCTCGGATGGCGCCGATCGACCCGACGCCGTAGAACCTGGGCATCACCGCTGTCTCGAACGCTCTGATCGAACCGCCTGACGCGCCGACCGCGACACCGAAGGCCACGGCGGACAGGCCGGGCGTCGCCGTCTGCGCGAGCACCATGGCTGCGGCCAGACAAGCCATGGCGCCGCCCACGATGAACCGCGGACGGATCCGGTCGACGAGGACGCCGGTGAGCACGGTCGCACCCAGGCCGGTCAACGTCTGCGGAACGAAGTTCGCGGCCGCCTCGGTGACGGACAGCCCGCGCTCTCCCAGCAGCGAGATCTGGTGGAAGGCGAGGCCCGTGCCGATCATGCCGCTGGCGGTGACCGCGGCGGCGATCAGCCAGAACATCGGGCTGCGGGCCGCCTCCGCGCGTGTCCACGACACACGGGGCGGCCGGTGTGCGACGGTGCGGGCCGCGACGCCGTCCGGCCGTTGACCGAGCGCGGCGGGAGCGTCACGCAGCAGCCACCCCAGGGGCAAGACCGTGATCCACACGGCGGCCGCGGCCACGACCCACGCGGAGCGCCAGCCGACGAGGCTCACCACGGCGGCCAGGGCCAGCGGTGCGAGCGACATCAGTGCCTGCCCACCGGCGCTGGACAGACCGACTGCGGTGCCGCGTCGACGATCGAACCACAACGCGACGGACGTCGACGCCGTCAGCGACAGCGCACCCTGACCAAGCATCCGGATGCCCAGGAAACCGAGCAGCAACGTCACGAACCCGGCGACCCCGGACATCGCGACCAGTGCGGCACCGAACCCCAGGCCGATGGCGATCGTCGTGCGGCGGACGCCGTGACGGTCGATCCGCGTCCCGATGGCCGGCAGGCTGATGGCGCCCGCCAGGGTGCCGACCAGGTACGCGAGCGACATCTGTGAGCGCGACAGCTCGAGCGCCTGGATCATGGGATCGACGAACACGCTGACCCCGACCGTCTGTCCCGGTGCCGTCATCGCGGTGAGCAACGCCGTGAGGCCCACGATCCGCCAGCCGTAGAAGCCGTCCGGTCCGAGTGCCGCTGATGCCATGCGTCGCCGGCGGAGAGTGACGGACACGGAACCTCGGTGCGCAGGTGGAGGGTCGGCTGCAGGACCTCGTGCGAGGGTCTGGGGGAGTGGCGCGCCCGCCCAACCGCTTCGAAGAGCGCGGTCGGCAACCCTGCCACGCTAACGGCCGAACGTCCATCGGCAACACGCAGGTTCGCCAACGTCGCTGCGGCGCCCAGACCACGGTCGACCAGCATCGTCCCCGGGGGCCCGGGGGACCCGTGGTGTCATCCGGTAGATTGTGTGTACCGAGCGGACGCCCCTTTCGCGGCGGATGCCGACAGCACGCGTACACACCCCCGGAGACCAGGAGCAGGCGCGTGGAGGAGTCGTACACCACCGCGATTCGCCTGCACGGTGTCACCAAGCAGTTCGATGGTGCATCGGCTCCGGCCGTCGACGCGCTCGATCTCGAGGTGCCAGCCGGCTCCATCGTCGCGCTGATCGGTCCGTCCGGGTGCGGCAAGACGACGACGCTGCGGATGATCAACCGGCTGATCGAGCCCACGTCGGGGCGGATCGAGATCAACGGCGTCGACGCGTTGGAGCAACCGGCCGTGGAGCTGCGGCGCGACATCGGATACGTGATCCAGCAGGTCGGGTTGTTCCCGCACCGGACGATCGCGCAGAACATCGCGACCGTCCCACGGACGTTGGGCTGGGACAACGACCGCATCCGCGAGCGCACGGCGGGACTCGTGGAACTCGTCGGCCTCGATCATGCGATGCTCGACCGCTACCCCGACGAGTTGTCCGGTGGTCAGCAGCAACGCGTCGGTGTGGCCCGGGCGCTGGCCGCCGACCCACCGGTGCTGCTGATGGACGAGCCGTTCGGCGCCGTCGACCCGATCGTGCGGGGCAGCCTGCAGAACGAGCTGATGGATCTGCAGCAACAGGTGCACAAGACCATCGTGCTCGTGACCCACGACATCGACGAGGCGTTGAAGCTCGCGGACCGCATCGCCCTGATGAACGTCGGCGGGGTGCTGGAGCAGTTCGCCTCACCCGACGAATTGCTGCGCGACCCGGCCAACGAGTTCGTCGAGCGGTTCGTCGGCGAGGACCGCGTCATGAAGCGGCTGCAGCTCGCGACCGTGGCGGACCTGCCGTTCCACCAGGGCCCCGTGGTCGCGGCCTCGGCGACGCCGGTGGAGGCGCGCGAGGTCATGCGGGCGTCGGGCAGCGCGTGGGTCGGCCTCACCGACCGCGGCGCGTTCCTGGGCTGGGTCCACGGACCGGACGTCCATGACGACGGCCCGCTGACGGACGCGCCGCGCAGCCTGCCGGCGGCGCAGGTCGGCCGCGACTCGACGTTGCGCAGAGCGATGGAGATCATCATGACGTCGCGGACATCGGTGGCGGTCGTCGACGATGGCGGCCGCTTCGGTGGTGTCATCACCCTCGAGCAGATTCGCGCGGGGCTGGACCAGGGTCCTGAGGTCATCGCGGCGTGATTCCGGTGCTCGCCCAGTCCGCCCAGCCGTTCTTCCGCTGGTCGTATCTCATCGACGAGTGGGACCAGATCCAAGCTGCGCTCCTGCAGCACCTGCAGCTCACCGTGCTGTCGGTCGCGGCCGGTCTGGTGCTCTCGGCGATGTTGGCGGCGACGGCGCTGCGGTACCGCTGGACGACGACCCCCATCACCAGCTTCACGGGAATCCTGTACACGCTGCCCAGCGTCGCGCTGTTCGCGCTGCTGGCACCGGTGTTCGGGACGCAGGCGGTCGCCACGGCGGTGATCCCTCTGACGATGTTCACCCTGCTGATCCTGGTGACCAACATCATCGCCGGATTCCAGTCGGTGCCGGGCCCGGTCAAGGACGCCGCGAACGGCATGGGGTTGACGCCGACGGCACGGGTCCTGACCGTCGAGTTGCCGCTGGCGAGTCCGCTCATCCTTGCGGGCATCCGCATCGCCACCGTGTCGACCATCGGTCTGGTGACGGTGGCCGGCATCATCGGTCAGGGCGGTCTCGGCCGGCTGATCTTCGACGGTCTCAACCGGCGCTTCGACACCCCGACGATCATCGGTGCGGTGTTCTCGATCCTGCTGGCACTGCTGATGGACGCGCTGCTGCTGGCTGCGAGCCGCGCGGCCACGCCATGGACGCGACGAGCGCGAGCGTGAGCATGGATGTGACCCTCGCCCAGGCGGCGCTGCCGCGCGAGATCAGCCTGTCGGAGTTCCTGTTCAGCGCCGAGCTGTGGACCCGCGACGACGGGATCCTCGACACGTTGGTCGACACGGCGGTGCTGTGCGGCGCCGTCGTGCTGGCCGCGACGCTCGTCGCCGTGCCTCTTGCGGCGTACCTGGCGCACCACGGTCGCGGCGAGATCGCCGTCACCTGGATGGTCACGCTGAGCCGGGCCGTCCCGACGCTCGCGGTGGCCGCTCTGCTCGTGCCGGTGTCGCTGCGCATCGGGCTCGGGTTCGAGCCCTGGCCGATCTTCATCGCCCTGCTGCTGCTGGCACTGCCGCAGATCTACATCAACACGTATGCGGCGATCCGGGGCGCCGACCGCGGGGTGGTCGGGGCAGCCCGCGGCATGGGCCTGACCGAGTCGGCTGTGCTGTGGCGCGTCGAAGCCGCACTGGCCGGCGCCGTGATCATGACGTCGATCCGGGTCGCTGCGGTCCAGGTCATCGCGACCGAGCCGCTGCGGGCCTTCCTCGGCGGCGACGGCCTGGGGCGCTACGTTCGTGACGGGCTGGGCCAGAACAGCCCCAGCCAGATCGTCGGCGGCACGATCCTCATCGGTCTGTTCGCCGCGTCGACGGCGCTCGCATTCCGCGGTGCGGAGCGCCTCGCGCTGCCCCGCGGCGTCACACGATTGTCCTCGAACGCAACCTGACAGGAGCCTTGCCATGCTGCGCACGTTCGCCCGCCGTCTCCGCGTCCTGACCGTCCTGCTGCTGCTGACGCTGGTCGCCGCAGCGTGCGGCGGCGCCGACGAGTCCACTGACGCCGCCGCCACCGACGCCGCCGCCAGTGACACCGACGCCAGTGACGCCGCCGCGGCGCCCGAGGGCCCGACCATCCGGATCCGTGGCCAGGACTTCAGCGAGTCGGCCACCATCGCGCAGGTCTACGGGCAGTACCTGCAGGCCAAGGGCTACGACGTCGAGATCGTCGCGCCCGCCGGGTTCCGGGCCGAGGCGGTCGCCGGCCTGCAGAACGACGAACTCGACCTCATCGTCGACTACATCGGCGGGTCCCAGACCGAGCTGGCGCCGGACACCGAGACGTCCGACGACCCCGACCAGGTTATTGAGGTCATCACACCCGCGTACGAGGAGATCGGCGCGACGGTGCTGGAGTACTCGCCCGCCGTCGACGGCGACGCCCTGGTCGTGCGCGGGGACAGCGAAGCGGAGACCATCTCCGATCTCGCAGGGATGGACCTGGTCTTCGGCGCATCGGCACAGTGCTTCGAGCGACCGCAGTGCTTCCTCGGCTACACCGACCCCGACATCTACGGCATCGAGTTCGCCGACACCGTGACGCTGGAGTTCGGCCCGCTGCTCGGTGAGGGGCTCGCGGCCGGCGAGGTCGACGCGGTCGTGTGGAACACCACCGCACCGCAGATCGAGGAGCAGGGATTCAAGGTCCTCGAGGACGACAAAGGACTGCACCCGGCGCAGAACATCGCGCCCATCGTCATGACCGACGTGCTCGAGGCCTACGGCGACCAGCTGAGCGCCGACCTCAACACGCTCAGCGCGGCGATCACGACCGAGGACCTCGTTGCGTGGAACGTGCAGACCGACATCGAGCAGCGCGAGCCCGACGATGTCGCCACCGAGTGGTTGGAGGCCGAGGGCCTCAACTGACCGTCGACGTCCGGATCCCCGACCCGGTGGTGCCGGGCTGCTCCGTACCGATCGGGAGCGGCAGTGGCAAACGGCTCGGGGGTCCGGACGTGCCTCGTGTGCCGCGGTGAGGACGGAGTGTCCCGGCGGCGGCGATGAAGGTTCTTCAACTCGTCGCGGACTCCAGCCGGTCGTGTGCGCGGGCCGCTGTCAGCGCCAGGGCGAAGTTGGTGAATGCGAACGTCGCGAGGCCGATCACCAGTGCCTCACTGGCCAGGTCCCAGATGCCGGCCAACACGATGCCCGGCATCAAGCCGAGGTACCCGAGCACTGCAGCGGCGAGGAACCACCGCCACGCCGGCCCGATGGTTCGACCGAATCGCCCGGGAGGCCGCGGTCGCGCCGTGTTCATGCGGGTCGCGACGGCGCCCAGGATGAAGCCCATGAGCGGCGGGGCAAGCCCTCCGCCGACCAGCAGCAGCAGCCCCGACAGGCCGATCAGCACGAGCCCTCCGTAGCTGCGCGCGGCGAACCAGATCGACCAGGCCACCACCGCCAGCCCCGTAATCACCGCGAGCACACCGGTCACCAGCAGGTTCGGGATCACCGTCAGCGCCGGCTCCCCCGACAGGATCTCGAGCGCAGGCGCGTCCGGCCAGGACGTGATGATCAGCGCTTCGGGGCGCACCGGGCCCTGCAGCATTTCGCCGAGGCCGTGCTCGATCCCGGCCAGGCCCACCAGCGTCCCCAGCACCGCGACCACCGTTCGGGTTGCACGACGCCCGCTCGCGCGTTCTGCCACACGCGCTGCCGGCCGCTTCGTCG
>JAHELV010000043.1:0-7025 GCA_024644015.1 Nitriliruptorales bacterium
TGGCCAACGCGACCGCGACGACCTTCCACAACGCCTGCCACGTGTAGCTGTCGACCCACGCCGGCCTCTCCGCCCCGGCCTGCGTGGTGTCCGCCCCGACCCGCGCCGCCTCCACGACCTCGTCGGGAACCTCGACGCCCGTGTCGGCCGCGTGCTTGGAGTCCGTCATAGCGCTCACCTTCCACTACCACGCTTCGTTACGACGCCTTCGTGACCGGCGGGACCTTCCACGTCCCGTTCAGGAACGAATCCTCGGGCCAGTACAGACGCAGCAAGACATAGAACGGTCCGTCCGGCGCCGGGAGCCAGTTGGCCTCCAGGTCGCTGCCGGGCGAGTCGTGTCGCAGGTACAGGGTGAGCGATCCGTCGGCCCCCTTCGTCATGTCCGGCAGCATCGGCGAGTTCAGCAGGTACCGATCGATCGGGTTGTCGATCATCAGTTGGGTGTTGCCGTCGTACATGGTGAGCGACCAGAACGCCTTCACCGGCGGCAGCTGGCCCGCTGCAAAGGTGATCGTGTACCCCCGCTGGCTCGCGTCGAGGTCATGGCCGTCGGCGTCGACCTGAATGAGCGGGTACGACGCCTCGTGGGGATCATTCGCTCCCCATCCCATCTTCGTGACGACCGCGCGGTAGAGCCAGTTGTGGTCGTAGTTCTCGCGGGTCTGCCCGGTGATCGCATCCGCGTACTTCGGTGTCGCGTCGGCGATGGCCTTCCGGGCCGCAGCGACACCTGCGGTCAGGTCCGCACGCTCGTCGTCCGACAGTGCACCGATGTCGTACGAGGCGCCCGGGCCGACGCCGATCGGGGCCAGCTTCTTCCACATGGCCGAATCCTCGGCATCGGGGGTGATGTGTCGCAGGCAGAAGTTGAGGTACCCGATGAAGTCGTCACCGGGTTCCTTCTGGTCGCCCCAGTCGGGGAAGTCGAGTGTGGCGGCCGCCGCGGGCGCCGTTCGGCCGAGAAACGCCGACAGGGTCTGCACCTGATAGCCCGCCTGGATCTTCTCGACGTTGCCGAGGTCGTCCGGCGAGAACAGCTGGGTGCGGTAGACGGTGAACGCGAAATCGGTCGTCGAGGGGATCAGCCCGTCGACGCCCGCTGGCGTGTCGCCGGTCCAGCCGGGCCCGGTGATCATGTAGGTGCCACCACCGTTGCCGGTGACCCGGCTGCCCACGTAGGGCAGCAGGTACGTGCTCAGATCCTGCGTCTGCGCGACGAAGTAGCGCTTCGACTCGATCTCGGGGAACGTCAGCACGATCGGCTCGGCTCGCAGATCGGTCCACAACATCGAGTACGGGGTGTCGCTGTTGGCGGTGACCACCGTCGTGTCCTGCGGGCCGTACACGCGGGCGGTGTTCAGCAATTGGTTGAACGGGGCCTTGAACTGTGACCCCGTCGAGTCGACCGAGTACTGGTACATCGTCTTGTAACTCATCAGGATCGGGAAGGCGTAGATGTAGGCCTCTTCGACCAGGTCCTTGCGGGTCATGGGAGTCTCCTCGTCGTGCGCGGTGGCCAACTGATGTCTGATGATGTCTGGCTCTTCCGTGTTTCATCTTCGTACGGTCGTCGTGACGCGAACAGCGCCAAAAGGGAGCCCCAATGGAGCACAGCCGCCAGCCGACTCGGACGAACCGGGGGCGCCGAAGTTCGGCCACGACGAGTGGAGCGGCGGTGCGGGACTGGCCCGCTACGCGCCACCGGGCCGAGCCGCACGATCGTGAGACCGAGCAGGGCCATCACGACCATCTGCCACGTCGCAGCTCCGATCGCCGTTTCGAGGACCAACGCGCCGAACAGCAAGAAGCTGATCTGCACCAGCCGTCACCGAGCGCGATCGGCAGCAGTAGATCTCAACTTCAATCATCCTCGTAACCCCTCACGCGTGAGGTCCATGGAACCAGTGGATCAGGCAGATGTAGCCCCCGGTCCACGGGGGGCGAGGGGCCCGGTCCGACACCGACGCGGACTCGGTGCCCGCGCCGGCAGCTCGCGACGCGCCTGCTAGTCGATCAACTCGAGTTCCCCGGGCCGCCAGGTTTTGTTGAGCCACGGTTCCAGCGGGCCGTACATGCGCAGGATGATGAACCAGCTCTTGGCCGGGATGGTCTGGATCCAGTTGCTCTCTTTGCCCTTCGGTGCCTCGGGTGCAAAGTAGATGTCGAAGGAGCCGTCAGCGTTCTGCTCGACATCGCGGCTCAGGCTGTTGATCCCTGCGGATGGTTGATCGGTCTGCAACATGGCGCGGGTCTGCGGATCGTAGATGGTGACCGACCAGTTGTCCTTGGCGGGCACGTTGGGCGGCAGGTGCAGCGTGTAGGTCTTGGCGCCATCGAGCGGCTGTTGTTTCGAATCCAGCCCGGCGATGCCGTAGTCGGACCCGACGCCCGGCTTGATGCCAGCCATCGCCGGTGTCACGCAGACGGCGTTGTAGTGCATCCAGAGACGTGCGTCGATCCGCCGGGCACCGTCTTTGAGGAAGAAGGCATCCTTGTCGGGGAATGCCATGACCCAGGCGCTTTCCTTCTCTGGGTAGTAGAGCTGTCCTCGATCGCGTGGAATCACGGTGTTGGCTCGGGCGTAGGCGTTGCCGATGGCAACCGCTTCTGTGAGCAGCTTCTTCAGGCGGTCGTCGGGGTTGAAGGGCTTGCCCTTGACGATGCCGATGGCAGCGATCGTCCCGCGTACTTCGGGGTCGATGAAGTCGATCGGCTCGTTCTGAATGACCTCGTCGAGTCGTTCGAAGAAGCTGAAGTCGTTCGGCGGGATCGTGTTGTAGTACTTCCCGCTCATGTTGACGAACTCCGTTTTGGGGGGATCATCCTTCTTGGCCAGCGGGTAGACCCTGAGATTGTTCTTGACGTTGTCAGCGGACTTCTTCACGTCGGCCGGGTTTGTGACGCTTCCCCGTACGTAGCCGCGCATGAAGTTCCACACCACGTAGCTCGTGGAGTGGACGACGTAGTAGCCGTCCGGGACGTCGCCGTCGAAACTGGGGGGTAGCACGAGGTACTTGCCGCCCTTGCCCTTGTCCGGTCCCGCGGCGCCCATGTCGCTGAGGTAGCGCATGTCGCCATCGTCAAGGATGCCGAGGACGTCGGGTGGGATGTCGATGACGGTCGGGCCGTCCTTCTTCAGATCGAGGAAGCTCCAGGTGTAGAGCGAGGTGTTGTTGTAGGTCAGCAGCAGCGACTTGGAGTCGCCCAACTGCTCCCAGATCAGAATCTGGTTGCTGTCTCCCGCCCCCATGTCCCGGTTCCCCTGGAGAAGGCTGTAGGTGGAGACCGCGGGGATCATCGTGACGTACACCTGCACGGCACGCGCCCGGTCCATGTAGTCGTAGACCGTCTCCTTGGTGCCGTCGATGGGGATGCCGTCGAAGAACTTCAACGTCCCGATGGGCGTTGCCACCTCGTCCGGTGTGGTGATGTTCTCCGGAATCGGAGTGGTCATCTTCATTTCCGGCTTCTGGGTGACCATGTTGGTCGTAGCAGGTTGCGCAGCCATGATCGGCTTCCTTTCGGGACTTCATCTTGAGATGTTGCGGACGGTGGCCATCGAGGACTCCTCGCTGGCGCGTTGGACGTTCTGGTGATGGGCGGCGTTCAACGTCGTTTGCCATCGTCGCGATGGCTGTCCGTGGTGAATACCCCCAAAGCGGAGGGCGAGTGGTGTAGTGGTGCGCCAAAGAGGCGATCGAAGGGTGCAGTCAGTCCTGCGTGCGGATGATGCCGCCGCCGACACCTGACATGACGCCGATGATGGCCGCAGAGAAGTCGCCGGCGAGGTCCATTTTCTTCTGGCTACGAGCGCGCCGGAGATGCCGAATGCGGCGGTGCTGACATACTTGAGGATGTTCTGCAGGGCACCGAGTGCCTCGGTGACGGTTGGCTCCGCCGAGGCCTGTCCGAGGAGCACTCCGGCCGCGTGCATGTCAGTCGGTGGTCCGTCGCATGATGACAGCGCCGGTCAACAATCCGAGGGCGATGGTCATGCCGAGCGTTCTTCAGCGGAGCGATGATCTGGGGGACCGTCAGGCTCAACCCCATGGCGAGCATCGACGACAGCACGAACACCAGCGCCGATACCTTCACGACCGGTGTCAGGAACTCATCCATGTGCGTCACCCCTCTGGTACTCGGGACGCGCCCATGTTTCGCCGAAGATCGGGTCGTACCGGGCCGACCCGTCCACTTCGGTGTCGATCTCGTCAGGGGTCGGCCTGATGTCCTTCGATGTCTCGTCGCGACCGGTCATGCAATAGATGCCGTTGGCCTTCATCGTCCGGTGGCTCCCTTCAGCGATCCCATGCCTGTACCGTCGTGCCCCGTGACTTCTCGCCTCGACCACAAGGGTCCGCGGCGTGTGGCGGACCTGGAAGCCCCAGAACGGTTACCGGAGGGTGCAGACCCGGGTCGAGCGCGCGCTGCTGGCACCGGTGGTTGGCCGGCGATCACAACCAGCCACCCACGAGGCGTGCAATGCTGGGATCGCGATGGCGGAGTACGCATGCCCGTGCTGCAGAGCCGGTCCGCCGAGTCCGCAGACCTTTCGAAGGAGGCTGATCCTCGACATGACCGGTGAGCCGCAAGGAGGCGGACAGGATCGGGAGACCACGGGACATGGCGGCCTCAACGTGGACAGGATCCTCCTGCTGCTGGCCCTGGGGATCCTCACGCTCGGCACCGTCGTGTACCACCTGCTCGAGGACTGGAGCTGGGTCGACGCCTTCTACTTCAGCGCGGTGGCGGTGACCACCGTCGGCTTCGGCGATCTCACGCCGAGCACAGACGCCGCCAAGATCTTCACCGTCTTCTACATCTTCAGTGGCATCGCGATCATCTCGCTGTTCCTCAACGAACGGCTCAAACGGCACGCACGGCAGCTGGCCAAACGAGCGCAACCAGAAACAGACTGAGGCTATCGCCGCCGCATGATGGCGCAGTCGGCGGTCTGCGCCAGGGACGCGTTCATCCGACTGCCTCGGTGTCGGCCACCGACAACGGGGCGTGGCCGGGCTCCCAGCGCACGCCATCGATGGTCGCGCCGGTGATGTCGCAGTGGTCGGCCGTGGTTCCGCTGAAGTCGGCCGTGGTGAGGTCGGCGTCGACGAACCGCGTGCCCCAGCGGCTCACGATCCAGTGCGCCGCCCGTCGCAGGGTGCGGTCGCGCGGATCGGCGCGCAGAGTCCGCTTTGAGATCACGACCAGCGAGACGCTGACCACAAGCGCGGCGAGGCCGCCCTCCGCTCGGCCCGCCGCGATGCCACCCAGCACGGCGACCACCGCGATCGCCCAGGCCCCGAACGTCCCGCCGACGACCCGCCCGAGGATGCCGGCCAGCACGGCAAGCGCAAGCACCAGCGCCAGCCCGATCCCGCGCGCCGCGACGGCCACGTCGATGCTCCCCCAGACGAGCCGGACGATCAGGCTCAGCGCGAGCACGATGGCGAAGGTGACGCCGAAGGTCTTGAACGCGGCGTCGATGCCCTTCCAGAACACCACAGCCACGAAGACCACCAGGATCACAACGATCCCCGCCGCGCCGGACGGCTGTTCCCAACCGGGGCTCAGCAGTCGCGTCCGCACCGCGTCCAGGGACAGTCCGGTCACGACCCCGGCGGCGATCGAGAGAGCGATCGACAAGGCGAAGACAGCCGCGCCCACCGCCGCCGGGACGCCGAGGCGGGCCTTCTTGAAGCTCGCCCTGGCCAGGCGCGCACGCGAGAAGTCGGCGCCCCGCAGGTCGGCGCCCTCGAAGTCGGCTGCTTCCAGCTCCTGGCCGGCGAACGACTGTCGGCGGAGGTCCGCGTTGCGGCGGTCCACGGTCACTGATCCCACCTCCGGCGGCGGCGCGAGCGACGTGCTCGAGCCAGGTTCTCGCGAGCGCCCAGTCGAGCGCTGAGCATCGTCAGCAGCGGGCGTGCTGGGTGTCGCAGGTTCGCGGATCACGTCGACCACCACCTTGCGCGCCAGGTTGGGTGGATCTCACCATCTCAGTGTGCGGCTCGCGATGGGCGCCCGATACCCCCGGAAGTGTGCTTCGTCGGTGCATGCCGGCGGCTCGAGCGATCCCGCATGCGGGCGGTGTCCGATTCGGGGTGGGGCCGGTGCCGGTCTGGGACAGCCCCCCGCAGGGTCACCACAGCCGGCCCTGCGATCCGGCCCCCGCGGCACGGACCGTCGCCACGTCCTCGGCCAGCGCCAGCGCCAGGTGTCGATCCCGCTCCGACGGGGCCGTCCGTTCTGCTTGACGTGCGAGACGCAGCAGTGCCGAGGTCACCGACGGGTCCCCGCCGCCGTACAACAGCACCTGTCGTCCGGCCGCGTCGACGTGATCGCCGACACTGTCGTCCTGGGCGATCACGATGGGTGACCCGTCGGGCCCCAACCGTGTGCGGGTTCCCAGGTCCCGGCGGGACAACTCGGTGACGATCTCGGTCAGGATCTCGACGCAGTCCACGGCCGTCCGTGGGTCGTTGACGGCGGGAGACAACGCCATCAACGCGACATCGACCAGCACGCTGATCGTGTAGCCGATGTCATTGCCGGGGTCCCGGGTCGTGCCTACAGTCACGCAGTCGATCATCCCGTCCCTACCGTCGAGATCGCCCGCACCGACCTGCGACGTGGCGGGCACCACCCATCCGACGCGCTCCCCGCGGACGACTGGACACCCGATCCCGGCCCGCGATGACGACGCAGGTGCCGTGCGCGGTCGCCAGTTCGCTCAGCCGGCCGGTGTCGACCGCCACGACGTATCCGTCGGACGCAGCAACCAGGTCGGCCGCTGCGGGTGGACGTTCGATGTCGGTCCGGTCGACGATCACGTCGTGGCGTTGGGCGTGCTCGTGTGCGTCCGCGGCACGCAGAATCTGCTTGCCGATCCACCGGATCGTCCGGTCGACCCGCAGGGACGTCATCGTGCTGTCGACGTACGCGACGATCGCGACGCCGCTGACGACCATCAGCGCGACACCACCGATCATGATCGGCGGCGAAGCGAGGGCGTCACCGGCTCG
>JAHELV010000043.1:7125-11925 GCA_024644015.1 Nitriliruptorales bacterium
GGTCGACCCGCAGGGACGTCATCGTGCTGTCGACGTACGCGACGATCGCGACGCCGCTGACGACCATCAGCGCGACACCACCGATCATGATCGGCGGCGAAGCGAGGGCGTCACCGGCTCGATGCTCAGGCCGGTGAAGACGAGCGCCAGCGCGTTGAGCAGCGAGCCTCGCGCTTGTTCGACCGTGATCGCGAACGAGTTCGGGTCGGGTTCCGGCCCGAAACGCTCGCCTGCGATCGCCAACCCGACGCCAACCGCCGCGTCCAGCACCGCGACGAGCGCCTGGTCCTCAGTCAGTCGCGCGCGGAAACCCTCCACTACACCCCGGATGTTGCGCATGGTCCGTCACCACCCACCATCCAGGCGCCCGCTTGGACGCGGACGCCCGGTCGTGGGCAGCAGTCCATGTTCAGCTCGAGTCTGCGGCGGCCTTGGCGTCGTCCAGGTCGGCGTCGAGGTCCTTCTCGTCGACGTCGAGCTGCTTCTTCGTGAGGTTGGCTGCGTGGGCGATCGCGTCGTCGACCCTGGCTGACATGTCGGTCGCGGCGACCACGATCAACGCGGCCTCACCCTCGTCGAGCGTCTTGCCCATGTCCTTCAGATCCGACCGGCTCATGCCTCCTGCCGCGTGCCCCGCAAGGGCACCCACACCGGCGCCGGCGGCAGCGGTCCACCCGGCCACGCCGATCGCCGCCGCGGGAAACAACGCGACCGTCAGACCGGTCGCAAGACCCCACCCGGCGCCAGTCCAGCCCCCGTGTCGGGTCGGCTGCTCGTGCTTCTTGTAGATCTTGACCTTGCCGTTGGCCTTCTTGCCGACCACCGCGGCGTCGAACGTGTCCATCACGCCCATCGTGTAGTACAGGTCCTTGACCGCCTGATAGTCGCCCTCGGCAGCCGAAACGTCGGGATAGGTCCCGGCGAACGCCATCAACGTGTCGTAGTCAGCCATCGTGATCTCCTCCTGTGCTCGGCCCCAGCGGCGAGCGGACCACGAACTTCCCGCCCGAACGGGTTGCTCGCCAGCCCCAACATGGTGACCCGGGGGAGTAGCGGGCGTCGCCGCACAGCGGTCCGCGCGAGCCCGATCCGTCTACTCCATCACGTCACCACTTCGGGGGTTCCGGCGGTCCGCCCATTGGCGCACGCTGAGCGTGGTGCAGACGAAGGCACGCGGACCTCGCGTGTTGACAGCACGAGACAGGGACGAGATAGGGAGCAGCCCATGTCAGCCACAATGCAACAACGACAGCAGTACAGCGGCGCGGCGGTGGGATGGACCGTCTTCGCCGCCTGGATGATGATCCTGGTCGGAGGCTGGTGGGTTCTCGCCGGGCTCGTGGCCCTGTTCAACAGCGACTTCTTCGTGGTCACGCAGGAGTACGTCTTCCAGTTCGACGCGACCAGCTGGGGGTGGATCCACCTGATCCTGGGCTTCTTGACGCTCGCAGCAGGATTTGGGCTCTTCTCGGGCGCGGTCTGGGCTCGCACGGTGGGCGTGACCCTCGGCTTCATCACGACCCTCGTCGCGTTCGCCTGGCTGCCGTGGTACCCGATCTGGGCAGTCCTGCTCATCATCGCCGCGGTGTCGGTGATCTGGGCCCTCACGGTCCACGGCCGCGACATCGTCGAGCCGTAGCACGATCGAGCACGTTCGGCGAACACGCCGGCGCCCCCGTCGGCCTGGGACGTTGGTCCCAGTGCCGCAGGACATTCGGCATGTCTCGTACCGCTGAACGGGATAGCGTCACAGGAACGCTCGGATCTCGTCGCTGACGACCCTGGGCGACGCAATCGGCGAGCTTCACCCTCTGACCCCAGACCGGTGTCCGAGATGAAGTCCCTGGGAGGCTTTGCTGTGCCTGCGAACGGCGCACAAGCGCACCAGCCGGATGCGATCCTTGCGACGAAGCTGCGACGCCCAGTCGTTTCGACCGTCACGATCGTGCGCCCGCAGCTGTTGAGTCGTCTGGATCGCGGCTTTCCGCTGGCCGCGACGTTGATCTCTGCTCCGGCCGGCTACGGCAAGAGCGTCATCGCCAGCCAGTGGCTCGACCACATCCACGCTCCCAGCGCGTGGCTGTCACTCGACGAGGCCGAACGCGACGTCTCGGAGTTTCTTCGGTACGTGGTCGCCGCGATCCGCACGGCGCACCCCGAGACGCTCACAGAGATCAAGCGGCTGGTGCAGGCCCCGATGCTGCCTCCGCTGGATACGCTGGCCACAGCACTGCTCAACGACCTCGAGCGGCTGCCAGAACGCACGATCCTCGTGCTCGACGACTACCACACGGTCGCGTGCCCGGAGGTCGACCGGATGCTAACGGGCGTGCTGCGCCTGCCCACCCCGCGTCTGCATCTGGCGCTGCTGTCCCGGCACGACACCGGATCGTCCCTCATGGAGGTCCTGGCGCACGGGCAGGTGCACGAACTCAGAGCAGCAGACCTGCGGTTCTCGCCAGAAGAGATCGGCGCGTTCGTGGAACACGAGTACCACGTGCGCCCCTCCCCTGAGCTTGTCGAGCAGTTGGAGCGCAAGACGGAGGGTTGGCCGGCGGGACTGCGCCTCGGGCTGCAGGCCCACCGTTCGCGCGGAGACCCGACAATGCTGTTGGAGAGCGCGGCCGCCCCCCTCGACGACGCCGTGGTGTTGCGCTACCTGGCCGAGGAGGTGGTCGCCGCACAGCCGGAGTGGCTACGGCAACCGCTGCTCGCCGCGTCGATCACCAACCGCTTCTGCGCTCCGTTGTGCGACGCGATGCTCGCGCCCAGCACCGACGACGAGGCCAGCGTCGGGCGGGACTTCATCGACTGGATCGAAGAACACAACCTGTTCTGCGTCCCGCTGGACGACCGGCACGAGTGGTACCGGTTTCATCACCTCTTTCAGGACCTCCTGCAGCAGCAGCTCGAGCGGACGCAGGGGACCGACGCGGTGGTCACCCTCCACCGACGAGCCGCGGGGTGGCTGGACGATCACGGATCGACCGATGAGGCGCTGCGGCACACGCTCGCCGCAGGAGACGCGCATGCCGCCGCACGGATCGTCGCGCGCCGGGGCCCCGGTGTACTCGACGACGAGGGCTGGAGTCGCCTCGAACGGTGGATCGACATGCTTCCTCGAGCCATCGTCGACCAGGACGCGGAACTGCTGGCCCTGGAAGCCTGGGTCGCCGAGGGCCTGTTCCGCCTCCGCCAGATGGAGGGGGCACTCGCTCGAGCACAAGCGGTCCTGCAGGCCGACGACACGGACGACGCGACGTCCCGATATGTCCAAGGCTCGCTCGACACGCTCCGCGGCTACGTCGCGTTCAACCGCGGTGCTGCCCAGAGCAGTCTTCGCCTCGTTGAACGCGGCATCGGCAACCTACCCCCCGAAGGCCGACGCGAACATGCCCTTGCCACCGTGCTGCACATCGCGTCGCTGCAGGCTACCGGCGACTACCCCGGCGCAATGGCGGCAGCAGAAGCCACCATGCTCGACCCCAACCAGCGCTCCAGCCATTGGGCGGCGTGGTCCTGGGGGATGGCCCACGCCGGCTGGCTCGAAACCGACCTGCGCACCGTGCGCCTGCAGGGAGAGGCCCTGCGCACCTCCGGCGACCGCGCCGGGCTGCTGGACATGGCAGCGCACGGCCGGTATTTCGTCGCGTTCGACCGCTACCAGCGCGATGAGCTCGCCGCGGTAGAACCGTTGTTGCGTCCGGTGGTCGACGACCGCTACCTCGTCCGACCCCTCGCGTTCCTCCACAGCGCGGCGCTGCTGGCCTGCGCGCATCTGGCACTCGGACGACCCGACGACGCGTGGGCGCTCGCGGAGCTCATCAGCCGGTACGCCACCGAGCGTTCGAGGCCGTTCCTCGCCACGACAGCTCGCGCGTTCGAGGCCGAACTCCACCTCCGGCAGGGACATCTGGGGGCAGCGGTCGAGTGGGTCGATTGGTACCGCCCCGTCATCCGGCAGTACTGGATGTTCTACGCGCCGACCATCACCGCGTTGAAGGTGCTCCTCGCGATGGACACGCCCGCCGCCCGAGAGCGCGCCAGCGATCTGCTCGGCAAGCAGTCGGCGGTGGCCGAGACGATGCACAACCGGTCGCTGCGCATCCCGCTGCTTGGCCTGCGAGCCCTGCTGTCGGCACAGGACAACGACGAGGACACGGCGCTGCGAGCGCTCGGACGCGCAGTGTCAGAGTCCCAACCGAGCGGGGCGGTGCGCTTTTTGGCCGACCTCGGTCCCGCCCTCGTTCCGCTGCTGAACCGGCTCGACGTCGCCGGCGAAGAACTCGACCACGTCGGAGCGATCCTCACGGCGATCACCGGCCGGGCGGAGGCGACGTCGGAGGAGGGGGACGAGCCGGTGCCGACGCTTCCCGACGCCCTCGGGCCCGAGCGGCTGACAGCCCGGGAGATCTCCGTGCTCACGCTGCTCGCACGCCGGTACTCCAACAAGGAGATCGCCCGCGAGCTCATCATCGCACCCGCGACCGTCAAGAAGCACACGATCGCGCTCTACCGCAAACTGCACGTCACCGGCCGCCGCGAAGCCGCCGCGAAAGCCGTCGCCCTCGGCTACGTGGCCGCGCACGATCAACCGGAGCCCACCATCACGTAGGCGCCTGCGGTCAGCCCACACTGCTGGGTGCAACATCCCTGTCGCGTCGTCGGCGCGGACGCGGCGTCGGGTGGTTCGGTCGAGCGCAAGCTCGCTGCGATCCGGGCAGCCGCACGACATGAGTTCCCCACAGGCGACATCGACGAAGTGCTCGACGACATCGAGCAGGGCTACCTCGAGTCGTG
>JAHELV010000043.1:12025-33455 GCA_024644015.1 Nitriliruptorales bacterium
CGTCGGGTGGTTCGGTCGAGCGCAAGCTCGCTGCGATCCGGGCAGCCGCACGACATGAGTTCCCCACAGGCGACATCGACGAAGTGCTCGACGACATCGAGCAGGGCTACCTCGAGTCGTGATCTTCGTCGACTCCAACATCCCCATGTACCTCGTGGGCGCCGATCACCCGAACAAGCATCGGGCCCGGACGCTCGTCGAGACCGCGGTGTCGCGGGGTGACGCACTCGTCACCGACGTCGAAGTACTGCAGGAGATGCTTCATCGCTACGGCGCGTTGCGACGCACCGACGCGATCCAGCCGGCGTTCGACGTCATGCTGTCGCTCGTCGATGAGGTCCTGCCGGTCCGCCTCACGCACGTCGAGCGGGCCAAGGACATCGTGCTCGGCAAGTACGGCCTGTCAGCGCGGGACACGCTGCACCTGGCCGTGATGGCTGACGCGGAGATCACCCGCATCATGTCGTTCGACGCAGGGTTCGATTCCTACCCCGGAATCGAACGACTGGACTGAGTGCGTCATATCCATCCCCTCGACACCCAGCCCGCTGCGCGTCGGCGATGATCGCTGCGTCCCACAGCACAGCCGCGCAGCGCGACTCAATGCCACGGCGGCAACGACGAGCTCACGGTCGACAGCGACCACCGGCATCCTCGCCAGCGACCGGACCGACCGCTCGGCCACGCTCGCCGGAGCCTGTCGTCGTACAGATCGTCACGCCGCCATGTCCGCCCGCGTCTACCGCGCCCTCATCCCGCTGCTGAACCGGCTCGACGTCGAAGAACTGACCACGTCGCGGCGATCCTCGGCGCGATCACCGGACCGGCAGAGGTGACGTCGGAGGAGGGTGGCGAGCCGGTGCCGACGCTTCCCGACGCCCTCGGGCCCTGACGGTCCACGGCCGCGACATCGCCGAGCCGTAGCGCGGCTGACCCTGCCATCGGACAAGCCGAATGACACGCACGGTCTCGATCTGCGATCGTGAAGCGCCAGGCCGGACCACGTTCACGACGGGGTAGACATGACCCAGGGACCAGGAGGCCGGCGGCGGCTCGCGGCGAACAGCCATCCCGAGCGGTACCCGGGCCTTACGTCATGGACTCCTCAGACGTTCGAGGTGACGTCGGGCGCGCCGATCGAGATCGGGCTCGGCGAGACCGAGGTTGCGGGTGAGCTGAGACAAAGCGAGCACGAGACGTGATGCGGCTGCATCTGCCGGTGTCGCGCGACACGGTGCGCGCCGACGGCGTCGCCGGCGTCGTGCTCGGCGTCGAGAGCGTCCCGGACGGACTCGCCGCCGGCCTGCTGGCGGGCGTCAACCCCGTGTACGGCCTGTATGGCTATCTCGTGGGCACCGCCACGGGCGCGCTGGCCACGAGCTCGACCTTCATGACGGTCCAGGCCACCGGCGCGATGGCGATCGTCGTCGCCGACGTCACCACGATCTCCTCCGCCGAGGATCCCGGCCGGGCGTTGTTCACGCTGTCGATCATGACCGGCATCGTGATGCTGGTCGCCGGGCTGCTCCGCCTCGGCACCATCCTGCGGTTCATCTCGAACGCCGTGCTGATCGGGTTCATCAACGCCGTCGGGGTGAACATCGTCCTGGGCCAACTCGACAACTTCACCGGCTACGAGGCCAGCGGCGCCAACCGCGTGCTGCGCGCCCTGGACACGGTGACGCACCCCGGCCAACTCGACCTGCGCACCGTGCTGGTCGGCGTCGCAACGATCGCGCTGATCGTCGGGCTCGAGCGGACCCGGCTCGGTCAGCTCGGCATGGTCGTGGCGATCGTCGTGACCTCAGCGATCGTCGTCGTCGCCGGGTGGGACGACGTCGCGCGACTGGCCGACGTCGCCGACGTCCCCCGTTCGCTGCCCGGCCCGGTGCTGCCCGACCTGGGCCTGGTGCTCCCGTTGGCCATCCCAGCCGTGTCGCTGGCGTTCGTCGGCCTGGTGCAGGGCGCGGGAATCTCAGCCAACTTCCCCAACCCGGACGGGACCTACCCTGACGCGTCGGGCGACTTCATCGGTCAGGGCACCGCAAACATCGCATGTGGCGTGTTCCAGGGCATGCCGGTCGGCGGATCCATGTCCGCGTCGTCCCTGCTCAAGTCGGCTGGGGCCCGGTCCCGTCAGGCGCAGGTCATCGCCAGCGTCGTCATGGCCGCCATCATCCTGTTGTTGGGGTCGGTGGTGGGCTACATCGCCATGCCCGCACTCGCCGGCCTGCTGATGCTGGTGGGATACCGCACCATCAACCCCCACGACCTGTACTCGGTCGCCCGCACCGGCCGGGTCCAGGCGGCGGTGCTGCTGGTGACCTTCGCCCTGACGCTGATCATTCCGCTGCAGTACGCGGTGCTCGTCGGCGTCGGCCTGTCCGTCGTCCTCCACGTCATCAGCGTGTCGAACCAGATCGACGTCAGACAGCGCGTGTACGCCGACGATGGGGCAGTCGCCGAGTCCGACCCCCCAGCGGTCGTCCCACCAGACACGGTCCTGGTCCTGCAGCCCTACGGCAGCCTGTTCTTCGCCTCCGCGCCGGTGTTCGAGGCGGCGCTGCCCGCGGTCGAGTCCACCTCGCGCAACGCGGTCGTCATCCTTCGCCTGCGCGGCAGGAGCGACCTGGGTACGACGTTCATGGACGTGCTCGGCCGCTACGCCCAGGCCCTGCTCGACGCCGACAGCAAACTGGTCATCGTCTCCGCCAACGAACGGGTGGTCGAGCAGCTCGCCACCACCGGCGTCCTCGACATCATCGGCAGCGACAACATCTATGAGGGCGACGAGTGGGTCGGCCGCACCGTCCGCCGAGCTCACGGCGACGCCCTCGAGTGGATCCACGCCAACGAGCGTTGATGGGCGAGCTTCGTGCGCCGACAGGTCCTCGACGGGCTCGCAGCCAACGCTGACGCGGAGCAGACCCGGCGGTGCCCATACACTGCTGGTCGTGCAACGCATCGTGCTCGCGCCGGTCGATGGTGTCCACGTCACCACCGTGGTGGACAACTCCTCGGACGTGCTGCTGCCCGACCAGGGCCTGGTGCGGCGCTGGGGTCCGGTCGGCACGGCCGGTCCGATACCCGTGGTGCCGACGGAACTCGCCGACGGCGGCAAGACGGCCGACTTCCTGCGAGCCGAGCACGGCTTCTCCGCGCTGATCGAGGTACATGACGGTGGCCGTGTACGGCGGGTGTTGTTCGACGCTGGTGTTTCGCCGGACGGGGTGATCGACAACCTCGACCGCATGGCGATCTCGCCAGACACGTTCGAGGCGATCGTGCTCAGCCACGGCCACCTCGACCACGTGATGGGCCTGGACGGCCTGGCACGACGGCTGGGGCGCCGCAACCTTCCACTGCTGCTGCACCCCGACTTGTGGAGCCGTCGGCGCATCCTGACGCCAGGCGGCGGCGCCTGGGAGCTTCCGGTACCCAGCCGCGCGGGCATCGAAGGCGCAGGGTTCACCGTCATCGAGGACCGCCAACCGTCGTTCCTGCTCGACGGGATGCTGTTGATCACCGGTGAGGTCGACCGCACAACCGACTTCGAGACCGGCATGCCGATCCACCAGGCCTGGCGGGACGGCGACTGGCGGCCCGACCCGCTCATCCACGACGACCAGGCCGTCGTGCTCCACGTGCGCGACAAAGGCCTCGTGGTGCTCACCGGGTGCGGGCACTCGGGCATCATCAACATCATCCGGCACGCCAGACGCCTCACCGGGATCGACCGGCTCTATGCGGTCCTCGGCGGGTTCCACCTCACCGGAGGCATCTTCGAGGCAATCATCCCACAGACCGTCGCCGCCCTCGAAGCGGCAGCCCCGGCGGTCGTCGTGCCGGCGCACTGCACCGGCTGGAAGGCCCAGCAGGCCCTGGCCGCCCGCCTGTCCGACGCGTTCCACCCGAACTCAGTGGGCAGCCGCTTCGAGCTCTGACCGCCCCTGCGGGTGGTCCCGGACCCAAAGACGGACCGTGTGCGGTCGCAACGTGCGGTCCACCACCGCCCGGAGCTCCAACTCGACGACCAGGAGGTCGGTCTGGTTCCGCAGTCGGCGGGCAAACGCGTCGACCTCGCTGACTGCATCGAACCGGGTTCGGTTGAAGCGACGTTCCACGCCGCTCTGCATCCGACGCCGCAGCGGGTTGAACAACGCGGCCACCGTCAGCGTCGACGCTGCGATCGCGACGTCGCTGTCGAACGGCGAAACCTCGGTGAACACGCCTACGGCCAGGGCATAGACGCCGCCGAGCACCGCGACCACGGCCGAGTAGGTGATGGTGCGGCTGACCAGCCGGTCGATCTCGTACAGGCGATACCGCAGGATCGCCACCATGAACGCGATCGGGACGGAGACATAGGCGAAGAGGATCGGCAACCACCACGGGCCGTTCTCATCGCCCGACAGTGTGGATCCGCTCAGCCCGAACGCCAATGCCGCCACCAAGAAGACAATCGCCGAGAGCACCCACCGGTACTGCCTGCGGGCCGCTGCCTGCGACCTCCGGTAGCGCAGCACCATCCCCACGAACGCCACGATCAGGGCGGCGAACACCACGGAGATCGTGACGTTGTCCTTCACGGTTCGCGACACGAAGCCGAAGGGCAGGGGGCTGGGCAGCAGCACGTTGTTCGCGCGGCTCACCTGCGCGACGAGGGCCTCGGTCACCGTCGCCGCCACGGCCGCGGTCAGGACAACGCGGCCCGTGCGGCGCTGCCGCCGAGTCTGCGCGGCCAGCCCGTCAGGGAAGACCACGAGCAGCGCCACCATTGGCAGCCAGCCCAGGGACCCGTTGTACATGTCGACCAGCCATACGAGCCACGCGTCCCCCGAGCGCGCACCGACCCAGTCGGAGCTTACGTTGAACGCCATCGAGACGGCGAACAGGCACAACAGCCAGCCCACCACGTGCCACCGACGACGCAGCAGGAGCACGACGCCCGGAATCAGGTACGCAGCAGTCGCCACCACCCCATAGACGCGGAAGAACATGTCCGACTCCGCAGGCTGATGCAAGACCACTAGGTGGACGAACACCAGGGCGCCCACGATGCAGGTGAGCCCCACGAACCCCAGCCCGGTGCGCCAGCTGCCACGGGCAGTCGCGTCAACGCCACCACCGTTCACGCGCACGATCCTGCAGTGCCCCCGTTACGACTCCGTTACCGCCGACCGCAACCAGCAGCCATGCCAGGCCAGCTGCGACAGCACCGCGGACAGCCCCACTCAGGCGTCGTGATCCCCGTGCGGGTGATCAGCGGGTTATGGGTTGGCGGATGATCGTACGGTTCTTGGCTGGCGCGCTCCTGCGAGGGTCGGTGAGGTACAGCTCATGGTGTCTGCCTGTGAACCGGTAGCCCTGGTCGTCGATGAACCGGTGAAGGCGTTCGATGGTTGGCGCCTCGTCGGCGTAGGGTCCCCGGTGCAGCACCTGCGCGGCAAGGCCATCACCGAACAGCTCGACCCGGGCGAGGTGACCTGCCGCTAGCTTCTTCTTGACGGTCACAGCCGCAATGGTGTCCGCGGCAAGCCCAGCGGTCACGTCATCGGGTTGGCAGATCATGGCTGTCCACATCCAGTTCGACTTGTCGTCGAGACTGAACCGGCGCATGTTCTCGACCCACCAGAGCCCCTCGAGCGGCATCACCGTGTAGGCGAGATCGGTCGTGTCCTTGACCGCCTTGCGCAGGCCGTAGGCCAGCGGATACAGCGCAGCGATGGCTTCTTGGTACGCCTGGCTGGTGTTCGGATCCCCGATGCCGTCGATCATCAGGTACGGCCGCGGTGGCACCTCCACGACGCCCGGGGCCTCGGTTGCGGTGTAGTGGTCTCGATAGGTCTTCTTCATATCAACGCTGGTCATAGCTCCGGCTCCTCGTTCGGCCAAGCCGGCTCACATCAGGCGTCGGCGTGTTGATCGCCCCACGCGTTGTCGATCACGTAGAGCCAGCCGCCATCGGGTTGCCTCCGGGCGACCTCGGCCGTCACCGCGCCAATGTCGAACGGCTCACCGTCCGCGTCCGTCCCGGTCAGGGACCAACGGTTCGTGAGGTAGGCGAGGTCACCCACCTCCACGACGCCCCTCGTGTCCAGCGTGATCCTTCCGCCGAGGTCAAGGAGCTGCTGCAGAGCGGGCCCTATCTCATCCCTGCCTCGAACCACCGTGCCCGGTTGGGGGATGAGCGCAGCATCGTCCTCGAACAGCGCAACCAGTGCGCCGAGGTCTCGGTCGTTGAACGCGTCCTCGAACTGCCGATGGATGTGCCCGGCTCCTCGTGCGCTCACGGTTGGCTCCTTGTCCGTCGGATCACGTCAACGAAGGCCACTCCCCCGTCGCAGGCGCCGGGTGCGGCGTCGGCCTTCAACGTAGCAACGTTGATGTACGAGACTTGCCGGGACGTCATTCCGCACTGGGACCTTCGGCCTTTCACCGCATCGACGCCGCGGCCAACGATGCGCCGTATGAGCTGAGAACTAGCGCGATGGCGACGACATCCACCACCGGCGGCCAGGACGTGGTTCCTGCAGACCCTCGCCGAGCGCGACGGAAGCGGAGGCCTCGTGGAACACAGCAAAGAATTCGAGATCGTCATTTGGGGCGCCACAGGCTTCGTCGGACGACTCGTCGCCCAGGACCTTGCGTCTCGCCATGGCGGCGAGAACAAGCTGCGGTGGGCGATCGGTGGGCGCAGTCAGTCCAAGCTGGAAGCGGTCCGGGCGGGCCTCGGTCCCGCCGCGCAGGACGTCCCGATCATCATCGGCGACAGCCACGACGTCGCCTCGCTGACCGCGCTCGTCGACCGGACGGATGTGGTGTGCTCAACGGTCGGCCCCTACGCCAAGTTCGGCTCCGAGCTCGTGGCTGCGTGTGTGCGGTCCGGTACTCACTACTGCGATCTGTCAGGCGAAGCACACTGGATTCGCAAGATGATCGACGCCCACCAGGCTGATGCGGAGCGGACGGGCGCTCGCGTCGTGCACGCCTGTGGGATGGACTCGATCCCGTCCGACGTGGGCGTGTTCTTCCTCCAGCAGGAGGCGCAGCGTCTGCACGGTGCGCCCTGCTCACACGTCAGAATGCGTGTGACCGACATGCAGGGAGGTTTCAGCGGCGGCACCGCCGCCAGCCTGCTGCACGGCACGGAGGCGGGCAGGAAGGACCCCTCGATCATGCGCGGGATGACCGAGCCCTACAGCCTCAACCCCGTCGGCCAGCGCCAGGGACCCGACGGCCCCGATTCGATGATGTCGGTCACGGTGCAGTACGACGATGATCTCGAGGCCTGGACGAAGCCGTTCTTCATGGCGCCGATGAACACCAAGATCGTGCGGCGGACCAATGCGCTGCTCGGCTATCCCTATGGCGAGGAGTTCCGCTACGAGGAAGCCAGCCTTGTCGGCGACGGCCTCGGTGGCTGGCTCAGAGCGGAGCGGGACGCGCTCGGATTCGCCGCGTTCCTGGTGGCCGCGGCGTTGCCACCTACGCAGTGGCTGTTGAAGAAGTTCGTACTGCCCGAGTCCGGCGAGGGACCGAGTCGGGAGAAGCGCGAAACCGGGCGCTGGGAGATCGTCCTCGTGGGGACCGTGCCCGACGACGGCGCGATGTTGGCCCGCGTCGCCGGCGAAGGCGACCCCGCCACGAAGTCCACGAGCAGGATGCTGGCCGAGTCCGCCATGTGTCTGGCCCGCGAGGCGGACAGCATCCCGGTGGGTGGCGGCATCTGGACGCCTGCGGCGGCGATGGGCGACCTGTTGTTGGCGCGGCTCAGGGCCAACGCCGGCCTGAGCTTCGAACTCGTCAAGTGACCCCACGGAGCACGGGCGCTGTGGCGTGCCGCCGAGCGCCGCCGTGACCGCCTTCTTGTGAACCCTGTCGATCTGGGCGAGACCCGTTCGTGGCTAGGGTGAGAGGTGGGACGTGCCCGCCCCGTCAACGAGGAGCAAGACCATGACGCAGTACCTGTTGTCCGTCCACACCGTCGCCGGCGAAGTCCGCGAACCGATGACCGACGAGGAGATGGCGCAGTCCCACAAGCAGATCGGCGTCATCGAAGAGGAGCTGAAGTCGACGGGCACCTGGGTCTACTCGGGCCGCCTGCATGAGCCCGGTACCGCCACCGTCGTGCGCGTGTCCGACGGCGAGACACTGACCACCGACGGTCCATTCGCCGAGTCGAAGGAACACCTCGCCGGCTTCTACATCATCGAGGCCGACGACCTCGACGCCGCGCTGGCCTGGGCGTCGAAGACCGCCGCCGCCATCCACATGCCGATCGAGGTCCGTCCGTTCTGGGACGGTTCGGGGACCTGACCACGTGCGCGACGTCGACGCCGCGCCTGCGCTCGACGACGCCGCCGTCGGCCGGATCTTCCGCGAGGAGTCCGGACGATCGATCGCCACCCTGATCCGCGTCTTCGGCGACATCGACATCGCCCAGGACGCCGTGCAGGAGGCGTTCGCCGTCGCACTCGCGCGGTGGCCGACGTCCGGCCTGCCGCCCAACCCGGGCGGCTGGATCACGACCACGGCGCGCAACCGCGCCGTCGACAGGCTGCGCCGCGCGTCACGCGGACGCGAACTGGAAGCCGAGGCGGACCGGATGTCGCCAGCCGGCGAGGGCCGCGACACCGAGGCGGTGGGCTCCATGCAGGACGACCGGCTCCGACTGATCTTCACCTGCTGCCACCCGGCGCTGTCGACCGAGGCGCAGGTCGCGCTGACCTTGCGCCTGCTCGGAGGCCTGACCACAGCGCAGGTCGCCCAGGCGTTTCTCGTCGCTGAACCAACAATGGCCCAACGACTCGTCCGTGCGAAACGCAAGATCAAGGCCGCGCGGATCCCGTACCGGATCCCGGATGACCACGAACTGCCCGACCGCCTGCGCCCAGTGCTCGCCGTGGTGTACCTCACCTACAACGCCGGAGCCGACTACCCCGGCAGCGAGAACGCTGTCGGTGGCGGCTTGCGCCGCGAGTCGATCCGGCTGGCACGGCTGCTCGCCTCCCTGATGCCCGACGAGCCCGAGGTCGCCGGGCTGCTCGCGCTGCTGCTGCTGACCGAGTCGCGACAGCGCGCCCGGTTCGCCGACGACGGTTCGCTGGTCCTGCTGGCCGACCAGAACCGGCGACGCTGGGACCGCGCGATGATCGACGAAGGGCAGGCCATCGTCCGAACCTGCCTGCAGCGCAACCGTCCCGGCCCGTACCAGATCCAGGCCGCCATCAACGCGGTGCACGCCGACGCCGACGCGATCGAGACGACCGACTGGCGCCAGATCGTCGCGCTCTACGACCAGCTGCTTGCGTGCACACCGACCCCGGTGGTGGCGCTCAACCGCGCCATCGCGGTGGGAGAGATCGACGGGCCGGCGACCGCGCTGGCGTTGGTCGAGCAGCTCGACCTCGACGGCTACCACCCGTTCCACGCGACCCGCGCCGACCTGCTGCGCCGGGTCGGGCGGTCTGACGAGGCCAGAGACGAGTACGAGAGCGCGGCGGCGACGGCACCGACCGCAGCAGCCCGCGACTTCCTCGCCGGCCGCGCGAACGGCTTGGTGGACTGACCGCAGCCCTCGGTCTCGCCGGACTACCCCGAACGGCTCCGGTTCGGATGCCGGCATCGCGCACAACCGCGCGGCAACCCGCCCACAACCAGGCAGCAACCTCACTCGCCTATGTTCGGAGTAGATGCCGAAGGGAGGTGTGTCATGGGCACCGACACCAAGCTCAGTCCGGACCGCACAACGCTGCGGACCGAACGTCCGGTGGCGGCGCCAGCCGCGGATCACCGCGTACGCACATTCCTACTGGTGCTCGCGCTGGTAGCCGTCCTTGGCGTCGCGCTGGTCGTCGCAGCCCTCGTGGGCGGCGAGCCCACAACTTCCGACCTACCGCAACCGAGCGTCTCGCCGGTACAGGTGGAGGGTTGGGGCGTCGCGGGAATGGACCACGAGGTCCAGCGGTTCCGCAACGCTGTGGACGTCGACCGGCTTACGCAGGCCGAGCAACACGAGGCTCTGCGCTTCAGCAACGCAGTCGACGTTGAACGCTAGTGCGGAGGGCCAGCGCGCCACTACCGCCCTCGCAGACGTGATCAGGACCAACAGCAATGGTCTGCACGCGCGAGGGCGGTAGCACGTCCGCCCATCTGATGGGCTGGCGGTCGAAGACGGCGGGTCAGACCGCCTCCCGGCGATCACTCCTCGTGAGCTTCGCGCCGCCGCTCGTCTTCGAGGTACTGGCGGTACTTGCGCTCCTCGAGTTGTCGTCCATCCACGAAGTACGCGAGCGCGTGAAACGCCAGAGCGAAGCCCCAGAAACCGGTTATCCAGAAGGCCCAGTTGACGCCTCCGTAGCCGGCGATGTCCAAGATCCAGAAGAACGCGTTGATGATGAGGAATGTGCCAGCGTGCCATACCAGACCCGACAGATACCTTCCCCGCTTCCGAGCCCGCTCCTCAGGAGTCTGTGTCTGCGTTGTTGCCACACCGTGCTCCTTCAGTCGCTCTGAACCCATGGTCCAGGTCAACTGACGCAACGGCCAGGGTCCTTCGTCCCCACGCGGTCGGCCAAGGTCCCCAGTGCAAGGAGATTCTGCATCGCAGACGATCTCTCGCTTGACCGCGCCCGGCGGTCGGCGCACCACGTGGTCGACACCATATTCGCGTCTGTTCGGAGCGGATCGTGGTTCGCACCTGACCCTGCGCCCGATGCGTGCACCAGCACTTCGGAGGGGTGGCGGGTGAGTCCCGCGTCGGAATCACCATCCCATGCCGGCCAGCCGGACGGGCCCACATGCGTGCCGACAGCGAGGACGCCCTCGGCATACGCGTTCCGCCGGCCGCACCCAGATGACGGACATTCGCCTGCGGCAGCCCGGGGTAGCCCAGTCGACCCCCCGCGAGACCCGCGCTCAGGCCGTTGCAGCAGACGACGGTCTCGTTTCCGCGTTACAAGGTGAGTTCGGCACCCGTATGCAGCAGAACCGGCTGGGCGGTGCACCCGGATGCACTCAGAGACGACAGGAACCGGCCGGGGTCAACTCGGAGGCGGTGCATTGGCACCACCCACTTCGGGTTGACGATCGACGTGGCGACTGCGGCCTCGCGGTGGTCCATCGTGAACCGCCCACCGATCGGCAGACACGCAACATCGATGTGGCCCAACTCTCCCATCTCCGGAATGACGTCCGTGTCCCCCGCGTGGTAGACACTGACCTCGCCAGTCGTCACCACGTATCCCACGTCCCGGCCGGGCGGATGCTGCTTTCGGGTCGAACTCCCGGTGCTGGTGTTGTAGGCCGGCACGACACGGATCGTAACGCCCGGCAACTCGACAACATCGCCGGCCGACACCAGGCGGCCGATGTTGTCGCCCAACTCCCGGCGGCACGCTGCCGGAGCAACGACCACGGTGTTGTCGGTGGAGAGTCGGGCGACCGTCACGAGCTTGCAGTGGTCCTTGTGGGCGTGCGTCACCGCGATGACGTCGGCAGGGTCGAGAGGTTCGGGCAGCCCGTCGATCTCGTCCGGCCAGCCTGTGTAGTCGATCCGGCCGGGATGGTGCGAGAAGTACGTCTTGAGGTACGCAGGGTCGATGTACAGGTGTGCCTCCGGGCTGCTGATCTCGATCCACGAGGGTGGGAACCAACGCAAGGTCACGCGGCCAGACCGGGACATGGTTCTACCTCCTCGTTCGTCTCGCCCGCTTCGCAGCAGACGAACAGTCTTCTTGTCCGACGTCAACCTGGCTGGCATCCGCAGCCGACTCAGCCATCGCTCAGACCGGCTGATCATGTTCCTCGGGAGGCGCCACCGACCGTACAGTCTGTCTGGCAGCCTCACAGCCCGGGTCGGCGTGGTTTACGGCAACAGCTGCTTTGATGTCGAACAAGCAGCGGACTGCACCGAGCACGGTGATGCCGGAGGCACGCTCGTCAGCGCTGTGCGAGACCGGATGGGAGACAACGCCATGAACGCAGCCGTCCAGCGTGAGTACGGTCCACCTGACGACGTCTTCGATGTAGAGGACGTCGCCGCCCCGGCACTCGCGGACGACGAGGTGTTGGTGCGTGTTCACGCCGCCGGCGTGAACTGGGCCGACTGGTCAATGACGAGGGGCATGCCGTACGTCATGCGCGTGGGGTATGGACTGCGCTCGCCTCGGAAGGGCATCCGGGGCACCGATGTCGCTGGGACGGTCGAGGAGGTCGGCAGGGATGTGACCCGGCATCGGCCGGGCGATGAGGTCTTCGGATGGTGCACGGGCGCCTTTGCCGAGTACGTGACGGTGAGCGAAGACCAGCTCGTGACGAAGCCCGCCAACATCACGTTCGAACAGGCCGCCGGCGTTCCACTGGCTGGTTGCGTTGCGCTCCAGGCCGTGCGGGACATCGGCAAGATCCAGCCTGGGGACAAGGTCTTGGTCAACGGTGCCTCGGGGGGCATCGGCAGCTTCGCCGTGCAGATCGCCAAGTCGCTCGGGGCGGAGGTCACCGGCGTCTGCAGCACACCGAATCTGGAGCTTGTCAAGTCCATCGGTGCCGACCATGTCATCGACTACACCAAGGAGGACTTCACGCACGGTGCCGAGCGCTACGACCTCATCTTGGACATGGCGGACAAACACTCGTTGGCGGATCGCAGGCGGGTGCTCACGCGCCATGGGACACTCATCCCCAACAGCGGTGAGGGCGGACGCTGGATCGGCAGCATCGGCCGCATCCTGCGGGCCTGGATCGTCACACCGTTCGTGAGCCAGAAGCTGCGGCCGTTCCTCTCGCTGGCCAAGAGAAAAGACCTGCTCGTCCTCGCTGAACTCATCGACGACGGTGGCGTCACCCCGGTTGTCGGCATGACGTATTCGCTGAGTGACACGGGCGCGGCCATCCGTCACGCCGGATCGGGGCACACGCGGGGCAAGGTCATCGTCACGGTGTGAGTCCGCCATCCCACGCGGCAGCGCCGCCCGGAGACTTTCGACCCGACGCGTTGGGACCATGGGCTCTGGTACCGGGACGGTCCACCGGTCAAGCTCAGGGTAACAACAGGGAAGTGAACGATCGTGGGTACGCAGAGACGTGGCGGTATCGCCGCGTTGATCGAGGCCGCAACATTCGTCGTCGGCTTTGCGCTGTTCGCGACCGTTCTCGCCGACTACACCACCGGCGACCCCACACCACGTGAGTCCGTCGCCTTCCTGGTCGACCATCAGACCGTCTTGTACGTGTGGAACCTGGTCATCTTCATCGTCTTCGGCCTCCTTCTTGTCCCCCTGACCGTCGCCCTCTACGAGAGGCTGAGGGCCGGCACGCCCGCCCTGGCGCAGGTAGCGGCCGCGTTCGGGCTCATCTGGGCCGGCCTCGTCCTGGCCGCCGGCATGGTGGCGAACATCGGCGTGGGTGCCGTCGCCAATCTTCACGACATGGACCCCGCGCGAGCAGAGCCGGTGTGGTCGGCGCTCGACGCGGTACAGAACGGATTGGGAGGCGGCAACGAGATCGTCGGCGGTCTGTGGGTCCTACTGGTCAGTTGGGGCGCCCTACAGGCGAGCGTGTTGCCGAAGGCGCTGAACTACCTCGGCGTCCTCTGCGGACTCTCCGGGCTCGCCACCGTCGTCCCCGTGCTCGAACCGGTCGGCGCCATCTTTGGCCTGGGCCTCATCGTCTGGTTCGCCTGGCTCGGGATCATCATGCTTCGCACTGCTTCAGACCCGGCGACACAGGGAGCGGGCCCGATCGAGGACCGGGTCACTCGGGGCCGGTGAGGGTGGCCACGGCCAGGACCATTGAGGAGTGACGGTCATGATCACGAACAGGCGTCTAGGCCGCTATCTCGGGATCACGTTCCTCGTTGTCTTTGCCGGCAGCGCTGTCAGCGCAGCGCTGTCGGCATCGATCTTCGCAGCCACCACAGCAGAGACCCTCCAGAACGTCGCGGAGAACTCGGCGCAGATGCGGTGGAGCGCAATGATCGAGTTGTTCGTCACAAGCGTCGGTATCGTCGTGCTCGCGGTCCTGTTGCACACCGTCGTGAGAAGACAGAATCCGCTGCTGGCCCTCGTGGCTCTTGGGTGGTGGCTCGCCGAAGCCGTCACGCTCGCCGTCAGCACGGTTGGGGCGTTCCTACTCATCCCGGTCAGCGAGGCGTACGTACAGGCAGGTTCGCCGGCGACATCGGATCAGCTCGCACTGGGCCACGCGCTTGTAGGTTTCGATGATGTGGCCTGGGAGATCCACATGGTGTTCTTCGCACTCGGCGCACTCATCTGGTACTCGCTGATGTACAAGTCGCAGGCTGTCCCTAGGTGGCTGTCGGTATGGGGTGTTCTGGCGGCTGCCCTGTCGCTCGTCAGCAGCATCGCGACGCTGGCCACAGATGCAGATCTCTTCTTCCTGGGCTTCCCCACCGGGCTTTTCGAGCTCGTAATCGGCACGTGGCTCATCGCCAAGGGGGTCTGGCAACCTGCAGACGAAGAAACCTCGACGGAATACGCGATCGCATAGCAGTGCGAGGAGGATCGTGCCATGTCTCGCAGTACAGCCACTGCGACCGGTGTTCAGGAAGCGAACAGGGCAACCGCGGTACGGTTCATCCACGGCTTCAACGACGACGACTGGGACACCGTACGCGAGGTGGTGGCCCCGGGTTTCGTGTTCCACCACCCCGTCGGTGGCACCGTCGAGGCCGGCCCGGACGGGATGGTGTCGACCTGGGCCGGCTTCAAGGTCCTGTCGCCTGACTCCTGGCATCCGATCCCGGTGCTGATCGCCGACGGCAACCACGTCGCGGTCCTGTTGCCCACCTACGGGACCTTCACCGGCCACGGAGAACACGCCCCACCTCCGACCGGTGGACGGCTGGACTACGGCATGGTCAACGTGGTCCGCTTCGAAGACGGCCAGCTGGCCGAGATGTGGTTCGGGATGGACTCCCTCGTCGAGATGCAGCAGATGGGCGTCGCCCCCGCACCTCCGCCACGACAGCTGAGCCCTGCGGCCGAGGCGAACCTCGCGGCATTCAAGGCCACCGTTGGCGCCGACCGGAACGAGTTCGACAACGTCGTCGCGTTCGATGATGTCGTCGTGGCGATGGGCCCGCCCCAGGCTGACAAGAGCGCGGCAAGCCGCAGAGTCGACATCTACCGCTTCGACAACGGGTCCCCCGTCCGCGTCTACCAGCACGCGCTGGTCACCGACCCGCCCTACGGGGGCGACCCTGCCGTCGATGGCGAGGCCAGCCGGGCAGTGGTCGAACGCTGGATCGACGATGTCATCAACGGTCACGACGCCAGTCAGATCGACGAACTCGCGACACCGCATCTGTTGATTCACCCGACCGCCATGCCCTGTGAAGCCACGTACCACGGCACACGCGGGGCGGGCGCCTGGCTCGAGGAGCAGTGGAACGCCTTCGATGACCTCGCCGTCGTCGACTACGACAGCGTCGCCCGAGGTGACATCGTGGCCGTGCGCTGGACCGCTCGCGGAACCTCACACGGCGACTTCATGGGTCTGCCCCCGACCGGCGAAACCATCCAGTTCACCGGCGTGTCCATGTACCGGCTGGACGCCGGCCGGGTGGCCGAGATCTGGGACACCCGCAACACGCTCGGCATCCTCCACCAGCTCAACCCCGAACTCGGCGTCGGCGGCCACCACCACTGACAACGGCCACCGGGCACGGGGTTGCCCGCCACAAGCGAAGGACAAGTGGCAAGATGCAACACCGGCCATCTTCAAGGGAGGCTGTTGAATCATGCCGGATGTGAGGATCATCCTTTCGGGACTATGGGTCGCTCTCATGCTGACCTATCTCTTGGGAGACGTGCTGCGGGTGTTCGCCGGCGACTTCACGGCGGGCGAAATGGACGGTCAGAAAGCTAGTCAGCTCATGTGGCTGGGGGCCGCCGTGGTGATGCTGATCCCGATTGTGATGGTTGTCTTGTCGCTGACGTTGACCTATCCAGCCATTCGCTGGGTCAACGTGGTTGCTGCCATATTCCTTGTGATCTTCAATCTGCTAGGCCTGCCGTATCCTTCGGCCTACGACAACTTCCTGATCGTCTTTGGTTTTGTATTCAATGGGCTGATCGTCTGGTATGCCTGGACATGGCGAGCCCTGGCGTAGCGCCACTGCAGACCCGGCGGATCAGGTCTGAGGCTCGCTGACCACGCATCCCATGCAGGTCCTCCGCCACGGCTGAAGGCCACACGCCGGGTGTTCAGTCCACGTCGGTGCCGCCGCCGATACCGGACTGGTCTGACTGGTCGGCAAGCGACCGTTCCTCAGGCTCGGGGAAGTAGCGCGTGGTGCTGTGCTGGAGCAGCCTGAGCTGGCGTACCAGGGGCGGACACCGGTCGGGTGGTGCGATGGACAACAGCTCGTCCAGTGAGGCGCGTAGCCGGCGCTGGACCTGGACGGACGACCCGCCGTACTCCCGGATCTCCTCGAAGGCAAGCGCCACGAAGCCCGGCCAGCTGACGAGCGCGCGCACCAGACGGAGTTCGCCCGTGGCGTCGCAGTAGCCGTCGGCCGGTGCGGGCAGCCGCGCCAGATGGCTGAGGATGTCGTGCAGCCGGTCGATGGCCTGAACGGCGGTGGTCGGGTCGTTCAGCGCTGGGGACAACGCCTTCACGGCGATGTCGACAAGCTGTCGGACGCCGAACGCGGGGTCCTGGTACATCGTCCGTTCACCGCCCAGATCGATCTGGCGGTGCAGCTCCTCGGAGCGTGGGGTCCCATGCCCGCCGTAGATCTCGAACAGCGGAGCCCCGTTGGCCACGAAGTCGCCCACCTTCGGCAGCAGGCGCAGCACACATCCATGGTGGGTGGCGATCTCGACCAGGCCGTCGACGTCGAGTCCGACGACGACCCCGCCGCCCCGCCGACGCAGTGGCATCACGTCGCCGCGTGCGGACAGGTCCAGATCAGGCACCTCGTGCTGCGCGGGGAAGTCGGTCGACCATACGGCGTCGATGGATGCGTGCGTATCCTCGGCTACCGAGGCGATGATGTCGACGACCCGGATCGACTGGGCGATGTGGTTCACGAAGTAGACGAACGTGATGAGGCTGACCGTGACCAAGGTCAGCGCGATCGTGATCGACAACCCGGGCACGAAGACCGGACCGACTGACCCGGTGCGGATCTGGCCCAGGATGAAGAGCGAGTACGCGAACGTCGCCGTGAAGACCCCCAGGGAGGCCTGACTCCCCCGGTCGCGCAGGAACGATCGCAGCACGCGCGGTGAGAATTGGCCGCTGGCGAGCTGCAGCACGACGATGGTGATCGTGAACACCAGTCCGGTGAACGTCATCATCGACGTGGCGATGGTCGTCAGGATCTGCTGGGCGCTCGACGGCCCACCGTTGTATGCCAGCCACGCCGGCTCGCCTTTGAGTTGGCGGTCGAGGGCAACAGACCCGAACGCAAGTACGACGGCCGCGACGACGAACAGGCTCGGCACGAACCACAGCGCCGACCGCAGCGTCTCGCGTACGTGCGTGAGCCGCGTGTCGTGAACCTCGACCCCGCCAGCCCGCCGCACCCGGATCATCGAGTGCCAGTAGACCACACCGGTTGTGCCCGTCGGCGACGTCGTCCAGCGCCTCCGTGACGACTCCACGGCACTCAGACTCGACGAGCCGATATCGGCCGCCTGGCTGCCGACGAAGATCGACTGCATCCATTGCTTTCTTCCCCCACCGCGTCATACTCAATTGGCCTGGAACGGCGGTCACCGGCGACGACTATTGAGGGATGAGAGGGGCCGATCATGGCCGCGAGCCGAACAAGCCATTTGTCGCTGCGTCAGCGTTTCCGCACGTACCGATGCAAGTACTGCAACGAGCGGTACGACCGCAGCAAGCCCAACTGTCCGAAGTGCAAGACCCGCAAGGGCACGAGAGGCCTGGGCCGGCCGGGCGGGTACGGCGGCGGGTGGTTGTAGCGGTGCACGTGCCGCCCTGAAGGGCAGGCGGCCGGGTACCGCGCAAAGCTGACGGTGGAACTCCAAACACACAGCGCGTTTCGACTTTGAGGGCTCCACCGTCGGCATCCCCGCACGCGCGAGATCTCGTCGATGGCGAGGGTGGCCCTTGCAGAGGAGGCGAGGTGTTGGACCCGCAGGAGACGCCGGTCTTGCTGTGACATGAGCGCTGTCAGTGATCTCGACGAGCTGCTCGCGACACTCGCGCCGCAGCTCGATGACGTGACCTTCGTGTACGCACTGGTGCCCTCCGACAGCAACGTGCGACGAGAGGTCGCCGACGCCGCGATCGCCCGCGTGGAAGAGCGCGAGGGCACGACGCTGGTGCTCCCGATCGACGTCGCCGTGCACCATGGGCTGCGACACGAGTTCCCGTGTCGCCGACTCACCCTGCAGGTGCATTCGGATCTCGAGGCCGTCGGCCTGACCGCCGCAGTCGCGACGGCGCTGGCGGCCGAAGGCGTGCCAGCGAACGTGCTCGCCGGCTTCCACCACGACCACATCCTGGTCCCGGTCGACCACGCCGAAGTGGCGCGCTGGGGGACGATGACCAACACACGTTGGCGATTGCGGTCGTACCGTCCCTGCGCGGCAGGGGCGTGGGCCGCGCGTTGATCGAGACCCTGCTACCGGCGTTGCGCGAGGCCGGTGTCGGACGGCTCGGCCTGTCCGTTCGCGAAACCAACCCAGCGGCACGGCCCTGAACCCAACTGCCCGGGTTTCGTAGACTCGGCGGTGGAGGCGACATGAACCAACAGTTCCTCGGACACCTCGCCGAACAGACCGCCGAGCTGCACGAGACGGGTCTTTTCAAGGCTGAGCGCGTCATCGCGTCACAGCAGGATGCCGTCATCACGCTCGACGACGGCACCGAGGTGATCAACCTCTGCGCCAACAACTACCTCGGTCTCGCCAACGACCCTGAGCTGATCGCAACCGCAGCTGCTGCCGTCGAACGCTACGGGTTCGGGATGGCATCCGTTCGCTTCATCTGCGGAACCCAGACCGTCCACGTCGAGCTCGAAGCAGCCCTCAGCCGGTTCCTCCGCACCGACGCCACGATCCTGTACACCTCGTGCTTCGACGCCAACGGCGGCTTGTTCGAGACGTTGCTCGACGAGGAAGACGCCGTCATCTCCGACGCGCTCAACCATGCGTCGATCATCGACGGTGTCCGGCTGTCCAAGGCGCAGCGGTTCCGGTACGCGAACAACGACATGGATGACCTCGCCCGCCAGCTCGAAGCAGCCAGGAACGCCCGTTTCAAGCTGATCGCCACGGACGGCGTCTTCTCGATGGACGGCATCGTCGCCAACCTGCCGGCCATCTGCGACCTCGCCGACGAGCACGCTGCGCTCGTGATGGTCGACGACTCCCATGCCGTCGGCTTCATCGGCGACCATGGCGGCGGGACGCCGGACCACTGGGGGGTCACCGACCGGATCGACATCGTCACGGGAACACTCGGCAAGGCGCTGGGCGGCGCATCCGGTGGATACACCTCGGGCCGCAAAGAGATCGTCGCCTGGCTACGGCAACGCTCGCGGCCGTATCTGTTCTCCAACACCGTGCCGCCTGTGATCGCGGCAACGGCGCTGCGCACCCTTGAGATGCTCGGGGAGTCGGACGAGCTTCGCACCCGGGTGCGCGACAACTCGACCTACTTCAGGGCCGAGATGGAAGCGCTCGGCTTCACGCTCGCAGGCGCGGGCCACCCGATCATTCCCGTCATGATCGGCGACGCCAAACTCGCCACAGCGATGGCGGATGCGCTGCTCGGCGAGGGAATCTATGTCATCGGCTTCTCCTTCCCGGTCGTTCCCAAGGGCCAGGCGCGCATCCGAACGCAGATGTCGGCGGCGCACGACCGTGGCCACCTCGATCGAGCTGTCGCGGCCTTCGCCAAGGTCGGTCGCGACCTGGGGGTCGTCGAGTGAGGGCGCTCGTCAAAGCAAAGCCCGAACCGGGCATCTGGCTCGAGGAGATCCCAACCCCCGAAGTCGGGCCGAACGACGTGCTGATCGAGATCCGGAAGACATCCGTCTGCGGCACCGATCTCCACATCGTCGAGTGGGATTCGTGGGCGCAGTCGGTGATTGCGGTGCCGATGGCCATCGGGCACGAGTTCGCCGGCGTCGTGTCCGCCATGGGCAGCGAGGTCGATGGCCTCGAGATCGGCCAGCGCGTTTCCGGCGAAGGTCACGTTGTCTGTGGGCGCTGCCGCAACTGCCAGGCCGGACGACGCCACTTCTGCGTCAACACGGTGAGTGTCGGCGTCAACCGGCCCGGGGCGTTCGCGGAGTACGTCGTGATTCCCGGGGGCAACGTCCAGCCGATCCCTGACGGCATCTCCGATGACATCGCCAGCATCCTCGACCCGCTCGGCAATGCGACGCACACGGCACTCAGCTTTGACCTCGTCGGCGAGGACGTGCTGGTCACGGGGGCAGGGCCCATCGGGATGATGTCGGTCGCCATCGCCCGCCACGTCGGCGCCCGCTACGTCGTGGTAACCGACATCAACGACTACCGGCTCGGTATCGCCGCAACGATGGGCGCCGATAACGTCGTGAACGTGTCCCGCGACGCTCTTGGCGACACGATGGTCGCTCTCGGCATGCAGGAAGGGTTCGACGTCGGTCTCGAGATGTCGGGTTCACCCGCCGCCCTCCACCAGATGATCACGACGATGAGCAATGGCGGAAACGTCGCCCTGCTCGGGATCCCCGCTGCGGACGCGGCGACACCCATCGACTGGAACGACATCATCTTCAAAGGGCTGACGCTCAAGGGCATCTACGGGCGCAAGATGTTCGAATCCTGGTACAAGATGCTGACGATGCTCCAGACGGGTCTCGACGTCTCGGCCGTGATCACCCACCACTTCCCGGCCGCGGACTATGAGGCGGCTTTCGAGGTCATGCGCTCCGGTGAGAGCGCCAAGGTCGTCCTGGACTGGACGCTATGACGGCCGGATACTCCGGTACCCCGCTCGCCAAGAAGCTCGGTATCCGCGAGGCACACACGCTAGTCGTTCTCGGGGACCCAGGACACTTCACCGAGCTCCTCGCACCAATGCCGCCCGCCGTCACGATCCGGACGACGGCACGGGGCAATGCCGATGTCGCCGTTCTGTTCACGAGGAAGCGGCGCGAATTGGAGCGCCGGGTCACGTCGCTGGGCCGTCTGATTCACCCGAACGGATGCGTCTGGGTGGCTTGGCCCAAACGGGCGTCGAAACTGCCTACGGACATGACCGAGGATGTCGTGCGCGACGTTGTGCTCCCGCTCGGCCTGGTCGACGTCAAGGTGGCCGCCATCGACGAGACGTGGTCGGGCTTGAAGATCGTGTGGCGCAAGGAGCACCGTTGATACCCGAGCGACGATCAGCCACGAACGTCTCGGGCGGCTGACGGGTCCACGATCAATGGCAG